>CAZJVJ010000001.1:0-301649 GCA_964549635.1 uncultured Dehalococcoidales bacterium
AAGCGATGGAGATCGCCTAACAAGGGTATATACCGTTAACGGTGCAGTACTACTGCCTCTGGCCATGGCCACAAGTATAGATGCTTTGGCAATCGGCCTAACTTTTGCCCTCATGAGACTAAATATGAAGGTGGCTTGCGCAACTATAGGGATTGTTGCCTATGGCATAACAACAGCCGGTTTTACACCAGGGAGTAAAGCAGCTAAGCTTTTTGCTAGACATACTGAACTTCTTGCTAGACATACTGAACTTCTTGGCGGTCTTATACCTAATTGGCACCGGCATCAGGATCCTTCTGAGTCATATTTTGTGGCCAGCAACGAATATGCAGAGCTGCTTTAAACGTAAATAGACTCGGCACCGGACATTGTTTGCCCAAAAGTTGAAAAATGGCAGCACTGTTGGTAAGCAGACGCCTGCTGACAATCTGATCAAGAGATTACTTTGGGCCGGTGTATAAGACCGCCAGTATTTTGGCCTTCTTTTCGGTGGCGGATTTGACCAGATGGGGCTGGTTAGAGTCGTAGTATACGGCATCGCCGGGTTTGAGAAACTCTACTGTATCACCAACCTGCACCTTCGTCTCCCCTTCGAGCACGAAAAGGAACTCCTGACCGTCGTGAGTGGAAAACTCCTCCGTTTCTGTAGGTAGCAGAGTTACAATGAATGGTTCCATCATACGGTTAGCCTTTTCCGGCGCTAGCGACTCATACAAATATCCGTATCTTTCAGCCTTCTTCTTTCCGTAACGAGCCACAGCCTTCCCTTTACCCTTCCGCACTACGGTTATAGGCTTCTCCACACCCGGAGAGATGAAATAGCCCATCTTCATGTCAAGAGCTTTGCCTAACCTTACCAACTGCCCTAGAGGGGGTACTGTCTCCCCTGATTCTATACGTTTCAAAGTCTCCACATCAATGCCGGTGCGGCTGCTAATGTCCTCAAGGGTAAGCTCACGCAATTGTCTCGCTTTCTGAATACGCTCACCCAGAGCTTCCTTCACTTTCTCAGGTTCTTTCACAGGCGCCGGGCCAGCAAAATCAGTAAGCAAGTCTTCAGGCTTTGCAAGTCTCCGTTTACATTTAACTCGCCTTGCCTCTTTTTCCATCTTAACCTCTCCTTACCTCTTAATAACGCTATTTGACTACACTCAATAAGCAACAGCTTACAATAGCAAGGCTAAAACCTTGCATCACTGAAATAGCCTTTATTCTACAGTGCTCGACCGGCTACGCCAATATGGCGTGCAATCACTATCCTCAAAATTTCCGACGTACCTTCCCCGATTTCCAACAACCTCTGGTCTCGATAAAATCTCTCAATCCTGAAGTCCTTCATCAGCCCATAGCCACCGTGAAGTTGCAAGGCTTGGTGCACACAACGATGCATTACCTCTGAACAGTAGAGTTTGGCCATAGCAGCTTCCTTGGTTATTGGTCGCCCCTGCTCCCTCATCCAGCAGACCTTGTACAGAAAGTTCCTAGCCAGCTCAATCTCAAGCGCCATGTCAGCCAGCTTAAACGCATTAACTTGAAAGGAGCTGATGGGACGGCCGAACTGTATACGCGTATTAGCGTACTCCAGGGCCAATTCAAAGGCACCCTGTGAGCCACCGAGTCCCATAGCAGCAATGCTGAGCCGACCTCCATCAAGCGTGGTGAGCATCTGATGAAAACCATCTCCCCTTTTTCCCAGAAGGTTCTCCTTGGGCACGATGCAATCATCGAAAAAGAGCTCCCCGGTATTTGAGGCACGCCACATCATCTTGCCCTTCATCTCTTTGGCAGTAAAACCAGGAGCATCTTTAGGAACTAGGATACAACTCAGTTCCGGCTTGCCATCCTCACGCCTCCCCGTTACCGCCTGAACGGTTACTACACCTGTCAGGGGACAGGCGGCGTTGGTGATAAAGATTTTCCTGCCGTTTATAACCCAGTGGTCCCCTTTAAGCTCAGCAGTAGTTCTAGAACTTCCGGCATCGGAGCCGGCCTCTGGCTCAGTAAGACCAAATGCTGCCAGACATTCCCCTGCGCACAGTTTTGGCAGCCACTCTTGCCGTTGCCTCTCATTGCCAAAATAATATATTGGGCCGATCCCCAGAGAATTTCCGGCGGCGATAGTGGCTGCCTGAGAACCGTCTACCCGGGCCAACTCTTCAACTACTATGATGTAGGACACATACCCCATGTTAGAACCGCCATATTTTTCGGAGACAAAACAACCCAGTAATCCCAGTTCAGCCATCCTCTTCGTCAGCTCAACAGAAAACCGTTCCTTCTCGTCCAGCTCCCGAGCAACTGGGGCTATCTCCCTTTCAGCAAACTCTCGAACTGCCTGACGTGTTAGCTTTTGTTCCTCAGTTAAATCAAAGTCCATGCTAGCAACTCCCGGGCTTTATTTTCGATGTCTCTCCACGAACCTACCTATCCGTTTAAGCGCCTCCTCAATTTCGCTGAGGGAAGCAGCATAACAGCAACGAACATAGCCCTCACCACACTGACCAAAAGCCGAGCCAGGAACAACTGCTACCTTTTCCTCCCACAACAACCGCTCAGCGAATTCCTCTGAGGTCATACCCGTCATTTTTATTGATGGAAAGGCATAGAAAGCCCCCATTGGTTCAAAGCAGGACAGACCGATATCCCGTAGCCCCTTCACTATTACTCGTCGCCGCCTGTCATACTCTCGCAACATCGCCTGCACCTCATTATCCCCAGCCCTCAAAGCCTCAAGCGCTGCCATTTGCCCCATGATAGGCGCACACAGCATGGTATACTGATGAATCTTGGTCATAGCCCCGATGATATCCTTATTGGAAACGGCATAACCTACTCGCCATCCGGTCATAGCATAGGCTTTGGAAAACCCATTTAAAAGTATAGTCCGCTCTCTCATGCCTGACAACGTAGCCAGGCAAGTATGTTCGACGCCATAGACTAATAGCCCGTAGACTTCGTCTGAAATTAGCAGCAGATTATATCGTTTTACCAGTTCAGCGATTCGAATCAATTCTTCCTTTAACATGATTGCACCGGTAGGGTTGGCTGGATAGCCAATAAGTATTGCCTTCGTTTTAGGTGTTATTCGCGCTTCAATGTCATCCGCTATTAGTTTGAAGCTATTCTCCTCAGTGGTCGGTACCATGACAGGTATACCACCAGCTAGGGTCACACAGGCAGGATACGAGACATAGCAAGGGTCTGGCATGATGACCTCATCACCAGGATTCAGTATGGCTCTAGCAGCCAGATCGAGGGCTTCGCTAACACCAACGGTGATGAGAATTTCGTCATCGGGGTCATAGTTCAACCCATAACAAGACTCCAGGTAATTTGACAGCGCCATCCTCAGTTCCGGCATTCCCTTGTTCGAGGTATACATGGTATAGCCTTTTTCCAGGGAATAAATAGCAGCTTCACGGATATGCCACGGTGTGACAAAGTCAGGTTCCCCAACACCCAGAGAAATCACTCCTTCCATCGAAGAAATCAAGTCAAAAAACTTTCTGATACCCGATGGCGGGATTGAATTTACCTTCTCCGATATTCTGTTGGTGGCTAACCTGGTATGACCTGACTCGTTTTCAGACACACTACCTCCAGACTAACAAATAAAGGCCTCTTATGGCATTACCGGCAGGCGTTTGAACCCTTCGTCGCCCTCAAAAATTTCACCATCCTCCTTATATTTCTTAAGGATGAAATGCGTAACCGTCCCCTGCACCGTTTCCAACGGCGCTAATTTTTCTGAGACGAAAACAGCGATTTCCTGCATGGTCCTGCCAGCTACCAGCACCGCGAGGTCATAAGTTCCGGAAACTAAATAAACAGAGCGGGCCTCTGGGAACTTATAAATACGCTCGGCAATGGCATCAAAACCGACGTTGCGCTGGGGAATAACCTTGACTTCGACCAGTGCCCAGACCTGCTCTTCGCCCAATTTGCTCCAGTCTATAACAGTCTTATATTTTAAAATAGTCCGCTCCTGTTCAGCCTTTTTAATTACCTCCTTCACCTCATCAACTGGTATTCCCGTCATAGTAGAGATTTGTTCCGGTGTTAGCCGAGAATCTTTCTCCAGAGCCTCAAAAATTTGCTTCATGCTGCCTCCTCAGCCCTTGATAACGAATCAGTGATAAGCCACCATTCGTCTTGAGCTTCATTATAGCAAAGTCTACAGACCTTCTCATCATCAGTGACAACCCTAAAAAAACGCTTGCCCGGCTCAAGCCACTCGTTCTCAACCAGCACTACTTTATGCTGTTGGCCCAGCCATATAAATGATTCCGGCCTCTGGGCATAAATATAGCCCGAATAGCAGTTGACTTGAATCTTATTTAATTCCCCCACCCTCGTTCCCTCCTTTAGAGCGAAAATTTATCTCTGCCGTTCATCATCTAAACTTCGCCACAAATTCAGCAATTAAATCGGCGGTTTTCTCTGATGCCACTCAGTAGCCTGTTCATAGGTAAAAGCTACACGGAGTACTGTTTCCTCATCAAAAGGCTTGCCTATGATTTGCATGCCAACTGGCAGACCGTCAGCAAAGCCGGCCGGGATAGAGATAGCCGGGAGGCCAGCGATATTTACAGGCAATGTACAGACATCGCTCAAATACATCTGTATCGGGTCATCAACCTTCTCTCCAAGCCTAAACGGCACGGTCGGTGATGTCGGAGTCACCAGTACATCATACCTCTCAAAAGCCTCAGCGAACTCTCTCCTTATCAACGTGCGCACCTTCTGAGCTTTAAGATAGTACGCATCATAGTAACCAGCGGACAGGGCATAAGTACCCAGCATAATGCGCCTCTTCACCTCGGCACCGAAACCGAATTGCTTGGTCTTCTCCATTGCCTCCCATATATTATCGGCATCCTGATAAGAGAAGCCGTATTTTACACCATCATAGCGTGCCAAGTTGGCCGATGCCTCTGAAGGAGCTAGTATGTAATAAACAGCCAGGGCGTATTTGGTCAGCGGCAATGAGACATCCCTATCTATTTCAGCACCCATATCCTCTAGCTTTTTTATAGCTGACTCTATGCTCATCCTTACCTCATTTTGCATCCCCTCGACAAAATATTCCTTAGGTATACCGACACGCAACTTTGTGACATCTGCGACTAGCGCTTTTGTGAAATCAGGCACCGGATAAGGTGCCGTCGTGGAGTCTCGCAAGTCATGCCCGGCTATAATGTTAAGCACCAGCGCGCAATCAGCAACCGTCTTGGTCATAGGCCCAATCTGCTCAAGTGAGCTGGCAAAGGCGACCAAGCCGAATCGGCTCACCCGGCCATAGGTGGGTTTTAGGCCAACAATGCTACAAAAGCCGGCAGGTTGACGGATGCTGCCGCCAGTATCCGAACCAAGGGCATATATAGCCTCGTCTGCAGCCACAGCAACGGCTGAACCACCACTACTGCCACCTGGGACACGGTCTAAATCCCAAGGGTTCCTTGTAGGAAAAAACGCAGAGTTCTCCGTTGACGACCCCATGGCAAACTCATCCATGTTGGTCTTCCCCAGGATCACCCCTTTTTCGGCTTTTAGTCTCTCGATAACCGTAGCATCATAAGGCGGTACAAAATTCTCCAAAATTTTCGATGCGCAGGTAGTCCTGATGCCCTTGGTGCACATGTTGTCTTTGATTAAGGCCGGTATGCCGGTAAGCGGCTTGAGCTCACCATTCCGAATAGCTTTATCAGCTTCTTTTGCCTGCTCCAGAGCAGCCCCTTCACAGATGGTTATGCAAGCCTGAAGCTTATCTTCAACCGCGGCCAGACGTGACAGGCAAGCCTTGGCCAACTCCACCGAGGATACCTTTCTTTCTTTCAAGAGTTGATGAGCCTGGGTCAGCGTCAGTCTGCAAAGGTCGTCCATGACTTATTCTAATACTGCTCTTATCTTGAAGTAATTTGCTTCGCGCCGAGGTGCATTAGCTAGAACATCTTCCAGAGGGAGCGATGGTTTGGCTTCATCAGGTCTAAAGATATTTTGTAAGGCTATAGATTGCGCAGTAGGTGGCAGATCAGCGGTGTCAAGCTGTTTAAGTATCTCGAAGTTCTCCAATATATCAGACAGCTGAATTTGGAACTTCTCTATCTCAGACTCACTTAATCCCAATCTGGCTAACCGAGCTATGTGCTCCACTTCCTCGCGACTCAGCTTCATATGACTCCACCTTAAAAGGACTTACTAGCAAATGTCACATATTATAACACAAAGAACTTGTTGAGCGAGGCTTCAGCCTCACTGATGAAAGGAATACATGTAGCCACAAAGGTTAAGTTTTGCGAATCTGACCCTGCAAAATCGCAGACTCGAATTAGACTGATCAGCAATCAACTCAATTACCTGTATATGCCTTGACGTTTAGAGCGGGACATTGCTACAATGCACTAATCTGTCAAACCAACTGCTAGGAACGAGGTATAACAAGTGCATCATTTTTCTCCAGAAAAAATCCGTAATGTCGTCATCCTATCACATTCAGGTGCTGGAAAAACATCACTATCAGAGGCAATGCTTTTCAACTCAGGCGCCATAACCCGCCTGGGTAATGTGGCTGATGGTACAACCACTTCAGACTACGATTCCGCTGAGATAAAACGCCAGATAAGCATCAACCTGTCACTGCTACCCTGCCAATGGAAAGATTGTAAGCTGAACCTCATCGATACCCCAGGCTATCCCGATTTTGTCGCTGAAGTTAAAGCAGGACTAGCTGTCAGCGAAGGCGCAGTTGTGGTGGTGTGTGCTGTATCGGGCGTGGAAGTAGGCACCGAAAAGGTATGGCAGTACCTTAACGAAACAGAGCTGCCCTGTGTTTTATTCGTCAACAAGATGGACCGGGAGAACGCCAACTTTCTTAACGCTCTAAAAGACATCCAGACCAAACTGGGGACAAAATGCCTACCAATCCAGCTGCCCATAGGCTCCCAAAAAGACTTCCAGGGCGTAGTAGATTTGATTGCCAGGAAGGCATATGCCGGTAATCCGTTAAAGGAAATCGAGCTACCCGCCGCTATGACTAGCGAAGTCAATTCTCACCGCGAGAAGCTGGTTGAGGCAGTGGTTGAGGTCGATGACAAACTTATTGAAAGATATCTTGACGGAGAGGAGATAAGCCAGGAGCAGATTTACCGTTGCCTCAAGGAGGCTACCAGGTTGGGCAAGGTTGTGCCAGTTATGGTAGGTTCCGCCTTAAAGAACATCGCTGTTACACCCTTAATGGATGCCATAGTCGATTACCTCCCATCGCCCAGGGACAAAGGTGCTGTGAAGTCCATTAACGCTTCAACAGGTGAAGAGCAGAAGGTGGAACCGGCTGCTGACTCACCTCTTTCTGCTCTGGTGTTCAAGACCACCAATGACCCACGTGTAGGCAGAATTAGCTATCTCAGAGTTTATTCAGGGACTATCTCCAGCAACTCACACGTATGGAATATCAACAAAAGCACCACGGAACGAATTGGACAGCTCTTTGGCCTGCGGGGTAAAACACAGGAGCCAGTAACCCAGCTTGGTGCTGGAGATATTGGTGCAGTAGCTAAACTGGCATCAACAGCCACGGGTGATACTCTCGGCACGCGCGAGCTTCAATTAAGATTGCCCTCAATCGAGTTTCCCCAGCCGGTGCTGTATATGGCAGTCCACCCCAAAGCGAAAGCCGATTTAGATAAAATGAGCACAGCATTGCCTAAAGTGTGCGAAGATGACCCAACGTTGAGAGTGCAACGGGAACCTGATATCGGCGAGATCCTCTTGGGAGGGATGGGAGAAACCCACCTTGAGGTAGCTGCTGAGAGATTATCCAGCAAGTTCGGTGTGGAGGTGATTCTCCAGAAACCTAAAGTCCCTTACAAAGAAACGATTACTGTTAAAACCCAGGCCGAGTATAAACACAAGAAACAGACAGGTGGACATGGCCAGTATGGCCATGTATTCTTGGAATTGGAGCCCTTACCTAGGGGCTCGGGTTTTGAATTTACCGAGAGGGTAGTTGGCGGAGCCGTGCCCAAGAACTACATCCCAGCTGTAGAAAAGGGAGTAATGGAGGCCAGACTTGAAGGGATTTTGGCCGGCTATCCTGTAGTCGATGTGAGGGTAACTCTCTATGATGGGAGCTCTCATCCGGTAGATTCATCAGACATGTCCTTCAAAATCGCTGGGGCGCAGGCCCTGAAAAAGGGACTAGCTCAAGCACAATGTGTATTACTGGAACCTATTGTAAATATGACAATCATCGTGCCAGAGACATTCACTGGCGATATAATCGGCGACCTTAACACTAAGCGAGCCCGTGTTTTAGGAATGAGACCCTCAGACGGCACCAACATTATACAGGCACAGGCACCACTGGCAGAAGTCCAGCGCTATGCAGTTGACCTAAGGTCAATGACTCAAGGACGTGGTACCTTCACCGTCGAATTCAGCCACTATGAAGAGGTACCATCGCAAATCGCCCAGAAAATCATAAGCCAGAAGTCCGGACAGTAACAGGGCTCTAATTCACTAACCAGCTACCAGCTCCTTAATTTTCTCAGTGAAGGCGGGGAGAACCTGTTTCCAGTCGCCCACCACTCCAAAGCGGGCTTCTTTAAATATGTTAGCTTCAGGGTCTTTGTTGATGGCCACTATATTCTTAGCGCCAGAACACCCGGCTATATGCTGGCTGGCTCCGGAAATAGCCACTGCGATGTAGAGCTCAGGGGTGACAATCTTCCCGGTGAGGCCGATCTGCAGCGTGTCAGGCACCCACTTGTTATCGCACGGTGGCCTGGAGGCACCCACCGCTCCCTTTAACACCTTGGCCAGCTCTTCAAGTTGCTTGAAACCCTCCGGCCCACCAACACCTCTCCCACCAGCCACCACCACCTGAGCATCTTCTAGCTTTATCCCGACTACTTCCTCTTTTACCGTGTCCAGTACCTTTGTCCTTATCTTCGCCGGATCCAGTTCAACTTTGACAGGTATAATCTCACCTTTTCTTGACTCGTCAGGCGCCAGCGGCGACATAGCCTTCTGCCTTACCGTTGCCATCTGGGGCATGGCTTCCAAGATAAAGGTAGCCCTAGCGTTACCGCCATAAACGGGCCTGGTTTGCCGCAACAACTTTGTTTCTGGGTCAATACCGAGCTCAATGCAGTCCATAGACAGGCCAACGCCTAACCTAAAGGCCAATCT
Source organism: uncultured Dehalococcoidales bacterium (assembly GCA_964549635.1). Lineage (GTDB taxonomy): Bacteria > Chloroflexota > Dehalococcoidia > GIF9 > UBA5629 > VGNY01. The sequence goes on from CAZJVJ010000001.1 coordinate 9,190, forward strand.
AGGTGCTAAATCACGCCCCACAGACGTTTGCCCCAGAAGTAAAATCCGTGGTAAAACATCTTTAACCACTTTTTCCATCACGGCTACATAAGAGTCTGTCTGATACTCCTTTAACAGCGCATCTTCAACAGTGTACACTTTGTCAGCGCCATAGATGATAGCACTCTTGGCTGCTTCACCCAACTTATCGCCCGCCAGCACACAGAACAACTCCTCTTTCAGCTGATCAGCGAGCTGCCGTCCACATCCTAACAGCTCAGTAGTGATCGAAGATAGCTTCCCATCCAGAATTTCACCATAGACCATAACACCTTTATATTCAGCCATTATAACCTCCTGTGGTTAAATCTTATTACCCTGTTTAGATTATCTTCGCCTCTCTGAGCCTCACGGCCAGTTTGGCGCCGGCCTCTGCCGGACTATCTGCCTCTATCACCTCGCACTTGCCCTCTTTAACCGGCTGGAACAACTTAACAAGCTTGCTCCGTCGGCCAGCAGCACCTACCTGCGAGGGCTCAAGCCCGATATCAGCCGGTTTCCAGACTATCGGTTGTTTCTTGGCTGCCGCCATAATCCCCTTAAGCGTGGCATACCGGGCCTCACCAAGCTCATTGCTCACGGTTATTAAAGCGGGGAGCGTTACCTCAATAATCTGATAACCATCAGCGATAACGCGTTCTACCCTAGCCTTGCCATCGACAACTTCTACCTTCTTCGCCACCGTAACGCTAGGTATACCCAGTATCTCAGCAATACCAGAACCTACCTGCCCGTTATCCCAGTCTGCTGCCTGACGACCGCAGAAAATTAGGTCAAACTGCCCGATCTTTTTGATCGCCATAGCCAAAGCATACGCAGTAGACCAGCTATCACCACCCTCAAAGGCTTCGTCTTCAAGCAAAATCAGTTCATCAGCACCCATGGACAGGGGTTTTTTGACAACATCACGGAGCAAATTATTGCCCAAACTTAGAACCGTAATCTTACCTCCTATCGCATCTTTAATACGGAGCGCTGCTTCAACAGCCTGCTCATCAAAGGGACTGATGACCGGTGGCACTCCCGGAGGTGGAATTACCTTGTTAGTAGTCGGATCGATTTTAAAACTTGCAGGTGGTGCTTCAGGGTCAAGCACCTGTTTACAACAAACAATCATGTTTACGGGCACTTTTTCCCTCCTTCTTTAATTTACATCAAATTTTGGGCCATCTAATCCAGCCAACCGCATACTTTAAGGCAAATTTCATATTTTGTCAAATAAAGTACCTTACGTGGATTCCCTACTAATTATCACTAAAAACAACCTTTACTACCCTATCTATTCCGCTCAAATCGGGAATGAGCTCACATTTGACCTTTTTGAAATAACCACGTACTTTTGACACCACCTCCTTTTCCTGCCCTCGGCCTATTTCCAGCAAAAAACAACCTCTGGGGCTTATTTTTTCACCTGCCTGTTCTAAAAGTTGGCATATGAGATCAAGGCCGCTGCTACCACCATTCAGCGCTATCTTCGGTTCATATCCAACTATCTCTGGACTCAAACCTGGCAGCTCCGAACTCTTGATATACGGCAGGTTAGCGACTATTATATCCACCGGCTCCGGTACAGGCTCCAATAGATTGCCATGCAGAATGGTTACCTGCCCTGTGGCTCTGTGATAGTGGCAATTCAATCGAGCAACCTCAAGGGCTGCAGCAGAGATGTCCGTGGCATACACTTTACACTCTGGTAGATTTATGGCAAGGCTTATGGCAATAGCACCGCAGCCAGTGCCCACATCAGCGATAAGAATAGGCCTCGACTGAGAAAACACCCGACCAGCATTTTCCCTCACAAATGCCAGAGCGGAATCAACAAGAACCTCTGTCTCCGGTCGAGGAATAAGAACGCGGCAATCAACATAAAAATCGAGTCCGTAGAATTCTTTACAGTTTACAATATAGGCAGATGGCTCCCGGCGAAGACGACGTTCAATGAGTAATTCCAGCTCACTCTTTTGTTCCGGGCTCAAAATCTTATCTAACTGAGCATATATTTGTGCCGGCGAGAGTTTGAGTATATGACCCAGCAGAATTCTGGCTTCAATATGGCTGTCCTCTATGCCATTGATCTCCAAGAGGCGAGTAGACTGTTGAAGCGCTTGTGCCAATGTCATAGCTCAGCTCTTGCTAATTGCTTAACTTGCTCATCAGTGACCAAAGCTTCGATGAGTTCATCCAGTTCACCATCAAGAATCCGGGGCAGATTGTGAAGGGTGAGGCCTATTCGATGGTCAGTAACCCTATCTTGTGGGAAATTATATGTTCTGATTTTTTCAGCCCGTTCCCCGCTACCTATTTGAGAACGCCGCTCTTCAGTTATCTCCTCAAGCTGTTTACGCTGTTCCTTATCCAGCAGGCGAGCTCGTAGCACAGCCATCGCCTTCATCCTGTTTCTAAGCTGAGACCGCTCGTCCTGGCAGGTAGCCACTATGCCTGTTGGCAAGTGAATAATGCGAACTGCTGTGGTAACCTTGTTCACATTTTGCCCACCAGCCCCACCACTGCGGAAAAAATCTATCCGAAGGTCTTCAGGTTTGATATTTACCTCCACCTCTTCAGCTTCCGGAAGGACTGCTACAGTAGCTGTGGAGGTATGAATGCGCCCCGAAGCCTCGGTTACAGGTACACGCTGCACACGATGAACACCACGCTCGTACTTCAGCCGACTGAAGGCACCTTTACCCTTGATCTCAAAAACTACTTCCTTAAAGCCGCCAAGTTCCGTTCGACTACAGTCGATAATTTCAACTTGCCAGCCCTTACTCTGGGCGTAGCGACTGTACATGCGGAAAAGGTCAGCAGCAAACAGTGATGCTTCTTCGCCACCGGTCCCAGCCCGTATCTCCATGATAACATCTTTTTCATCGTTAACATCCTTTGGTAGCAAGGACAACTTTAACTCATGAAGCACAGTCTCCTGCTGCTTTTTCAGTTTGCCTATTTCCTCCTTCACCAAAGCCACCATCTCTGGCTCAAGTCCATCATCGAGCAACGTCTGAGTTTCCTGCAATGTTTTCGTAACTGCCTTGTACTGGCGGTACTTCGCCACTATATTATCAAGGTTCGCCTGTTCCTGGGCCAACGATTGTAAGCGTGATGGATTTAAGGCTACCTCCGGCTGAGCTATCAGCTCGTTCAGCTCCTCATAGCGCCTTTCCATAGATTCCAATCTATCAAGCATGTCTACGCCCTCAAGAAAATTATATCACAGCTTCAAAAAGATGACACTTGACAGGACTTATTTAAGGCATTATAGTAATGTAGCCGCTGCTATTATTTTTATAGCAATTACTAACCATAAGCCAAGACCATGACCGTCAAAAATATTGTGCGAAGAACGAAAACGAAATATCTGGATTATGAACTGCGTCACCAGAGGATACTTGATGCCGCCTTCCGGCTGTTCAATGCCAAAGGGTATAAGACGACTACCACAGCTGAATTGGCTGCAGAGGCCGGTGTCTCCGAGCCGGTGCTGTATCAGCACTTTGAGAGCAAAAAGCATTTGTTCATCGAATGCTTCCAGTCAATTAAGAGAGAACTGGTTTCAGGATACAAAAAGGTTGAGGCCAGGTATCCTGATGATGAAATCAATTACATCAGGGGTGTAATAGAGGTATACCTGGATTTTGTGATAAAGAACCCGCATAAATCTATGTTCCTCATACACATGTTCAGCTACACGGATGAACCTGAATTTCATATCTTATTTAAGAAATTTATGGATAGGTGCATAAGCAGAATAGAACGGGAAATACACAAGGCAAAACAAAAAGGCACGATTAAGAACCCCCTGGATTCCAGGTTTCTCGCGGGGATCCTAGTAGTCCAGCATTTCACAGCGGTGCTCCCCAGAAACTACATCGACCCTGAGCTATTTGACAAGCAGAACTTACTTGAAGTGTTCCTGAAAATGTTGAAAGGCTGAAACGACAGCTTGAAGGAGGGTCAATAAAGTGAGCGCCACGAAAAGACTTGCAGACTTCATATGCAATCTGAACTATAACGATATCTCCAGGGATGCGATAGCCAAGGCCAAGTTATGCTTGCTGGACTGGTTGGGGGTGACAGTGGGGGGGTATATAAGCGGGCAAAACGATATGGACTCTATGATCAAAGCTCTATCACCCTTCTTCGGTCGACCACAGGCAACTGTGATAACCAGAAACAGCAAAATAGACGTTGTTAATGCAGCCTTGATTAATGGGACGGCTTCCCACTTTCTGGACTACGATGATGTGCATATGGGGATGATAGGACATCCAACCGTGCCAGTCGTACCTGCTGCCTTAGCCATAGGAGAACATCGTAATAGCAGCGGCAAGAAACTAATAGAGGCGATAGTAGCCGGAATAGAGGCTGAGTGCCGTATTGGCGAGGCGGTAAATCCGGAGCATTATGCGGCAGGCTGGCATGCCACAGCTACCCTGGGCTGTTTTGGTGCCTGTGCTGCAGTGGCCAAATTGATCGGCTTGAGCCCCGATCAGTCCATCTCTGCCCTTGGCATTGCTGGAACCCAGGCATTTGGCCTGCAGCAGTCTTTTGGCACCATGTGCAAACCATTCCATGCCGGGAAGGCCGCCAGCAATGGAATCATCGCTGCAGTCCTGGCAGAAAATGGTTTCACAGCGCCACAGCAAATACTTGAGGGTCAAGCCGGCTTTGGCAGAGCTTTCTCGCAGAAGTTCGACGAGTCAAAGATAAACAATTTCGGTCAACCTTTCCAAATTGAGGGTGTTGTCTACAAGCGCTATGCCTCCTGTTACCTAACGCACCCCATTATCAAGTGCATGTTAGAGATCAGGGAGAAATACCAGCCGGTAATAACTAAAGTAGATGGCATAGAGGTGAAAACAAGTTCAGCCGCTGCCACCGTCGCTGGTAAGCCACAGCCCCAGACAGGGCTTGAAGGTAAATTCAGCATCAAATACTGCGCCGCGTTAGCCTTGCTGAAAGGCAGAGCTGTAGACTCCGATTTCACCGACGAAGCAGTCGAAGAACCAGATATAAGAAACATGATGTCTAAGATCACAGTGCAATCAGAAGAATCCCTTTTGCCGACGGAAACAGAAATCAGGATCAAAATGAACGACGGGACGCAAATTGCGGAAAGGCTTGAACTTTCAAGTAAGGACAGGTCCATATCCATAGCGGAGTGGCAAGCGACATTGAAGGCAAAAGCTGCTGATTTGCTCAAGACAGCCTTTTCCCCTGCAAAAGTGGACAAAATTATCCACGCCATAGAGAGTCTGGAGGACGTAGGGAATGTTAAGCAGATTACAAAACTGCTTTGAGCAAGTTGGCAATAAGCTTTTCTGGTTAATTTAAAAAGAAGGGGCTAGTCATGAAACCCAAATATGAATTTGAAGAAAAAAAGATAGGTAAAAACACAATCAAAGTATACGTCGGCCGACCTAGAACTGTATATGAAATGTTTCGTACCACAGCCCAAAAATATCCGGAACGTGAGGCAATTAAATACGGTAATACTACTCTAACCTACGCCGAGCTCAGCAAAAAAGTCGATGCCTTGTCTTGCGCCCTTAAAAGAGATTACCACGTGGCTAAAGGAGATAGAATCGCTGTTTTTCTTAGAAACGATGATTCCTTTCCCCCGGTTTTCCTGGCCATTTCCAAGATTGGAGCTATATCGGTGATACTTAACACCCGCCTCAAGAGGCCCGAACTCGAATACCAGATCAACCTTACCCAACCAGCAGTAACCATCGTCGATGCTGAGATATGGGACAAGGAACTGGATAAAATGACAAAGCACAAAATAGACAAGGCTCTGTTAAGCCAGATTTGGAACAAAGGAGGCACTTGCCCACGGGTAGCATGTGACGAGGATGATGTTCACACTATTTTATTTACCTCAGGCACCACTGGAAAGCCAAAAGGGGTTAGAATCATCCACCGCAATTTCATTCACAGCGCTATAAGACTGGAACAATATATGGAGATGCTTGGGCTGAGCCGACCCGAAGGGGGAAAAACATTAATCGCCGCACCTTTATTTCATGTGATGGCCCTTCAAGAACAACTGGTACCGTGCCTAAAAATGGGAAATACAGCCGTTCTACTTAGCAGCCTCAGCATCACTGCTTTTCTGGAACTGGTCGAACAGGAGAGGATTGACTTCCTGGTCGGTTCACCAGCAATATACAGGATATTGCTCGGCTCGGAAGAGGTCGCAAAATACGATTTAAGCTCGGTCAAAGTAGCTGCCTTTGGCGCCGCACCTATGTCCCCAGATTTGATGGTCGAAATGCAGAAGGCATTTCCAAATGCCAAATTCTTCAATGGCTTCGGACTAACAGAAGCTTCAGTGTCGCTCGTGGCAATTGACCAAGAATGCATAAAAAAGCCCACTTCTATAGGACATCCCAGCCTCGGCTGCGAAGCGAAGATCGTCGACGAGAATATGAAAGAAGTACCCACAGGCGTCGTCGGCGAAATCGCTGTTAAAGGTCCTAACGTGGCTGATGGTTACTACAACAACCCCGAGGAGACCGCAAAATTTTTTAGAAACGGCTGGTTTTTAACCGGAGACCTGGGAAGAGTAGACGAGGAGGGATTCTTCTACGTCGTTAGCCGAAAAAAAGACATGATAAACAGAGGCGGCGAAAATGTCTATCCTGTTGAAGTGGAAAACGTAATCTGCATGCATCCAAAAGTCCTCGAAGTCGCCGTTTACGGAGCACCTGACAAAGTCATGGGCGAGAAAGTAGCTGCATCCATCGTCCCCGTTCCTGGTACCACTCTTACACCAGAGGAGATTAAAGAATTCTGTAGCGATAAGCTTGCCAAATACAAAATCCCGGAATACATCATATTTACAACAGCGCTACCTAAGAACCCGGGGGGCAAGGTAATTAAAGAGAAGCTCACAGAAGAACTAGCTCATCAAATTAAACAAGGTGCATAAAGGCATCATGTTCTACATATGAAATCACTCCTTAAGGGCAAATGATAAGAAACGAGCTATCCATTAACAGTCTTGTCCGATGTAACCATTACAGTCGGTTCACGAGTCTGAAATCTTGTGGCTAATGGCTTATATTAGGTAGAGTTAGAAGCCTTGCACCATTATAAAAAATGAGAAAGGAGAATCATATGTGAACTCGGCTTTCTACTAGAAATACAAACTAACAAAGGAGGTCAGGAAAAATGTTTAAATTAGCCAGAACACATCGGCACAGGGTTTTAATGTTTCTTGCTGTCATCCTTGCAGTAGTTCTGGTACTCCCAGCAGCCAACTGTGCCCCCAAAGCTCCAGAGGGAGCCGTTCCGGTGACAAATGTCAGAATACACAGCCAGATGCCTATAGGACACTATCTCACTGAATCAATTGACTTGTTTATTAAGGAGGCGGAGGCCAGGAGCAAAGGGACTTTGAAATTTACCCATTATCCGGCTATGCAACTTCACAAAGATATAGAGATGGTTGATGTGCTGCCTAAAGGAGGGGTGGAAATGGCCCAGATCTCCTCTCTCATGTTTTTAGGCAAAGTACCGGAACTTGGTGCTGTCGCAGCCTTCGGCCTGTACAAAGATTATGACCATGCTGTTCGAGCCACCTATGATGTCGAACATGGTGGTGGCTTAACTCCTAAAGTGCTGGAGCCGGGTTTCCAAAAAGCAAATATCAAGTTACTCAGCTACGTCTGCTACGCCACTTCTTCAATTATTGCCACGACGAAGCCAGTGCACAAGGTTGAGGACTATAAAGGGCTAAGGATAAGGTCTTTGGGTAAAACAGTAAGCGTGGTAATAGAATCCCTCGGGGCTGCCCCGGTACTGATGAGTGCAGCGGATATGTACATGGGCTTACAGAGAGGCGTCATAGATGGGGTATTGACGGGAGCAACCAGCATCTATGAACGGAAACTGTATGAAGTGGTGAAACATCTCCAGGACTTCGACCTTTGGATGCCTAGCGCCTTTAGCCTGGCGGCCAACCTTGATTTCTGGAACAAACTAGCACCCTCACAACAAAAAGCTATTCTGGAGGCGGCACTCATAGCTGAAACATATTCCACTGAACGTGCCATACAAGGAGAGGCTGAGGCCCGTAAGGCATTAAAAGATAAGGGAATAGAGGTTTATCGTTTCTCAGGTGCCGAACTTGACAGATTCTACGGAATCGTCCGCCCCGCAATTATACAAATGATAAAGAAGGACTATGGTGAGGAAAAGGGAGGTATGATTATAGGAATGATAGAGGCCACAAGGGATGCAAAGACGACTTGGAAGAAGTGCTACGAAATTAATAACAAGAGGCTAATGGCTGAGATAAAGTAGCTTTAAACACCGAAATATATTGCCCCAGTTACAATCTAGCATTCTTCAGTCCGAACAGGCAGGGCCAACTCCATCAAATTAGGAGACGTAACTAATGCTAGCCAGAGTGACACGCGGCCTGGGCAAAGGCGTTGACATTCTATCGCTTAGTAGTGGCACCTTTGCCGGGGCCATAATATTCGTTGCCGTTATCATCGCTACCTATGAAATAATTGCTCGCTATGTATTCAAAAGTCCCACTTCATGGTCTCTGGAGATAATCATTTTCATCCTCATTTGGTTCGCCTTTATGTCGCTAGCGTACACACAACGGGAGGGCAGGCACATCCGAATTGACATCTTCACAAGCCGCCTATCACCACGGACACGGGCAATATGGGACGTTATGAGCCTTATGCTAACCTTTCTTTTCACTGTAGCATTTATCTACTATAGTTATGACTTCTTTCTGGACGCTGTGAAATCCCGGGAGACAACCATAGGCATTTTTGTTGCCCCGATGTGGGTACCAAAGTTAGCTCTATTCGCCGGAGGCACAATTTTCGGACTCCAGCTCATAAAGGATATAGTCACTAAAATTAATCTCCTGCGAACTCAGCAGCTGGCAGTGGAAAAGGGATTTAAAGACAACCCCAAGTTGCTCATTCCGCTGTTCCTGGTCTCCATCGGGATTGCAGTCTGGCTGTATCTAGTATCCCCGGTGGCTGGATTTGTCATGCTGATGCTTATTTTGCTTTTCGGCGGAGTGCCTATCTTTGCTTCTCTGGCGTTGGTTGGCATGACCGGTCTCTTTCTCCTATATGGTGGACTGAACGCATTACCTGCCATTGCTCATGTTGCCTACGGTAGTATGAATAACTTCGCCTGGGCCTGTTTACCGCCCTTCATCCTAGCTGCACTGATGTTGCAGAGCGGCGGTGCTGGTGCAGAACTATATGACCTGTGCGAGAGGTGGGTTGGTCATCTCCCCGGGGGACTGGCCATAGCTACCATCATAACCTGTGCCATATTCGCCGCTATCTCTATCTCCAGCGTGGTTGTGGCTATAACTATTGGTTTAATCGCTCTGCCAGCACTGGCAGCACGAGGATATGACAAACGTTTCTCCTACGGAGTTTTGGCTGCTGGCGGAACCTTGGGCATCATGATTCCCCCCAGCGGCACAATGCTTATATACTCAGGGATAACTGAAGAATCGCTGGGCAAATTATTTATGGCTGGACTCATCCCTGGCATTATACTTGTGGCACTGTTTTCCATTTACGCCAGTTTCCGTTGCGCCCGGACTGGTGCCTGCCAAAAAATCGCCCCATATAGCTGGAAGGAAAGGTTCCGGGGCTTTAAGACAGGGATATGGGGGCTGCTGGCACCGATAGTGTTAATTGCCGGAATTTACTCGGGGATTTTCACTGTACTAGAAGCCGGTGCTGTGGTAGCAATTTATGTTCTGGTAATGAGCCTAGCCCGAAGGAAAATAAAAGTCTCTCAAATGCCGGCTTTTCTCAGAGATTGTGCCAGCAATGCGGGAATGATTTTAATCATAGTCGTCGGTGCCCTTATCATGGGTATGCTTATGACGCTGCTCAAGCTCCCGGACACAGTGGTAAACTTCGTTTCTGCAGCCAACATCCCCGCCTGGACAGTAATAGCCGCCTTGATGCTCATCTACATTATTCTGGGGATGTTTCTAGAGGTCGTCTCCGCAATGATGATTACACTGCCTATCGTGTACCCGTTAATAATTTCGCTGGGGTTTGACGGTATCTGGTTCGCAGTACTGCTAACTTTGACCATGGAGATGGCACTCATTACACCGCCAGTAGGACTTAACTTATTTGTAGTACAGGGAGTATCAGGGGCCCCTCTGACAGATGTCCTGCGGGGCATGGTTCCTTTCTTTATAATAATGTTAATAGGACTTGTTTTGTTTGCCCTTTTCCCGCAGCTAAGCATTTGGCTCCCAAGCACAATGATCAGGTAAAGATAAGGATAGACGGGCATGATGCTGGCAGGAAGGAGTAAGAAATGGCCGATGTATTGCTTGTAGAAAAAAAGGACTATATCTGTACAGTTTCCATTAACCGCCCTGAAAGGCGGAATGCACTAAATCCGGAGGTGGTACACCGCATCAGGGAGACCTTTAGCAGCATAAAGCCAGGTGGCGATATAAGGGTCGTCATTCTCCGCGGCGCTGGAGATAAAGCCTTCTGTTCAGGGGCTGACCTTGAGGCCATCATAGGTGAAGAAGATGGCGGCAACATACTGCAACGAGCTATAGAAAGCGTGATTGCCTGCCCCTGCCCGGTTATCGCAATGATCTACGGATATGCCGTAGGCGCAGGGTGTGACCTGGCAGCTGCCTGTGACTTCAGAATAATTGCCGATTCAGCTCGCATAGGAATAAACCCCGTAAAGCTTGGCCTTGTGTACTTCCCTAAAGCCATAGAGCGATTCATCAGGCTTATAGGTATAGCCTACACAAGAGAACTGTTTTTTACAGGCAAATTCTTCACCGCTCAGCGGGCACAGGAAATGGGGCTGGTCCACTACGTCGTGCCAGCCGAACAACTTGAGGACACGACCTATGCACTGGCCAGGGAAATTGCTGAAAATGCCCCCTTAGCTGTAGCTGGGATGAAGGCTATCATCAACAAGCTACTATATCAACGGTTAAGCCCTGAAGAGGAAGCTGAGATGCGCGCTATTATGGAGAGTTCCTGGCAGACTGAAGATGTGCAGGAAGGAGTGAGGGCATTTGTTGAGAAACGCAAACCTGAATTTAAAGGAAAGTGAACTAAACCAGGACCATATCTTCCGTTATAAACTGGATTTAGAGTGCGGCAAAACACCTGTATTCCATAATCGTCTTGCCGAGCTGGTAAGGACGGTTATGGAAAGTCTCCTGAACATAGTAATGCCCTTAAAAATGGGTAAGGATGTTAAGATCGATGGCTTCAGATGGCTGATGGACAGAGAGCAGATATACCCGCTGTTTTCCCAAACCGATAGCCACCTTTACTACTCCAACTCCAGCCACATAGTGCGGCAGACCGATACAAAGAGAGACGAACAGAACGATTATCAAAACATTGCAAGCGCCGCCTTCTATGAGCCCAGGATAGAATTGATCAAGAAATTGATAGAATCCATCTTGACTTTAATCGAGTTTGAGTACAATGGTAAATCAGTCAAAGTGGACGGCTTTAGACTGAAAGACCTCAATGACTGGCTGGTTACCACCACCGGCGAGCCCAGCGAAATCTTAGACCAAGCAGCAAGTCGATGCGACTGCGACTGTGTGTTCTGCTGTAATAAAGGAAACCCTCCTTTAATATGCGTTTCAAACAGCCCGCACAGCAGGAGTCCCGAGAAGGAGTTTGACGAAATTAGAACCAGAATCAGATATTTTGCACCTGAGGCGAAAAAAACTCTATTCCCCAACCTAAGCTGCGCCTACGAGACGATGACACACCCATATTTCCTGGACATGCTCCGACTGCTCAGAGATAGAACATCTAGACCCCTCAGAATAACCAGCAATGGCTGCCAGCTGACCCATGCAATGGTCGACGAACTGACCAGACTGAAACCAATCTACTTGTATCTTTCTTTAAACAGCTCTTCCCCATCACGCCGCATGAACTTGATGAAAGACCTTAACCCAGAAGTAGCTATAAACGCACTGCCTCTGCTCAGACAACATAGCATACCCTATGCCACAGTAATTGTGCCCTGGCCGTTCGAAACAATCGATGAGATGCTGGACGACCTTTCTTCCACAGTGGCTTACGCTGCCAAGCACGAAACACATCTTGTCCAGATCAACCTTCCGGGGTACTCCAGACATTTCTCGCCTACCCAACTTTTTGACCTACGCCAAGTGTGGGAAGCAGTCATCTCTCGAGTCCGAGAACTCAGAAGAAAATACGACTGTCCTATCGTAGCTATGCCGACTATGTACGAGGAGAATCTCTACCATCAACGCAAAAATATGCCTTACATTATAGGTGTAGTTAAAAACTCTCCGGCTTATCTGTGTAGCATAGAAAAGGGCGACATAATCAAACAGATCAACGGCATCCCGGTTAACAGCAGACCACAGGCTCGTGACCTCCTGGCTCTTGTCAAACAAAGCGGGGCAAAGGAAGTGAGCCTACACCTACAAAGGGACAAACATACGCTCCAAGTCATTTTAAACTTGACCGAACATGCATATCCCTACTCAGAAGATATTGACGCCTATTTTGGCATCGTTTTTATGGGCAGTGGGCTCAGGACAAGTTACATCGAAAACCTGAAACACTTAGCACAAGCCCACGGGGCAAAACACGTGCTCTTCCTTTCTTCCGAATTGGTTAGACCGACATTTGAACAATGCCTGACCGAATCACATCTCTTCGGAAACGGTGGACTCAAAATAGACGTAGAAGTCCCGAAAAACAATTTCTTCGGCGGCAACATCTTACTCGGTGATTTACTGGTGGTACAGGACTTCATTGACCATATTAGGGACTACATGAACCGCAAGAACGATAAACCCGACCTGGTAGTAATCCCGTCATCGCCTTTCCATCTCAGCGGCTGGGGGCGAGACCTGACCGGAAGGGTATATCTTGATATTGAAAGGGCAACAGGTATCCCAGTTGAGCTTCTGCCCTGTGCCACCATTTATGACTAGGGAGAACAAAATGGCAATTGGGCGACAAGGTACGTGAGTTTATGTAAACTGATGCCAGCTTGACCGGAACAAATTGCGCATGTCACCAAGCCATACTTCGCAACAGGAGGACAACCATGAGCCAGGACATTGAAAAAATAAAACAGAAAAGAAAAGAATGGGAGGAGAAGGTGCTTAAGCCAGCCCTGGACAGGTTTGGCCTTAAAGAACCTCCCACCAAATTCTATACGCCGGCCGATGTTGAGAACTTTGATTTCCTGACAAAAGTCGGCTTTCCCGGACAATACCCTTTCACCGCACACACTTACCCAACATCGCCATACATACCAGCCCCGACGAGAGGTTTGCCCGGGGCTACCGGACTAGTAAGGGCTGCAACTTATTCAGGCTACGGCACAGCGGAGGATACCAGGGACTACTACCTAGAAATGCAGAAACGCGGCCAGAGGAGAGGCCCAAATCTAGCCTTTGATCTGCCAACCCAGTGCGGTTACGATTCAGATAACCCCCTCGTCCGTGGAGAGGTCGGCAAGACCGGCGTAGCCGTCGATACTTTGAGGGACTTCGAAGTGATTTACGAACCCTTCCGTGGAGACCTGGAGCTTGACAGGATAGCGTCCAATTTCACCATCAATGGCCCGTGCAACATTATCGTAGCCATGTATTTCGCCCTGGCTGAAAAAAGAGGCATACCACTGAATAAGCTTCGGGCTACACCGCAAAACGATATTTTAAAGGAATTCATCGCTCGCGGCACCTATATCTTCCCACCCAGACCGTCAATGCGTATGTTCCGTGATAGCCTGGTATTCTTTACGAAGCATTGTCCACACGTGAACATCACAAGTGTAGGCGGTTACCACATAAGAGGGGCGGGAGCCACACGAGAACAGGACTTAGCTTTCAGTATGGCTATACTGATCGCCTATCTCCAAGAGGGCGTCAACGCCGGCCTTGATGTCGACTCCTTTGCCCCAAGGTTCACAGTTAATGCCTTTGGTGGCAGCATGGAGTTCTTCAAAGAGATAGCCTTCCAGCGCGCTGCCCGCAGGATGTGGGCCAAGATACTGAAGGAGAAGTTCGGCGCCAAGAATGAGAGAAGCATGCTTCTCCGCCAACCAGCCGGCGCCCATATGGGATATGAGAATTGCACTGTCCAGCGCCCCCTAAACAACCTGACCCGCTCTGTAGTGGGGGCTATCGCCTCCGCCCTTTCCGGCGGGCTCCCTATCCCCATGCCCCCCTATGACGAACCCCTGGGGCTTGGTTGGAGCCTAGAAGCATCACAGCTATCAGAGGACGCCTTCAAAATCCTATATTATGAAGCCAAACTCAATGAGGTCATTGACCCTCTGGCAGGCTCTTATTACATAGAGCATTTAACAGATGAAATCGAAAACGCCGCCTGGAAGGAACTGGAGAAGATAGAAGCCATGGGCGGTGCCGTAGCCGCCATAGAGAACGGATATATGCAGCGCGAGATAGCCAGAAGCGCTTATGAGCGACAAAGAAGAATAGAGAGCGGCGAAGACTTGATTGTTGGTGTTAACTGTTTTACGGGCGAAACCGAGCTCGAAGTACAGACCACCAGGCTGGTGCCACATCCCTATGACCCGATTAAAAGAGAGCAAGCAGAGGAAAGACAGATTCGTAACCTGGCTGAGGTAAAAAGGAGCCGGGACAACCGCGCCGTGGGGCAGCTATTAAAGGAACTGAAAACTAAAGCCGAAAGGGAGGAGGAGAACCTCATCCCCCACTTTATAGAATGCGCTAAAGCCTATGTCACAGAGCAGGAGATGTGTGATGTCCTCAGGGAAGTCTTTGGCGAATACCAGCCAGCAGTAATCTAGCCAAGGAGGACCAGATGGAAGAGAAGAAAAAAATCAGAGTTCTTATAGCCAAGCCCGGCCTCGATGGGCATGACCGTGGGGCTAAGGTACTCGCCCTGGGGCTGAGGGACGAAGGTATGGAGACTATTTATACAGGCTTAAGACAGACCCCGGAAAAGATAGTCAAAGCAGCTATACAGGAGGACGTGGATGTGATCGGGCTGAGCTGTCTCTCAGGCGCCCATAAATACCTGTTCCCCCGGGTAGTTGAACTACTTAAGGAAAAAGGCGTAAAAGATATACTAATTATCGGCGGGGGAATTATACCGCCAGAAGACATCCGTTTCCTTAAAGAGAAAGGGATAAGCGAAATCTTCGGCCCCGGCACGTCAATCAAAGAGATTGCTGAGTACATCCGCCAGAACGTAAAAACCAAGGAATAGACGCAAGGAGGGAAAAATGGCTGGACCGTTAAGTGGGTATAGAATATTAGACCTGTCCCGTGCAATAGCTGGGCCTTACTGTGCCATGCTCCTGGGCGATTTGGGCGCCGATGTGATAAAGATAGAGCCACCAGGTGGAGAGATCAGCCGAATCTTCCCCGGTCCAAACCATCAGGGAGAATCATTCTACTATATGGCATTTAACCGTAATAAGAAGGCGGTGACCCTTGATTTAAGCACGAATGCCGGTAGAGAGGCCTTTTACGACCTTGTGAAAGTCTCGGATGTGGTCTTGGACAATTTCCGCCCTGGCGTCATGGAAAGGCTAGGGGCTGACTACGAAACCATCAAAAAAATCAACCCCAAAATCATATCCTGCTCCATCAGCGGATATGGTGCTACCGGACCTTATGTTGACCGTCCCTCGGTGGATATAGTTGTTCAGGGTGTAGCCGGTACCATCAGCACTACAGGTGAACCTGGCGGAAGACCGCTGAAGCCCGGCTTTCCCGCTGCCGATATACTAGGGGGCTTATTTGGTGCCTTGTCTATAGTAGCCGCACTAGCCAACCGTGAGCGCACTGGACAGGGTAAAAAAATCGATGTCGAACTGCTGGGCTCGATGATGTCAGCCATGGCCTACGAGTTCTCATACTACCTCTCCTCTGGCATCGTTCCCGGCCCAATGGGCTCGGGACATCTAGCACTTCTACCCTACGGTGTCTATAAATGTAAGAACGGTTACATAGCCATCGGCCCGAGCTGGCCACGGCTGGCTAAAGTCATAGGCGCAGACTGGATGATAGATGACCCCAGGTTTGTAAAGGGGGAGGAAAGATTAAAGCACCGCGAGGAATTCAATCAAGCCATCGAAGAGCATCTCGCCAAGGCAAATGCCGAGGACTGGCTGGAGTTGTTCTATGTCGAAGATATTATCGCCGGCCCCATAAACACCATTGACAAAACAGTTGATGACCCACAGGTAAAGGCCCGGAACATGATACTCCATCTGCCTCATCCTCTCGGCGGTGAGGTTAGACTGGTCGGCAACCCCATAAAAATGCCAGACATCGAGGAGGAGAAATACACGGCTCCGCCGACCCTGGGACAGCACAACGATGAAATCCTTAAGGGACTGCTGAAATATTCCGATGAAAAAATAGCTAGGTTGAGGGAAGAAGAAAAGCAGCATGCGCTCGAACTGCTGGCGCGGCTGGAAAGGACCTCTATGGATGCAGCCCAGCGCATTTTAGAAAAAGAAGCAGAGAGAGAAAAAAAGAATAATTGAGAGCCAAAAAGCACTTCGAAACTATTTCTTGAACACAACGGAATAGCCTAGGTATTTTTGACGCAGGATTTTAACCAAATGAGATGCCTCAAATACTTTCAAAGGTGCAAATGGTAAGGCATTAATCACCGGGGGCAAGCCGCAGTTGCAGTGCAATTCTAAAAATCTTCATCAAAACGTGAATCCCATTAAGTCGAGATTGATAATAGTGTCAGGCAAAATCGCTTTAGACAAACGCGAAAAATAGTTGCAAGGCGGGACACAGCCCGATGCTTTTGCCAAAAAATAGAGGTGGCTTTATGTATAGGAGATACTTTTCACTACTGCTAATGCTTTCCCTCTTACTTCCAGTAATCACGGCATGCGGTCAACCAGAGCCCAGTTCCCAGAAAAAGGTGATCGCCATCGCCCAAATCCACCAGGAAACAAACGCCTTTTCTCCAGTGAAAACGACACTCCGCGATTTTCAGGCCTTCCAGCTCTACTATGGCAACGAAATCCTCACGCTGAAACAGAAAGACGAGCTCGGTGGTTTTTTGAAGGCAGTAGCCAGAAAGGGGAGAGGAAATATCGAAGTTATCCCCATAATCAAGGCACGCGCCGTTTCCGGCGGTCCTATTGAGAGGGACGTTTATGAGCGGTTCAAAAGGGAACTAATTGAAGGCCTGAAGGCATGCAACAAACTGGATGGCATCTATCTGTCACTGCACGGCTCGATGGGGGTCGAGGGGCTTTATGACCCGGAGGGAGACCTTTTACAGGCAATTCGGGATGAACTTGGTGATAATATACCTATCGGCGTATCTTTCGACCTCCATGCCAACGTTACGCACCGAAGGGCCCGGTTGGCCACATTTATCGTCGGCTACAAGACCAACCCTCACCGCGACCAGTTCAAGACCGGCTATTCCTGTGGAGAGATTTTAATTAAAACGGTCAATGGAGAAGTCAAACCGACGATGGCACTAAGCAAAATGCGACTGCTCAAAGGTGGCGGCATGAACATAGACTTTCTGCCACCGATGAAAGACATCTTCAAAAGAATGAGGCAGATGGAACGCTCCGGAGACGTACTCAGCGTATCGAACTTCATGGTCCATATCTGGCTGGACGAACCGGAATTAGGCTGGAGCACTGTGGCAGTAACCGATAATAACCCTTCTTTAGCCCGGACATTAGCTGATGAAATAGCTGATTTAAACTGGTCAGTGCGGGACCTCAAGCATCCGGAGCCAGTTACACCCTCAGAGGCGGTTAAACTAGCCCGCAAAAACTGGCTTGCCCGCAAACTGGGGACAGTGGTAATCTGCGATTCCGCGGACGCCGTTGGCGCCGGAGCGCCGGGCGAAAACACATGGATACTTAAAACCCTAATAGAAGAGGGTTCCGATATGGTATCTTATATACCCCTCAGAGATGCGGAGGCAGCCTGTCAAGCCTTCAGTTTACCCGTCGGTCAAACAATCACCCTGACCGCCGGCGGAAAGCTGGACAAGGTCTACAACCGCCCGCTGGAGGTCACCGGACAGGTTATACTTAAAAAGGAATGGCTTTACGGAAAGACGGTCATTATCAAGAGCAATGGTGTACATCTGGTGCTCACCGAACTGCCTGCTCCAGTTACACACCCTGATTTCTACACCTCGCTGGGGCTTAACCTGTGGAAGGCTGACATAGCAATAGTTAAGAACCTGTTCCCCTTCCGCATCTGGTTCCTGCTGTATAACCGCAAGACTATCAACGTAGCTACACCGGGAACAACGAATATAAATGTTTTTGATTTGGAATACAAGAATATTTCCAGACCGATTTACCCCCTGGATAGAATCGATTCCTGGAAGTGGTAAACACTCTGGCCCAACTTTATACATGTGATGAACCTATTGACCGCTCGTCAACGATTGTTGACAAACCGGAACAAGTATGCTAGGTTTTTTTATGAAAAATTTTTCATACTTAACAATTCAATAAAGGAGAAACAATAAGTGACAAAGCCGGTCACCTCTTCAATCAGTCAGGTCGAAGAGGAGGAACCTCCAGGCCTTATAGCCACAGAAAATGACGTAGTAGTGGAGGAAGAAGAACCTCCAGGTAAGACGGCCGTTACCTACTCGTATGGTACGGCCGTTATCAACGATACTTTTTTCGCCCAGAGTCCTCAGGAAAACTACAGCGACTGGAAATGGCAATTCCGCAACCGTGTAACCACCATTGAAAAACTGGCAACACTTATCCCCCTTTCACCTCAAGAGAAAACACAGTTAAAACTGGTAACTGCTAAATATCCTCTTTCCGTTACACCCTACTATTTCTCTCTAATCAACATAAACGACCCCAGCGACCCAATTAGGAAGCAGGCAATACCAGCTTTCGAAGAGATAACGCTTGGTAATGTAGGCCTCGAAGACCCGCTTCAAGAAAAAAGGGACTCGGTAATCCCTGGACTGGTCCACCGCTACCCCGACAGAGTACTCATGGTCCTCACCGACATCTGCCCAGTGTTCTGTCGCCACTGCACGCGGAAGAGAGAATGGCGCACCGGTGGCTGGGTACGCACTTCCAGTGAAATTAGAGCCATGCTGGACTACGTCCGCCGGCATAAAGCTATAAGAGATGTTATTCTCTCGGGTGGTGACCCTTTGACTCTGTCCACACGACGGCTAGAAGAGGTCATTTCCAGACTTAGGCAAATCGACCATGTCGAGATTATACGTATAGGCACCAGGTTCCCAGTAGTGCTACCACAGCGCATAGACGATGAGCTATGCGAAATGCTCTCGAAGTATGGCCCAATATGGCTTAACACTCAATTCAACCACCCGCGCGAGGTAACACGAGAGGCAGCCATAGCCTGCGACCGTCTTTTAAGGGCTGGCGTACCAGTGAGCAATCAATCTGTCCTGCTTAAAGGCATAAACGATAGCGTAGAAACGCAGACAAAACTATGTCATGAGCTTCTCAAAATAAAAGTGCGGCCCTACTACCTCTTCCAGTGTGATGAGGTGCAGGGGACTGAACATTTCCGCACTCCTGTAGAAACGGGCGTAAAAATAATAGAGGGCATGCGCGGGCATACCTCCGGCCTGGCTATACCCACTTTTGTCATTGATCTGCCGGATGGCGGCGGTAAAGTTCCTCTACAACCAAACTATATCCTGGCGCAAACAAAGGAGGAACTGATACTGAGAAACTATCAGGGCCGCTTCGCTTGGTACCGAAATCCTAAAACTGAAGCAGGGCCTGCGTCAACCTCCGGGTCAGAATTAGATAACCCTTTCGCCGATTCTATCTGCACGGCACAGCACCAACTCCAGCCGGTGAAAGTTAGGGATGAAGGTAGGGCTCGCTTACGACCTTAAAGAGGCCATGCTTCCAAACCAGGAAGGGCCTGAGGATGCCTTCGAGGAATACGATTCACCTGAGACGGTAGAGGCTATTGCCGAGGCACTGCAAAGTGAGGGGCACTCAGTAGTCAGACTTGGCGGAGGCATGGAATTCATAACCAATATCCTCAGCAACAAAGTTGACTTCGTATTCAACATCTCAGAAGGTCTGGGGAACTATAGGGGCCGGGAGGCGCAGGTGCCATCTATTCTGGAAATGCTTAATATACCATACTCCGGCTCAGACCCTCAGTGTTTGGCGATATGCCTGGACAAACCATTGACCAAAACACTGGTGGCAGGTGCCGGGATCCGCACCCCCGCATGGAAGGTAATCACCAGCATCACTCAGTTAGACCAGATAACTTGGGACGATTTCCCCTTTCCGGTCTTCCTTAAACCGTCCTATGAGGGTTCGAGTAAAGGCATCCGCCTTGGCTCCAGAACCGAAACTGTGGCCCAAACTATCCAGATAGCATCACAACTCCTGGAACGTTATAAGCAACCGGTTATGATAGAACAATTTATCCCCGGTGATGAAATAACCGTCGGCGTCCTGGGCAATTCCCCACCAGCAGTCCTTGGCATTATGCGCGTCCTGCCCAAGGAAAAAAGACAGTTCTTCATTTACTCACTTGAAGTTAAGCGGGAATGGGAACATCTGGTTGAGTATGAATGCCCTGCTCAACTAGAAAAAAACATCTTACAGCAAATTACAGACTCAAGCCTCAAAATCTTTGAAATCCTCGGCTGCCGTGATTTCGCCAGAATTGACTTCAAACTCAGTGCCGAGGGACTGCCCTACTTTCTCGAGATAAACCCGTTAGCCGGGCTTAATCCGAAGAGTAGTGACCTGCCTATAATAGCCTACAAACTGGGCTGGACATACCAGGCCCTCGTCTCTGCAATTTTCAATGCCGCCGTAAAAAGGTACCCGCAGTGCATCCGCGGATAGTGATCATCTATAACGCCCCTAATCCGGACCTCTATGAAACAACGGCCGAAAAAAATTCGTCGCTGGCTATACTCACCGGCGTGGAGGCAGTCTACAAAGCCCTATCTGAATCAGGTTATCCGGTTGACTGTATATGTCTTTCGCCACCGCTTGAGTCGGCTATAGAAAGGCTAAAAACCATTGAGGCTGACGTAGTGTTTAACCTCTTCGAAGGTTTTGACCGGGAACCTGAGTCCGAGGCTGCTATAGCAAATTTCCTCTCAAAGCTCAAGCTAACTTACACCGGCTGTTCTGGAGCTGCCCTGGCTCTGGCACTGGACAAGGTGAAGACAAAGACACGCATTAATGCTATAGGAATAGACACGCCAGACTACCAGCTATTAAGTCCTGACACCGTATCTTTGTTTCACCTGAAATATCCTTGCATTGTCAAGCCATACGCAGAGGACGGTAGCAATGGCATAACCGAGGAAAGCGTGGTCAATGATTTCGCTTCTCTCGAGAAACAGGTGAAAATAATAAGCCAGCGCTTCAAGGGGAGAGCGCTTGTAGAGGAGTTTGTAGATGGCCGCGAATTCAATATCACCGTCCTTGGAGCTAAAAACCCCGTAACTCTGCCTATCTCTGAGATAATTTATTCACTGCCACCCGGTTTGCCACGGATCCTCACTTTCTCAGCTAAATGGGAGCCACACAGCACATATTTCCAGCATACCAGAGCAGTCTGCCCGGCTGAGATAGATAATGAGCTACAGGAGCGCATCACTAAAACTGCCGTTATAGCCTTCAAATTACTGGGACATCATGGCTATGCCAGAGTTGACTTCCGGCTGGATACCAGTGGGCAACTGAAGGTGATAGACTTGAACCCTAATCCTGACATATCGCCTGACTCCGGCGCAGCACTGCAAGCCAGGACTGCTGGAATGAACTATAATCAGTTCATCGAAAAAATCTTATGGCTTGCCTCGGGAAAAAACTAAGATGGACCTCGTTATCAGACCGATGACCATCAAAGACAAATCAGCTATAATGCAGATGCTACGCAAGCTACCTCAATTCAAACCAGATGAGCTGATTGTCGCAGAGGAGGTCCTCGATAGCTATGTGAAAGCCCAGGAACACTCTGGTTACCATGTTCGCGTGGCAGAAGCAAGTTCATCAATTACAGGCTATGTCTGCTACGGACCTGCTCCTTTGACCGAGGGCACTTGGGACATATACTGGCTAGCAGTTAGCTCCGACGAGCAAAGACAGGGGGTGGGGAGGGCTCTTATCGCATCCGCCGAGATCGATATCAAAAAGGCTGGGGGAAGGTTAGTCCTCATTGAGACATCCTCCAGGGCAGAATATGAGGGGGCCAGGCGTTTCTACCGCTCACAGGGTTACGAGCTGACTTGCCGCATCGCCAATTTCTATGCGCCCGGTGATGACAAGCTGATTTTTCAGAAGACCCTGATATAGGCTATACTTATAGCATCGCACCAGCAAGGCTAAAGCCTCGCCATCACAATGAAAACTGTAAGCGCCGCACAGGTCAATTATGAAAATAGATTTTCTGGAGGCCATTCTAAATAACTGGAAGGTATTTCTCACCGGAATTATTGCCGGCCTAGCTCTAATCGCCATTATATTTGCCCTACCGTTAAAGGTCATATTTACCGAGACTACAGAGACATATCTCACCACCGAAATAACACAACAACCCTACACGGTAAACGAACCCTATACAACCGAGGAAGTTTACGAAAGGACTGAGGTATTCGCTGATGGTTTTTACAAGGTTGTGCCCACCGGGATCGTGATCCCTTTCTATATAGATAGACCTGACGCCAGGCTAACTGGCAAGTTCGAAAATCCAATTCCAGGTAGCTTCACCATCATCACCGCTGCAAACCGCATTATCTGGGAAACATTCGGCAACAGGGGCACATTTGACCTGTCACTCCCACCAGCCCAGTACCGGGCTAGATTCCAGGAGAATATAATGTGGGGGCAGGACTGCTACATTTATTTGGCCGTAAAATGGACAGAGACTCAGCAGGTGACAAAGTATATCGAAAGGACCAAATACTTAGAAATCCCCACACAAGTCGAAAAACAAAGGACGACAGTAAAACGGGAAAGAATATCCGTCTGGAAACAGATATTCAAATAAGGAGACAGAATACAGAGCGTAATCACCGGATGACAAATACAACAAGGCATTTGAAAATGCCAGATTTTATCAGGTGCTATGCCATTGCTTGTTATCGATGCCGAGAAAAAGAAACGCTGGTCTAAAAACGAAGAAGCTTAAACTTTTGATTAGCTATTTTAGTATAATTGCATTAAGAGGAAAAATGGAAAGGCAGATGCAAACCATGAAGGGGAAACATTGAAATGTTGACAGAAGGGATATCAATTGGAAAAGCATTCGGCATACCACTGAGGATACACTACTCTTGGTTCATCATATTTGTGCTAGTGGTCTGGTCATTGGCTGCTGGCTATTTCCCAACTGCCTATCCACACTGGACCTTGGCTACTTCGGTAGTTGCTGGTGTGATAACCAGTTTATTGTTCTTCATTTCAGTACTGGCGCATGAGCTCATGCACAGCATAGTAGCCAAACGCGCTGGTATCCCCATACATGCCATAACCCTGTTCATCTTTGGCGGCGTATCTCAGCTGACTGAAGAGCCCAAACAGCCTCAAGTCGAATTCCGAATGGCGCTTGCTGGCCCATTGACCAGCCTGGTCCTGGGAAGCATATTCCTCACCATATGGTCACAGGTCAAGGGCATACCTGAAATCGTTAAGGCAATATCCTTCTGGCTGGGCTGGATTAACATAGTCCTGGCTGGTTTCAACCTTATCCCCGGTTTTCCACTTGACGGTGGGCGCGTGCTCCGTTCACTGCTATGGTGGCGAAGCGGAAACCTGCACAGCGCTACAAGGATTGCCTCCAACGCCGGCCGGGGAATTGGTTACTTGTTCATATTCATCGGCATAGCACTTATGTTCACTGGTAACTGGATAAACGGGCTTTGGCTGGCTTTCATCGGCTGGTTCCTAGAAAATGCCGCTGCTTCCAGCTACCGCCAGCTAGCCCTTCAGGACATACTCAAAGGCCACAAAGTAAGTGAATTGATGACACAAGATTGTCCCACTGTACCACCAGAACTCACCATCCAGCAACTCGTAAACGAGCAAATTTTGACCTCTGGCCGCCGTTGCTTCCCTGTAACCCAGTTCGACCGTGTCCTAGGCATCATAACCTTACACGATATCAAGGCAGTACCTCGTGAACAATGGCCCATCAAGACAGTTCGGGAAGCAATGACTCCTTTTGCCAACGTGAAATCAGTAAGCCCGGACGATGACCTCACCACAGTCCTGCAAATATTGGCCAGGGAGAACGTTAATCAGCTCCCGGTGGTCAAGGATGGCAGTATTATCGGTATGATCGCCCGTGATAACCTGTTATCCTTCATCCAAGTCCGTAGCGAATTAAGGACATAAATTGAGGAAAACTGATTGACGAATAGTATTCAATAGGCATAAGATTTGAGCTAATCTAATGAATCTTGCGCATCCCGTGAAGCTTGTCTTTAAAGAAAAAGGGTTGACTGTACCGGTCGGCAAGACCTAAAAAGAGGACAGTAGTGAAATGTCCACAGTGCCAAACCGACAATAACGAGGCTGCGCAGTTCTGCGGCAATTGTGGGGCAGGGCTGGTGAAGGTCTGTCCCCGCTGCGATACGAATAATCCGCCTCAATATGCTTTCTGCGGTGAGTGCGGGTATGATTTGCGCTCTACACCGGTCGCCACACACGGTTTTGCCGTTCCGATGACTGAAACGGCAGAACCGTCACCGCCTCTAACCGGGGAACCATTATCCGAGGCTACTGCTCCAATGACAACAGCGCCCGAGCAGGCACCCCAGATATTAAGCCCAACTACAGCAACAACACAGCAGCTTAAAGTACAGCAAAAGATACCAACAGGCATAAGAGAGCTTGACGAGCTTATCGGGGGAGGTTTCATTAACAATAAAGTCTACCTGATTAGCGGAGAACCTGGTACTGGCAAGACCGTCTTCGGATTGCAGCATCTTTTTTACGGACTTATTACAGGTGAAAATGGCATCTATGTATCCACCGAGGAAAAGCCAGACCACCGTATTACGGACGCCAGGTCACTGGGCTGGGATTTCAGCAAATACGTCCACGAACACAAACTAGCGCTTCTCGATGTGTCGCACCACTTTGCTGAGCTGCGTTCTCGCAAGGTAAAAGCAGTCGATTTTCGGACCATCGTAGCGGATATCTCCAAACTTGCCAAATTGATAAACGCCAGGCGGATCGTCATTGACCCCATAGCACCTCTGCTTTCGGACAGGAAATGCTTATTCGCCATTCAGGAATACATTAGAAACCTTATATTTGCCATGGAAGATAACCTCAACTGCACAGTTTTGATTACGTCCGGGGTACCATCCGGGACTTCAGCCCTATCCCTTTACGGTATCGAGGAGTTCCTCGCCGACGGGATAATCGTGCTAGGTTTCGCCTTGCGAGACAACCAGCGCGTCCGCATACTTTCAGTCCGAAAGATGCCCAGCATTTTAAACGACCTAAATGACCACATTTTCGACATTCACCCCCACCGAGGCATAGTACTCAGAGAATAGCAACATTAAAATAGAAGCTAACAATAACACCAAATATATTTTCTCAGACAAATGGTACAAAGGCTTGCCTCATTCCCCTTTTTAGCCCCGCGATGGTATTATAAGAATAAATCAAGGTTATTCCAAATAGACTGATGAACAACGAACAAAACAAAGCAATAATCATGGTGGTAGATGATGAAGCAAGGGTCAGGGAGGTAATATCGCGAAGGTTAATTGACTCAGGCTACAAATGTACCACAGCTGTTGATGGCAGCAGCGCATTAAAGATACTGAAGTCCGAACCCGTAGACCTCGTATTACTCGATATCAATATGCCGCGGAAATCCGGCGTAGAGGTATTAAAGGAAATTCAGACCAAGCATCCAAATACCGCCGTTATAATGGTAACTGCCATAGCCGAAGTGGAAACAGCCATCAACTGCATGAAAATGGGGGCTTACGACTACATCATCAAACCTGTTGACTCAAAAATATTACAGATAAGCATCGGCAGAGCTTTAGAGAAAAGAAAGCTGATACTGGAAAATAGAGCTTATCAGCTGGAACTTGAAAAAAAGGTCAGAGAACAGACTGAAAAGATACGCCAGTCATTTATCAACGCCGTTACTGCGCTTGCTAACGCCTTGGAAGCCAAAGACAAATACACTAAAGGGCATTCTGAAAGGGTCACTCAGATTGCCGTCGCTATCGCCGAGAAACTGTGTATCCCTCCAGAAAGAGTCGAGAAAATACGTCTCGCCGGTTTGCTTCATGATATTGGTAAAATAGGAATACCGGAAACAGTCCTAAACAAGCCTGGAAGACTCACTGACGAAGAATTTGAGCTTATAAAGTCCCACTGTGAAATGGGGAAACGCATCCTATCACCCATAATAGAGGACAATGAGGTACTTGATATAGTTTTGCATCACCACGAGCGATATGATGGGACTGGCTACCCTGACGGGCTATCCGCCGAGCAGCTATCACCGGGCGCTAAAATTGTGGCAGTCGCGGAAGCATATGATGCTATACTGTCGCAGGGCGCAAAGGTGCTAGCAGTTGCCGACGCCTATGACGCTATGACCTCCGAACGACCTTATAGACCCGCAATGTCCCACGAAGCTGCCTGCGCTGAACTTAAGAGGGGCAAAGGGACCCAGTTCGACCCAATCATAGTGGATATTTTCCTACAGAAAGTCGCCCCAGACATAAAACAACAGTAGCAATCAAGGCTCCAGCTAACCAGAAGACAAAAATAGTCGGTCCCCGCCATGGAGTCTTAGATTATTCAAGATTACCTGGTTATATGCTTGGGTACAGTCCTAAAAGTACGCCCTCACCTCCAAGGCTATACTCTAAGATTGCCTAAGCCAAATCCCATCCCCAAAATGATAAATCGGCCCGTCAAAGTATGTATGTCTGATAGAGACAATTAGCGGGAAAAAACGGTTTGGAAGTATAATAACCAGTGTCATGATATCGGTGTCGAGGCTGCTGTGCGACGCAATAGGACCGGGGGACAACCTGCGCTATAGTAGTCCGAGCAATTCCAGCAACACACATGCGCCTATAGTCGTCTGGAACTGCACCACAAGGTGCAACCTCAATTGCATCCATTGCTACAGCAACGCCGGAGACAAAGACCCTGGAGATGTCCTGCACACTGAAGAGGCAAAGTCCTTTATCCATAGCCTAGCTGACTTCGGCGTGCCGGCGCTCTTGTTTTCAGGTGGTGAACCTTTGCTTAGAGAGGACATCTTTCAGCTGGCTAGTCTGGCTAGAGAATTGGGGTTGCGCACAGTTCTATCCACAAACGGCACTCTTATTTCCAAAAATATGGCTAATAAAATAAAAGATGTTGGCTTTGCCGAAGTGGGAATAAGCCTTGATGGCATCGGCAGTAAGAACGATAACTTTCGTGGCAAAAGAGGAGCTTACTTAGCCGCCTTAAGGGGTATTCGAAACTGCATTGCGCTGGGCATAAGGGTATCTTTAAGATTGACCATAACGCGCCATAACTATAGTGAAATACCAGCTATCTTTGATTTGGTCGAGCATGAAGGTATACAGCGACTCTGTTTTTATCATCTAGTGTATTCGGGTCGTGGCACTGGACTAATAAAAGAAGACCTGACCCGTTCCCAGACAAGGGCAGTGGTCGACTTAATTTGCCAACGTACCATAGAACTATACCAGCGTGGCGTGGCTAAAGAAGTCCTCACTGTTGATAACCATGCTGACGGTGTTTATCTCTACCTCAAGTTAAGACAACAGGACCCAGCCCGGGCCGAAAAAGTAATGGCCTTGCTGCGAGCCAATGGTGGCAACAACTCCGGCATCCGCATAGGTGCGGTTGATGCCTCAGGCAATGTCCACGCCGACCAGTTCTGGCAACATTACTCCTTTGGCAATATACGCCAGCGGAGCTTCCGTCATATATGGATGGATACCACAGACTTGCTCATGAGGGGCCTCAAAGATAGAAAAAAACTGCTCAAAGGACGCTGCGCCAGATGTCAATATCTCGATTTGTGTAATGGCAATTTGCGGGTTCGTGCGGAAGCAATTTTTGGCGATATCTGGGCTGAAGACCCGGCATGCTACCTTACTGACGAGGAAATTGGACTGGTCCAATGACCGAAAAAGAAAACAGCATCGCCAGACTACAAATCGTGGCCTGGGAAATAACCAGAAGCTGCAACTTATTCTGTGCTCACTGTCGTTCTGCTTCCACGGCTGGTGTCTACCACGGCGAATTATCCACCAAGGAATGTCTATCCCTGGTTGATGGCATACTTGAGGTAGGTAAGCCGACCATGATTTTAACCGGGGGCGAGCCTCTGCTGCGCCACGACCTCTTTCACATAGCCGGATATGCGGCACGAAAGGGTCTAAAGGTGGTCATGGGGACTAATGGCACATTAATTACTCCAGAAGTGGCACATAGATTAAGAGCAATACCTGTGTCGAGGGTAGCAGTGAGTATCGACTTCCCCACACCAGAACTTCAGGACCGGTTTCGCGGTAAGACAGGAGCCTTTGAAGCAGCGATGGCAGGAATCGCCAATTTACGCCAAACAGGCATCGAGGTACAGGTCAACAGTACCATCACCAGACTTAACCGTGAATACCTGAATAAACTCTTGAACCTCGCCCTTAAAGTAGGGGCAGTGGCTTTCCACCCTTTCATGCTGGTACCAACAGGCCGTGGCAGGGAGCTTAAGGATATCGAAATGTCTTCAGAAGAATATGAGCAGACACTAGACTGGGTCTACGAAAAACAAAAGGAACTTGGAGGCATAATTTCGCTTAAACCTACAGATGCCCCCCACTACCAGCGGATAGTCAGACAAAGAGCCAGTAATAATAACCAACCAGAATCAGAACCAAGAAACAATGTGATGACTACAATGACCCGCGGTTGTCTGGCTGGCACCGGTTTTTGCTTCATATCCTACCGCGGTCAAGTACAAGGATGCGGCTATTTGGACATCGAGGCTGGTAACATAAGAGACCACAGCTTCGGAGAAATCTGGACGGACTCGGTGCTATTTCGGAAACTAAGGAATCTGTCAAATATTAAAGGTAAGTGCGGTATCTGCGAATACAAAGATGTTTGTGGCGGTTGCCGAGCCAGGGCCTATGAGTCCACCGGTGATTATCTTGAGGCAGAACCATATTGCATTTATAAGCCATCATCAAGGGGGGATAAACTCCATGGAACTCGATAGCACCGACAAAAAGTTGTTAAGTATCATCCAGGCAGAGTTACCTCTACATCCCGAGCCATTCGCTGTCCTCGGGTATCGCTTAAACATGAACAGTAACGAGGTAATCCGCAGAATTGAACAGCTTAAAAAAGAGGGCATCATCCGCCAGATAGGACCGGTCTTTAATCCAGCCAGCCTAGGTTACCAGACTACTCTAATAGCTATGAAACTAGCCGCCCACCAGCTTGCTGAAGCTGGCCGTACTATCACCGCACACCCACAGGTAAGCCACTGCTATGAACGTGAGCATGACTTCAACTTCTGGTTCACGTTGGCGTTGCCGACAGAAGACAACGTAGAAGGCAAGGCACAAGAACTGGGCAAAAGAATCAAGGCAGAAACAACGCTTAACCTTCCAGCAGTGAAAGTTTTCAAAATAAGAACCTACTTTACCCTCGGCAACGGTAAGTTATCAGCCTCACACCACAGCCAATCGAACGATAAGCAATATAATTACCGGGCTAAACTGTCCATGATTCAGCGAGCAATTGTCAATGAATTACAGCAGGACCTCCCTTTAATTGAGAGACCTTTTGATTTAATGGCATCACGCCTGTCAATGGAGGCGGATGAATTCATACTACATTGCCGTGTTCTTTTACAACTTAGAATAATGAGGCGCTATAGTGCTTCAATCAATCATAACAAATTGGGATTTGCCGCCAATGTCATGGCTTGCTGGAAAGTTCCACCCGAGCTGGTAGACTCCGCGGGCAAAATAGCCGCGACATTCCCAGAAATAAGTCATTGCTACGAAAGGCGAACCAATCCCCTCTGGCCATACAATCTGTTTGCTATGATACACGCCGCTACTAAAGACGAAAGCCAAGCCATTGCTAAAAAGATGTCCGCAGAGTCCGGGCTTGACGAAAGTGATATGGTCCTGCTTTACACCGCCAGAGAAATCAAAAAAACAAGGATTAGATATAACGTATGAAACAGCCTGAGTCAATAAATCCATACTATCCAGTTTTGCTGAACATTCGGGACAAAAAATGCCTGGTGGTAGGCGGAGGCAGAGTCGCTTTTCGCAAGGTGCAGACGCTTCTTAAACACGGTGCCAGCGTGGAAGTGGTCAGCCCCACTTTATGCCCGGAACTTAGTCAACTGGAACAAAACGGACTAATCCAGGTCAAACAGAGGGGTTACAATACAAAGGATTTGCAAGACGCCTTGATTGCCATAGCAGCAACCGCTGATGCCAAAGTCAACAAAAGCATTGCTGCTGAGGCAAGACAGCTCGGCATACTTGTGAACGTGGTCGACGACCCTCAAGCCTCCGATTTTATCGTCCCATCATATTTCACACGCGGTGATATTCTCGTTGCTGTTTCCACCTCAGGCAAGAGCCCGGCACTAGCTCGCAAAATAAGAACCGAGCTTGAAAAGAATTTTAACCCGGAATATCCACAACTAGCCCTTATCGCCGATGAGGTACGCTCAGAGTTGAAACAACGAGGGATCACAGTAGATAGCGATTCCTGGCAAGAGGTCTTAAGTTCGAATGCTGTGATTGAGCTATCCAAACAAGGTAAAAGTCAAGAAGCCAAAAAAATGATGCTCAAAAAACTAATTGGCCCAGAAGGAAAAAGCCTATGAATAAGCTTTTTGGCACACAAATTCACGTGGTCGGGGTAAATCACAGCACAACCCCAATTGAAATCAGAGAAAAACTGGCAATAAGCAAGGATCACATCACGGACGCGCTATATCTGCTTAGCCGCTATGTGTCGCAGGGAGTTATCTTATCTACATGTAACCGGATTGAAATATATTATATTACAGAAGGTAGCTATTCTTCCTCGCCAGGCATCGCTTTTCTTAAAGAATGGGCAAACATTTCTGATGCTGACTTACACGCATATCTCTACAGCTACCGCAATGAAGCAGCGGTCAAGCATCTCTTCCGCGTGGCCGCCGGGCTTGATTCGCTAATCATCGGCGAATTTGAGATTTTAGGTCAGATAAGACAAAGCCTTGAAAAGGCAAGGAGGGCAAACCTCGTTGGGCTGCCACTACAGAACCTGTTTCAGCAAGCTCTAAACGTAGGTAGACTTGTCAGGAAGAACACTGGTATCAGCAGGAATGCTCTTTCGGTAAGTTCCGTAGCTGTGGAGCTGGCAGCAAAGACGATAGAAGATTTGACCAAATGCACGGCGCTGGTAATCGGTAGCGGCGAAGCTGGACGACTGGTTGCAAAAGCACTGAAGGAAAGGGGCGTCACCCGCATCATCACCACCAGCCGCTCTTATAAGAAATCCTTCCGGCTCGCCACATTACTTGGTGGCAGGGCAGTCAGCATCGACACCCTTAATCATCAACTTGTTGTCTGTGACATAATAATCAGCTGCACCGGAGCGCCACATTTCATACTTGACTATAGAACCATACAAACTGCTCTAGAGCATCGGGCTAATAAGCCACTGGTGATTATTGATATAGCTGTCCCTCGAGATGTTGAGCCAGAGGTAAAACAGATAGCTAATGTCTTTTTATATGATATTGATGACTTCACCTATCTTTCAGAACTGAATCGCAGACAGAGAGAGGCGGAAGTAGATAAGGCAATGAAAATTATAGAGGCTGAAGTCAAAAGGTTTATTAGCCGATGGCAAGCCATGGAAGTCAAACCCGTGATTAGTAGCTTGGTGAAAAAGGCTGAGGATATACGCCAGAGGCAACTCAATCTGACGCTAAAAAAATTGCCTCAACTATCCCCCGAAGAGCAGCAAAGAGTAGATGCCATGACCAAAGCCATAGTCCAGAAGCTACTTCATGACCCTATCCAATGCCTTAAGAATGATTTCGATAGAACAGAGGACTATGTCGCACTAATTAGGAAACTTTTCAAACTTGAATAAAGGGTAAGCCTGAATGAGAAAAATTAACATTGGCACCCGCGGCAGCAAACTGGCACTTGTTCAAGCTGAATGGGTGCTGACCAAACTGAGAGAAGCTATTCCCACACTGGAGGCTAGCATCGTCAAAATAACCACCCGTGGTGATCGGGACACCAGTACACCGCTGGACAAATTTGTCGGGCCAGGGGTTTTCGTTAAAGAAATGGAAAATGCCCTGCTCGATGGCAGGATTGACATGGCAGTACACAGTCTTAAAGACCTGCCCACTGAACTTCCGCAACAGCTTGCACTTGCTGCAGTAACCGCCAGGCTTGACCCCAGAGATGTCCTCGTTTCTAAGAACAAAAAGCTCGCCGAACTTGCCCCTGGTTCCAGAGTCGGCACAGGAAGCCGCAGGCGCGCTATTCAGCTACTTGCCTGCCGTCCTAACCTTGAAACATGCGAAATACGTGGAAACGTTGACACACGACTGCGCAAAGTCCTCGATGGTGCACTGGACGGCGTTATCTTAGCAGCGGCGGCACTGATACGTTTGGGTTGTGAAGATAAAATAACAGAATATCTGCCTGTAGAACATTTTACGCCAGCGGTAGGACAAGGCGCACTGGCAATAGAAATACGCTCTGAAGATATTGAGCTGGCGGCCCTTGTCCGTAAAATAAACCACCAATCAACATGGCATTGCGTAACTGCTGAACGGAGATTCCTGCAAGCCCTCGGCGGTGGCTGCCGTGCGCCAATAGCTGCCCTAGGTACCATTTCTGGAAACACTTTGAAACTTATCGGAATGGTGGCGGACAGGCACGGTAACCGCATATTGCGCGCCTCTCAAGAAGGTGATATCACTTCACCTGAAAAAGTTGGCGAACACCTGGCTCAAAAAATGGTGGGCATGGGAGCTCTCGAGTTAATTGCGCGCCTTTAGAGTAAAATCAAAACCTCTGGTCGTCTTACACCCTCACAAGACTATTTTCCAGGGGGATACGTGTTCTTTTCCACACTTTTTGCCTTGCCGGCTAACAACAATAAACTACTTTGCCAACCAGCTGAGACTAACGCTGGCTGCATCACCGGGCAGCAAATGGAGCGGCATTAGAACCACCAAACAACTTGCCTGGTATGTCCTCTCTATGCCACCTTCCGAATTAGAAACACTTTCTACCGGGAAAAGCCACAGGTTGGCTTTCGGCGCCATCCTTAATTCCAGTTCAACACCTAGATGCCTATTACCTAGGACTACTTTCTCAATATCAATGAGCTCGTCCCACGAATCAAGATAGCCGTCCTTAAGCATAAAGCCTGGAACCGTGTAATAGGCTTGCTCATTGTGTCCACCACCCAGTAAATTAACGTTCCACTCGCAGCCAAAAACAGCTTTAACTAACGAATCACTTAAATTTTTCAAACGATAACTTATGTCCAGTGTTTTCAGCGCCGCTCTCATTTCGATTTCCTTCTGCACCTCAAAAGGCAAGTTTCTTCCTTCAATTTGTAAAATTCCGCCCCGGCGCAACGAAATTGTAATGTCATTGCCTTTTTGGTCTACTGATACTTTATAAGGCTTACTTACAAAGTCCCCCAGTTCCCTGTAGGTCAAATTGGCAAAATCCTCGAGCTTCGTGTCTAAGGCAAAGAAATGGTCGATAAGGCTGGAACGGGGATACCTATCATAGACCAGACAGCGAACAGACTCTTCATCCTTTATCCTTACGCTATCATGTATGCTGAGAAGAGACCCTCTTTCTTTGGGTTGTTCAACAGGACATGGCTTTGTCAGAACTTTGTGATATGCTTCCGGTCGCCTAGCCAGTGTACATAACACGTTGTAGTTGCAACCTCGTATATCCCACTCAAAAACAGAACCGCCCTCTTCAGGGCTGACATAAACGGAGAAGTCAACACTGTCAATCAGTAACTCAGTATTGCCATCGCCATCAAAGTCCGTCTCTTGCCACACAAGCCATCCCTTGCGAGCAGGGAAGAGCCTGTTTAACCATGAACGATGGCGGTGAATTATGTTATCAGCCTTGTTCTCAGCCCGAACGAGATTTCTATAGGCGGCAGCTCTCATATCAGCCAGATAAATGCCACCAAAAATGCCATGCCAGTAGGGACAGTTGCACTGCGCCTTCCAAAGGTCATCAAGTCCACAATCGCCTTTGCTCAGAGACCTGGCTTGATAAACTTTCCGATGAACCCGTAGCATCTTCTTGTGCATACGGTTTATTTCCGGATACTTGACCAAAAAGTTACGCCAAAAACCACTGTACATAAACTGAGTCACTTCCCGGCGTCCTTCAGCCTCAAAATGGCGCTTAATGTTAGAATACTGCCATGACTTTTCCGCCGGTAGAGACCACTCCAGCATCTCATCATAAGAAGCACAGGGCAAATATATCCTGCCCAAAGGTGAAAACTTCCCAATGTACTCACCTAGTTTTATCGTTCTCAACCATTGCCGATTAGCTTCCAATGCGGAGAAAAACCTATCTACCCATCCCTTTTGCCAGCAATACTCGTAGGTGCCCGGCCAAACACCAAACTTTTCACCATCGTCACCCAATATGGCTATCCTGTTTTCATCTTCACAGGCCAAACTGTACAGATAGTCGATAACTTGTTCTACATCGCGCCATGGTATGGCGTACCGTAGCTGTTTGCTTATAGGAAACACTTTCACATAATAGCCTTGCTCCTCCGTCAGATAGTAGCCCAGTAGGTCTTTGTCCTCCAGTCCCAATGACCTAAAAGCATTATCATCAATCAATGTCCATTCTACTCCGGCTTCAGCCAGAACCTTGGCCAGATGTGGTTCCCAGACTCGTTCTGCCAGCCACAGTCCGGTCGGTCTCACGCCAAACTTTTGCTCTATGAAATGGCTCATCTTAGCTATTTGCCCCAGCTTATCGACATCTGGTATAGCCGGCAGAATAGGTTCATAATAAGCACCGCCTATAATTTCCACCTGCTGCCTGCTGACTAGCCCAGCAAGACGGTGTAAGAATTCGGAATGATTTTCCTCCAGCCAATCAATCAAACATCCGCTATTATGCATGGAGAGCCGGACAGAGGGGTATCTTTCCAGCGCTTGCAGCATCGGCAGATAAGCCTTCTGATAAGCCTCTTCGAACACCCAGGTAAAGTTACCCAACGGCTGATGATTATGGATGGCTAGGCCAAGATAAATGTGTTTCAACTAGAAATGTCCCCTAATACTACACGTTCTGTAGCTTATCTCTGGCGATCTTGAGTACGATTTTGTCTCCTATCTTGTCAACATCCTGCGGCAGAATTGCAAGCGTTTTGGTTAGTCCTGATTTTGCCAAGATACCAACTATAGAAGCCTTACTCACATCTATATTCACATCCACTATTTTACCTATCACCTTAGCATCAACATCACTAACCTCTCTTCCGAATAGATCCTTTGCCCTCATCCTAAGATCTCCCAATTGTCATTACCTGTGTTATCGGCGCCAAAAAATCCATGTCCTATTTCCCTATTCGAGATACAGATTGTCTACAATCTGGTCGAATATATGCCTTGCTGCTACCACCTTATAATAATACTCCTTTTTTATTTCAGGTCGAGCGTTACTGCTAGAGATTGCCTTGTAACCGTTAAGTAAGACTTCCCGCTGAAGGTTTAAACCACGGTAAACCATATTTATATCCCACATCGGTTTCTTACTTGCCCACCAGAACTGGCAGCTATGGAATGCCGCGTCCAAGGTTGTCCTGGCAATATTAGCAAATTTCGCACTGGCATCACGATCAGCCAGCTCTATCGCCTTGCGGGCTACATCTATAGCAATGGAAAGATGTTCCCATTGTAACTGGTGAACCTTATTATTCCTGTCTTTCCACAAAGGATAGTAATTCTGCATTCTTATATCATCGGCTGATGTACTCCACGACGATGGTTTCGGCTCCACCTGCTTCCCTCTTGGGAAAATCTGCAACAACTCACTAATAGTTACTATCTTTATCTGTTTATCCTTTTTGTCTCTTTCAAACTCAAACAGTCGCCGATGTTGCTCGGCAAGAGGTTTTTGCTCATGTAAAGTCTTATCGTGGTCTCCCATCGGCTCAAGAGTCTCAAAAATCTGCGAAAGAAACAACTTGTCCCAGTGTTGAATATGATGCCCAAAGGTTTCGGCATCCATAGCAGTAACCACATAAATATCACCCCCACCGTTATACAAACGTTTCAAATGTTCAACGAAGCCGGCACCATCTATATCCCGAAAGCTGATCTTATTGCTTAATATGTCATCGCGGAAGAAGACAGCCAATTTATCTCCATCAGAACTTATTTCGTGAATGACATCCATGGGCCAGGTTACTGGGCAAGCAATTCCACTGAGAATAATCCATTCATGGCGCGACTCAATAATCGGGTCAACTATATCTCTGGAATAACACAATTCCGGAGGGAAAAAGCCCATAGGGGCGTAAACGTCACCCAAAAAATTACGATTGGTCTGATAATTAAGCCTGATCTGCCTCTCCACCTCATCCGTCGGGATTAACGGTAACACCGGATGATATTTCCCAGAACCAGTAAATTCAATCTGCCCATCCTCTGCTAACCTACGCAACTTGAGTAAAACATCAGTATAGCCACACTGCCAAAGCATTTCAGTTAGCACACCATTGATGTTCACAGTAACTCGAGCATTCGGAAACTCGCCAAACACCTCAAGCAATGGCCGATATGCCTCGTTACTTATTTTCATAAGCATACTAGCTGTTTGTGTCGGAGGTTGATAGAAATGAAAAAGAGGCGCCCAGTAAATCATACTTCTCTCCTTCTTGCCGGTCGTTGGCTAAAAACATAAGCAGCAGCCCCAATCATCTCAGCGTCGCTTCCAAGACGAGCTCGAACGATGCGCGCAGTCCGTAATGGTAGCTTGAAAGCTCTGTCCTTGACTACCTTGCGGGCTGGCTTCAACAGCATATCACCCATTTTGGATAAACCACCGCCAAGGGCAATCAGCTCAGGATTAAAAATATTGATTAAATTTGCCAGGCCAATGCCCAGATAATTGGCTGCCCTTGTCACAATATCGCAGGCTAACATGTCACCCTTTCTGGCCGCCAGAGATACTATCTCCGCAGTTATTCTGTCCGGCTTACCATCAACAAGTTCCAAGATAGTGCTCACCTCCCCCTGGCTGACGCGTCTCATCGCTTCACCTGCAACGGCCCAACCTGATGCTAAAGCCTCAAGGCAACCCAAATTGCCACAATGGCACTCGGGCCCATAGGCTTCTATTGTCATATGGCCCAGTTCCCCAGCACAACCATCAGTTCCTGTGTAGAGCTTGCCTCCTATGATAATTCCACCCCCGATGCCAGTGCTTACCGTGAGATAGATGAGGTTACTCAGCCCCTTACCAGCCCCAAAAAGGTGTTCTCCCAAGGCGGCAGCACTGGCATCGTTCACAACATATGTGACCAGTCCCATCCTTTCAGCGATAATGTCTTTCAATGGAACGTCATGCCAGCCAGGCAAATTGGGAGAGGTAGAAACAACTCCTTGCTCTGCTTCTATTATCCCAGCCGCAGCAATGCCAATGCCTGCCAGTTCAGATTTTTCCAGCTTCGCCTTTGCCAATGCTTCGCTTAGGCTCGCCACTAACCTTCCAATCACCGCTGCCGGACCTTCTTCGGCCAGGGTCAACCTATAGCTACGGGCTATTACTTTACCTTCACGGGTAACAACAGCAGCAATAATCTTCGTGCCACCTAAATCAACAGCTAACACAGGGCGCTGACTACGCTTAACCATAATTTCTTAGCTCCAGAACCTTGCGGTAGAGAGACTCATACTTTCTAGCAGAAGCTTGCCAGGAAAAATCGAGAGCCATTATACGGCGCATTAGTCTTTGCCAGGCTTCTCTGTTTTTGTAGCCATTCAGCGCTCGCTGGATAGCTGTTAACATAGCTTTAGCATCATAGTTATAAAAGACAAAACCATGGCCCTCACTAAGGTCCTGGGTCAAATCGTGAACAGTGTCAACCAAACCGCCAGTATGGCGGACAACAGGAACAGCACCATAGCGCATGGCGATAAGCTGGCCTAGACCACAAGGCTCAAACCGAGAGGGCATCAGAAATATGTCGCAACCAGCATAAATCAGATGCGCCAGCGGCTCATCAAAACCAATAACTACAGCTAACCGGTCAGGATACCGTGCAGAGGCCCGCTTTAGTAAATTATGATATTGTTCCTTGCCCCTGCCTAGGATAATCATCTGGGCTTCTCTTTCATTAAATAGAGAGCCAAAACCGTCAGCTACAATGTCGAGCCCTTTCTGCTCATCGAGACGAGATACCATGCCAATAAGCGGCGTTTCTGCATCTTCAGTCAATCCCACTCTTTTCTGGAGTGCTAACTTATTGGTAACCCTCCTGTCCACCGTAACAGCATCGTACCTCGCTGGTATTAAAGGATCGGTTGCAGGATTAAACTCGTCGTAGTCCAGTCCGTTGACTATGCCGAAAAGCCTGTCCTTCCGGTAACGCAAGAGGTGGTCAAGCCCAACCCCATATTCTGAAGTTAAGATCTCCTTGGCATAAGTCTCACTGACCGTGGTAACTATGTCAGCCCAGAGAATCCCCTGGCCCATGAAATTAAGCGGTGGCTCAGGCGCATCAGCGCGGTGAAATTGCCAATCTCTCTCCAATCCAGATTCAACGAGAAACTTGTTATCAAACCAGCCTTGATAGGCTAAGTTATGAATAGTAAAAACTGTGGCGTACTGGGTGCCGGCTCGTCTGAGCCATATGGGAATCAATCCAGTATGCCAATCATGACAATGTACTATTTCGGGCTGCCAGTCTAACAGGGGCAGAATATCTGTAACAGCCCGACAAAATAGGTGAAAACGTTTCAGCTCATCTTTGTCATATACCTCTCCAGAACTTTGGAAGTCCTCAGTATCTAAGAGATAAACTTTGACCCTGCTTTTCAATTCAGTGACCTTTAAAGAAACAGCCTTATCAATCTTCATCACCGACACTTTTAGATTACTGATGACTTCACTCATCGGATATTGGGCACTGTTGATAAACCCATATTTTGGCATCATCACCCGCACATCATGTCCTAACTCACCCAAGGCCTTTGGTAAAGAGCCAACAACATCAGCTAGACCACCCACTTTGACCAGAGGAGCAGCTTCAGCAGCAACGAAAAGGACCTTCATCAGGCTTTCTGGCCTTCTCTCTCAGCGAAGGAGTGATAGTCAATATTAGGGAAAACGTTATCCAATTCCCACAGGTGACGATACAAAGCCGCAGATTCGTTGTCGTCCTTACCCATTTCGGCACAATCAGCAAGTTGTTGAAATCTGTCCACGTGCTCGAGAAAACGCCTTTCAGCATAGACACTAGCTTGCCCTGTACTTATCAAAAATGGCCAGTCGCTGGACTGGAGTAACAGCAATTCCCTAGCTGCTTGATTAAGAATATCCCTCATCACCCCATCAGCCTTGGGATACATGGCTACTAGCTTCTCCATTCTTAACTCAGCAGAATGTATAATGGGCCACATCCAACCAGTATCAGCATTTTGCCATGTGAAATGGTTACCACCCAACCCCCAGGAGCTTTCAGGTAACGCCAGCACATCCTCCGGAGGATGCTTCCTAATAAACTCCGCAGCAGTGGTCAACTCTACAAACTCGCTTTGGCTAAGATGACGTAGAGTCTGCTTAAGCCAATCAATACCTTCAAACCACCAGTGTCCGAAAAGCTCGGTATCGTAAGCTGCAGCAATGATGCCAAATTTGCCCGTTTCCTGGTAGAAACCAGTAATTAGTTCCTCAACAAGGCTTGAGTAATGATAGCTGTGTTCTACAACCCGCTGTCCAGCCCAATAAGGGTCATAGTATTCTTTATATGCCAAATCTGTTTTAGCTCCGGTAACCTTCCAGTATTGAAGTCCCGATATACCGTCCTTTTTATGAAATTCGCGATAGTTAAAATCTCCAGGATATCCCCATTCTGCAGACCACACCTGCATACTAGTTCTGTTATTTCGGCCAATAACGGCTACCTCAGGGGTTTGCACCCAGTATGGTAAATAAGTGGTCCTGTGTGTTGGCTCTGAATATTGTGCCAAGGGTACCACATAGCGCCGAGGTATATTGGCATAGGGACCGATAACCTCTTCTCTAGCCTTGCCTACCGGTTCACCTCCTTCCACCGCATGGGTCTCAGCAAAGAAACAGGTCAAGCCAAGCTGGGCAATAAAAAACTCCAGACCGGGCTTGATATAGCTCCGGCCCGGCTGCCCAACATAGTAGGCAGGTCTATAACCACACTCAGGAAGCCAAATGGAGAACGGCGTCCTACCAAAGTGTCGTTGATAGCTTTGCTTCCCGACCTGCAGCTGCCCGTAAATTGACGAATCACGTCCTATAAGAGGCAGATATGCATGCGTAGCCGCGCTCGTAGCAATCTCTACATAACCTTCGTCCTGCAAAGCCTTAAACGCAGACACTATATCCCGACCAAACCTCTCATTAAAACTGTTAAGAATACTCTGATAATAGTCGAGGTAAAACCTAGCTAAATACAGCAGATGACCTTCGCCAGCCCTGTCAAAGCGGCTCACATCCGCCTTAGCCCGGTGGATTTTATCCTCCACAAATTCTACAAAATGTTCGATTACCAATGGATCAGCTAATTGCTCGACTAAAACCGGTGTAATGCCTAAAGTTAATTTGAAAGCACAGCCATCCTGCTTCAGGTCATAAAGGGCATTAATCAAAGGTATGTAAGTTTCAGATGCTGCTTCATGCAGCCATTCCTCACCGTGAGGCCAGCGACCAGCATTACGACAGTAGGGAAGATGACTGTGTAAAACAAAAGTAAACGCGCCACATTTCATAAGCCACCCCTACAAACGATGGCGCTTTTGCACTTTACTGGCTACGCTCTCACCACTAGGAATAACTTTAGAGGTAAAATCACTAACCTCAACCCAGCAGCCAATCTTGCAATTACGCCCTACTTTGAGACCATTAGGCAATTTGGCGCCCTTGCCAACTATAGTTATGCCCGTACTTAAATTATCCGGCTCTTCCTTGTTCGGCGTCATATCATCACCATAGCCAATATGACACCCTGGACTGACCCACACCTGCTTATCAATAATACATCGGTCAATGATGGCATCCTTCCCAATTGTAGTATCATCAAAAATAATCGAATCTTTCACCAGGGCGTTTTCCTCAATAAATACCCCGGGGGAGATAATCGAGTTCTGCACTCGACCATTTATTATAGCGCCGTTAGAAATCAAGCTCCTTACTACGTGGGCATCAGGACCGAGTTTCACTGGTGGTTTATCTCTGTGTGCAGTCCTGATTTCAGCGGTAGGGTCATAAAGGTTCAGGTCTGGTAAATCAACAATCAAGTCCATATTAGCTTGCCAATATGATTCAATTGTGCCTACATCTCGCCAATAGCCGCGAAATCTATGACCGAAGACATTACGCTTTCCAATAATTTCGGGCAAGATATCCTGCCCAAAATCGCAGGCACCCTTCTTCTCACCATACTCCTCAAGACAATCAATGAGGACATCTTTGTCGAAAACGTATATTCCCATTGAGGCTAGATTGCTTTTGGCAGTTTTTGGCTTTTCCTGAAAACTGACCACACGTTCATTATGGTC
Source organism: uncultured Dehalococcoidales bacterium (assembly GCA_964549635.1). Classification (GTDB taxonomy): domain Bacteria; phylum Chloroflexota; class Dehalococcoidia; order GIF9; family UBA5629; genus VGNY01. The sequence goes on from CAZJVJ010000001.1 coordinate 51,098, forward strand.
CAAAGTAACGATGCCAAATCTGGAAACTTCGGACATAGGTACTTCAGTAACCGCCACAGTTACATCAGCTCGTCGGCTACGATGGGAAAGCAGCATGTGGTCGTAACGCATGGAGTACACATGGTCGCCAGACAAAATAAGCACCTCATCTACCTTCTGATCCTCTATGAAATACAGGTTCTGGTAAACGGCGTCGGCCGTGCCCTTGTACCAATCACGAGGTGAACGGCTTAAAAACGGCTGAAGTAATACAACCCCACCAGTAGTCCTGTCTAGGTCCCAGGGTCTACCGACACCGATGTGCTGTGCCAAAGAACGTGGATTAAACTGGGTAAGTACAGCCACATTATAAATTCCAGAATTAGCGCAATTACTCAAAGTAAAATCAATTATGCGGTACTTACCAGCAAAAGGCACTGCTGGCTTAGCTCTTTCCGCCGACAGAATGCTCAATCGCTCGCTGGCCCCACCTGCCAAAATCATAGCTAACACGCGATTCATTTCATCAACTCCACAAACTTCACTTGTTATTCTAGCCCAAATTTGTCATATGTGTCGAGTCCACGGGTATTAATTCACGAAATGGTTTGGGGACGAAAATGATTCTTTAGCGTCAGGCAACATAGAAAAATTCGTAGTTTGGACTGATTGTCGCTGAAGTAAATATGAGTCAACAAGCCGATTCAGCCTCGGCAGAATCTTACATGATAATAAGAACGTACAATGTTATGGGGAGGTTAAAACTTTCCGTGCAACACATAATGCAATTCTTGACTATAGGCATTTGCCGGAACAATTTCTTTGGCATCTCTAAGATAGACCCATGTACCATCGGTAAGCCCGCCAGCAAGCCCCAAACCATAGCCACTGATGATATAGGTATAACTATCAACCCTTTGTATTTTCCACTCTGCCAAGTGCTCTAACACAGCCTGTACCATTGATGCGGACTGCTTTGCGTGCTCAATCTCTTGCTGTCTCCAACGTTCCAGAGAGGCTCTTTCTATTTCAAGTTCGTTCATGAATTCTTGCCAATCGCCTTGCTCCCCTGTTTCCAAATCCCTAACCTGAATTGTGGCAACAAATTTTTGGTTTGGAGTCCCAATTTCATATACTAACAGCTCCAACGCTGTCACCTCATACCGGTCATTTTTCAACCCCTGGAGACATTCTTGGGTAACCCAACTAGACCACGAGCCAGAAACGAATCTATTCAGCAACTCTGCTTTCTTATCTTCCACCCACCCCAGCGATGGCGTCACCACTTGCTCGAGTTTCATCATCTTTTCCTCTGTTGAATAAATGCGCCTGTCAATCACTTGCAACTCGAGGCATGCCTTATCTATAGTCAACCTGTTCATACGCACCAAACAATCAACAAACTCCCTTCTAATCAACTCTTTTGGAACACAGCTAGTTAGGACACTAAATAGAGCCAGTAGCAGTAACAGGCGATAAAATTTACATCTTCTCATCATTAAATCGCGTGCAACCGGCTAGTCGACGACTAGCACTATCGTCAACGTCAGCCTCTACCCCCACCTCCGCTGCCACCACCAGAACCCCCGTGTCCACCAGACCCACCCCGATTGAGTTTGATTACCTGTGACTCGATAGCATGCAGGTCAATACCCAGTGGGGATAACGGAGCAGGCTTTACGCTTCCTTGCTCGTCAAGCCGCCTCAGGTTATTAGATATCTCCTCTTGAGCTGCTGCAATTAAGTCGTCAGGTTTAGGCGGCGGTATCAGACAGCCCATTTGACCGATTAAATGAACTGACATCAAGAAACCAACTGCTAGCACAAACTTGACCAAGCCTCTTTTTTTATCATCGTAAATATGCTCAGGCAACCTTGCCGACCTTACATAACAAGCAATTGCCTCGAATTTTTTCATTCTTATTCTACGTATAGTATTAGCTTCAAAACTGCCCACATTCTAATACACCACCATTGTAGTGTCAAAAAACTTTTTAATAAAGTAATGCTGCCGACCCCTGAAAAAGAAGTTTGGCTTGGACAATTTATATCGGTACCAACAGCTTGTCGAACAGGCATCAAATTATGCAACGTTGTTTTACGCCCAGAATTATGGCAATATAACAAGCTCAATCTTGGCAGAGCTCCGCTATCAAAACGGCTAAGGCTAGGTCACCATCGTATTTGCCCGATTTTATAGCGATATCGGCCTCAAGGAGGCTATGGTACGTACTCTTCACCCGCTCAAATGTATATGCCCTAGCCTGCTTTAATGCCTTCTGCAATGCAAAATCCGGAGCTGATTCCAGCATATCCCGAATTTCACGCTGTAACAATTCCTGCCCAAGCTCCTTAGCCATGACTATTAATCGTAGCTCGCGGGTAATCATAGTCAAAATATAGGGAGCAGTTGCACCCTCCTGCAGTAACCGATAAAGCAACTGCTGAGCTATCTTTCTTCGCCCTTCAAGGATAGCGTCCACCAGGGAAAAAATATTAGCTTCACGAGCATAACTTGTCACCTTCCTAACACTGTCCTCGGTTATAGTTTGTCCGGAACAAAAAGTAAGCAGCTTATCTATCTCATTACTCATTGCCCATAAATCAGCACCTACAAGCTCTATCAACAACTTGATAGCGCCAGCCGAGATGGTACCACCACTTTGCTCCACGCGGTTTTGTATCCACTGGCGTAAAACATTATCCTTGAATTGGGGAAAGGCTATGACTTCAGCCAGCGGCGTCAAAGCATGTAATAAACGATTAGTCCGCTTTCCCTTACCCAACTCACCATCAATCAGAATAAGCACAGTAGTTACTGGCATCTGCCTCACGTAGTCCGGCAACCTCATCCATTCTTCAAAACTGGAATCTAGTTTTGCTTTGGTACGAGCACTCCGCTGTTTCAAGCCAGATTCTTGCTCGAAGCGTTCCAGCAAACCCTTAACAATAACCAACCGGAATGGACACAAAAATGGTGCAGTATTGCACTCAGCTACAAGCTCATTCAGGCTCAGGCACCGGCCATCCAGCACCCTGGTATTGAATGCCAGCATCTCTGAGCCACCCAGCCCTTGTTTTATCTCCCCAAGCTTCTGCTGGAGAGAGAAATCGTCCTTCCCGTAAAGTATATAAAACAAGACTCACATCCTACGCCGCTGTATCATAGACACACTACTTGATTTTACCCTCCCTACCAGTTATACTCAAGTACTTAATTGTAATTCAGAGAGTTGGACTGCCACCGGAAATACAGTAAATAACCTCTTGGGTATTAAGCGTGTAAGGAGAGTGAAATGAGCTATCCATTTGATGAACCAACCGATATCGATAATGAACAAGAGCTAGACTTGGCAATGCTCCGCGCAGATTTAATAGCAGAATTAGAAGCTATTAATCAGTATGAAGAGCACATCGACGCTTTAGAGGATGAGGAGGCAGTAAGGGTTTTGGAACATATACTAGACGACGAAAAAGAACATGTTGCCGCATTGGTGAAGCTAATTCAAATGCTCGACCCCGTCCAGGCTGAAAAATTCAAGAAAGAGTTGCCGTACTGAACTGGCACACAGACACATAAGAGGGCCATCATTGAAAGTAATGGTCGTCGGCGGCGGAGCGCGGGAGCACGCACTGGCTTGGAAGATTGCTCAAAGCTCCAGAGTAACAGAGCTTTACGTTGCACCAGGTAATGCTGGGACAGCACGTTTCGCCCGTAATCTGAATATAAAACCAATTGACATTGAAACTTTAGCTAAAGCAGCACGGGACATCAATATTGACCTCACAGTCGTTGGTCCAGAAGCGCCGCTGGCTGCCGGTATTGTAGATTGTTTCGAGCAGCTAGGCTTGACCATCTTCGGCCCATCTAAAGCTGGCACACAGATTGAATCCAGCAAAGTTTTCGCCAAGAAACTCATGCAGAAGTATGCCATTCCCTGCCCTAGAGGTGCTACTTTTTCCAATTACGTAGAAGCTAAAAAATACCTAGAATCTCAGCCCGTACCCATCGTTGTTAAGGCAGATGGGCTAGCAGGAGGCAAAGGAGTGACTGTAGCTTTTACCAAAGAGGAGGCCCAAAGGGCCCTGTCAGATATTATGCAAGCTAAGGTTTTCGGCCCGGCTGGGGACAGCGTAGTAATTGAGGAATGCCTTACAGGAAAAGAGGTGAGCCTATTGGTATTCACCGATAGCAAAACAGTTGTCCCGATGGTTCCAGCCTGTGATTACAAAAGAGTGTTTGATAACGATCAAGGTCCCAACACTGGCGGCATGGGAAGCTATAGCCCCCCGGGGTTTTTCGACGCCGGATTGATGCAGCAAGTGACGAAAAAGATACTAGAACCTGCAATACATGCTATGACAAACGAGGGTATACCCTATAAAGGGGTGCTTTACGCTGGACTGATGATTGACGCCGAAGGAGCCAAAGTATTAGAATTTAATGCCAGGTTTGGTGACCCGGAGACCCAAGCTATACTACCCCGCCTTAAGACGGACCTAGTGGACATTCTCCTAGCTGTAGTAGATAACAGGCTCAGCGAAATAACCGCTGAGTGGAGCGAGGAGGTCTGTGTTGGCGTGGTGATGGCATCAGGCGGATATCCCGGGAATTATGAAACGGGCTTTCCGATCATAGGTCTAGAGACATTAGACCAAGACATCCTGGTCTTTCACGCTGGAACCAAGCTGGGCAAAAATTCACAGATATATACTGATGGAGGACGTGTACTTACGGTAACAGCAACTGGGAAAACTATGTTTGAAGCCAGAAACAAAGTCTACCAGAATATATCACGCATCCATTTTCACGGCTGCCATTACCGCAAAGACATCGCAGCCAGGGAGGTAAACTAGATGGCACTGGTTGGTGTAGTAATAGGTAGCAAAAACGACGAGCCCCTGATACAGCCAGCTCTGGACATGCTAAAACAGCTAAACATCGAATATGAATTTAGCGTTATATCAGCCCATAGAAACCCAGGGCGGGTGCGTGAATATGCCTCTACAGCCGCAGAACGCGGAATTGAGGTTATCATCGCTGCCGCTGGGTTTGCCGCACACTTGCCTGGCGTTATTGCCAGCCTCACAACTTTGCCTGTTATCGGCGTGCCCTTGCCCACTAGCGACCTCAAAGGTATCGATTCATTGTACTCCATCGTGCAGATGCCGTCCGGAGTACCAGTAGCTTGTGTTGGCATCGGCACTTCAGGGGCCAGAAACGCAGCTTTATTAGCCGCCCAGATCCTGGGTATTAAACATCATGACATAAGAGAGGCATTTGAAAAATACAAACAGAAACTGGCAGAAGGCTAATCGTCGGAGAGAAACATGATTGAGCGCTATTCTCGCCCCCAGATGAAAAAAATATGGTCAGAAGAAAATAAATTCGAAAAATGGCTGCAGGTGGAAATTGCTGTCTGCGAAGCCTGGGCAGAAATAGGCATCATTCCCAAAGAAGCCATTTCCAAAATAAGGACAGCTACCTACAAACTGGAACGAATTGCAGAAATCCTCAAAATAACCCATCATGATATGACAGCCTTTCTTCAGGCAGTAAGTGAATCATTGGGAGAGGAATCTAGGTTTATCCACCTTGGTCTCACCTCCTCAGACGTCATGGATACGGCGCTTAGCCTCCAATTGAAAGAAGCATCAACGCTTCTGACTCAAGATATTGCCGAACTTATCTCAGTTTTAGAGGCTAGAGCCATTGAACACAAGCAAACCATAATGATAGGTCGAACGCACGGCGTTCATGCCGAGCCCATCACATTCGGTCTTAAACTGGCGTTATGGGCGCAAGAAATGAAACGAAACGCAGCTCGGCTGGCCGAAGCTGAGAAAACTATCAGCGTGGGTAAAATCTCTGGAGCTGTAGGTACCTACGCCACCGTGCCACCAGAAGTCGAAGCGATAGCTTGTGCTAAACTGGGATTATCTCCAGCACCGATATCCAGCCAGATTCTACAGCGCGACCGACACGCCCAATTCGTGACTACCTTAGCCATCATTGCCAGTTCACTTGAGAAGTTCGCCACCGAAATCAGAAGTTTGCAAAGAACTGAAATTCTGGAAGCAGAGGAGCCTTTTGCCGTCGGACAGACGGGCTCCTCGGCAATGCCCCACAAACGAAACCCAGAACTATGTGAACGTGTCTGCGGGCTGGCTAGACTAATAAGGGGTTACGCCTTGACTTCCATGGAGAACGTGGCTCTCTGGCACGAGAGGGATATCAGCCATTCCTCCACTGAACGGGTTATTTTCCCTGATGCCTGTCTGGTGCTGGACTATATACTGACCATCTTCACCTCTGTAATGAAAGGGCTTCAGGTCTACCCCGATAATATGCGTCGCAACCTCGAGCTTACCCAGGGACTAGTCTTTTCACAACGGGTTCTTTTAGCCCTCATAGATAAGGGCTTAAGCCGACAAAAAGCCTACGAACTAGTCCAGCGGAACGCCATGAAGGCCTGGAAGTTGAAAACCAGTTTACTTGACTTGCTTAAAGTCGATGCCGACGTAACAACCCACTTATCCGAATCAGAACTAGAACCGCTATTTAACTATAACTATTTCACAAGGTATATTGATATAGTCTTCCACCGACTTGGCTTAACCGAAAAAAGGGAAGTTAAAAGGGTTAAAAATGAAGAACTAGCGCCACACGCGCTTTAAACGAAACAGTACTATGTCGGCCATTGTAACAGAGACAAATTTACCACTAACCTTGTTCTGCCGGGGCAAGGTCCGAGACACCTATGATCTGGGCGATAAGTTGTTGATAATTTCCACTGACCGCATCTCCGCCTTTGATGTGGTCTTGCCCAACCCTATACCAGATAAAGGGCTGGTTCTTAACCAGCTCTCATGTTTCTGGTTTGAAAAGACATGCCACATAGTGCCAAACCACCTCATTACACCTGTTGACACAGCCGATTCGCTAAGACCGTATCTTCCACCCAAGGTTACAGTACCAGATTACCTATTAGGTCGGTCGATGGTGGTCTTAAAGGCCGAACGTGTCCCTGTGGAGTGCGTAGTCCGCGGCTATATGGCAGGTTCAGCGTGGTCAGAATATAAAGAGTCTGGTACCATTTCTGGTATGCCCACACCCAAGGGTATGGAAGAGAGCCAGGAGTTACCGCAACCTCTATTTACACCAACCACAAAGGCTGACATCGGGCACGACCTGCCTCTAAACAAAAAAGAACTGGAAGACCTGGTGGGAAAAAGAGTAGCCCTTGACCTAGAAGAAAAAAGTCTGGCCATTTATCAATACGCCAGGGACTATGCCCGAGAGCGAGGCATTATTATTGCTGATACCAAATTCGAGTTCGGCTACATTGATGGTAAGCTTATCCTGATCGACGAACTGCTAACGCCGGATTCAAGTCGCTTCTGGGATGCTGCCCAATATATCGTAGGACGGTCTCAGCCAAGTTTTGATAAACAGCCAGTTCGAGACTGGCTGATAAGCTCAGGATGGAACAAGGAGCCACCAGCACCGGTGCTGCCGTCTGATGTCGTCGAAGCCACAACTAGGCGCTATCGAGAGGCGTACGAGCGTTTAACTGGTAAGGCGCTTCAGAATGTATCTGGCTAAGGTCTACATCACACTAAAACCCACGGTAAACGACCCTCAAGGCTTGACTATAAAGGGAGCACTGCATAACCTTGGCTTTACCTCGGTCGAGGACGTCCGAGCCGGCAAATATATAGAAGTTCGACTTCAAGAAACCGACCCAGACAGAGCTAAAAAACAGATTGATGAGATGTGCCGCAAACTCCTGGCCAACCCGGTCATCGAAAGTTATCGCTTCGAAGTAGGAGAGACGGTGCCCTGATTTCAAGGCATAAGATCCCCACATACCCATACCACCGTACGAACATTGTTCCCCTCATTACTTTCAGCATTGGTGTTGCCAGTATCAACGCGCACTTCAATGTTATATGGAGTGCCGACAGGACAAATGAATATAACGGCAAACATCCGATCAGCTGAAGCCCCCGCAGCTAAAGCAGGCACAGAATCCGAATCTTTCAAAACACCATTAATGTATAGTTGTGCACTGCATGCGGCAGAATTCAGGCTGCCTTGGTTCTTTACCCTGTAATAGAATTTGCCCCCCGAGCGCCAAATGTTTTCCACGATCAAATCAGGTCTCTGTATTTCAACTATAGGCGGCAGGAAAATTATGCACATCCACGACTCTGAGAATGAATTATTCGCTTCAGAGCCTTCCGTTACAATATTATCTTTATCGACAAGCACCGCTACGGTATCAGAGGTACCGCCGCAAGCATAGGAATAAGCACCGAAGCTTTCCTCCCTCGACTCCCCCACACCAAGAGGAGCCACACTATCGTATCCTTTAACAACACCATCGATAACCAGAGCCGAAGTGCTGGCACCAGCCAGTGCAGTGCCTCGATTTTTTATCTTGTAATATATTCTATGCTAACTTTGCTGGCACCGGAAACATTCCAGCTAAGGATCGCAGACTCGGTGGCCGATATGCTCGGTGGTTGCGCATCCAAAGAGTTTATAGGCGGTTGAATTGCAGGGCTGGTTACACAACCTAGACCCAGTAATACGATCAGAGGAATGGAAACAACGGCTTCTTCATTTCTTTATGAATACAATTTTAGATAGCCCAAAAGCTAAGCAGTAACTACTTTCGGTACACCTCAATCCTGATACTTAACAACCAGCCTGGTCTTATTTGACTTTAGCGTCAAATAATCAGCTACTCCATACATGTAAAAGTCCTTCTCAAATTGCAAGCGAACCTGAAAACGACTGCTGCCAGCGTCGACCTGTGCCTGAATAGCATCAACCAGCTGGCTGGAACTGATAGGATAGGTAGGCATGGCTGCAATCCAAAAGATGGCTCCAGGCAGGATACCAATGACGAAATCGCGACTGCGAAGTTCTGTATACTGACAGCTATAAATATACAACTTTCCAAGCATTGTAAATGGCGAGCCAACCACCTCAGCAAGTGTCAAATCTAAAAAGGCAGAACTTATCTTAGCACCTTTGGGTATAGCCGAAATATCAAAACTCAAAAACGCTTGCATGGCTACGTTTGCGGCAGTATCTCCAACACTTGGCTCCGGCCCAACATGTCCGTCACGCCTCACATGTCCATCCTCTGCAGCTATTGAATATAGCTCTACGATTTTTGAAGGCACAGTAGTAACCGCCACACCGGTTGTAGCCGTAACAGTTCCAAATTGATTGGTTGCGGTCAGAGTATATACCGTGGCCTTGGTGGGCGATACCACTCTGTTTCCCGCCAAGGCCACATTCCCGATATCCGGGTCTATTCTCACCATCGATGCCCCCAAGACATCCCAGCGCAGAACAGAGGACTCACCAACTGCAACGCTCGGCGGATTAGCTTCAAACAGATTTATGACCGGCATAACAATCCCGGTTGGTAGAACAACCACCGTGCATGAAACTTCCTTCGACCAAGCCCCATCACTATCTTGAACCTTAAACCATATGGTATGAGTACCTACTGATAAGGATGACGTTTTAAATGATGCTGTCGTGCTCAACTGACCGTCAATACTTGACCGCCAACTATAAGCAGCTATTGACCCGCCATCAGGGTCCACACCATGGCCAGCAAAAGTTACTATCTCACCCGGAGAAATCCTAGCTGCTGATACCGAATCTATAAAAGCAATGGGGGGTTCATTCGCTGGCGATGAAGGAACAGGCAGACAGCTACCAGCCAGTATCAAAAATGCAGAGACTAAAGGCAACAACTTTCGCATATCCTTACCTCCAAGCAAATTTTAGATTTCCACGAATAATAAGACCGTTACACCTTCTTTCCACACGGCCCATTTCTTATTTGCCCTCAACCGCCCAATAACATAATGGTACACCATCCTGAGGCCTCTGCTGTGAAGCTTAAATCTTCTCCTGGTCTTTTTCTCTCGCCTCCGTTCGGTCTTACTTTTCCTTAAGCCATATTCTTCCAATTGTAACAATTCTGCCTTAAGGTTGATTATCGTTTTTTTACCCGCTCTATGATCTTCGCCATTGCCTCACCTGCCTTACTGGTAATAAGCACCGTAGCTCGAGAATCCATCGGCGTAGGGCTGAGATTTATTATGACCAGTTTAGCTCCAGCCTCTACAGCATACATAGGCATATAAGCCGCTGGATAGACCACCAAAGTAGAACCGATAACAATGAAAAGGTCGCAATGCCGAGAATGGTAAATAGCATCATTTAGTGTCTTTTGCGGTAATGCCTCACCAAAAAAAACGGCGTCCGGCTTCAAAATACCACGACACAAATGACAATCAGGGACTTCTTCCTCCTTAAGCCGCTGCAGAATCACCTCCATCGGAAAACGACTATCACAACTCATACACCGCACCCGCTTCATGTTGCCGTGAAGCTCAAACACCTTCTCTGACGAGTTTCCTGCCTTTTGATGGAGGTTATCAATATTCTGTGTAATAACGCACGTCAGCTTGCCAAGTTTCTCCAGCTCGGCGATTGCATAATGAGCCTGGTTCGGCTCAGCATCCTGCAGAAGGCTACCTTCCCTTAACAGCTGCCACTGCATCCTCCTGGTCTCAGGACTACGCATGAACTTCTGAATTGTGAAGTCATCAGGATCAAACCGACTCCAGATGCCCCCAGGACTGCGAAAGTCAGGGATACCTGACTCAGTGCTTACTCCAGCCCCGGTGAAGACTACAACTCTGTTCGACCCAAGAATCAATGTAGCTACTTTATCAGCCAGATAATCCAAATCTTTACTTTCCATGGTCTAACCCCTAATCTCAATATTTTGTTGTCAATGCTAATTGGCTTTGATCAAAATGTCAAGAATGCTAAATAGACATAAACCTCAGTATATCGGTATACTAACTGGAAACTAACGCCAGGCTGTAACAAATGACTCCAGGCCATGGTTTCAAAACCTCTATCCAAAGCCGATTAAACACAAAGTTTGTCGGGCGACAGATACTTTTTTTCCCCAGCATCCCTTCAACCATGGATGTTGCTAGAAAGGTAGCCAGAGAGGGGGCAGCGGAGGGAACAGTAATCATGGCTAAAACTCAAACAGCTGGTAGAGGACGCTTGGGCAGGGTATGGTTATCACCCGAAGGTAGCTTAGCTATGTCTGTTATTCTTAAGCCTTCTCTGGATGCCTTACCTAAGCTCATCATGTTAGCTTCACTGGCTGTAGTCATAAGCATAAAGAAAGTGACTGGTTTACAAGCACATATCAAATGGCCTAACGATGTTTTGATTCGAGGCAAAAAGGTATGTGGCATCCTTATAGAAAATGAAGTTAAGGGAAAGCAGGTAGCTTTTGCTATTGTGGGCATAGGTATAAATATAAATTTCGACCCCACGGCTTTCACTGAGATTTCGCACATTGCCACCAGCCTGTCACACGAACTAGGTAGAGAAATACCTCAGACCGAGTTCATCAGTGTTCTACTGGATAGTCTCGAACAGCTATATTTGGAGGTTAGGGCTGGTGCCGCTATATACAAAGAATGGCGAGACAATTTAGAGACCCTTGGTAAATGGATACAGGTCAAGACCGGTAACACAATCGAACAGGGCATAGCTGAAATAGTCACCGAAAACGGTAACCTTATTTTGCGCCGACCCGATGGCAGTTTTGCTGAAATTGTGGCCGGTGACGTGACGGTGATAAAATAATGTCCTCACCCCTGCCAGCTCGCGGTGGCAGGGGTGAGGGTTTATTTTTGCTCAGATAGCCTAGCTATTTTTTCGATGGGCTGAGTTTGCCCAGCATCGGCGTTATCAAATCTATAGGCAGGGGGAAGACTATCGTATTGGTTCGCTCGGTAGAAATTGTGGTTAGCGTCTGAAGATAGCGAAGTTGAAGCGCTGCAGGCTGACTGGCAATAACTTTGGCTGCCTCGGCAAGCTTTTCTGCCGCCTGATATTCACCTTCCGCATGAACAATTTTAGCCCGTCTCTCTCTCTCAGCTTCAGCCTGGGCTGCCATCGCTCGTTGCATCGCTTCAGGCAACTCAACGTCTCTAACCTCCACCATGCTAACTTTTATGCCCCATGGCTCAGTACCTTCATCAATCAGTGTCTGGAGTTTCTCATTGATTTTATCCCGATGAGCCAGCAGGTCTTCCAGTTCAGACTGACCTACGACATTTCGTAGTGTGGTTTGTGACAGCAATGATGTAGCCCTGATGTACTGTTCCACATTTAGTACCGCGTCTTCAGGCCTCATAACCCTGAAATACACCACAGCATCTACCTTGACAGTAACTGTATCCAATGTAATACATTCCTGAGTTGGAACATCCATCGTGACGACGCGAAGGTCAACCTTAATCATACGTTCAATGAATGGAATCAAAAGGATAAGACCTGGACCTCGAACGCCCACATAACGGCCTAAGCGAAAGACAACACCACGTTCATACTCATTGACAATCCTGATAGCCGCCGCCAAGACTATTATTCCGAATATGACAACAGCGACGATGATAATTATATTCACGTTCTCCTCCTTTTTTTAGTTTTACTTTTGGTCACAATTAGCTTCAGTCCTTCGACCTTGGTTACTGTCACCTCCTCTCCTGGTTCTGCTCTACCACTATCGATCATAGCGGTCCAGAGTTCACCATCAATAAAAACCTTGCCTTTCGGGGCAAGAGGTTGCTTAACTACAGCCACTTTACCAATAAGCCCCTCCGCACCAGTGGCCACTTTCCGCCTCTGTCCCCGGACCGCAGCACCAATAACAAAAATAACGATTGCAGCTATAATTATGGTCACTCCAGCGATTAAGCCCTTATTTATTTGCATCGATGGAGGGTTGCGACTAAACAGGAGAAGCGCACCTATAACCAACGAGGCAATTCCACCGGCAGTGAGGGCACCAAAAGTAGGGGTGAATACCTCCGCCACAAACAACCCGATAGCCAGCAATATAAGCAATACGCCAGCCCAGTAGGCATTTAGCACACCCAATGAGTAAAAAGCGATAAAAAGACATAGGCCCCCAAGGACACCAGGAAATATTAGACCTGGATTAGAGATCTCGGTGATTAAGCCTATCACAGCCAGACTAAGCAAAATATATGCAATGTTAGGGTCACTTATAACATGCAAAAACCGCTCAAGCGGATTCATTTCATTCCTGCTTAGCACATAGTCGGTAGTATCGATAATAATTTCCCGGCCACTGGCTAAAGTGACCTTCCTACCATTGATCTGGTTAATCAGGCTTTCCAGATCATCGGCCTGGAAATCAATGAGCTTGGCTTCTAAAGCTTCAGATGCGGTGAACGACTTGCTTTCCGAAACCGCCAGTTCCGCCTGTTCCGGGTCACGGCCCCGCATCTGTGCAATACTCCGGATCCAGGCAGACGAATATTCAGTTACCTTCTTTTTCATCTCCTCTGGCATCTCCTGACCAACTGCTACCGGGTGAGCTGCGCCTATGCTTGCCCCTGGAGCCATAGCAGCAATATGGGCCGATATAGTAATGAAAGTCCCCGCCGAGGCTGCCCAACTGCCGCTAGGAGAAACATAAACTGCAACCGGTACCTGGGCGTTCAAAATGCGCTGGACTATCCTCTCTGTAGAATTAAGCAGCCCGCCAGGAGTGTTTAACTCAATGATGCACACAGTGCTTCCTTTGGACTCCGCCCGGCTGATGCCTCGGTCTAGGTAATCAGCCACTACAGGGACAATAGCACCATCAACTCTAAGAACTTCGATAATGGTTGAGCTGGCGCCGACACCGCTTGAGACAGAAGCCACCATCCACAAGATAGCAAGAATGCCAACGCTAAGTCTAAGTTTGTTTTTTAGCATCAATTGTCAACCGCACTGTAAATTATAATTTACCCAACGCTATAACAGCAAACGACTCTAATATGACACCTATAAAGTGTGGCATCATCATTCAAAAGTGCCAAAAGTGGCTAGGTGAGGTCTTTAGACCCACGGTTGAGCTTGATCAAAAACAGAATACAAACTGGTACTTCTAAAAATTCAAATTGAAGGGTTGAATGTATTAGTGTAGAATAGGTCAACTTTGGTTAAGGTTTACGAATTATGGTAAGTCATAAATGTAAAGGCGCACGAGACCTGCTGCCGAAAGACACGGAAATATTCCGCCACATAGAAGATGTCTTTCGCCACACATGCACCAGATGGGGTTACCATGAGGTGCGAACTCCGACATTAGAGTATCTGCACCTGTTCACCACTGCTGGCACACTTACGCCAAGCAAGTTGAACAAGGTATATTCTTTTCTCGATTGGGATGGCTGGAGTGGTGAAAGGGTAGTGCTGAGACCCGATGGAACCATACCGGTTGCCAGACTATATGTCGAAAATCTATCTCAGCAGCAAATAGCCAGGCTCTTTTATGTCACCAACGTGTTTGCTTTCGAAGAAACCGGTAAAGAAAACAGGGAGCGGTGGCAATGCGGAGTCGAACTCATAGGCAGCGATAAAACGACCTCCGATGTAGAGCTAATTCTCTTAGCTACTAAAATTCTGCAAACCCTGAACATCAGTGACATTGAAATACAACTGTCGCATGCCGGCATATTGAAGGCTTTACTTAAGGAATTGAAGCTCAGTCCAGACGAAGAGACCAGTCTTATGGATCAGATTTTCGATGGTAACTGGCAAGTATTGACTAAAACAGATTTGGGTAATTCACACGTGGGCAAATTCCTATCACTTCTTCTGGGTTCAAGAGGTAAATCCAGTAGCTATTTGAAAAATTTGAAAGCCATGCCACAAATTAGTGCAGAATTAAAAGCTCAGCTCGACAATTTCATTGAAATTGCCAAGCTTCTTGACGCCATGGACTTTAATTATCAGATTGATGTTACATCCACTAGAGGATTCGAATACTATACAGGACTTTGTTTTAAGTTCTCTGCCAGTGGCACCATACTTGGCAGCGGAGGCAGATACGACAACCTCATATCGCTTATTGGTGGCAAGAGCACTCCAGCCTGCGGCTTTGCCCTCTATATCGAGCCAATGACATCCGTTCAACCCAAGCCTAAACAAAAATCACAGCAGGAAGTCTTGATTAGATGCAATACGATGGCACTGAAAGCAATAAAAACCTGCTTCGAGTGGGCAGAATCGCTTCGTGAGGCTGGCTGCGTGGTCGAAATTGACTTTGACGGAAGTCAATCAGACAGGCGATGGATAATCACAGTCCAAGGTGAGCCACAGCTTTTCCTTATTACAGACCAGAGCCAAAACTTGAAGAGAGAAATATCATCAGTGGCACAGGCTGCCAATCTAATAGGAGGTTCGTCATAACTTGCTTACCACGCCCCAGCAGGACAACATCAAAATAGCCCTGCCCAAAGGCAGACTCTTGACAGCAACAGCTTGCTTTTTAAAAACGATCGGCCTCGAATTTGACAACTACAGTGCTAAAACACGGTTCTATCGCCTCCAGTCACCAAGCCTCCCCAACTTATCAGCCAAAATATTTCAGGAAAAAGATATCCCCATACAAGTAGCTATAGGCAACTATGATTTGGGGATCTGCGGCCTAGACTGGATTGAAGAACTTATTACAAAATATCCAAGCAGTGCCTTGCTGAAGATAACCGATTTAGAATATGGTAAAGGAAATCTCTATCTGGCTGCCAGCCGCTATGGAACTATATCCAGTCTTCAAGAAGTATCGATCGCACAACACAACTGGCGCATAGTGACCGAGTATCCAAACCTGGCAGAATCACTAGCTCTGAGCTTAAGATTGAGAAGGTTTAGAATCTTTCCGGTGTGGGGAGCTGCCGCAGTCTATCCTCCAGAAAATGCTGACCTGGTACTGCTACAGGCTAAGGACGAAAAGGAACTACAAACCCAAAGTCTGATACCGCTGAAAACCGCGGTGCCCACTAATGCCTTTCTTATTGCTAACCGGGAAAGCTGGCAGACCAAGAATGTCAGCCAGGTTATAGCTTATTTCAGCCGCAAGGATGAAATGAAAGTCAAACCATGGCTGCAGATTAAACCTCAACCGTACAGCAGACTCAACAGCTTCAAGCCTGACCTTAACACAGAAAAGGTCTGGCTAGCTTTGCCTGATGGGCATCAACAAGAACCAACCGCTGAATTCCTTAGCAACGCGGGACTAAAACTACAAGGTTATTCGGGACGCAAGCTAAGCCATCGCCCAAAATGCAAACTCGACTGGGTAAATATCAAGGTAATTAGACCACAGGATATGCCGCAGCAGGTAGCTACTGGTAATTTTGATCTGGCTATAACTGGCAAAGATTGGTTCCTTGACCACCTCTATCGCTTCCCTTCAAGCCCGGTTATCGAGCTTGCCGAACTAGGCTTCGGCAAGGTAAAAGTAGTAGCTGTAGTCAGCCAGGATTTGCCTGCTCACAGTATCGACCAGCTCAAGAAACTGCAGGCCAATAAGCAGTTACCGTTAAGGGTGGCCTCAGAGTATATAAACATCGCTGACAAGTACCTTCGTGATAACCACGTTAGCCAGTACAGAGTGATACCTACCTGGGGAGCCAGTGAGGCTTTTCTGCCCGAGGACGCTGACTTACTTATTGAAAACACACAGACAGGAAAAACATTGGCCCAGCACAATCTCAGAATCATAGATACGCTCTTCCAATCGGTCGCTTGTCTTATTGGAAACAAAGATAGCCTGGAATCACCTGTTAAGAGGCAGAAAATAAGCTCTTTGGTCAAAACATTTTGTCAGGCAGCCGGGACTGTCTAGAGATGCAAATAATCGAAGGTTTTGCAAAGGCAAAAGGCCTCCTCAGCAGAGAAGTACCTCCCATTGGAATTACTGTATCGCCGGAGCGGCCAAGCAAAAAAGAGTCCTCAATTGAAGAAATCGTCCAGCGCATACTTTCAGATGTGCGCAATCATGGCGATAGGGCCCTTTTCAGCTACACTAGGAAACTGGATGAGGTCGAGCTCAGCTCGCTGGAAGTAACTCAGGACGAAATTGCTACCGCCTGCGAAACTGCAGGCGAAAGGCTAATAGCCGCCATCAGACTGGCAGCAAACAGGATAGAGAAGTTCCACTCTATGTGTAGACAAAGGCTTGAGTCCGGTTTTCTGCGCCATGGTCTGGGACGGCAGGTGAGGCCTCTGGACAATGTGGGCATTTATGTGCCGGGCGGTACTGCCGCTTATCCCTCTACGGTACTGATGACAGCCATTCCAGCCCGCATAGCTGGCGTAAAGAAGATAATCATGACCACTCCTCCACAAAAGGATGGCTCAATTCCACCAGCAACACTTGTGGCAGCAAATGTTGCCAAGGTCGACCGCATCTTCAAAGTAGGTGGAGCCCAGGCCATAGCCGCACTGGCTTTCGGAACCGAATCTGTACCCAAAGTAGATAAAATCTGCGGTCCTGGAAACGTTTTTGTTGTTACGGCTAAAAAGATGGTTTACGGCACAGTAGATGTAGACGGACTGCAAGGACCAAGTGAAATAGTCATTGTGGCTGACCACACAGCCAATGCGTCATACTGCGCTGCTGACCTCATAGCTCAAGCTGAACATGACCCCCACGCCTCGGCGATTCTAATTACCACCTCATCAAAGTTGGCCAAAGAGGTGCAAAAGGAAGTGAATAAACAATTTTTGGATTTGGAACGGAAAAAAATCGCCGAAGCAGCTTTGAAAGCCCGAGGCGCTATAGTACTGGTTAACAGTATAGATGAAGCTATAGACCTGGTGAACATGTATGCACCAGAACATGTATCGTTGATGGTACGTAACCCCGGCCGTCACCTTCGGAAAATTCGGAATGCCGGCTGCATATTCGTCGGTGATAGCTCGCCTGTGGCACTGGGCGATTATATCGCCGGACCAAGCCATGTTTTGCCTACAGGAGGCAGTGCCCGATTCAGTTCACCGCTCAGCGTCGAAGATTTTATTAAAATAACCAACATTGTAGCTTTGGATAAAACTAAAAAAAAGCTGGCAGAGGCAGCTATCACCTTAGCTGAAGCTGAACGGCTTAAAGGTCATGCCCAAGCAATTAGCAAAAGGCTGCGACACTTTGCGGAGCGCTAAAAATGTTCTCATCCGAAGATATCGAACGGCTAATCAGGCCCGAACTTAAATCAATGAAGGCATATACCCCCATTGAGCCAGTTGTAGTGCTCGGTCAGCGCGTTGAGATCCCGCCCGATAGAATAATCAAACTCGACGGCAATGAAAACCCTTACGGCTGCTCACCCAGAGTCAAAAAGGCTTTAGCCAACTATGTGTATTATCACCTTTATCCTGACCCGGAACAACGGGAATTAAGAAAGGCGTTAGAGGAATACACAGGATTGAGTTGCGATTATATAATCGCCGGCGCTGGCAGTGACGAGCTCATTGACCTTATCCTCCGTCTAACCATCAAACCCGGAGACAGAGTTATTAACTGCCCGCCAACTTTTGGCATGTATTCCTTCAGCACTGATGTTTGCGGTGGGGCAGTCGTAAATATACAGAGAAAGCAAGATTTTTCTATTGACATCGCAGCCATAAAGAAATCCCTGAATAGACGAACCAAGGTCATTTTTATTGCCTCACCCAACAATCCTTCAGGTAACCTTACACCTCAACCCCAAATATTGGAACTCCTCAATAACAATGCTCTGGTGGTAGTAGACGAGGCTTATTTTGAATTCAGCGGCACGACAGTTGCTCACTTAGTTCCAAAGCACCCCAACCTCATAGTGCTGCGCACCTTCAGCAAATGGGCAGGCTTGGCGGGACTAAGAGTAGGCTACGGTATTTTCTCCGCCAATTTAGTCAAGTATCTGATGAAAATAAAGCAACCATATAATGTGAACGCTGCTGCCCAGGTAGCAGCGCTCGAATCATTGAAGGATATTGACTACCTCCGCAACACAATCAAGGCCGTCACTTCGGAGCGAGAACGACTCATTAACCAGTTATGCCAGTTTGACTGGCTGAAGGTCTATCCTTCACAAGCCAATTTTGTCCTTTGCTCGGTACTCGATGGCAAAGCCAAAACAATTCACCAGGCATTGCAAAAAAAAGGTATCTTCATTCGCTATTTCGATACTCCGGAGCTAAAGGACTGCCTTCGCATAAGCGTTGGCAAACCAGAACACACCGAGGCACTGCTTGAGGCACTAAGTAAGTTGCGCTAGTACAGTCTTATCAAGTTAAAACTAATTTATAGCGAGGTTCGAAAATGGCCCAGAGAAAAGCAACGGTAACCCGTGAAACCAAGGAAACGTCAGTCAAAGTAGAACTGAACATTGACGGTAAAGGGCAGTTTGAAATAACCACAGGGATACGATTTTTCGACCACATGCTTAGCCAGCTGGCCCAGCATGGTGTATTCGACATAAAGCTCTCCGCTACAGGAACCGACCATCACCATGTAGTTGAAGACGTGGCTATATCTTTAGGCAAGGCATTTAATCAGGCTTTGGGCGACAAACGGGGCATAGTCAGGATGGCTCATTCATTGGTGCCAATGGATGAAGCCCTAGCCCTGGTAGCCTTAGACATCGGAGGTAGAGGTTACACGGTATTCGAAGCTACATTCAATAACAGCACCATAGACAAGATGCCCGCAGACTTAATCCGCCACTTCTTCGTCTCCTTTGCTTCAGAAGGCAAAATAAATATACATGCCAGAGTCATGAGCGGCATCAATGACCACCACAAAGCTGAGGCACTATTCAAAGCACTAGCCCGTGCTCTGGATGCCGCAACCGGCCTTGACGAACGACTTGAAGGCAGAATCCCCAGCACCAAGGACACCATCGAAATGTAGTCTAGAACCTGAAGTGACGGCTTACTTGGTTTGTGGGGACCAAAAGACCAGCGACGGTATTATAAACTACAAAGCCAAAACGAGAGGCACGATTAAACTGACCAACTCACTCGAAAGTTTTCAGCTTCGAGCAAGCAACAACCCAGCGCCTATCAACTTTCTCAGATAATCGATAGCCCAGTCCACAAGCGCCTCGTCTTTAAGCTCAAGTACAAAGTCCGGCGTCAACCCAACACCATCTATGGGCCTGTTCAGTGGGGTAAGCCAACGATAGGTGGTAATATGTAAAGCTGAACCATCGCTTAGTTCTCGAACAGTCTGAACACTGCCTTTGCCGAAAGTTTTGGTGCCGGCCAATTTAGCCCGCCCGTAGTCTTGAAGTGCTCCGGCCACTATCTCACTACCGCTGGCGCTGCCCTCGTTTACCAGGACAATGAGCGGTAATTGAGTGGCTATACCACCCCGTTTCACCGGCACCTGACTTTCCTTACCCTCATCATCCACCACTTTAGCTACCAGACCCATGGCCAAAAACTCGCTCGCCACATCCACGGCCACATTTAGCAAGCCACCAGGATTATTGCGCAAATCTAACACAATACCTCTAGCACCCTTTCTAATCGCGCTCTTGAGAGCAGCATTAAGGTCGCCGCCGGTGGACTTCAAAAACTGGGTGATCCTAATATAGGCGATATCACCGCGCATCTCAAAGACAACACTCTCCACTTTTATCTCATCCCGGATCACCTCGATCTCCACAGGTTCAGTCTCGTCAGGATGAAGTATTACAAGGGTGACTTTGGTACCTTTTGGCCCACGGATTTTCGTGGTTGCTTCAATCAAAGTCATCTTTGTCGTAGGCTCGCCATTTATTTTCAAAATCTTGTCTCCAGCTCTGATGCCGGCTCTTTCCGCAGGTGACCCGGCAATCGGAGAAATAATCGTCAGTTGCTTGTCTCTAATGCTTATAACAGCACCGATACCCTCGAACTTGCCTTCCAAATCGGACATCGCCAATTTATGAGCTTTAGGGTCAACATAAGAGCTATAGGGATCGTCCAGCGCCTCCATCATGCCTTTCACCGCACCCTGACTCAACTTTTTTGGATCCAGCTTGCTCTTATCCACATAATCTTCAGAAAGCAGTTTATAAGCCTCGGCCAGAATACCAAACTCAGGAGGCAGCTCAATCCCGCCCTTACTAGAAAAAGGTACCGGCGCCAGTGGCTGAGGTAAACCAGGCAATGGCACCTCACCAACAGGCTTGCAGCAGATACCGGACACCGGTATTAAAAGTAGAACAATAGTCAATACTACAAAAGTTGAGACACGTCTTATAGCCATAGTTGACCTCCCCTTAGGGAAATATGTAGCAGATATTGTAGCAGTTTGCAGAGGAAATAAAAATTTAACCTTGTTTTCCTTGAGCAACAGCTAGCTTAACCAGCTCAAGTGTCTTATCCAGACTATCGAGTGCCAGAGACAGTCCTAGCTTATTAAGCTCCTCACGACCCAAGCCTCTAAACAGACGCTGCGCAGCTACCCTGGCCATTTCATCGTAGAGTGCCGGCCACTGTGCACCTCGCCGCTCGATGCAGAATAAAATAAAATCGCGTAGTTGAGGGTTTAAAAAATGCATGGCTTCTAAAAGAAAAAACGCCTAAAACCATACAAAGTTTATGGCTGCATCGCAAAATTAGTCAAGGCCACACACAGCTAATGAGCTTGCCCTTTTCCTCTTGCTCTCGCCTTAAACGGTGCCTAGGTTAAGGCATTGACCCCAGCTGCTCAATTAGGTGAAGCTAGAATTTTTGCCAAAATCTTCCGCACCGCCAACAGTTAGAAAAACAGACACTTGTACACAAATGTAGTTAGAAGACAAAGGGCTAAGTAAATCTATAAGCCGAGTTCTGTACCCTGACAGAGTCAGGGCGGTGACCATCCATCTAGCCTTGATGTTACCACCAAGGTCAAGCGACCTACCCGGGGTCAGGGCCGAGCGTCCCTCTTGCCCCTTATTTGGTCTTGCTCCGGGTGGGGTTTGCCCAGCCAGCCAGTCACCTGGCTGCTGGTGAGCTCTTACCTCACCATTTCACCCTTATCCCTCTAAAGAAGGACGGTATGTTTCTGTGGCACTTTCCGTAGGGTCACCCCCCCTGGGCGTTACCCAGCACCCTGCTCGGCGGAGCTCGGACTTTCCTCTCTGATTTTACAAATCAGAGCGGTCACCCGATCTACTTAGCCCACTTTCTACTTTACACCGAAAACAAAAAACCGTCAAATTTGGATTCATTTCCTGGCAGACTTTTTCAACGCTGCTTTAGCCAAGGCGTGGGCTTCGGCATTTTCATCATGCCCAATATGAACAATAGATAAATTGGTGAACTTCTTACACAGCTCAACAGCATCACTATAGAGGGGAAAGAGAAAAAGGTTCCGTACCTTGTAGCTGCCGACCAATTGTTTGGCTACTAGCTCTGAATCCAGAAAGAGCGTCACCGAAGTTGCTTTCAATCTAGCAGCAGCCTCCAGACCAGCTATGACTGCCTGATATTCCGCCTGATTGTTGGTAGTTTCCCCAATGTACCTCGCAATCTTGACCAATTCTCTTTTCTGCTCATCTCTGATAATAACTCCTATAGCGGCTGGGCCAGGATTACCCCAAGAAGCTCCATCAGCATAAATTTTTAAGTGCATATCTTATCAATTATAACGATTTCGATGGTCGAGGTACGGCATTTTAAACTAAATCCTACCGAGGCCAAGAGCTGACCACTGCAGTCCTAGTTACACCCGCTAGCCCAGATAGAGTATCCTGCCGCAACTACTGCACTGTGCTAAAGCCCCAGCCCTAGCCCGTTGCAACTCACTTATCGATATAGTGAGGTGACATCCCTGACATCTTCCCTGTTCTACCTTGACCACCCCTTGCCCCCGCCTCAACCTCACCCCCTCATAAAGCTCAAGCGCTTGTCGTGTAAGCTCAGCAGTCAACACCTGCCTTTTCTTGTTCAGTTCATCGAGCTCGCTTTTGACTTCAGCCTGTCTTTGAGCCAGAGCCTCCTGCTCCCGTTGCCATTCAACCTCCAACTGCCTGACTCGTACTCTATCTGAATTTAGACTTTCCTGCGCAGTTTCTATCTCTGTCATTAAGTCCAGCAGGTCGTCTTCCATCTGCCTGAGCTTATTCTTAAAAGCCTCCAACTCCTTCTCAAAGCCAACCAGCTCTTTAGGGTTCTTTATCTTGCCTCCATATAGTTTGTCATTTATCTGTGCGATGTTGCTCCGCAGCTCTTCAATTTCCCACTCAACCTCCCGCTGCCGCTTCTCTGCTTCAGCCAGATGCTTCTCCCTGCCAAGAAGCTCGGCCCTGGCTCTGAGCAGGACTTCGCTCTCTCCAAGTTGGCGGCTGATCTCATCCAAACTTTCCTGTGCCTTCTTAATCTGCAAATCCACCTGCTGCAAATCATAGAGCTTCTTTGCCAGGTTCATATCAGGCCTATTCTACGAGAGTGACCTACAACCTGTCAAAATCATACGGTTTAACAGGGCAACCCGATTTTCTAGTCACCGCCATAATCTATGAAAATTCCTTCCGGCAGCACTGCTTTGGCACTTCACTTCATCCAGATAGCACACTGAGCATCCTCAAATATTAGCCCCAGTTACGATAGTTTGCTATAATTTTACCAAGGGGGTGAAAACATGTGGCACCGAAGGCATTTCTGGCACATGCGTTTCGGCTTCCGTCCCTGTGGCTTCTTCTTCTACGGACCAGGACCCTTCCCCAGCCGTGATGAATACTTAGAAATGCTGGAGGAATACAAAAAAGAGCTGGAGCGGGAGCTGAAGGACATAGAAAGGGAAATTGAGGAGCTAAAAAAGACAGGTTAGCTACATTTGCTATAGAACTCCAAAGCGGTGTAAAATATAACCCAAAATGCTTTTTACATAAACGGTAAGAAATGGATAAGGGCACTTGGAAAGTTAAATCAGGGTTAGCCCAGATGCTAAAGGGAGGTGTGATCATGGATGTGGTCACACCAGAGCAGGCCAAAATCGCTGAAGATGCTGGAGCCTGTGCTGTTATGGCTCTGGAACGGGTACCTGCAGATATCAGAGCTGCCGGCGGTGTGGCACGCATGGCTGACCCAACGATAATTATCGCCATAATGGAGGCGGTTAGTATACCGGTAATGGCTAAATGCCGCATCGGCCATTTCGTCGAGGCCCAGGTGCTAGAGGCACTGGGGGTTGATTTCATAGACGAATCAGAGGTACTGACCCCGGCCGACGAAAGCCACCATATATGGAAGCATGATTTCAAGGTTCCCTTTGTCTGTGGCTGTCGCGACCTAGGTGAAGCTTTACGTCGAATTGCTGAAGGTGCCGCCATGATTCGCACTAAAGGCGAAGCAGGTACCGGCAATATTGTTGAAGCCGTCAGGCACATGCGTGCAGTGCAAGATGGTATCCGAAAGATCCAGGCTATGCCCATCGATGAGCTAACCACTGAAGCCAAAAACCTCGGGGCCCCTCTTGAACTGGTGCTAGAAATCCATAGGACGGGTAAACTGCCGGTAGTCAACTTCGCTGCTGGTGGCATAGCTACACCGGCGGATGCCGCACTGATGATGCAACTGGGCGCTGACGGTGTTTTCGTCGGCTCCGGCATTTTTAAGTCCAGTAACCCAGCAGCGAGGGCCAAAGCCATTGTCAAAGCCACTACACACTACCAAGACCCAGCGATCATTGCTGAGGTCTCCAAAGCCCTGGGAGAACCTATGCCAGGGCTGGACATAAGGACCATCCCTCCAGAAAGATTATTGGCCACTAGAGGCTGGTAGAGTGAAAATCGGTGTACTGGCTCTGCAAGGAGCTGTAGCTGAGCATATTGCAATGTTTTCCGCCCTTGATGAAAAAGCTGTCCCTATCCGTTTGCCTTCAGAACTAAGAGACATAGAGGCACTGGTTATCCCCGGCGGTGAGAGTACTACTATAAGCAAATTGCTTTTAGAATACGACCTTATGTCGCCAATACGCCAGCTAGCTGAAAAAGGATTCCCAATGCTAGGCACCTGCGCTGGCCTGGTTCTACTGGCCAAGAAAGTGCCTAACCTAGACCTTGAGCCCATCGGAGTCATGGATATTGAGGTAAAGCGTAACGCTTACGGCAGGCAGGTAGACAGTTTCGAGACTGACTTAAGCATTCCAGTCTTGGGCGATGACCCCTTTCGTGGCATATTTATACGAGCCCCGATAATCGAAAAGATTAACTCAAAGGTGGAAATATTATGTCAACTCCATGGACAGCCTGTGGCCGTTAAACAAGGCAGGCTTCTTGCCTGTGCGTTCCATCCTGAGCTGACCGATGACTTGAGATTCCACAGATACTTCCTCGACCTGATAAAAGGAGACAATGTTTGCAAAAGGTAATCACTGACGAATTAGATGCCCTGCTAGATGTCCTGCCACCTCATATCCGCCAGGCGCTTATTGAGCAATCTGACAACAACGAACTACTGGAAATAGTCCTTGACCTCGGGCGTCCACCTGAGGCCCGTTACCCTAAAAAAGAAATAATTCTCAGTGACAGAGAAGTCACCGAGGCGGATATAGACTATGTGGTCTCCCGAATTGGCAAGTTCAGCGGTGACAACCGCGCCGGCATCGAACGCACGTTGCACCGCATCTCAGCTATACGCAACCGCGAAGGACGTATAGTTGGCTTGACCTGTCGAGTAGGTAGAGCGGTCTTCGGTACCGTAAAAATCATCCAGGACCTGGTGGAATCTGGTAAAAGCGTACTGCTTCTGGGCCGACCCGGTATCGGCAAGACAACCATGCTTCGGGAGGTAGCTCGTGTCCTGGCTGATGATTTCAAAAAACGAGTCATTGTGGTTGATACCTCCAATGAAATTGCTGGCGATGGCGATATAGCTCATCCCGGTATAGGACATGCACGACGTATGCAAGTCCCGACACCCAGCATGCAACACGCAGTGATGATTGAAGCGGTTGAAAACCATATGCCAGAGGTAATTATCATTGATGAAATAGGCACCAGTCTCGAAGCTGAAGCGGCTCGAACCATCGCTGAACGCGGTGTTCAGCTAATAGGCACCGCACACGGCAATACCCTGGATAATCTGATGATGAATCCCACACTCTCTGACCTCGTCGGTGGCATTCAAACGGTGACCCTTGGTGATGACGAGGCACGACGCAGACATACACAGAAATCAATCCTGGAGCGCAAGGCACCCCCCACCTTCGATATAGTTGTCGAAATTCACGAACGGAACAGGGTAATTGTTCACCCTGACGTAGGTCAGGCAGTCGATGCCATCCTGCACCGCAGGCCTCAGGAAACAGAAATACGCTGGATAGACCAAAACGGAGAGGTAAGGAGAGAAAAAATAACCTCACCACAGGTCCTCGACAAACGAGAAATGGTACCAAGACAGGAAACTCCTCGAATATACCTGTTCGGCATCAACCGCGCTAAATTGGAAGAAGCTGCCAAAACAAAAGGAATCACCCTGGACATAACCAACGACATTGTAGAAAGTACCCTCCTCCTTACTACAAAGAACTACTATCGCCGAAAACCACAAAAATTGAGAGATGCCGAGTTGTCCGGCATTCCTATCTACGTCGTGAAAAGCAACAACCTTCCCCATTTAAGACAATTCTTGGAGACCATATTCTCCTCACAAAAGGATATATCCATAAGTCCGGCTATCGAAGAGGCTGAAATGGCCATTATACAGGTAAAGAAAGGCAAGGGGCCAGTGGAACTGAGCCCCCAAAATGCCTATATTCGCCGTCTGCAGCATCTGCTGGCCGAACGCCATAACCTGACTTCGCATAGCTTGGGCAAGGAGCCACAAAGAAGAGTAAAAATCTCGAAAGGCTGAAGGAAAATTTATCTCCGATGCCTATCGTGCTCCCGAAGTAAAGAGCGGTGGGACAGCGGACCTATGAGCCTGTTTATTACCTTCGAAGGCAGTGAAGGCTGCGGCAAAAGCACTCAGGCTAGAGCTCTGTGGAGGAAAATCACCCGCACAGGCATCCCGGCAGTGCTGACATATGAACCAGGAGGTACCAGCCTGGGCAATCAGTTGAGACGTGTGCTCAAAAAGAAATATCAGCAAGAAATCCCACCTCTAGCAGAGTTGTTTCTGTTCGCTGCCTGCCACCTACAACTGGTAGATAAAGTCATCAATCCCAACCTGCAGCAGGGTACGGTGGTCATCTGCGACCGTTTCACCGATTCCACAATAGCTTATCAGGGTTATGGGCGCGGGCTGGATCTGAAAATTATAAAAGAGGTAAATGACCTAGCTACCCACGGTATAAAGCCACAACTTACTATATTGCTGGACATCGCAACCCAGAAAGGACTGAGCCGAAAGCAGAGCAAAAAAAGCGACCGATTTGAGGCAGAAGACATTGCCTTCCATAACAGAGTCAGGAATGGCTACCTGAACCTAGCTGCCATGGAACCAGAGCGCTGGCTTGTCATAGACGGTACATTACCTCGCGCCACAATAGGTAAAATTATCTGGCACCGAGTTAAGCAATTGTTTGATAATCACCACCTGCCATTGCCACCAAGACTGTAATTGATATGCTACCGGGCACACTATAAGGTGGCAAACTCGGATAGGAACAGGATATGGCCAGGAAAAGAGCAGCAATAGCCTTAAGCGGCGGCCTTGATTCTTCAACTGCAGCTTTTATACTTCATGAAACTGGCTATGAGGTCATAGGCATAACCATGCGCCTTTGGTCTGAACAAGAGGCACAGGGCAATAGCCCTCATTATTGCCCTAGGCCGCAGTCCATTCATGATGCCGAGCAGATTTGCCAGATACTTGGCATCCCGTTCCACATCATTGACCTGGTGAATGAGTTCAAGCAGCATGTTGTAAATTACTTTTGCCAGGAATACCTCAGAGGCCGCACCCCCAACCCCTGCATCGCATGTAACCAATATATAAAATTCGGCCACCTCCTGGACTATGCCCTGTCTCTAGGCGCCAATTACCTGGCCACTGGCCATTATGCCAGAGTCGAATACTACGGCAACACTTACCACCTTCTTAAAGGTGTCGACAGTGATAAGGACCAGTCATACATGCTGTACACGTTGGGACAGCCAGAGCTCAGCCGTGTGCTTTTCCCGCTGGGCCGTTATCTAAAGTCCGAAGTTCAAAAAATGGCCAAGCAGAGAGGCTTACCTGTCGCCAGCAAGCCAAGCAGCCAAGACATATGCTTCATCGCCACAGAATACGGCAGCTTCTTAAGCCAATACTTGCCCGTAGCACCAGGTGAAATCGTCAACAGCCAAGGCAAGGTGCTGGGTAAACACCGAGGTATAATTTTTTACACCGTAGGGCAAAGGCGCGGGCTGGGGCTTACTTCCACTGAGCCCCTATACATAACCAGAATAGAGCCGGACAAGAACAGACTTATAGTCGGTACCAAAAAAGAACTGTACAGCTCCGGGCTTATTGCCACAGCGATCAACTGGGTCTCGGGTAAGCCAGCCACTGAAGCACTTAAGGTAGCCGTCAAAATACGTTACCGATCACCGTCAGCTACTGCTACCCTCTATCCAGAACAGGACAAGGTAAGGATAAAATTTGAGCAGCCACAACCGGCTGTAACTCCAGGGCAAGCTGTGGTCTTTTACCAGGACGACGAAGTTCTAGGCGGTGGCATCATTGAAAGCCAGACGTAACAAAGATATACCGCTCTCACCGAGCTTCAGCGAAGAAAGCAGGCTTGGTGCTCAAGGCTATCGTATAATTGCCGGTGTAGATGAAGTAGGCCGTGGAGCTCTAGCTGGCCCGGTAGTCGCCGCCGCGGTAATCCTTCCCAGAGATGCTGACTTCCCCTGGCTGAAATCGGTCCGCGACAGCAAAGATACCCCTCCTGCCATGCGTGAGTCACTTTTCAGTCTCATTACACGTGAAGCTGTGTCCGTTGGCATCGGAACAGTAGACCATAACATAATCGACTCCATTGGCATACTTAAGGCTACGAGGCTTGCCATGTGCCAGGCTGTAGAACAGCTGACGCGTCACCCTGATTTTCTGCTAATAGACTTCTTGACCCTTCCACAGCTTAAAATTGCCCAAAAACCCATAGTCAGAGGTGACAAATTGTGCCTCTCCATTGCCTGCGCCTCCATTGTGGCCAAGGTCACCCGCGACCGGATTATGGCAGAGTTTGATAAGCTTCATCCCGGTTATGGCTTTGCCGAACACAAAGGATATTGCACCAGGGAACACCTAAACTGCCTGCGTCAGCACGGGCCTTCACCTATCCATCGCCGCTATTTCACCCCTGTAAGAGAGGTAACAAAGCTGCTATGAAACGGAAGGAGCTCGGCACCATTGGTGAAAAGCTGGCCAGAGACTTTCTTAAAAAAAGGGGCTACCGTATCCTCGAGACAAACTTCCGCTGCCGTGAAGGCGAGATAGACATTATCGCCCAGAAAGGGGACTACCTCATCTTTATAGAGGTGCGCACCAAGACCAGCACTGGCTTCGGCACACCTGAAGAATCGGTGACCTCAGCCAAAAAAGACAAACTCATCGCTTCAGCCCTGGCTTATCTTGACACGCATCAGAACCTGCCCAGCCAGTGGCGTATAGATTTCATGGCGGTAGAGCTAGATAAGGAAGGCAAGACCACCCGCATCGAACTTATCGAAGAAGCTATCACCCAAGAACAGCGCCTTAAAAGAACCTCGTAATATTTGGCACGGTGAAGGACATCGCCCTTCAACAGGTTCAGCCGCTAAACAACCTTCTGGGGTTATCGATTAGCATCCTGTTTACCTGTTCCTTGGTGACACCCGCTTCTTTAATCCGCGGTATGATATTTTTGAATATATGGCTATATGACCAGTTGGCAATGAGTGCCTGTACAAAGTCAGGCAGCTCAAAAGGACGGCCCAGCCATCTGGCCACGTAGTCATGGGCAAGCATTATACGGTCAGCAAACCCGATAGCTAACAAACCGACGAGACTTGCCATACGCAGCCTATCGGGATAAAGAAATTCTATGCCGAAGCGGTCAAAGCCGATGCTGACCCCCTTGTCAAGGACCGCCAGATGGTATTCCAGATTTGAACTGCAACACATATGCCCGATCATTATCTTCTTAGGGTCAACGCCTTCTCCGGTAAGCAGTGCTGCTTGCTCCACACCCATAGTGCCCGATTGTGTATGGGTGATTATAGGCACACCGGTCTCTTTCTGAGCTCTGGCAGCAGCCTTCAGTACTTTTTCCTCGTAAGGGGTGATACAACCATGTCCTGTGGCCACTTTAATGACGCCGGCTTTAACACCCGTCCTGCCTATGCCCACTGTAATTTCGTGCATGAATGTATCGTAGAGCTCAGACTGGATATCCAGCACCTGACCACGGAATTTGAGATAAGCCGGCTTTCCTTCTGCCTCCATATACATCCCCGTAGAGCAGATAATATTGATGCCGGTTTTTTCTGATACTTCTTTGTCAATCTCTACCTGTCTGCCCAAATCATTAGGTGTGGCATCCACGATTGTTTTGAGACCGTATTGCTTTGCCTCCTTTAACGCCTCGGCACAGGCTGTAACCAGTTCCTCCTTGTTGAAAGGTGCGCACAAGGCATCGGCATCATAACCTGGATAGCCCAGCACCAGATGTTCGTGTATTAAAGTTATCCCTAGGTCTTCAGCATCTATTGCGCCCAGCACAGTATTGACTTTAGCCATTTTCCACTGCCTCCAAAGTATTTATTCATCTAGCCAATCTCGCCTGCAGCGAGCATCTTAACCAGTTCCTTCTTCAGTATCTTACCTATGGGACTGCGTGGAACGGAGTCCATAAAGATTACTTTGCGGGGCACCTTGAACCGTGCTACCTGCCCGGAAAGATAGTCCACTATCTCCTTTTCAGTAACCGAAGCGCCAGGCCTCGGCACGATCACCGCCACCGGTATCTCCCCTAGCCGTGCGTCCTTCTTAGGCAATAGGACCGCATCAGCCACCGCGGGATGTTTATACAGAAGCTCCTCAACCTCCCTGGGGAAAACCTTTTCGCCCCCTACGTTTATAAGTTCTTTCTTGCGGTCCACCATGAAAAAATAGCCTTCCTCATCATAATAGCCCATGTCTCCGGAATGTAGCCAGCCATAACGCAGTGCCTCTTCAGTCTCCTTCGGCTTCTTGTAGTAGCCCTTCATCACTATAGGGCCTTGAATCACCAGCTCGCCTATCTGGCGCGGTCCAAGCAGATTGCCCTCGTCGTCCATGACACCAACCTTCACCCCAGGATGTGCCAGCCCGACACTGCCTTCTTTATACGGCATCGTCATGCGCTGCATGGTGGCGGAAGCGGAACACTCCGTAAGCCCCCAGGCCTCCAGAATTTTAATTTTGAAGGTCTCAGAAGCATCCTTCATAAGTTGCGCTGGCATAGCTGAAGCGCCAGAGATCCCGACGCGCAGCGAGGACAAATCATATTTCGTGCGGTCAGGATGCATCAAAAGCATGTAATACATGGCTACCACCATAGGCAAAAAGGTAACCTTGTGATTTTGTATGGCCGCAAAAACCTCCACAGGGTTGAATGGGTCGAGCAGGACGAAGGTTGAACCAGTAATAAACGTGCAGAGCATGACGGTAATACCAAAGCCATGGAACAACGGAACCACTAACAAGGCACGGTCGTTATCATCCATCTCCAGTACCTGTATTATGGCATTAGCGTGAAACAGCAGGTTGCCATGTGTCAGCATCACACCCTTGGGCTCGCCTGTGGTACCTGACGTGTACAGTATCTCAGCTACACTCTCTTCGTCAACCAGCGGCTTAAGAGGCTCCGCTGACTCCTCAGCCTCCAGCACTGAAAATTCCAGCCCTTCATCATATTTCCGATTAACAATCAGCCATTTGAATTGCGGTGGCTTACTCTGGATTTTAGTGAAAAACTGGGCAAATGCAGGATTGGTGATCAGCGCCACGGCATCACTATCCCGAAGTACATACTCCAGTTCCCGTTCTTTGTAGAAAATGTTTACCGGCACAGCTACAGCTCCCAGCCAGGCACAGGCAAAATAAGAAATCACAAATTCAGGGCAGTTATTCAACATTATGGCTACCTTGTCATCCTGCTTGACGCCCAGCCTAGCCAGTGCACGGGCAAAACGATTTATCCTGACCTCAAGTTCTCTGTATGTTATTGGGTAATCCCTATATATGATGGCTGGCTTGGAACCAATAGTCGCCGCTTTCTGTTGTAACATACCTGGCAAGTCCATGTTAGCCCTCAACTTATCTGCACTAGTATCTTCAGATACTTTCCGCGGTTCTCTTCAAATTTATCGAAAAACTCGATTATCTCATTAAAGGGTATAATTTTGCTGACAATAGTCCCAGGGTGAAGTTTTCCCTCGCCCACCAGCTTAACCACCTCCTTCATCTCACCGGCATACCCCAGCGTAGCAATGTAAGTTAGCTCGTTAGCTATAGCGCCGAACATCACCGGAAGAGGGTAATGCGGTTCATAGAAAAAGCCCACAATGCCTACACGTCCCAGTTTACGGGTACCGCCAGCCGCTATATCTAGAGTGGCTGAACTTCCCACGGCATCTATACCGATATGCGCTCCCAAGTTATCGGTAAGCTGGCGCACAGCAAATCCGGCCAGAGGCCCCGCGTCCACTATGTCAGTAGCCCCCATTTCCACCGCCTTTTGGCGGCGTATCTCCAGCGGCTCGCTTACGATGATTTTACTTGCGCCCATATATTTGGACACCATGGTAAGCAGCAGACCGATAGGGCCAGCACCTACGATAAATACTGACTCCCCTTTCTTCAAGCCCAGTCGCCTCATAACCCTTAGCGCCACCGAGGTGGGCTCAATAGTGGCAGCTTCCTCCATACTTACGTTATCAGGTAGCTTGTACACTGCCCTGTAATCGAGTGGCATGTACTCAGCGAAGGCACCATTTATGTGCATGGCATGTGCCTTCGGTTCAAGACACATATTCCAGACCCCCATCTTACAGTAGTAGCACTTCCAGCACGGATAATAGGGAAGACCAACCACACGATCGCCCTCTTTGAGCCCTTTGACCTTTTTACCGACCTCCGCTACGAGACCGCAAAACTCATGTCCCAATGCCAGCGGCGGGTTGAATACCGTCACCGGGCCATAGAGGTATTCATAAACATCAGTATGACAGATACCAGCATATTTCACTTTCACCTTGACTTCTTCTGGTCCTATCGTGGGCTCAGGGATATCCTCCAGCTTCATATTCCTTTGCGCATGCCACACCGCAGCTTTCATAATTGTACCTCCGTTCTTTAATGTTATGTACGGTTATATCACCAAACAATACGGCTCAAATATGTCTGGACAGCTAATGTCACATACTAATTTCACGGGTACGGAATTTTTGGAATTGTCAGGAATATAACCGGCTTCAGACATACCAAACTGAAGCTCGCTACCTTCCTCCACTGTATGGTTGGACGAAAGGGTTCGAACCGGAATCCGGTAGTCCCCTAAAGCGTCACGCGACCAGCCAGTGGTGACCACCTTTGTGCCAGCCGAGGTGAAGTTTACCGTCTGCCAGAGGCGACTTCCACCATCACTTCTCTGCCAGCGATAAGTGACCGTACCAGGACCATTGACACTAACAGCAGCAGAGGAATCAAAATCTTTGGAGCAAAAGCCAGTGAAATTGGGCGGGGCGAACGTCGCCACCACACTCAAAGCCGCAGCCGTTGCTGGTGTCGGTTGAGATGTTACCAAGACTCGCACCAGTGCGGACGCCCTGCTTGCTCTGGACACATTACTGGCCGTTAATGTATAAGCAGTTGTTGCTGATGTAAACACAGAGGCACTCCCTCAAGGCCCGACAGACTCCACCCCAGGAGCAACGGTCACCAATGTGGCACTTGATACACTCCAGCTCAAGGCAATCGAACCGTCAGGTGAAATGCAGGAGGGACTGGCAGTAAAACATTTGATCACGGACAGACCACCAGGTAGTGATGGCAGCGTCTTCGACACTAATACCCGGGGCATTGATCTGGTGCTGCCCGCTGCGTTGGAGGCTGTCAAAGTATAAGCAGTCGTAGCTGTTGGGGCCACAACTTTAGAACTTGTCACCACAGCAACATTTCCTATCTCAGGGTCAACTGTGACTGAAGTGGCACCAGAAACTTTCCAGCTAAGAGTCGATGTTTCCACGGCTGATATACTCTATGGACTGGCATCAAAAGACTCAATAACAGGTGGCTGGTCTTTAACCGAGAGGGGTAACGGCCGCTGTCTCATCAGCAAATCACAACCACTCGTAAAGAAAGCAGGCAACAGGACTGAAGGCAACCGTATCCCTTTTTCCATACACTCATTTCCTCAACAATCCCACTACACACATCAGGTGGCTGTTTAAAAGTTTCCAGTTGCTACCAGCGATTCTCACCCCCAGTTCAAACTGCTTTGTTCAACTTCACTGCCTTGCACTTGTTCACCTTTGAAGCTAACCTTTAAACAGCCACCAGCAAATTTCCTGTAAACCCCGTTAAAATTATAAACCCACTGTCAAGTGGACTTTGCCCCACATTCACCACCAACAAGCTCTAAGTGCACCCACCATTTGACATTTTACACCAACTTTCCAATCACTGGAAACTTTTCCAGCAGGCTTAGGCTATGAGGTGCCTGTTTCAGGGCATCGGTAAGGTCGCAGCCAGCTCTATGTCCAACATGATGGATGCCGCTCCGCCAGTGATAACTATTTGACACGTCATACACCTTGCCATTACACGCCACATAAGCAATCCCGTTGCTGCCATCGTATTTCCGAAGTTCTTCTCTGGTGAAAACCTTCACTTTATCACTCGCTGTTCCGCTAACCGAGGGCAACATCAAGCAGCATCATGAGTGCAAAGCCCAGCATACCACCCATGGTAGCCAGGTCGGCATTTCCGCCCCGCTGCGCTTCAGGGATGAGCTCCTCGATGACAACAAAAATCATGGCGCCGGCCGCGAAGGACAGTGCATAAGGTAACACTGACTGGGCAATAGTAACTGCAACAACACCGACTACAGCGGCAATAGGTTCCACAACCCCAGAAAACTGGCCATACCAGAAGCTCTTCACGCGAGACATACCTTCTCGGCGTAGTGGCATAGCAACCGCCATCCCCTCTGGCATGTTTTGAATGCCGATGCCCAGAGCCAGGGCAACGGCCGCCCCCAGTGACGCTACCGGCAAGCCAGCAGCCAGAGCACCAAAAGCAATTCCAATTGCCAGACCCTCAGGAATATTGTGCAGTGTTACTGACAGCACCAGCAAAGTGCTTCGACGCCAGCCGGTTTTTACGCCCTCCGCTTCAGCAATAGGAAAGCCGATGTGCAGATGCGGCAACAGTTTGTCTACAAAACCCAGGAAAAAACCCCCTGCCAGAAAACCAGCCACAGCCGGTAGCCAAATGGGTATATCCATACCTTCCGACATCTCGATTGATGGCGCCAAAAGCGACCAGTAGCTGGCAGCAATCATAACACCGGCTGCGAAGCCAAGCATGGCATCGAGCATTCCCCGGCTTATGTCCCTGGAAACAAATACAACAGCCGCCCCAAGCGCAGTCATCCCCCAGGTAAGACACGTCGCCAGAAGCGCCTGGGTTACTGGATGAAAGCCTTCTAAAAAGCCGCTTCCCACTTGATATTGAGTAGCCTAAAATCTGGAAGGGACCGGAACAACCCCCCAGTCCCTTCCAATATAATACACCTTATTCTTTTATTTCAAAAATTTAGAAACGAACGGCGATGTCTCACCACGACGCAAAAAGTGACCGGAAGGCCCCTCACCCAAAAACTCGGAGAACCACGATTCATGTTCAATCTCCTCATTGAGGATTGACTGGGCCAGGTCATAGGTGCGATGGTCCTTACCTGCTGTGAGATTACAGATATGCGTATAACCACGCACCGCACATCTTTCCGCCTCCACAAGCACCTTCAGCATTGCCTCTATATCCCTGGGATCCGCGGGCAAGCTGGCAGGTGGACATGCTGAACAATTGTGAAAGTCCACCATGCTTTCAGGCAGCTTGCCGCCAAGCTCGTAAATGCGCGGCACCAGGGCCTCAAAGTGGTTCCGATCCTCGATGCGCGCTGTCTCAGCGATTTCCTTAATGGTCTCACCGTCAAGACCGATCAGATTGACCCGCAGGATCGTATAGTAATAATAGGTGGTGAGTTCCGCCGCTGCATTGTTTACCAGCAGCTCCAGCAACTGGTCCACATTCACACCTGCCTTCTCTACCATCTCTCTCGCTACTTTAGCCATTTTATGTCTCCTTAATTTTATATTTTTGTTCTTTAAATTAGATGCCTTAATTACTCAGCTACCCCTAACAATAACTGTCACATACTCATCACCTCCCCACGATAATACATACGTCTCATGTAGATTAACTCAAAAGTGTACTATAAGAATAGTTACTATTATCGCCATAAAATAACATATATCCATATGCTTGTCAAGTCGGGCGTCGGTCTTTGGTGGTGCCAAACTTGCTCGTGCAAATCAGAACCTGCGCGATATGCCGGGCAAAGGTGAAAAAGGCAACCGAGCGCCCGGACTAATGAACCAGGACGACGGCTGACGTCAACGAAATCTTCCCGCCCACTAGCGCTATCACATCAGCGATACGGCCCTATTTTTCCGAAAGATGAAATACAATCGCTGCGAAATCACTTCCTTGGGCAGGTGTACAGAAGCCGAAATATCTCTGCTTGCAAAGACGAAGGTACGCCCTCAAGCTATAGAACCCAACCCCGATAATGAGCCCCCGTTCAGCCATCATGATATTCGAACTGTTACGACCTCAACACGGGAGGAAAATCCAGTGGCGGGACTATTATCAGGAGTAATGCCGCCCAGTTAGCTATGAAAAAGGCAAGGGCTATCACCGTCGCTGAAACCTAAGGTATCATCAAGCTCGCCTGATATTATGCACCATGACCGCATCATCTGAATCAGCATCTATCAGACGGCGACGGCTGGTAGCATAGGCCCAGTTGAAAAAGAAGAGCATGCCTAACAAGACCAGATTGCCAGCAAAAATCTCGTGGCCCCTTTTGCCCCACGAAATCTCCCACCAGGTCTACGGAAAAAGCATCAAAGCTACGAATATCAAAATGAATATATTTATCCACGGTAGCGTGCTGTCCGTCCTCCTTTATTTAGTGGAAATGGCGATGATAAGTAATCCAGGTAATTGCCAGCAGTATGAAGCCTGGAACATAGTTTATGAACCTGTGTACCGGTCCTAATAACAGGTCGTTCACCGATACTTTTGCCAAAGCAACCCCATCACGCAAAGTCGGACTAAGAACCAATAAAGTCATAGCGATGGCCAATACGCCATCAGCTAATGCCTGCACACGGGCAGCGGTCAGACGATATCTTCGTCCATCCGAATTACCTTTTGTCTGACTCTGCACTGAAATGGGTTTAACGGGGCTTTCTGTTTACAGGTCAACAGGCCTTTGGGCCACCGCAGCATTTCCAACCAAAGGTTTATCCTGCAGCACAGATCAAGCGGTGCGCGCTAGAGACCGCTCAAATTAAACAAAACGGCATTGACCTTCCAAACAGGCCTGTGGTAGATTATGCCAGATACTCATTGCCGCTGCTTCATAAGTGAATTTTTTAAGAAGATGTCACCCCGAAGCAATAGCCTGAATGCTTATTGAGTGAGGTAACAATGTTTTTCCTGAATGAAGATCACCAACTTTTCAAAAAAGCGGTAAACGAATTTGTGGAAAAAGAGGCCCCCCGCGAGAAGGTCCGCCAATGGCATCGTGACGCAGTTTTCCCCTATCACTTTTACCACAAGATGGCAAAGCTGGGCTGGTTGGGGATAGCTGTTCCTCCTGCTTACGGCGGTATGGGACTAGATGCCGTCTTCGTCGCCTTGCTTAATGAGGGACTCGCCCGCTATACCTTCGAACTTTCCCTGGGTTTTTCCAGCGTAAACTGGGGCGTTGAGAGGCTGGTACGTTTCGGGACGGAAGCCCAAAGGCAAGAGTTCCTGCCCAAAGTGGCAATGGGAGAGGTGAGGTTTTCTCCCTCATTCACTGAGCCAGATGCCGGCTCTGATTTGGCTTCCCTGACCACCAGTGCCATACCTCATTACGACTATTTCGTATTGAACGGGCGCAAGATTTTTAATTCCGGGGCTGACCTCAAAAACAACTACCTCACTGTTGCAGCCCGCACCGATAAAGATGCTCCCCGTCACAAAGGCATTACCGTCTTCATAGTACACAATGAGACCCCGGGGGTGACCATCAAAAGGCTTGACTTCCCTGCCCGGCGTATTGTCAGTCTGAACGAGGTCTACTACGATGATGTAAAGGTGCCAAAAGAGATGGTCGTAGGCGAGGTGAACCGGGGCTGGGAGGTTGTAATATCCCAGCTGGAGACAGAGAGGATAAACGGCGCCGCCGGCTACATTGGGACATCCCAGACTGCTGTTGAAGACGCAGTAAATTATGCCAAGCTGCGTGTTCAGTTCGGTCGCCCCATAGCCAAGTTTCAGGTAATTAAGCACATGCTCGTGGATATGCAGATGGAGGTTGAAGCTGCCCGCCTTTTAGTATATAGGTGCGCTTTCCTTGTTAAAGATGGCATACCCTGTGCCAAAGAGGCCTCAATGGCAAAGCTTTACTCCTCAGAAGTATTCCAGAAGGTCACCGCCAATGGTATCCAGATAATGGGCGGCTATGGGCTCGTTGGTGATTCAGACATGTTGCGCTATTTTCTTGAAGCCCGCCCTTCCACCATAGGCGGTGGGACATCACAGATCCAGCGGGAGATAATAGCCGAACACATGGGACTCTGATGAGCCTGGCTAATGCCCACTACGTCAATTTTATTATCACTTGACCAGCTTCAATACCGTAGCTACACTAAAATCTGTGCAGTGCACACCAATACAGCACGCTCTAATAAGAGGCAGCTTTCATACCACCTGCGGTCTGGTGGTAGCCACACTTTTGCAACTTTATCCAAGGCTCATAGTCTTGTCCGCCCTGGCGACAGCGACAGCCTCTTTTCTATGCCTCGAAATAGCCAGGTTACGCCTGCCCACACTTAATCAATACTTCTTCAGCTGGTTCACACCACTTTTACGTAATGAGGAAAACAGTAGGCTCACCGGCAGTAGCTATTTCCTGCTTGGCAGTCTGGCAACCGCAGTATTATTCCCCAAGCAAATCGCAGTTCTGGCCATCCTTTTCCTGTCTTTCGGTGACCCTGTTGCCTCCATAATCGGTGCCTGGAGAGGACACACTAAACTCTGGGGCAAGACCGTCGAGGGGAGCATAGCCTGCCTTATCGTCTGCCTGCTAATCGCCACCATAGCTATCTTTATACTCAATGGCCCGCCGCCCACAGCTATCATTATCGGCGCCCTCATTGCCACTTTTTTTCAGGCACTACCTCTCCGCCTCAATGACAACATCACCATCCCCGTCGCCAGCGCTACCAGCATGCTGCTCACGAGCCTCCCCAACGTGAAATAAGCCCATTTTATCGCTCGCAAAGGCAACCATCGCTTAAATCGCAGTCAGTAACTACCATCGCATGACACTAAAACCGTGAAAACAGGTTTAAAATATATGCCCGACTCTGCTATGCTAACACTGCTACGGACTGAATTGACCACTGGTCACCGCTGACTAATTCATCAAACACAAACAACCTAAAAACTGTGACCGCCGAAACTACCTGCATTGGTGCTGCAACATTCAACACAGAACCCACCACCGAAATTTCGGCTCTGATGGAATATTCAGATTCTGATTGAACCCCGGCATGCCTTTCATCCAGCAATTTGGCACAATACAGTCAATGCACTTTTCTGCTAATGTAATGTTGTTGACCACAGCCGCTAGCCCTTTACCTCCCACCGGTTCACTCACTACAAAGAAAAAACAGTATTGTTTTTACATTCTATTGGCCTCGCAGCTTTGATGATGCCCATGCGTCCAGCGTAACTGGATGCCCGATTATCGCATCACAAAGCTGGTGGTTCTGTCATTAACTTTGATTATGTAAGTCTGGCCTGAGACGAAGTCACTGCCTAAATTCACATTCTGCTCAAAGTATCCGTAAACTTGTGTGCATATTGCATCTCTCGGGCGCTGCGTGGTTACAGTGATGTTTACCATATTACCAGCGCGCTCCACCTTTAGCGTATGAAAGGTAGTACAGCCATCAGTAAGCCCGCCTTGTATGTAGACCATTACCCGGCTGGGATGTGACTCAGCAATAATTACCCTCACTTCGTGAATTGGTGCCAAACGAATTTCTACATCTTGACTACCACCCTGGCAAGCGACCGCGCCCGTAATCAGTAGTATCAGTGTGATTACCATAAGCCAGTTGAATCTTTCCATGCAAGCCTCCTCAATTACTCATTTCCCAACATAAGGATTAACATATTTTAATCTATTAAACGCGTTAAAAGACATCATTGTTTATCTTAATCCAGACATAGCTGGTTGATCAGCAAATAAGCATTGCGGCTACAGCCAGTCTACGTGCCGCATAGAAGCTGACCCTCAGTAGGGGTTTGCCTCATACGAGTGATGCTGCTATACTAACCGCTACCGTGGAATATGAGATTATCATCGGGCTGGAAGTACATGCCCAACTGCTGACCAGGAGCAAAATGTTTTGTTCCTGCAGTGCCGATTATGCCAGTGCCCCACCTAATACCCACGTGTGCCCCATCTGCCTGGGTATGCCCGGGGTACTACCCACAATCAACCAGAAGGCAGTTGAATATACTGTAATAACTGCCCTGGCCCTTAATTGCACCATCGCCGAATATGCCAAGTTCGACCGTAAAAACTACCCCTACCCTGATTTGATGAAGGGCTATCAGATATCACAGTACGACGCCCCCATAGGTAAGAACGGCTGGCTCATGATAGAGATAGACGGACGGAAGAAGAAAATCGGCATCACCCGGGTACACCTCGAGGAAGACGTGGCCAAGCTGATACACTGCGTTGCACCTGAGGGGGAAACCTATAGCCTTGTGGATGTGAACCGCTCCGGTGTGCCTCTGATGGAAATCGTCAGCGAGCCGGATATGAACTCGCCGGAGGAGGCCAGGCAATACCTGATGAAGCTACGCTCCATCCTTCAGTATCTGGGAGTATCAACAGGCAACATGGAGGAGGGAAGCTTTAGGTGCGATGCCAATATCAGCATCCGCCCCGTTGGCAGCACGGATTACATGCCCAAGGTAGAGGTAAAGAACATGAACAGCTTTAAGGCTGTTTACCGGGCACTGGATTATGAAGCTAAACGTCAGCAGGAGCTACTGGAAAAAGGGGAAAGACTAGTCCAAGAGACGAGGGGCTGGGTGGAAGCAAAGGGTATAACCGTAAGCCAGAGGAGCAAGGAATACGCTCATGATTACCGCTATTTCCCGGAGCCAGACCTGCCACCATTGGTATTCAGCAAGAGCTGGGTTGAGAAAATCAGGTTGTCTCTACCTGAGATGCCTGATGCCAAGCGTGACCGGTTTATGGCCCAATACGGGCTGCCACTGTATGACGCCAACCTTCTGGTTGACTCCAGGACAATGGCCGACTACTTCGAGGATTGCATGACGTTGATGGCAAGAACCTCAAACGGGGTCGACCTTCAGAAGAAGGCTAAGACGGTGAGCAACTGGCTGCTCGGCGACTTCAGCCGCATGCTTAATGCTACCAACACTAAGATTGAGGACTCCAAGGTTACTCCGGAGCACCTTGTGGAAATGCTGAATTTGGCTGACAAAGGAATTATCGGCGGCCCGGTAGCCAAAACAGTGCTTGAAGAAATGTTCCTCACCGGCAAAAGAGCCACCGATATTATCACCGAGAAAGGGCTTAGCCAGATAAGTGACAGCACTGAAATAGACAGGGCAGTGGCTGAGGTAATAGCCCGCAACAGCCAGGCAGTGGCCGACTATCAATCAGGGAAGGAACAAGCGCTGGTCTTCCTTATAGGTCAGGTGATGAAATCGACCAAGGGGAGAGCTAACCCCACAATAGCAAGGCAGATCCTGTTACAG
The DNA here is from genome assembly GCA_964549635.1 of uncultured Dehalococcoidales bacterium. Lineage (GTDB taxonomy): Bacteria > Chloroflexota > Dehalococcoidia > GIF9 > UBA5629 > VGNY01. The sequence goes on from CAZJVJ010000001.1 coordinate 93,072, forward strand.
AGACTCGGAGGCAAACAGAATGTTTAACTATCTACTTATTGCCCAAATTCTAGTAGCCGTAGCCTTAATTCTCGTAATACTGCTCCAAGTACGGGGCGGCGGGCTGGGGGGCATATTTGGGCAGCCAGACAGCGTCTATCGCACACGGAGAGGAGTGGCGAGGACCCTTTTCCAGTTCACTATCGGTTTGGCTGTCCTGTTCATTATCCTCTCCATCTGGGTTGTCCGCGCTGTCTAACAGGATAAAGCGACACAATGACTCCAGTCATAACCCTGACGACTGACTTCGGCACCACGGATGCTTATGTAGCCAGTATGAAGGGAGTAATCCTGAGCATCAACCCGAAGGCAGTCATCGTTGATATTTGCCATTCTGTTCAGCCACAAAACATACTTCAAGCTGCCTTTATTCTCAGCACCACGCACCGCTATTTCCCGGAGGGGACAATCCATGTAGCCGTAGTCGATCCCGGAGTAGGCAGTCAACGCCAGTCAATTGTTCTGAAAACACCACAGGCTTTTTTCGTGGCGCCGGACAACGGCATCCTGAGTTATGTAGTGAATGAGCTTCAGCCATTATCAGGCGGAAACCTGACCGGAGCTCTTCCACAAAGTACCATAATAAGACAACTTATGCCAGGGATTGAGGCTGTAACACTAACCAACCCGGACTTCTGGCACCACCCGGTTAGCAGCACCTTTCACGGTCGGGACATCTTCGCGCCAGTCGCCGCTCATCTCTCACTGGGTACACCACTTCGCAGTTTAGGAGATAGCATAAGCAGTATTCATGTCTACCCAATACCAAGGCCTTGTCGTGATGCAGAGGGAAATTTGATAGGCCATGTCCTGCACATAGATAATTTCGGCAATTGTATAACCAGCTTCAAAAGCAATGATTTGCCAGACAATAAGGTGACGGTTATCATTTGCAACCAGCACATAAACGGGCTTAGCAAATTCTACGCCGAGAAGACAGGACTGGCAGCTATCATCGGCAGCAGCGGCTATCTAGAGATATCACTGCAAAACGGCAACGCCGCTGCTTTTTTGAAAGCCAAGGTTGGTGATGAAGTAAGGGTCAAACAAATAATAAACCCCATTTGACGCCGCAAAGTAGTCTCGGGTGAGGCCAGCGGTACCGATTGCACTCAAAGGTGCACTTATAGACATTTTCATGAAGCCCTAGGAGGCAGAAATGGCGTTGATGACACCAGAGCAATTTGAACGGAGTTTGACCAGGCTAAAGCCACGTTGTTTTTATGAACGGGAAAAGGGTGGAGAACATAATGGAAAACAGAAACACCAGGACAGTTGTTGAAGCCAACAAAGCCAGCTATGCTTGGGCGCTCGGCCCAAAATACAAAAACATCATGTCATGCTACTCACCCTTAATTGGCGAGATGGTAAGCCGCTACACCTATGTCAGTACCAGCATCGATGATTTGATAAAGAAGGCCGGAGCTGGCACCTTCATCGCCGAGATGCTGCGTACATGCCTATATCGCTGTGTTGGCTACGACGCCTCCCATTCACTGGCCAGCACAACTTGGGAGATGGACAGGGAACTGGGTAATGGATATTACCAGCGGTTTATAGGCTACCTGAAAATCGTTCAGAAAAATGACCTCTCCGTGGCCGGTGCCCTGACCGAACTTAGGGGGAAGCGGAATAAAAGGACGCTGCAGTGGTCAGACCCCTATCTTTCGCTGAAGATTGTGGATAAAAGCAAGGATGGCATTGTGGTGCGCGGGGCTAAAATTAATATCAGCGCAGCCTATGCCAGTCTTGAGCTACTAGTATTGCCACAAGCAGCCCATTTCGAAGGCGAACGGGACTATGCTGTGGCATTTGCCACACCAGTTGATGCCAAGGGCATCACTTCCATCTGCCAGTATACGCCTTACTCCGCACAAAGAGACCAGGCTGAAGGCCCTGAGGAGCTGGGCAACCCTGTCTTTGGTCAGCGCGAGATATCGATGGTTGAATTTAACAACGTGTTTGTTCCCTGGAAACGAGTGTTATGCCGCGGCGAATACCAGTACTCCATCAAGTTTGTGACCCGATTTGCCCGGACTCATTCGGATGACCTGTGGCAATACATGCAAGGTCGGTTTTATGAACCAATTTATTGGGCGCTGATAAGTTGATTCACGAATACAAGGGGCTGGAAAAAGCCGCCCACATCCATAAGGAACTGACCGGGATGGTCACGCTGCGGGAGACATGCCGGGCCTGTGGCCTGGTTGCTGCCCACAGAGGTTCAGAAAACCCACCAGGATTAGGCGCGGTTTTGCCAGATGAACTTATGGACAAGGTTGCCAAACTGAACGTGGCCAATGTTTTCTCGAGAACAATGGCACTGGCTGGGGATATCAGAGGAAAGCTGATTGTTACACTTCCGTCACTCAAAGAATTGAAGAACCATGAGGTTAGCAAGCATGTAGAAGAGTTTTGCAGCTCGGGCTCGGAGGAGCCCATTGAAAACATGTTGAAGGTGCACAAGCTGCTGCAGAACTGGACAGCAGGGCTGCAACAAGGAGGGCACCTGGCACGGTTGCAGGCCAATTATGGCACAGAAAATTATGCAAGAACGGGTCATCTCTATGACCATGAGAAAGAACTCGTCAAATGGGTGCTATGCCTAAGAGGTAAGTAAATGTGATAGCAAACTCCGCCCGCTAAATGTGTGGGCCAAATAACATCGACAGAAGGTAAACGAGGAGGATACTGATGACAGACATTCTTTTGACCGAAGAGGAGATTAAATTCAGGGAGGAGTTGCGCGCTTTTATCGCCCGCGAGATAGACCCTGCCTTGGTAGAACGGATGGATTCTGAAAAAGAAGAATATCCCTACGAATTCATCCGGAAAATAGGAAAAGGTGGCTATCTCGGTGTCTCCTTTCCTAAAGAATACGGTGGCAGAGGTCTGAATTTTGTCTGCGAAATGCTGGCAAATGAAGAGGCTGGAGCCTTAAGCACCGGACTGGCATGTGCCCGTGGCATGCCCACTTATGTCGGGCGGCCAATTTACACCTATGGCTCTGAACACCTGAAACAGAAGTATTTAAAACCAACGCTTCAGGGGATGCTTATTTGCGCTGAAGCTTTCAGCGAGCCGAATTACGGCTCAGATGTGGCCCATATAGAAACCAAGGCAATACGGGAGGGCGCTGATTATATCGTCTCTGGAGCCAAGCGCTTCCAGGCAGGTGGCATGGGGGCTGATTGGTTCCTGGTAGTTGCCAGGACGGACCCGAATATCGAGGCACACAAAGGCCTGAGCGCCTTCGTCGTCGAGCGAGCCATGGGAATACGGGTGGAGGAACGCTTTGAACTGCTGGGGTTTCGTGGCATGGGAGTCTCCGACCTTTTTATTAAGAATGCAAAGGTGCCAGGGGAGAACCTTATAGGGAAAGAAGGCGATGGCTGGACTATCTTCTTGCACTCGCTGGAAGGCGAAAGAATACTGGAAGCGTCCGGCACAGTAGGCAGTGCCAGGGAGTGCATGAAAATAGCCGTTAAATACGCCAATGAACGTACTGCTTTCGGCAAGAAAATAAGAGAATATCAGGCGGTAAGCCATAAGATCGCAGATATGGCTCTGAATATAGATGCTTCACGTCTGCTACTAATCAGGGCTGCCCGAATGATTGATAAAGGCATTGCAGGGCTTGATGCTGCTCGGGCTGTGGCCGAAGCCAAACTGTTCGCCTCTGAGACCGCCTTCAAAACAGCTAATGACAGCTTACAAATCCTCGGAGGCATCGGTTATACAAAGAAGTACCCCGTGGAACGCTACCTGCGAGATATCCGTGTGGTCATGATATACAACGGCCCGTCAGAAATTATGAAGGAGATAATCCAGAGGCAGGTCTTCCGCGAAATGACAAGGCAGGTGGCCAATGAAAATTAAGCTAACTACACTCAGCGAGAACACAGCAGGGAGGGTGGGGCTACTGGCTGAGTGGGGACTGAGCATACTTATCGAGCTAGATAACTACAAAGTGCTGCTGGACACAGGGCTGGGCATATCTGCCGCTTATAATGCAGTCATGTTGGGCATAGACTTGTCCAAGGTTGACAAACTGGTCATCAGTCATGGTCATCGTGACCATACTGGGGGTTTACGCCATGTAATGGATACAATGAGGCGACAGGTCGAGATTATTGCTCATCCAGATATCTGGGCACCGAAGTACTCACGTACCTTCGGTCAGGCCGAGCAATATGCTGGAATACCGTTTAACCGTGACATGCTGGAAAGCCTGGGGGCTTCCTTTAGACTTACCTGCGAGCCTACCTGGATTACTGATAATATCGTCACCACCGGCGAAATTCCCATGGACACCAGTTATGAAAGGATTGACCCCGAACTTTTTGTAAAGGAAGACGGAGAATTACGGCCCGACCCCTTGAAGGATGACCTTGCGCTAATCATCAAGACTGTAATGGGGTTGATAGTTATTCTTGGCTGCGCCCACAGGGGCATGATTAACACGCTCCATCATGCCCGCAGGATAACTGGCGAGGAACGCATTTACATGGTCATCGGTGGCACACACTTAATCCGCGCTTCCAGAGAACAGTTAGACCTAACCATTGTTGAACTTAAGGAGCTGGGTGTCCAAAAAATAGGCGTTTGCCACTGCACAGGCCTGCCCGCAACAGCAGTGCTATTTCAGGAATTTGGTGACAGTTTCTTCTTCAACAATACCGGCAGGATTACCAGTATTTAATAGCCAACGGGTTAATTAAAGATTGAAGGCTAGAAGGTGCGTTTCCAGAACGTACCATTAGGCGTATCTTCAAGAACTATTCCTAATCTGGCTAGACGGCTCCGTATAGCGTCAGCCAGTTGCCACTGTTTAGCCTGACGTAACTCATCCCGAACTTGGACTAGAAGCTCGACAAAAGATTCAGCATCAAGCGGAGGCTTTGTCGGCTCCTCCAATGTAAAACCCAGCACTCCAAGCAGCTCAGCAAGCGTGCGTTGAGCTTCAGCCACATTGTAATTTGCTTCCCGTGCCCGGTTGATCTCCCTAGTCAAATCAAAAAGCACAGCTATTGCCTGTGCAGTGTTAAAGTCATCGTCCATACTTTCGATGAACCTGCGCCTAAAAAATTCAGCCTCAAGCACAGTCTGTCCAGTATTCCCGCCATTCTTGATAGCTTGCCGCAGCCTTGCCACGCCGGCTTCAGCCGCTCTTAGTGCCTCCTCACTGTAAGTCAACGGACTACGATAGTGAGAGCTAAGGATAAACAGGCGAATGGCATCAGGGCTATAGCGCTCCAGAGCCTGTTTAACCGTTATCAAGTTCCCCAGGGACTTGCTCATCTTATTTTCGCCCAGCTGCAACAGCCCATTATGCAACCAGTATCTGGCAAAGGGTACCACACCCGTGTAAGCTTCCGACTGAGTTATCTCGTTCTCATGATGTGGGAAAATGAGGTCTTGCCCCCCGCCGTGTATATCGAGGCTATCCCCAAGATACTTCAATGCCATGGCACTACACTCTATATGCCAGCCCGGCCTGCCCTGCCCCCACGGGCTCGACCAGTAAGGCTCCCCGGGCTTAGCAGCCTTCCATAAAGCAAAGTCCAACGGGTACTCCTTTTTACCCTCCTCAGCCGAACCCCGGGAAAGCATTTCAGCCAGGTTTTGATGCGACAGCTTACCGTAGCCATTAAAGTTTCTCACCCGGAAATAGACACTGCCATCGGACTCGTAGGCGTATCCTTTATCTACCAAGCCCTGTATTATCTCAACAATCTTCGGTATTTCTTCAGTTGCCCTGGGATAGACATCGGCTCGCTTTATGTTCAAAGCATCCATATCTTTAAAGTATTCTTGAATATATTTCTCAGCCAACTCTAATGCTGGTACGCCCAGTTGCTGTGCCCGATTTATTATTTTGTCATCTATATCGGTAAAGTTCTGAACATATCTCACTTTGTAACCTTTAAACTCCAAATAACGCCTGATGACATCGAAAACGATGTAACTCATGGCATGTCCGATATGGCAATCATCGTAAACGGTGACCCCGCAGACATACATATTCACCGTATCACCTCTGGGACGAAAATCTTCTTTTCGCCCCGACAAAGTACTAAACACTTTCATCTGTCTTCTCCAAAGATAGGCTATCAGTTATCCCGACTGTGGACTGGATAGCTTTCATAGCTTTCTCAAGTTCGGCAACCCTTCTTTCCAGGCCCTCGAGCTTCTCCCAGACCGGGTCGGGCAATTTCTCCACGGTATCGGTATCAGGATTCCGAATCTCAACTACCCTGCCTGGCACGCCCACCACTGTGGCATTGGCCGGCACTGAAGTTATTACCACAGAACCAGCACCGACTTTTACATTATCGCCGATGTTGATAGCACCGATAAGCTTGGCTCCAGCACCAACAACCACATTATTGCCCAAAGTGGGGTGGCGCTTCTTTTTAAGCAAACTGGTGCCACCTAGAGTAACCCCCTGATATATGCAAACATTATCCTTTATCTCCGAGGTCTCGCCGATTACCACCCCCATGCCGTGGTCGATAAAAAAACCTTCCCCTATCTTAGCTCCCGGATGGATTTCAATACCAGTGAGAAAACGACTGACATGTGAAATCAGACGAGGGAAAAAGGGTATACGCCAGTTCCACAGGGTATGAGCCAGGCGATGAAACTGCCTAGCGTGAAAGCCAGGATAGGCGAAAATAACTTCCCAGATGTTATTCGCCGCCGGGTCATGGTCAAAGACCGCCTCTATATCTCGCCTGATGCTTCTAATAAGCTTTATCAAATCTTCCTCTTGCTCGGAATTTTGACTTTTTCTACAGAAGCCACAGCATAAGCAGCCATACCTTGACCCCTACCAGCAAAACCCAAGCCATCTGTAGTGGTCGCTTTGACCATCACTTGCTCTGGGGTAATACCTAAAGTCCGACTTATGTGAGCACGCATATCTTCAATAAATGGTGACAACAAGGGCTGCTGTGCTACAATAACTGCATCTATATTACCAACCCTGAAACCTTCCTTTTTGATTAGCCTTTTGACTTCATCCAGTAAAATTAAGCTGGGAATATCCTTGTACTCTGGAGCTTCCGATGGGAATTGATTGCCAATATCCCTCAATCCAGCAGCTCCAAGCAAAGCATCAATTATCGCGTGCGTCAACACATCAGCATCGCTATGGCCTGAAAGCCCCTTGTGAAATGGAATTTCAACCCCGCCTAGAACTAGCTTGCGCCCCGTGACTAAAGGATGGACATCATAACCGATTCCAATTCGCATTAGTCTGTCTGTTCCTCGCTATGATTTCAGCTAGAGCCAGGTCTTCAGGTGTAGTTATTTTGATATTCTCGTAAGAGCCCATATAAACCTTGACCTGGTATCCCATCTTCTCGACCATACTGGCGTCATCAGTGACATCCTCACTTATCTCCATATGGGCCTTATTTATTATATCAGAGCGAAAAACCTGCGGCGTCTGCACCAGCCACAACCCTTCGCGATTAAATGTTTTCTTAACAATCAATTTAGCATCGCTTAGCTTAATAGTGTCTTTGACCGGAACGGCGGCTATTGCTGCGCCAGTCTCTTGAGCTGCTTTTAACCCATTTATGATCAACTCCAGCGTCAAAAAAGGACGGGCTCCGTCATGGATAATTATCCAATCACAGCCTCTCAGTTTATTAAGTCCCTCTCGTACAGAGTCTTGTCGCCTGCTACCTCCGAGGCATATCTCTCTAACCTTAAACCATCCTCTTTCAATGACCAATTTCCGTCCCGAATCTATATTATTTCCGCTAAGGACAATTACTATCTGGTCGACCACATTACAGCTCTGACAAAGATCCACTGACCAGGCGAGGAGAGGTTTACCACCGAAAGGTAAGAAAATTTTGTCTTTCCCCAGTCGCTGGCTAAGGCCAGCCGCTACAATTACCACACCCACCCTGGAAGGAATATCATTCATAACAGTCATTTTGCTTATTTCCTTGGCTGTCTTACAAGACCCGCGCGAAGGGCCTCAGCCAGCGTGCTCGCCGTCACCAGCTCAATATCTTTCAGGTTGGTGGCAAATTTGGATGAAGCCTCAGGGATCAGGCAGCGCTTAAAACCCAACCTGGCTGCTTCCGCAATCCGCCTTTCCAATTGTGGCACAGCCCTAAGTTCACCACTCAGCCCAACTTCACCAAGCACCGCAGTTCCGGGGACGACATGAGCATCACGGTGACTGGAAGCTATAGCCAGAGCGATACCCAAATCAGCAGCCGGCTCACTTATGCGCAAACCACCTATAACATTGGTTATGATATCCTGATTGGAAACATTCACACCAGCACGCCTGATAAGCACAGAAGCTATTAAAAGCAGCCGATTAAATTCAATACCATTAGCAATCCGTCGCGGAGGGCCAAAACTCGCCGGGCTGGTCAAAGCCTGAATTTCTACCAGCAGCGGGCGGCTACCTTCAAAAGTTGGCACCACGACTGAACCCACTGCCCCATCACAGTGGGATGCCAGAAATGCCTCAGAAGGGTTAGCCACCTCTATTAGACCTTCGCCGCTCATTTGGAAAACGCCGACCTCATTAGTAGAACCAAAACGATTCTTATTACTACGCAATATGCGATAGCTGCTAAAAGCCTCGCCTTCAAGATAAAGAACCACATCAACGATGTGCTCAAGCACTCTGGGGCCTGCAATAGCACCATCTTTGGTCACATGCCCGGTAATAAGAATGGGGACTCCAGCTCGTTTTGCCCACCGCATTAGCCGTAACGTGCATTCCCGTATCTGGGCAACACTCCCTGGCGCCCCAGCTATTTCCTCAAGATAAACAGTTTGAATCGAATCAATGACCACCAGATTTGGGGCCAATTCATCTATTCGCCCAAGGATGACCTCGACATTGGTCTCAGAAAGAACATAAAGTCTATCACCACCAACTCTCAGGCGCCCCGACCTCAACTTAATTTGCTGTAACGACTCTTCACCAGAAACATACACTACCTTGCCCCCCATTTCGGCCACTGTCGCCGAGGCCTGAAGCAACAAGGTGGATTTTCCGATGCCAGGGTCACCACCAACAAGCACTAAAGAACCTAACACCAGACCACCACCCAGAACTCGATTAAGTTCACCCAGGGGAAAAACCAAACGGGGAGATGCTTCAGCAGTCAATCGGCAAAGTTCCTGAGGTCTATTCTCTTCAGAATATAACCAGGCGGCTTTATATCCAGTAGTGGTAACGGCAGTTTCCAAGAAGCTATTCCATTCCTGACAACTGGGACAGCGTCCCAGCCATTTTGGACTTTCCTTGCCACACTGCTGGCAGACAAAAACATTCTTGTGCTTGCTCAAATCAACCCACCCCTATAACCAAAACCAGAAAAATCTCAACTGTTTTTCTATTTTCCCCTTCTAGGGTCTTAGCCAGAAACTCAAAATGTCTTGCGAAGTTATCTAGAACGCAGGATTTCCCGTTACATAAGAATGGTGGGTTACTATTAAACGAAAACTCCGAAGACTCCCTTTAACGCAGAATAAAAATACCAAAAAGGGCGGGGGCTAATCACTCATGCTCAATCCCGCCCTATTGGAATCAACCTACTTCAAATTTGAACTTACGAGGCCCCCACCTGGCTCTTATGCTTTAACCTCTCCGGGTAACGCTCCCGCAGTAGCCCTGACCACTATCTTTTCACCATCATAGTCAACCAGCAAGGTATCGCCAGAACCAAAGTCGCCGCGGATCAGAGCTTCAGAGAGCTTATCTTCAACCTCAGTTTGAATTACACGGCGCAGAGGTCGTGCCCCAAAATTGGGGTCATAGCCTTTCTCACCCAGAAAATCTTTAGCCGCATCGGTCACTTCTAATTTAATATTTCTATCCGATAGAGACTTAGCCACCTCATTGAGCATCAGATCAACAATCTGACGGATTTGCTCTTTACTTAACGGGTGGAAGACCACAACACCATCAATACGGTTTAGAAACTCAGGAAGAAAGGTGTTCTTAAGTTCCGCAAGCACCTTCTCCTTCATCCTTTCGTATTCGCTCTGCCTATACCTTTCCTCATCCGTGCGTGCAGCAAAGCCAATACCCATAGCACCCCTTATATGTTTAGCACCAACATTGCTGGTCATAACTATAATGCTGTTTCTGAAATCGACACGGCGCCCTTTAGCATCAGTAAGATGACCATCATCGAAAATTTGAAGCAATATATTAAAAACATCCGGATGTGCTTTTTCAATTTCATCAAGCAATATGACACAGTATGGTTTGCGCCTTACTGCTTCAGTCAACTGGCCACCCTCATCATAGCCTACATACCCGGGAGGAGCGCCTACCAATCGGGCCACAGTATGTCGTTCCATGAACTCCGACATATCCAGTCTTATCATGGCATCTTCACTGCCAAACATAAACTCAGCTAGTGCTCTGACCAGCTCAGTCTTACCCACACCTGTGGGACCGAGGAAAATGAAGTTTCCGATAGGACGGCGGGCCCCTTTCAGTCCAGCCCGTGCCCTTCTAACCGCCTTAGACACAATACTAATAGCTTCATCCTGACCGACAATTCGACGATGTAAAACCTCTTCCATATGTAGCAGGCGAGTTGTCTCATCCACAGTCAGGCGGGCTACAGGGACACCAGTCCACATGCTGACAACCTCGGCGATATCTTCCTCGTTCACTTGCGGCTTGGCCTGTTGCTGCTCTTCCTGCCACTGTTGTTCCATATTGCTGATTTTAGCCGACAATTGAATCTCCCTATCGCGCAACTCAGCAGCACGCTCATACTCTTTTGAAGAAATTGCTGCCTCCTTGTCCCTACGCACCGCCTCTAGAGCCTTCTTTGCTTCAGTCAAGCCTATAGGTGGCGCACCGCTCTTGATACGCACCCGTGATGCAGCTTCGTCCATTAAATCTATAGCCTTATCCGGCAGGAAACGGTCTGGTATATATTTAGCGGCCAGAGAGGCACAAGCCTGCAAGGCTTCATCACTTATGGTCAACCTGTGATGCTCCTCGTAACGCTCTTTTATACCCCTCAGAATCTCGACAGTCTCTTCTATTGTTGGTTCAGCCACCATGACCGGTTGAAAACGCCGCTCAAGCGCAGCATCTTTCTCGACGTACTTACGGTAATCGTCTAGGGTTGTAGCACCAATACATTGCAGCTCGCCTCTGGATAGTGACGGTTTCAGTATATTCGAGGCATCCACAGCACCTTCAGCAGCGCCAGCACCCACGATAGTATGCAACTCATCCACGAAAATTATACAATTCCCGCTGCTTTTTATTTCTTCAATAACCTTCTTCAACCTTTCTTCAAACTCACCTCGGTATTTCGTGCCCGCTACCAGTGAGCCTATATCAAGCGTCACCAGCCGTTTACCCTGCAACGTCTCAGGTACGTCGCCCGAAACTATTCGATGCGCCAGTCCCTCAACAATTGCTGTCTTACCTACACCAGGTTCACCTATAAGAGCTGGGTTATTCTTCCGGCGACGACTGAGAATCTGGATAACCCGTTCGATCTCTTTATTGCGATTAATAATAGGATCAAGCTTTCCAGCCTTGGCCGCTGCTGTTAAATCAATCCCCAGCTGGTCCAACAAAGGAGTCCGAGTAGTGCCCCTAGCCACTGCTCGTGGCTGTGCCGCGCTTTGGCCTAAGATACTCTGAATCTCAGCCTGAACTTTCTCGAACGTAACACCAAAGCTCTCTAGGACTCCAACAGCTGCCCCCTCGCGCTCTCTAAGTAAGCCTAGCAGAAGATGTTCAGTGCCTATATAACTGTGGTTCAGTCTTCGAGCCTCATCTACCGCCAGCTCAATAACCCTTTTTGCCCTAGGGGTCAGCCCAACCTCACCTATTGCCGACCGCTCGCCACGTCCCACAACAAACTCTATAGCGGCACGAAGCTTGCTAGGAAGAACACCCATGTTGGCTAAGACCCTGCTCGCTACACTATCTTCCTCAGAGACTAGACCCAGAAGTATGTGCTCGGTGTCGATGTAATTATGACCGAAACGCTGGGCCTCTTCCTGGGCTCGTGTCAAAGCTCGGCGGGCTCTCTCTGAAAATTTTTCAAATCTGCTAGCCAATGTCGCTCCTCTAAATCACATTTATCTCCCTGAACAACACCACTCCTACTTAGATTATAGGGCGTTTGGTTATACGTGTCAAAAAGCGGTGTAATCGCCCATGAGTCTGCGGCATCGCATAAAACTAAGGGCAGAAAGTAGGCTATTAAGCAATAAAAAAACCTCTGGCAGTGGCATATTTTCCCAAGGAGTTGCCCCCTCAGTATCGTCTGCGCTGAGGTGTTTCACTTCCGTGTTCGGGATGGGAACGGGTGGTTCCACCTCGCTCTAACCACCAGAGGGCTGGCTTTACTAAATAGTAACAATTAGAAGATTTTTTGTCAACTAAAGCCCGACTTGACGATGGTATCTGCCAATGCTATTCTTAATACACTGGAACCTGTTCAAGAGGTGGAGATATGAACTACGAACGTGAATTACTTAAAGGCAGCACTGATTCTTTGCTATTAAGCCTCATTAATCAGCAGCCAATGTATGGTTATCAAATCATAAAAGAACTGGAAAGAAGAAGTAACGGTTACTTTCGGTTTAAGGAGGGTACCCTATATCCAGCACTTCACCGGCTGGAAAAAGCTGGATTTATCCAAGGTAAATGGCAAAAACTGCCAACCGGTCAAGAAAGGCGATATTACTACATAACACCAAAAGGTAAAAAGGTGTTGGCAGAACGACTGGCAGCATGGCGAGATTTCTCCGCAGCCGTGACATCGATTATGCAACCTGTAGCCATCTAAAACCATGACGACTAAGTTGAAATATCTGGATAACCTCAAGTACCACCTTAGAATCGACCCTGCGATCGAAAGCGATGTGGTGCGGGAACTTAACACCCATATTGAAGATAAGAGCCACGAATTAGCGGAGTCTGGACTTCCTGAAGAGGAGGCAAGGGCAAAGGCAATACAATTTTTAGGTTCCCCAAAACTTCTGGCCCAGCAAATGTACGAGGTATATAGTCAAGGCAGCTGGCGTCAAGCTATCTTCGCCGCCTTGCCCCATCTCCTGGTAGCTGTCCTCTTTGCCCTGCGTTGCTGGCAAAGTACTGTCTGGCTGATAGGTCTGGTAGGAGCAGTTATCTGCTTCGTCATCTATGGTTGGTATCACGGCAAGCCAATCTGGCTCTTTCCTTGGCTCGGCTATTGCCTGCTCCCTGTCATAGCTTTCGGCATACTGCTAATATATCTACCTGGCGCTTGGGCCTGGCTTGCATCTGCGGCTTATTTTCCGCTGATTATGCTAATCATTTACTCAGTGACCAAACAGATCATCAGGAGGGACTGGCTATTTGCCTCACTGATGTTGCTACCTATCCCGATAGTATTGGGGTGGATACTTGCTTTGGGTGTGGGCAGTAAATTTATGGCGATTGAACAAATTCATGAGGTTGCCCCTTCAATTTCATTAAGCTTCGTAGTACTTGCCATAACTGCTGCAGTGTTCATTCGCCTCAGACAACGTTGGGCTAAGGCTGGAGTTTTATTCGTTATAGAAATAGTTGTTTTGGGGATAGTGGCAGTAGGTGCCAGCAATACTATTAGCTTTGGTGGCTGGTTGATATTCGCTCTACTGGCTTCTTTCCTTCTTCTTGTCCCGGCATTACTCGATGCCAAAGAAAGACAACCTAGAGAAAATCGATAGGAATCACACAAAAGACCACCACAGCCACACGCCAATAAACCCAACAAGAAAACAGACAGCGGAATGAGGTTATCTCCAAATCCCCTTCTTTGATTTTCGCGCTTCTCTTTCTGCCCGCTCCAGATAGACCTGATATTTGACATCTGGAGGATAAGACTTAGCCCAGGCACAACCTTGCTTTACCATCTCAGCATTTACAAAGGTATCGCCAACGTAAACATAGCGTAGCAATCTGCCATACTTATCAGTGTCTGAAACATCGTTTTCGAGTCTGACCTTTTTTCCGGCCACCAATTTCTCGTTCATTTGTTTAGACTCCTGATAGTAAAACTCACCTTTCTCCGGTGCATCAATACCAATATAACGCACCTCCCGGCCACCTTGGATGACGATGGTATCACCATCAATAACCTGGATTACTAAAGATACCTCGGGGCTCTGCTGGCAAGCCGTCGAAAATAATGTGAGGCAGAAAACTAGGATAATAAATCCAACCCTGAAAGCCATCGGCTAAGATACTTACCGTAAGGCTTTACCAGAAACTTGCCTGAGACGCTTGTCCCTTCTTATAAGGAATCCCCAGGTGCTCACAAGCAAGTCTAGTAGCCATTCTACCTCGTGGTGTACGCTCCAGAAATCCTAGCTGAAGAAGATAAGGTTCATAGACATCCATTATAGTATCCGCTTCTTCGCTAATTGAAGCGGCAATGGTCTCGAGCCCTACAGGACCTCCATCAAATTTTTCGATTATGGTGCGCAACACTTTGTGGTCGATCTCGTCCAAACCAATCGGATCAATTTCCAGCTTTGAAAGCGCTTCAACCGCGATAGATTCAGTAATTACACCATCAGCCATAACCTGAGCATAATCACGCACACGCTTGAGAAGCCTATTGGCCACACGTGGTGTCCCTCTTGACCGACAGGCAATATGACCGAGGCTAGCCTCGTCTATCTCTATGTTCAGAATCTTTGCCGAGCGTCTAAGGATTGCCTTTATAGCCAGCTCATTATAGAAATCGAGGCGATAAACGGCTCCGAATCTATCTCTGAGTGGTGAACCCATCAAGGCATAACGGGTGGTTGCTCCGATTAGCGTGAATCGAGGTAGGTTCAAGCGGAGACTCCTTGCCCCTGGGCCCTTACCGATAACTATATCTATTGCAAAATCTTCCAGCGCTGGATATAGCATTTCCTCCACTGGCCGGCTAAGCCTGTGAATTTCATCAATAAACAGGTTATCGCTCTTCTGTAAATTGGTCAGGATGGCTGCTAAATCGCCGGGACGCTCTATTGCTGGACCCGAAGTGACTTTGATATTAACACCCATCTCAGCAGCGATAATATAGGCTAATGTAGTCTTGCCTAAGCCAGGAGGACCGTAAAGCAGAATATGGTCTAAAGGTTCACCACGTTTCTTAGCGGCAGCAATAGCTATCTCAAGGTTGCTTTTGACTTTTTCCTGGCCAATGAAATCACACAGCCGTTTAGGTCTAAGACTACTATCCAGAGAAATATCGTCAGAACTTAGTTTGCCTGATATTATCCTGTCGGTTACCTCTTTTTTTTCACTCATTGCTGAGCTATCATCAAAACTCTTCCTGAATTATATCACACTGACACAGAATTAAACTAAAGCCTTCTAAAATACAGCCTCTAACAGAAGGATCCCCGCTGAATGGCGGGGATCCTTCGTCATTAAAGAACATTCCACTTGCCTAGATAAGCTTACATAGAAAACTTTTCATCAGATATGGTGCGCATTTCAAGCTGTGGAATTGCCGATTCCTCTTTTTCCAGGGTTAAAGCTCGAGCTGGAATAAGCTTACCTATGATTACGTTTTCCTTCAGCCCAAAAAGCCTGTCTGTTTTACCCCAGATAGCTGCTTCAGCAAGTACTCTCGTGGTCTCCTGGAAAGAAGCAGCGGCTAACCAACTACTTGTGTTCAATGAAGCCCGTGTAATCCCAAGAAGAACGGTCTGAGCCGTAGCTGGTTCACCACCCTCAGCTAGCACTTTGGCATTTATGCTTTCGTAGTCAAATCGGTCCACCAAGTCACCAGCTAATAGTTCCGTATCTCCAGGTGATTCAACCCGCACACGCCTGAGCATTTGCCGGACTATAATCTCGATATGCTTGTCATTTATGTTCACACCTTGTGAACGGTAAACTTTTTGTACCTCTTCAACCAAATATTGCTGCACAGCCTCTCGTCCCATAATGCGCAATATATCTTGAGGATCAGCCGCACCATCCGTTAACTGTTCTCCGGCTTTTACCCTATCGCCTGGTTTAACACGAATATGGCTCCCAGATGGGATTATATATTCTCTCTCGTCTACCTCTACATATCGAATATAAAGATGGCCATCCTCAATAACCACATTACCAGCGATTCTCGCTATAATCGGGCTCTGTTCCAAGACAGCCAGCTCCCGACCTTGAGATGGTTCCTCGTTTGGCGCCGGTGCCAAGGTGGCAAGTCTCGTGCCAGCTTCAACCCAGTCACCGTTGTTTACAATCACTTTAGCCCCGGCAGGCAATACATACTCATCCAGATAAGATTCAGAACTAGTGACTTTAATTTTTCGCGCCTCTTCTGTCTCGATAACATCAACAACACCATCGATCTCAGAGAGAATTGCCAACCCCTTCGGTACTCTAGCCTCAAATAGCTCCTCTACTCTCGGTAAACCACTGGTTATGTCAGCCCCCACTACACCACCTGTATGAAAAGTGCGCAATGTGAGCTGGGTTCCAGGTTCCCCTATACTCTGCGCAGCAATAATACCCACAGCTGTGCCAAGTTCCACAAGCCCGCGTCTGGCAAGATCACGACCGTAACAGTACTGACATATCCCTCGCCGAGAATGACAGCTAAGAGGCGACCTAACATATACGTGAGTAATACCAGCCTCAGTAATTTGTTTCGTCTTGTCCTCGTCGATTTCCTCGTTTCTACGCACGATAATCTCGCCAGTACTTGGATCGGCAATGTCGGCTGCAGCCAGCCTCCCAACCAATCGCTCAGCGAGAGGCGGCAACAGCTCATTTCCCGCCTTCTCATAAAGCCAAATTCCTTCTTCAGTGCCACAATCGTTTTCAAAAATAATTAAATCTTGAGCAACATCGATAAGACGACGTGTAAGGTAACCCGCATCTGAAGTTCTTAGCGCAGTATCGGCCAGCCCCTTTCTTGCACCATGTGTTGAGATGAAATATTCCATTACCGACAGACCTTCACGAAAACTCGATTTAATCGGGAAATCTATTATTCGGCCTGAAGGATCAGTCATTAAACCTCGCATACCAGCCATTTGCCTGATCTGTGAAATGTTGCCCTTCGCCCCAGATGTTGCCATCATATACACACCACCGTAGCGGTCCAACGACTGGGCAATTGTTTCCGTAATCTTATCTGTAGTCTCTGTCCAAACTTGAATGGCACTGTTATAACGCTCGTCTTCTGTGATTAACCCCCGATTAAACTGACTTTCAATAAGAGCTATCCTCTCATCACCCTCTTCAATAAGCTTCGCCTTGTTCTTAGGCACTTCAATGTCCTTTGCTGCAATTGTCGTGCCAGAGTTCGTAGCATACTCAAAGCCAATCTGCTTAAGATTGTCGAGCAAAGAAACAGTCGTACTGTTCCCCAATAAACGATAACAGTCGAGCACTAAACGCTTCAAGGAGGCTTTGTCCATCACCTGATTAATGAATCGAAACTCAGGGGGCAAGATGTCGTTAAATAGAATTCTACCAACACTTGTCTTAAATCTCTGGCCACCTTTCTCATTACTCCTCACCTCTATCTCCGCATTTAAACTGACAACTCCCAGCCAATAAGCCAACTTGGCTTCCTCAAAATCAGTGAAAGACATCCCCTCACCTTTAGCACCAGGCCTAATGGTGGTTAGGTAATAACAACCTAACACCATATCCAGAGTCGGTGTCATTACTGGCTCTCCGCAACTCGGTAACAACATGTTGTAAATACTGAGCATGCGTTCTCTAGCTTCTCTTACCGCCGCTCTTGACAGAGGTACGTGCACAGCCATCTGGTCACCATCAAAATCAGCATTGAAGGCAGCGCATACCAAGGGGTGGATTTGGATAGCACTACCATCAATGAGTACTGGCTCGAAAGCCTGAATGCTTAATCGATGGAGCGTTGGAGCCCGGTTTAGCAATACGGGTCGCTCCTTCACCACTTCGGCCAGAATATCCCATACCTCCGGTCTAGCCTTTTCCACTTGCCTCCTAGCGCTCTTAATATTATGAGCATAGCCTTGCTCAATCAAACGCCGCATAACAAAAGGCTTGAACAGTTCTAAAGCCATATGCTTGGGTAAACCACACTGGTGGAGCTTCAACTCAGGCCCAACAACAATGACCGAGCGACCGCTGTAGTCCACTCTCTTACCCAGAAGGTTCTGCCGGAAACGCCCCTGTTTACCACGAAGCATATCAGATAGCGACTTCAGCCTGTGAGTACCCGCAAGTGAAGTCGTTCGCCCCCTTCGCCCGCTATCTATAAGCGCATCCACAGCCTCCTGGAGCATACGCTTTTCGTTTCGAATAATAATTTCCGGAGCCCCCAAATCAATCAACCGCCTAAGACGATTATTTCGATTGATTACACGCCGATAAAGATCATTCAGATCGCTCGTAGCAAACCGCCCACCGTCCAGCTGGACTATTGGTCGAAGCTCGGGCGGCAATACTGGCAGCACGGTTAATATCATCCACTCGGGTTTGTTACCACTCCGCCAGAAGGCTTCAACCACCCGTAATCGCTTGCTGGCCTTCTTACGACGTTGCCCCGAGGTCGATTTAACCTCCTCAATTAGCCCTGCCCGCAACTTCCCAAGGTCAAGATTCTTAAGGATTTCCAGAATTGCTTCGGCTCCCATACCGGCTTCAAAAAAGTCACCGAACTCCTCTTTAAGCTCTTGATGTTGGCTCTCACTTAGAAGTGTTAGCGGACGTAAGTTTTCCAGTTCTAAGATTCTTCTCTGCAGCTCACCTTCAAGTTCAGCCTTTTTCTCAACGAAATCACGCTTCAACTGATTAACTTTCTCCACTGTTGCCTGGTCTGGATTCGCCCCGGCGTTCATTTGTATCCCCGCTAGTTTATCCTCCAACAGCCGCTCACGCTCAGCGATGTGCTGTGATAGTTTCTCCTTAAGCTTTTTGATTTTCTCATCACGGGCTACTTCATCAACTGAGATCACGATATACTGAGCGAAATACAGTACACGCTCAAGATTTCTTGGTGAAATATCGAGAAGCAATGCTAGCCGACTGGGTACTCCCTTAGAAAACCAAACATGAGCTACTGGAGCCGCCAACTCGATATGCCCCATACGCACCCTACGTACCCTCGAATGCTCTACGGTAACCCCACATCTATCGCAGGTAACACCACGATAGCGTATCTTTTTGTATTTCCCACAGTAACACTCATAATTCTTAGTTGGCCCAAAAATCCTCTCGCAGAAAAGACCGTCCTTCTCTGGCCTCAAAGTCCGATAATTAATTGTCTCTGGCTCAGTCACCTCACCATAGGACCAACTCCTGATCTGTTCTGGTGAAGCTAACGAGATACGCATAGCATTAAAATCATTTACTTCTATCATCAGTCTCCTTATATCTCCCTCAGCTCGAGCCTCTAATTCTAGGCCCGATCTTCTTGCGTTCTTCAAGGAAACTCACCGTTTCCTCTTCTTCATTAAGTAGCTCAACAGCTAGGCACAAGCTTCGCAATTCCATGAACAATACTTTGAAAGATTCAGGAACACCAGGCTGGAATATGTCTTCACCCTTAACGAGAGACTCATAAGCTTTAGCCCGACCAGCCACATCGTCTGATTTAACAGTTAGCAACTCCTGAAGTGTGTGACTGGCACCATAGGCTTCTAATGCCCAGACCTCCATCTCTCCGAAGCGTTGCCCACCGAATTGCGCTTTACCACCAAGAGGCTGCTGGGTAATCAAAGAATACGGACCAGTAGACCGAGCATGCACTTTATCTTCGACAAGATGAATAAGCTTCATCATGTAAATTATGCCAACTGTAACCGGTTGGTCGAAAGGTTCACCTGTTCGCCCATCACGGAGGGTGATTTTGCCGTAGATAGGCGGCGACTGTTTTTGCTCAATGTAAGCCTTCTCCACTAGTTCCTCAACTTGCTCATCGCTAAGCCCATAAACTTTAACACCTAAACTTTCCAGCCATAAGCGCAGACAAGTTTTGCGCGCTTCTCCAGGATAACGGTCGTCAAACACCTTTTCAGCATTGTACCCATTGTCAGCCAGCCAGGTCTTAGCCCTATCTAGCACAGAAGCGTCAAAACCGTCCTCAGTGGCGCGTTTAATAGCACCTGAATGCTGAATTATCCATGCCCTAGCCAGAGCATCCTCAATGGCGGTATCATTTGCTCCATCAAAAATGGGGTTCAGTACCTTAAGCCCGAGAGTCTCAGCAGCCCAGCCCAAATGCGTCTCCAGAATCTGTCCTATATTCATGCGTGACGGCACGCCAATGGGATTAAGAATTATATCTATCGGCCTTCCATCAGGCAGGAAGGGCATGTCTTCCTCCGGCAAAATACACGAGATAACGCCTTTATTACCATGCCTACCTGCCATCTTGTCCCCAACAGAAATTTTTCGCTTCTGAGCGACCCACACCCGCACCAGACGATGAACACCGGCAGGTAAATCATCATGCTCATCACGGGAGAAAACTTTGACATCGATTACCTTCCCCCACTCGCCATGCGGCACTCTAAGAGAGCTATCCTTTACTTCACGGGCCTTCTCGCCAAAAATAGCTCGCAACAGTTTCTCTTCAGCAGTTAACTCTGTTTCTCCCTTTGGGCTAATCTTACCCACCAGGATAGAACCTGGGCCAACTTCAGCGCCTATACGGATAATACCGGACTCATCCAAATCACGCAGACTCTCCTCACCCACGTTAGGTATATCCCTAGTAATTTCTTCCAAACCAAGCTTTGTTTCACGGGCTTCTATTTCATACTTTTCAATATGGATGGAGGTAAATCTATCATGCTTGACCAGTCTATCACTAATAATAACAGCATCCTCAAAATTATAGCCCCGCCAGCTCATAAAAGCGCAGAGTATGTTTTGCCCTAAGGCAAGCTCACCCCGGTCTGTTGCTGAACCATCTGCTATGACCTGTCCCCTTTTAACTTTATCACCTTTAGATACTACGGGACGCTGATTTATGCACGTTCCCTGATTAGTTCTGACAAATTTCATTAATGGATAACTCTGCTCAGTCCCATCGCAATTCCTGACTGTTATCTGGGTGCCGGTAACGGAAATGACCTCGCCATCATGGCGGGCAAACGTTACCTGACCACTATATTTAGCCACCTCCTTCTCCATTCCGGTAGCTATTAAGGGCGCCTCAGGGCGCAATAACGGCACAGCCTGACGCTGCATGTTCGAACCCATCAAGGCCCTGTTGGCATCATCATGCTCTAAGAAAGGTATGAGAGAGGTCGTAACACTGAAAACCTGCTTTGGCGAAACATCCATATAGTCAATTTTATCTACAGTTTCCTTGAGATATGTGCCGCCTCTTATGACACCAATCTTATCCTCCACAAATTCGCTCCGCTCATTAAGCAGAGCATTAGCCTGGGCAATCGTATATTTTTCTTCTTCATCAGCATCTAGATATTCGATCTGGTTAGAAACAAAAGGAACCACTTTAATAGTTCTAGGGGATAAAGTGGCGATCTTGCGAGCAATTTCCTTGGTGAGTACAGTCTTTCTGGCAGCGATAAGCTTACCCTTTTCATCGAAAATATCCTCCAAAATTGTCCTGTCTAGCAGGCTTTCAAGCGTGTTAGGCACCTCGCGGATCACCTTACGGTAAGGTGTCTCTATGAAGCCGTAGCGATTGACCCGAGCATAAGTAGCGAGAGAACCAATAAGTCCAATGTTTGGACCCTCCGGCGTTTCTATAGGGCAAATTTTACCGTAATGAGAATGGTGGACATCACGGACGTCAAATCCAGCACGCTCACGCGAAAGCCCTCCCGGCCCCATCGCCGATAGACGGCGCTTATGAGTTAACTCGGCTAATGGGTTCGTTTGATCCATAAATTGAGAGAGCTGCGAACCACCAAAAAATTCCCTCATCGCCGCAACAATGGGACGATTATTAATTAAAGCAGCGGGAGTGGCCGCTTCGGGCCCTACGATGCTCATTCGCTCCTTGACAGTCCGCTCTAAACGCAGCAGCCCTATACGAAACTGGTTCTGCACAAGATGCCCTACCGTGCGTACCCGACGATTACGTAAATGGTCAATGTCATCAGGTTCCTCTTGCCCATTATTAATCTTAATAATATGCCGTACTATCTCAACAAAGTCCTGCGGTGTTAAGCAGCGATGATTTTCATCAATGTTAAGTCCCAACCTACTGTTAAGCTTATATCGTCCAACTCTACCCAGGTCATAACGCCTGGGATTGAAGAACAGATTGTTCAAGAGCAGTTGAGCATTCTCAACAGTAGGCGGTTCGCCTGGTCTTAATCTCCTGTAGATGTCAATTAGAGCCTTATCCCTGGTCCTTACTGAAGGTTCTCTTTCTATGGTAGATTGCATGAAGGCATGCTCCGACGAGACATCCTCGCGTTGGAAGAGTTCAAGCAGTTCACTATCGTTGTCGTAGCCAATAGCACGTAACAGAACAGATACAGGTATCTTTCTTTTACCATCAACTTTTACAAAAATAACATCCCTGCCCGATGTCTCAAATTCTAACCAGGCACCATGTTCCGGAATTAACTTGGCAGAACATAGTTCACGTCCACTGGCCGGATCCTCTTGCAGGCTGAAATAGATGCCGGGAGACCGAATCAATTGATTGACTACTACTCTCTCGGCACCGCTGACCACGAAGGTTCCCTTTTCGGTCATCAGCGGTATATCACCGAAGAATATTTCTTGCTCCTTAATTTCCCCGGTCTCTTTGACGATCAATCTAGATCTCACATAGAGTGGAGCTGCATAAGTCATATCTCGCTCACGACACTGGTCCACTGAGTACGGAGGCTGTCGAAACTCATAACCATCAAAATGTAATTCCAGCCGAGTCCCGGTGAAATCTTGAATTGGCGAAACTTCAGCAAAAAGTTCCTTTAACCCCTCTTCTAAGAACATACGGTACGAATCTAGCTGAACCCTGATAAGACTCGGAATTTCCAAAACCTCCGGCAGTTTAGCGTACGATTTCCTCTCCTGTATAGCAATCTTCCGCTTCTCGGGCATTAACACAATAGACATAAACTCACCTACCTAAAATAAAATAATGAAACACCGACTGAAAACCGCACTCTAATCAAACAGAAATGACTAGCTACAGGATATAATCGGGGAAGGTATTGGCTAAAGACAGCAACGGCATATACAGTAAATCCATAGTTTAACATCACAACAACTTTTTGTCAATGCTCCTATACGAACCATTAATTTCTGAATTTCCAGGCGCAACCTCTCGATATCCTCGATGCAGTCGCCACCTAAGGCACTTAAGAGGACGAAGGATCCCACCAACTGTCCCTGTCTTAATCTCTTCGACGATGTCTTCTTAAACAAAGCGCGCTCAACTGCCGTCTCTATTCCCGCCTTACGGTATAACTCCACCACTAAAGCTGCACCTCTCCAGGCGTTACCTCTTCCTCAAGCCCACCAGTAAGGATAACTCTCAGAAGCTTCGATTTCTCATAGCTTTCACCTCCTGGGTGGAAGCTTACTACAATCTGACTAGCTTTGCGCCTGAAGGCCTATCCATGGGTTTGGGACGAACTTGCTGATTTTCTATGACTTGACACAAATTATCAGCCCTTGCTACTATTAGGTTCCCGGGGATATAGCTCAATTGGGAGAGCGCCGCGTTCGCATCGCGGAGGTCGGGGGTTCGAATCCCCCTATCTCCACTTACATTTATAAATACCCGCGCTGCCACATATGTCTCTTTTTATATCATTCCGCTTAAACCACTCACACACCCCACTAATGAGGCTTTTTTATATTGGTTGAGGTAAGACGAAGCCAAGAAGTACTTGTATGGAGAATGCGGCAGATAAACGCTTGCTTAGCATACTGTGCGCATTCGGTACGGCATGGTCCTTCGCAGGTCCGTCACTAAATAACAACAGGCTAAGAGTTAGGACTGTTATTTCGAATTGCCGGCATATTCCTAAGTTGGTAGAATGGCTAGAAGTTTACCCTGTGGAGCTTTTCCAGTGGCTATTATCAAGACAAGGAACCTGATTAAAAATTACGGTGACCTGGTGGCGGTGGACAACGTCAATTTGGACATCAAGGAGCAGGAATGTTTCGGGTTGCTGGGGCCTAATGGGGCAGGCAAGACTTCCCTCGTCAGGATGATAAGCGCTGTATCACCGCCTACAAATGGTTACATAAAGGTACTGGACTGGGACTTAAGGTCGCACTCCCGGCAAGTAAAAGCCGTCTTGGGGGTAGTCCCCCAAATCGATAACCTGGATCCGGAATTAACGGTGATTCAGAACCTGGTAACTTTTGCCCGGTATTTCGATATACCTAGGGCAGAGGCAGTTAAACGTAGCATAGAGCTACTGAAACTTTTCCATCTTGAAGACAGGTCCAACAGCCGTCTCAGAGAGCTTTCGGGAGGGATGCGACGACGTCTTCTAATTGTCAGGGCCCTCATTAACCAGCCCAGGATTATGATCCTTGACGAGCCTACGATAGGCCTCGACCCGCAGACCAAATATCTCGTCTGGCATAAGCTAACTGAACTCAAGTCACAGGGGGTGACCCAGCTCCTGTGCACACAAAATATGGAAGAGGCGAGCAGGCTTTGTGACCGGGTGGCAATAATGCATCAGGGTAAAATAGTAAGCCTTGATACTCCGGCTAACCTTCTTGCTAAATATGTGGGCAATAAGATATGGGAGATAGAGCTGGACTCAAACAAAAAGGACATGTTTGTTATTGAATTGAAAAGGCGTGGGCTGGACTTTGAGCTCGTAGGGCACAAAGTGCATATCTTTCACCTTGAGAACAGTGGGCCCTTAGAAACATTGGTGGGCTCGTTGGAAAAATTGAGTTGCAGAACAGCGACTCTGGAAGACGTGTTTTTCAGGCTTACCGGAAGGACCTTGATGGAATGAAGCTTTTCTCGCGACGCTTTATCAGAGTATGGCAACGCAATCGCGACGTCTTTTTCAGATTATGGCATTCTGAGGCGCCTGGTTTTATAGCCGAGCCTCTTATCATACTGCTAGCAATGGGGCTGGGGCTTGGAGCATACGTAGGAATGGTCGATGGTCAGAGATACATAGAATTCATCGCTCCCGGGTTGATAGTCGGCTACGCTATGTTCAGTGCCAATTTTGAGTGCACCTACGGCAGTTATATCCGTATGGAACATCAGAAAACTTTCGATGCCATCATTTCCACTCCCCTTGACATCGATGATGTCACTGCCGGCGAAATATTCTGGGGGGCTACACGGGCAGTACTGACTGGATGTGTCATGTTAATCGTGGCTGCCACTTTTAAACTGGTGCATTCGGTATGGGCATTGCTGATACCCGTTCTCTGCTTTTTGGAGGGCATGCTGTTTTCTTCCATCGCGTTGTTCTTCACAGCTATCGTCCCGTCGATTTACAGCTTTAACTATTATTTCAGCCTCTTTATAACTCCCATGTTTTTCTTCAGTGGCGTATTTTTTCCACTGTCATCCTTCCCTGCGATAGTCCAACAACTGAGCTGGATAGTGCCACTGACACCCGTAGTTCATCTTGCCAGAGCATTAGTCAAAGGGGAGTTTCAGCTCAACCTGTTATGGGCACTCGCTCTTATCACTGTTCTGACAATCCTGTTCTTTACCCTGGCTCTGGCAACAATGAGGCGCAGGCTGACAGTATAAAATGCCTGCCCCGAGCATTATTGACATAGGTTGGAATTAGCTATATCCTAACGGCTAGACTTCAACTGAAGCTGGAAAGAGGTACAATGCGATGGTAAAGACTTCGACCGGACTAAATGAAAACGTTGCCGGACTTTTGTGCTATGTGTTGCTCTGGATAAGCGGTCTTATCTTCATTTTGCTGGAGCGGGAGAATAAGTTTGTCCGCTTCCATGCTCTGCAATCTATCATCGTTTTTGGAATTCTCATGGTTGCAAGTGTACTTATTGGCTGGATACCGTTCATTGGCTGGTTATTCGGTGGACTTATCTCAATACTGACATTAGTGCTATGGGTAGTCTTGATGGTCAAGGCCTACCAGGGGGAAATGTACAAGCTGCCCTGGGCAGGTGACCTGGCTGAAAGAAATGCTTAAGCAGTTTAAATGCCCGAACTGAAGATGTTGTTTTTTGGAATGGTTAAGCATGCATATGAACAACCAGGGTTTCTGTTTCCGATACTGGAGCAGATACCACTTAATCCCCGCATTTCGAGGGCAGACGCTTGCCCTCCGGGGTATAGCGATAAAACCCTCTTCCAGCTTTTCGTCCTAGGCGGCCTTCCTTTACCATACGCTCAATAATATCAGTGCGAGGCACTAAATTTTCCTCACCCAAGGCCTTCAGTGCCTTACCTATAAGTACGTATGTATCCAGCCCGGCATTGTCAGCTATTTCAAAGGGGCCGGCATTCCAGCCATAACCCAGCCGCATGCCGGTATCTACGTCTTCAGGTGTCGCTATACCCTCAGCCACCAATTCTACAGCTTCCCGGAAGGCAGCAGAGAAGATGCGGTTCATGACAAAGCCAGGAATGTCCTTTTGTACTCGTATGGGGGTTTTGCCCAAAGACTTGACAAACATCACTCCCCGCTCGAAGACTTCAGCAGAGGTCTTTTCGCCCTTTATTACCTCTACCAGAGCCATGAGAGGTACAGGGCCAAAAAAGTGAAGACCTAGGACTCTTTCGGGGTGCCGCGTTGCTCTGGCAATGCGGGTAATAGGTATAGTGGAGGTATTCGTAGCCAGTGGGATGTCTGGCGAGGCTAACTGGTCAATTTCCTGAAAAATCTGCCTTTTGAGGTCTTCGATTTCAAACACTGCCTCGATTATCCACGTTGCCTTGGTAACACTGCTCAGGTCAAGCTCTGGGATTATTCGTTCCAAAACTGTTTGAACCGGTTCTTTTATTAGCCCCTTTCCGCTCAGCTTTTCTAACGACCATTTTATCTCCGCCATAGCTTTGTCCAAGGCTTCAATTTTCATATCCATCAAATGGACTTGGTGCCCAGCTTGGGCACACACCTGGCCAATGCCTGTGCCCATGAAGCCGGCACCTATTACTAATACTCTCTCCAATTTATTTGCTCCTTATTTGCCCTCTCTATTCCCGGGTTTAGACGCCAGCTAGTGTTGAGGTAATGGCTGCTCACCACAGCGCACAAGCGTGCTAAAGCCTGTCTTACAACATACACTATGGCTGCCGAGCCAGGATTCGAACCTGGGCTAAGGGATCCAAAGTCCCCTGTGCTACCGCTACACAACTCGGCAGCAAGTATACTGGTGCCGAAGGTCGGATTCGAACCGACACGAGGGTCGCCCCTCAACAGTTTTTGAGACTGCCGCGTCTACCATTCCGCCACTTCGGCTACGGACCGGGGTAGCTAGCAATTTCGAATTCTACCACTGTTATTTAGCTCATGCAACAGAAAACCAGTGAAATATTGGTGGCTTTTAGCGATTCAAGCCTCTTTTCGAGATACAAGTCTCAATATAGCTTAAGTAACAACTGCTATTCTCTGGCCTAATGCTATTATCGCATCGCCGATTTTATCAAGCCCCAACTCAACTAAATCAGCCGCCCTGTCAAGTAGCCCCAGTAGTCCCCTAAGTTGAGCAGTCCTATCCTTTATGTATGTGTCTACTGGTAACAACCCTAACTCATATCTGGCTTCTAGATTGCTCAACTGAGGATTGACAGCTTTTAAATCTAGCGGCCCTATTCCTGTCAGTTCTTTCTCAAGCCCAGCCTTTATAACCATTACCTTCAATATAGCCTCATTACAAAGTTCCACCTAATTAGCAGTCAGAATATTAAAACGGCTCTCTCCGTCAGATACCTCTTTTCTTAACTTCACCAAGTTCAACAGTGCTATTTCAGCTTTGTCTTCGGCTGGGGATGTTTTAGGCGATCTCTTGCCCATCACATAGCTGTAAAAAATATTTCGCTTGCTTAGGTAGGAATGATTTTGATGTAACTAACGGCGACGCATTATTGTCCAGAACCGCATTGCAAATGAAAGTGTGATCAGCATTCAGCTATTCAAAATAAGCTTGGCTTATCTTTGGTTGTCCCTTCCGGCTCCTCCAGGTTTCTTTGTACACCTTTTCCCGATCAGAAGTCAGTTCTTTCACCGTCTCAGAAATATCAGAAGTTTTTTCCTTTAAAAGCTCCCTTACCTCCCTACCAGACCGCGGAGTAAGTAGAAAACTGATTAGTGCCCCGGCGGTTACTCCTAGAATAAGGCCAATGAGGAATTCGGAAGCTGAACTTCTGCCATTCATCCTTACCATAGCTTTTCCAAGATTAAGAAAAAATTTCTTTATTTGACATTATACCATATAAAAATGCTTCCGGTCTCACTTGACATGCTATCGACATCGGCAGATAATAGACTTATCAAGTCCATATCAGGGGGTGGAACTATGGATGAGAGGGAGCAGAGATACTACCACAGCCTCTACGAGATTGCCGCCACAGTCAACTCAGCCAGGACACCAGAAGGTGTACTTCGCAGCATTCTTCAGAGCCTGACCGAAGCCATGGATGCCAAAGGGTGTGCGTTAATGTTATTGACCCCAGATAAAAGCCTTTTGCTTCATACCGCAGCCTACGGCTTGAGTGACCGATATGTCCGTAAAGGACCGGTATCTGCTGACAAAAGCATCAGTGAGGCGCTAGAAGGCCGTCCCGTAGCGGTACTGAATGCAACAGAAGATGACAGGATTCAGTATCGCAAGCAGGCCAAGGAGGAAGGTATTGCATCCATTCTTAGTGTTCCTGTACTGCTTAAGGGAGAGGTAATAGGGGTGATGCGAGTGTACACTTCAGAACCACGTCACTTCACTGATGCTGATATGTACTTCGCGGGAGCGGTAGCTAACCTTGGTGCTATTGCTCTTGAAAATGCCAGACTTTACGAGGCCGCGAACAAGCAGTATGAGGAGATTAGACTGGAGTTGGCTGAATGGCGTGCTGCTCTGGGATATGAGTGGATGGCTGAAGAGACTGTACGTCCTGCACAAGAATAGAACCAGCACAACGAGACAGCGGAATCCGGAATCTAATAATATTACGGCTAATATAGATTGAGACTAAATAGGGGGTGAGAGGCATGATACGTGTTATCATTGAGCGACATTGCCGACCAGAAAGAATCGCTGAGATGGAAGCATTATTGATTGACTTTAGAACTATAGCTATGCGTCAGCCAGGCTATATTTCCGGTGAGACTCTGTATTCGATAGATGACCCTACGCTGTGGCTGGTAATCAGTACTTGGGTCGACATTGAAGCATGGAAAGCATGGCAAAGTAGTGCAGAGCGCCAAGAGATCGAAAAGAAGTTAGAAACTTTGCTCGTTTCACCGGAAAAGGTCTCTGTATTTAGCTTCGCAAGGAGGGGCGGCGCCGTATCTGCCCACACCATTGGTAAGCTGGAAGGCACTGGATAGGAAACCTTTCACGGCCAGGTCTAATGTATTAGATCGGCTTGCCGTTTTGCCATATAAGACTACCAGTATCCGGGTTACCTCTACCGCAGGTTGCTGTGCACCACAGCGACGTCGCCGTCTCTTGCCATCATTGGCCATCGGCTAACATGGTTCATTCGCCCGCAGAAGAGCAAAAAGGGTGCCGGTGTACCGGGCCACGCGTAAGACAGATAGCCGCGGCAAAGACCACAGCCAGGATGGTTTGAAACCGAAGTGCCGAGGCCCAGAATCGAACTGGGGACACGCGGATTTTCAGTCCGCTGCTCTACCAACTGAGCTACCTCGGCGCAAGGCCATTGTAGAGTTTTTCAATCTGAGATGTCAAGGAAAATAGAATCACATCTCCCCGCCAAGCCTCACCAAGGGAATGCCAGACGCGCATAAAGGACACTCGCCAGGTTTGTAAGTAACAGTAGTAACACGGATGCAGCTAAAAAGGGGCACACCGAAATCCTTCCCCTGCTCCGAGCGGTCAACTAGTACACCTATCCCAACGACATTACCATCCAGCCTTTTAACAGCTTCTATGACCTCAGCGATAGAACCACCAGTGGTTAATATATCGTCAACAACTAAAACACGTTCACCAGGACTGATAGTAAAACCACGCCGGAAAATCCTTGTGCCCCCTTCCTTTT
This sequence comes from uncultured Dehalococcoidales bacterium, assembly GCA_964549635.1. GTDB lineage: Bacteria > Chloroflexota > Dehalococcoidia > GIF9 > UBA5629 > VGNY01. Next base: position 123,251 of record CAZJVJ010000001.1, read on the forward strand.
CGGCGAATATGCCTTTTACACCCAGTTGCCTGGCAACTTCAAAGGCAAGGATAATGCCACCAGTGGTTGGCCCGGCAACCACCTGAATGTTGTCTTTCCTGAAATGCTCCGCAATAAATCGACAGAGCCTTTCGGTGTGATGGGGATACTGTAACACGCGGAACTTCTCCCAGTAGACAGGAGAATGCAGCCCCGAGGTCAGCAGAAAATGTCCTTCCAAAATAGCCCCGGCATCTCTGAATATCCGTATTATCTCGTCCGACATGGCATATCTACGCCCAGTAATGCTCTGCCTGAGCTGTCAGTTTGTCTATTTGTATTGAAGGAATGATGCCTTATTACCTTCCATTCATAAGGAGGCCAGTAAGTTATCCATGCCTTGCCTATTATGTTCTGGCGTGGTACTGTCCACCCCTTGTGCGAATCGGAGCTATTGTTCCGATTGTCGCCAAGCACAAAGTAATGATTAGCGGGAATTTCCTCAACAGGATATATGTAGTTTGGCGGGTCTACTATGTAAGGTTCGATTAAAGGGGTATTGTTTACGAACACGGTATTGTCTCTCACCTCAACAGTGTCACCGGGTATAGCAATAATACGTTTGATGAGGTCTGTTTGAGAATCCCTTGGAGAACGAAAGACGATTATATCACCGTGTTGAGGTTCTTTGAAAAAATAAGCCGCTTTACTCACCAGTATATACTCACCCTCTTCGATGGTAGGCCACATTGATAACCCATACACTTTAAAGCTGCCGATAGTGGTCTGGAAAACAGCAAAAACAGCTAAACCAAGAGCTATGGGTACAATTATGTCATTAAAAAATTTCATCGGTCTATCTTTAAAACAAGACTATTATAGTCCATGTCAATTTTTTATGCCATTAATTCTTTGCAGCCGGCGGTGTACCCATAGGCTAAACCAAAAGGCCTGATTCCCCGTTTTAATTAGTAGCCAGCAACTACATGTACTATAATGAAAAAAGTGCAATATAGATGGCTGGATACATCAATAGACAAGGCTTTTTCAAAAATGTAGTGAAGGAGGTTTAGATGAAGAAACTGTGCTTAATCCTGTCCAGTATAATCTTAGTCGTGATTTTGGCTGTAGCTGCGGGATGTGTGATTGGTGAAGGCGCACAGGTCACACCGCCAGCAATTTCTGCTTACGTTGCAGGACCAGAATTCGGGATTATCTATAGCCAGCAACAGGTTGGCCTGTGGGTAACTGGCGAAGGAAAGGCTACAGCAACCCCAGATGTTGTTCTGTTAAGTCTCGGTATAGAATCTGAAGCGAAGACGGTAGCCGTGGCACAGCGAAACGCGGCCGAGGTAATGAATAGGGTTATGAAAGCTTTGAAAGCAAACGGCATTGCTGAAAAGGATATTCAAACACAACGGTTCAGCATCTACCCCATACGCAGATGGATTGATGATGAGCGCAGGGAAGAAATCATTGGCTATCGGGTGACAAACATGGTGGTTGCCAAGATAAGACAGGTAGACAAAGCTGGAAGCATCATCGATAGTGTAGCTGAGGCTGGTGGTGACCTCACACGAATTGACTCCATAACCTTTACAGTTGATGACCCAGAACCTTATTTCAATGAGGCCAGAGAAAAAGCGGTAAAAGCTGCCATTGCTAAAGCCAAGCAGGTAGCTGGAGCAGCCAATATAAAGCTGGGCAAACCGATGTATATCTCCGAAGGGACTCAGTATACGCCACCGGTAAGGGATTATTATGCACTGAAGGCTGAAAATGTCCTTCCGACACCAACCCCAATAAGCCCTGGTGAACTTGAATTCCGCGTTACCGTGCAGATGGTCTACGATATTGACTAAGGATGACAGGTTTTTAAGGCCACTAGCAAAGCATGTATTCCTTTTCGACCGTTTTTACATTGGTTGTCGGAATAGAAATTGAGGCTGGGCTTGACAGAACCTTCAACGAAGCATATTATAGGCAGCAAAAAGACTCAAATGTGAGCTGGAGGTCTTGAGATGGCAGAAGAAAAGTGGTCACCAAGGCCCTATTCCAATGAGGAGTTTCTATCCTTTGACCGCCTCAAACGAGCTGTAACAAGCAGGGTTCTTGACCGAGCCGAACGCCTAATGTTAGAAGAGTTCCCCCTAAGCCCGGAACGGATAAATGAATTAACCAACGAGGAGTGGCTACGGGCCAAGGAAGCCCTCAGGCTTTCCCCGGGAGCTCGGGAAGCATTTCGGAAATATTTAGAGGGAACAGTTAGTGCTAAGGTGGACAGCCTGATAAAGGCTGAAAAGGCCGAACTGGGGGCTATGGGAGTCGCTGAGAAAAGCTTATAAGGGTGAGCGGTCGGAAAAGTTATTTGGTATACACAGTGTGACTGCCAAAAGGCTTTCCCCTGTTTATGTAACATTATGGAAGAAAAAGCCATCAGCCGAAAAAGGTCTGGGACTGTGGATCAAGAGCAGTTAAAAAAGCGCTTAGAGATGTTAGACAAACGGCTGGATAACATTGATTCAGTGGTCACTGCTTTGGTAGAGCGGATAATGAGACAGCCCGTCAGTATCGAGCTATCCTGCCCCAAGTGCGGCAATGTTGTCCAAATATCAGTAACAAGCAACGTGAAGTCCAGCAGCAAAAGCTAGAGGCAGCAGGCTGCTCGAGATTGTTACCAGGCTGAACTGTTCTTGAAATATGACCTGCGTTGAACGTTCTACAGACTCTCTAGATTAAGGCTATTATCCCGTCAGGTTTTTTAGACGCCTTCATTTACAGGATAGGTAGATAGTTCTTCAACTCATAATCGGTTACGTGTGTCCGGTATCTGTCCCATTCCACTTTCTTATTCTGGATGAAGCTGTTGAAGGCATGGTCTCCCAGGGCTTCTCTAACTAATTGACTTTTTTCAGTGAGCACGATGGCTTCGTACAGACTACCAGGGAGCGTCTTTATGCCCTTTCGTTTTCTTTGCTCAGGGCTCATTTCAAATACATTTTCCTCCGTTGGCGGTGGTAATTCATATTTTTTCTCAATCCCCTCGAGCCCGGCAGCCAGCATGACACTGAAGGCAAGGTATGGATTGCACGCCGGGTCAGGAGACCTGAGCTCTATTCTGGTCGCAACCTCTCGTCCCGGCTTGTATTCAGGGAGTCTAATCAAATCGGCACGGTTCCTTCTTGCCCAGCTAATGTAACAAGGGGCTTCATATCCTGGGACAAGACGCTTGTATGAGTTTACCCACTGATTGCAGACTGAGGTGATTTCAGATATGTGCTTCAGCAATCCGGCAGTAAAACATTTGCCCAACTCAGACAAATGATAAATGTCGTCCTTATCGAAAAAAACATTTTTGTCGCCTTTGAACAGAGACATGTGGACATGCATGCCACTGCCATTTACCCCATAGACTGGCTTAGGCATGAACGTAGCATAGACTCCGTGTTTTTGGGCTATCTGTTTTACCACCAGACGGTAGGTCATCACATTATCCGCCATGGTGAGTGCATCGGTGTAGTGAAGGTCAATCTCGTGCTGGCTGGGCGCTACTTCATGGTGGCTATATTCCACCTGAATACCCATCTCCTCCAAAACCAGAATAGTCTCCCTCCTGATATCAGAAGCCACCTCGGGAGGTGTCAAATCAAAATAACCGCCCAAATCAAGGAATTCCGTATTCTCGGAATTCTTGAAGTAGAAGTATTCCAGTTCAGGACCGACGTAAAAAGTGTACCCCATATTGGCCGCCCGCTTCAGATTTCGCTTCAGGATGTACCTGGGGTCACCCTCAAATGGCTGACCTCCTGGCCAGTAGATATCGCAGAACATTCTGGCTACACCCTGCTCTCTAGGGCGCCAGGGAATAATCTGGAAGGTGCTAGGGTCCGGCACAGCTACCATATCGCTTTCGTCTACTCTTGCAAAGCCAAGAATGGAAGAGCCATCAAAACCCATCCCCTCGGTGAGTGCCTCCTCAAGCTGATCAGCAGTTATAGAGAAACTTTTCAGAAATCCCAGTATATCGGTGAACCAAAGCCGGATGAACTTGATGTTTTCCTCTTTTACCTTATTTAGTACCTGTTCTCTAGCCTCATCCAATTTTTTAGACACCTTTTCCTCCTGCTCCAGTCATGAGCTTGACTTCCAATATGGGGAAAGTATAAGGGAGTTTGTACTTTTCTTCAAGCGCTGAATTGACGGTGGCGTCTGTATATTGATAAAATGCCCTCATGATGGGCGGTTAGCTCAGTGGTTAGAGCGCTGCGTTGACATCGCAGAGGTCACTGGTTCAAATCCAGTACCGCCCACCAGTTACACCAATCACTACTACCGATTAGATAACTCGCTCCCTATATTCAAAAGAACCCGGAGATACGTTAAAATGCTACCTTATCAATCTATTTGTTTGAACATTTTCTTCGGTGCACCACAGATAGGACATTTCTCAGGAGCCGCACCTTCAACGGTGTTACCGCAGTACTGGCAAACAAAAATTGGCTTTTCCGGTACAGTCTGACCTTTCTCCAGCAAGCTTAGCGCAGCCTGGTAAAGTTTATGATGGATCTGTTCCACCTGATTCGCTAGGTCAAAACTGTCTTTAGCCTTCTTATCGCCTTCAGCCTCAGCCTGCTTCATGAATTCGGGGTACATCTTAGTGAACTCATGGTGCTCGCCGCTAATTGCAGCCTTCAAGTTCTCCTTGGTTGATTTTATTCCCCCCATGACCTTAAGATGATTACGCGCATGGATTGTTTCCGCCTCTGAAGCGGCACGGAACAACCGCGCTACCTGCCTGTATCCCTCTTCATCAGCCTTTTCAGCAAAATACAGGTACTTGCGACTGGCCTGGCTCTCCCCAGCAAAGGCAGCCTGCAAATTTTCAACCGTCTTGTCCATTGTTTACCCCCTTTTTACTATGGAAAATGATAATTATTACTAACATATTTTAACAGAACTTTCCGGCCTCTTCAAGATCTCGCCGGCTCAGTGGCTGCACTACTTCTGATATGTCTTCTGGACCTCTCTGAACTTGAGCTTCATGTCGAACTGGAAATACATAGCAGCCAGCATCTCTTCAATTTTAAGCTTGTGGACCGGGTCACTTTCAGATGGCGAGTCATAGGTAATGGATGCCTGCCCTGTCCATATAGCCCTTTCGCCCTTTGGGTCAACATGATAGTCCACCTCAGCACACCAGCTAATCAACTGGGTAAGGCCATCGCCAGGGCTTTGGACCCAGGGGACATGCCTCACCGACAGTAGCGGCACCGGATAAGGAAAGTAAGCGTCAATTACGCTGCCCACCCCCCTTTCAACAGGTTTAAAAGTAAAGGTAATCAACCTCTTACCAGCTGGCCTGTCTAATGTTGCTTCTATTAAATCGAGCTTGTTTTCAAGTTTTATTTCTGCCAGCTTCTTCGGAGCGCCAGCGATTTCCCTCCCAGCAGCTAATGCAGCGTCATTGGTTACATAAATATACGGGATATAATACCCCATCTCACCATGCACATCTTTCACCATAATGGCTGATACTTCCTCATTATAGGCTCCCAGCGTACTGAAAGAGTAACGGGAAATCCAGATTCCTGCCTGAGGTGGGTCACTGAAAGGCTCAAGCCCCTCTGGCAAAATCTGGTCTACATCAGGTGAAGTCAGGAATACAGCGATCAGCGCATCACAGTTCCGGTATTCTACACCCCTCTCACGGTTGAAATCATAAAGTGGTGCATCAAATGGAATAGACTCGCCTTTATCTCCGCCTTTCAAAACCATTTTGTTTTGCCTCCTTCTTACTAATTTTTATGCCATGGACTTCAGCAATACTCCTGGATGATATTGTATGCTGCCGAAAGCCCTAAAACCTCTGTCGTCCCATCCTCGATCAGCCCTGCCCTTGCGTCTCTGAAAAGTTTCTCAACAAGAAAGTCTTTGGTGAGCCCGTACCCGCCAAATATTTGCACCGCTTCGTGAGCCACCTCAAATGCTGACCTTTTACCGTAAATTTGTGCTGAAAGAGCATGCCTTGAAGAGGCATCAAAGGTACCCTCTACATAAATCTTTTCCCAGACATGTTCCATAACCTTTCTGGTGTAGTATCTTGAGCTTTCCACCTTCTCGAACATGCTGTAAAGTTTGTGCTTGATTGTCTGATGTTCACAAAGAGGTTTACCCCCCTGAACCCGGTTTTTCGCATATTCCAGCGCCTCCTCGAAAGCCGCCCGGGCCAACCCGGTGAAAACGGCCCCCATGAAACAACTGGTAAGGCAGAGTATCTGACCAACACGCAACTCATAAAAAGGAGGCCTTATAATCATATACTCATCTGGTATATAGACATTGTCGAAAACAAGGTCTCCCTGCGGGTCATCCCTCAAACCAAGCTTATCAATAGGCTTCCCCTTGGTTACACCTTTCTGGTCCAGCGGTACCACACAAAAGGCCCCATTGGCTAGACTGTCGTGAGGTGGCAAAGTAACGTGGAGCCCCACATGTGTAGCTGCGGGAGCTGACGATAGCCAGCTGGACTTGGGACCATTGATAACCCAGCCATCACCACTTCTGTCAGCCCTTACCTGGCCATGATGTAACTCTGTGACATAAGGCAAGAAACTTTCTTGTGTAGCTAAAATGTAATCTGAACCGCACTCAGGCTCAGTAACGCCCCAGCAGCCATGAAATTTAGCCTCAGTATCTTCGGCCCAGGGTATCACCAGGTCATCAATAATGTCACCCATGGCGAACAACGAGGCCACCCCGGCAGGTACCTGGTCAACGCCTATAGCCGTAGCCAGACCTGCACTGCCCCAGCCTAGCTCTTCCAGAATTATATACGCCTCTATGGCACTTAAGCCTAGCCCACCATAATCCTTGTGGAAAAAAAGCCGGTGATAGCCCATGGCTTTCATCTCCTTTAGTGCATCCCAGTATGGCGAACCTTTGGCTATCACCTGCTCCGGGTCAGTCATCCTGTCCAGTTTCTTTGCGGCTGGTCTTATTACCTCCTCAGCAAACCTGTGAGTCTCATTCCTTAATAAGCATAAACCCTTGTCTTCTCTAACCCTTGAGTCTATTTCAAAGTACATCCTGCCCCTCCGGATAATCAATTTGCGTCCTTAACTTAATCTATAGGTACACCGGCAAACACCTCCTTGGTCAATAAAACTACCGCCTTCATATGCTTCATCATGTAAGACATGTTGCCCTGGAGCTGCAACTTGTTGCTCATTATAAGCCTGATGGCATCCTGCTTGCCTGAGACCATGAGCTTCCATGCACCATAAGCGCCAGCAAGCTTGAAGGCAGCATCTTCGTGCTCGCCCGGAGCTACCGGTAGCATGTTCCGCACAGCACCATGCCAGAAATCTGCCCAGACGAACAGAGATAGTCTTTTTATGTCCTCAGCAGATAACCTGGCAACTTTGTTCATCACCTCATCCAGGTTCAAGTCTTTAATAGGAGCCTCTACCTGAATCCCCAGGCTTTCGAAAACCTTCTCTGCGGATGTGCCTTTATATTTTGCCCGAGATTCAGCTGGTATCATATCCATCAGGCTTATGAAGCCCTCCATAACCTCTCTTCTTTTCAGTTCTCTGAGCAATTCGTCATCGCCGTTAACTATACACAGAAAGTCCCCTTCCCATTCCTTGGCTGCCTCTTTATATGCTTCGCTTCTCTTCGCCGCTTCAAGTACTGCCTCAATCCAGTCTCTTGATGGAAATATTGCCATTTCTAACCTCCTATTTTTGATTTTCAAAGGCACAATGCCAGCTTCCAGTGCCCAAGACAAAGACCGATGGTATCCATAAGGTCATATCCCAGCCCTGCGGTTTCAAAGTATACTATGTAAAAGAAACATGTCAAGAAGTTTTTGCCGTAAAAATCGTGCTGCACTCACCGCCTATTCAGTGCCTGTCTTTTGCCATCTTCCTCCTGTCCAGTTGTCTAAGGAGGTATCCACTTTCATCAATCTAATTATCCCAAAAGCCAGCTTAGGCGGCAGGAGTTTGGTCAAAAATTCAAGATATACTGTCGCCGGCATAATAAGCATTGCCTTATTCGCCTTCATAGCTTCATAGATTTTCCTGCCCACTTCCTCCGGAGTCAACAATCTGGTACACCGCGGAGGCCTAACACCTTCAACCATTGCTGTCGCTACGAAAGCAGGACAGACTATGGTAATGTGAATATCTTTCAAGCCCTCATCCATCATTAACTCCCACCGCAAACTTTCAGCAAAGCCCACCACGGCATGTTTACTCGCGCTATAGCTGCTGAGTTTGGGAGTGCCACCTAGACCAGTGGCTGAGGCAAGAAAAACCAAGTGTCCGCACTTTTTAGCCAGCATATCGGGTAGAAATGCCTTGGTTATCCATATGTATCCCATGATATTTACGTCCATAATCTCCTGGTGAACCTCGTCGTCAATGTCCATAAATTTACCAGCATAAGCCACACCGGCATTGTTAATCACAATGTCTACGGTGCCTACTTTCTGGTGAATCTCAGCGGCTAATTTATAAACCTGTGCCCTGTCTCTGACATCGCAGACGAAGGAATATACTTCTCCACCTGTGATGACAAGCTCCGCCGTGGCTTTCTTAAGGGCTTTCTCATCGATATCCGCCAGCACCACTTTCGCCCCATCTCTGGAAAAATAATTTGCCAGTGAATAACCGATACCCGACGCACCACCAGTAATCAAGACAATTTTACCCGCCACGTCCTTCATATACCTAACCTTGCAATACATTTCAGGAAGGGACCAATGAATGATTTCTACTTGCCAAGCCCTGTTTTGTGTTCCTATTATCCCATATTAGGATTAGACAGCATTGTGGTTTCCCGTGTCTTTTAATAGTCGCTCCAAGTACTCGGATTTCACAAATCACGGTCTCAACCCCAAAATGGAGACAGCAATTGAATTTATTACTGTTAAGTATCCCGATGACAGGTTGCCAAAAAATCGAATCCCTTAAGCACCTTACCTTCAATAATGACATATTTTTCTGATTTCTGTAAAATCGAGTATTAAGGCTGCGGATTTAAAAATTAGGGTGAATTATGGAATTATATGTACTGACTCAGGCAGGAGCCAAAGCAATACCCATACTAAGAAAGGCGGGAAAGGAGCTGGAGGCTGACATACTTGATTACGCCGGTAGAGCAGAGGGGGCGACGGTGGAGCAAATAGCTGAAGCCATGCATCTTGATGCGAAGGTAGCTTACGACAAAGTCCGATCACTGAGCGCTAACAAATGGTTGTGGCTTAAGTCAACCAAACTGGTGCCTTTCTAATTTGCTAAGGAGTAACGTTGGCATAACCGATTCCAAATAAAATAGAGGAGAAGGCAGATGATGTTGCGGAAGCGGTGTCCCTACTGTAAGGGGCAAGGGGCAGTACCAGGCCACACCGGACCTTCGATTCCAGAACCATGCCCGGTGTGTAACCAGAGAGGCTATAACCTGGTGCCAGCAGATGCAGTGACCTGTCCGCTCTGTGGCGGCGGTGGTCGCGTGCGGGCTGCCGGCGAAATGTGGAAACCCTGTCCTGATTGCGGCGGCATCGGCTCGAAGTGGTAAGAAAACTTGGGTGCGAGGAATTCGAATATTTTGCCACCACACAACCCCCTTTATTCTGGCCCCCCTACCCTTATAATATTGCCACGAATATCGCCCACTAACCTTCAACTACGGCCTGAATACCTCCAACCCCGAGACACCGCCGCCACCGAGGCCCTGAAAGCTTTTCAGGCTAACGTAGAAGAAAGTTGCACTAGCTAACCACAACAGTGAGGTTAAATTTCCAGGTTCCCTTTGCACCACCTTCCCTTTGCCACCCGTATTCCAGGGATACGGTGCTGTTTACTTTCTTGAGCACTTCAAAGACCGATACTTCTTGACCAGTCGCCCCTGTCACAGCCTTTTCAAGAGGCAGGAAGTGATGACTTTTTGGTGGCACCGCTGTCTGGTCACTTATTTGTGCCATCTCAGACCACTTGAAGCTCGTCGATGGATTGGAGCATAAGTTCACCGCAAATGAACTACCTGCAGGGACCTGTAATTCTTTGCTGATGACGGCTGGGGGCTGCGATTTGGTAAAATCGTCACAGGAAGCTTGTACTGATACTTCAGAAGGAGGGAAACAGGATATTCCCCGGAGCACAAAAACTGGCAATCCACTAGCGGTATCTATCTTGGCTTCATTTTACTACCGCCATTTCAGATTTGATGGCTATCCCTCGCTTAGTAATGATTTCGCTTTTGTTCTCGGGTTTTGTTTAAGCTACTCAAGCAGACCTCTAAGGAATGTACGATATCGCTCCGGTAGTTCTTCTGGACTAAAAAACCTCGCATCCTCCACCTCATCGCAGGGTCTTAACTCCCCGTCCTCTACCTCTACGATATAAGCCACTATAAGCATATCGCCATAAACTTCCTTATCGGCTACGCTCATGACGCCAGCCAGTTTCACGATGTGTCCAGAGAGCCCGGTCTCCTCTTTAAGTTCCCTGAGACAGGCATCTTCTGAAGTCTCACCAGCTTCAACGAACCCCGAGGGAAAACCCCACATCCCCTTTGCTGGCGCAAGTCCCCGCTTTATTAACAGAAACCTCTTGCCCTTTATAGGGATCGCCAGCGCTACAGGTAACGGGTTTTTGTAATCAATGAAGCCACAATCAGGGCAAAATCCCCTCTCCTTGCCTTCTATGAAACCAACCTTTAGACCCGTCCCACATAACGGGCAATACCTGTATTCCTGTCGCACTATCTTCCCCTTATTTTGTCAGGGCTTGCCCCAATTATACACCCTGCAAACTTGAAATACGACTACCTATAAGCGAATCACCACAAAGGTAAGCAAATCTGTCTCCGACGTGCTAAAATGATAGTGACTCTCTTGACTGGGGAAGTGCCGGAACTGGCAGACGGGCATGACTTAGGATCATGTGCCGCAAGGCGTAGGGGTTCGAGTCCCCTCTTCCCCATTTGGTCTCAAGGTAACATCTTTGAAAGGCATAGCCCCACCCCCGGAACCATTCCGTCAAGCGGAAATACAGGTGGCAATCGAACAGCAAGGCATTAAGACCCACTATTGAGACTGTTTAGCAACTCCTATTAGAAGTTTCTTAGTAGAGATAGCCAGATGAGCTGAAAGCTACTTTACTGGAGCAAAAAGGTTCAAATATGGCAAAGATAAGGTGTAAAGAGACTAACAATTGACTCCTTGGCAATTTCCTGTATCAGCAGAAGGTAGCCAAGAACCACTTCTTAAGAAAAATTGACTGGAATAGGTTTACCGGTAAGCTCCTTAGATACTACAAAGTAATGGTATTGCACACTAGGCTATCAATAGTTCACAGTTGCGCTCAGGGTGTGCAGAGGCTAACCAAGTGTCAGTAACGTTACCTGTGTGCCCAATCTAAAATGTGCCCTAAGTCCCTGGCTGAATAACGTGGGTGAAGCCATGTAAAGCTATACGAAAGCAGTCACTTATCGCAATGCGGAGGTTTTTCCCAGGGCGCCGTTGTTATATATGGTCAGGACTTAATCGCCGTTGTTCCAGTCGAGCCAGACGGCTGCCGTTTTCTGGTTCTGTATAACCACAGGATTATAAGCGCTACGGCGGCAATTATGATCAAAATCAGCAGCCAGTTGAACCCTAATTCAGAGGTAAATTTTCCCTCCAGGCCGTTTATATCTACAAAATGTTTCCCTGTAGGTATGACCCACCAGACAGAAGATAGCCTGCCTGGGAATTGCCAGCCCTGCGGCTGCACGTATTCTCTGGCGAATGCCAGTTCCTGGCCGGCACCCTTGGCCAGGCTCACCTGCTTGGTCTGCCGGACAGCACTGTTTATCTTGAGCGTGACCGTGTAATCGTCCTTCCCGTCCCCAGCATCAGGGTGAGCTATTTCCCGGGTATGGCACACGTTACCCTTAATTCTGACGACTGCGTTGTACCTCCAGGCTTCGCAGATATTGGTCGCCGTTACCGAGATATCCACACCCTCGCCGACTTTATAGACCAACGGGAAAACAAGCCAGAACCTTTTCACAAACGGCTTAATGTTGAGCTTGCTGATGTTTAAGTTATACATGTCCTGCGGGCAGGCCTTCGCTGAATCGTAAACAGCCAGCGAAGCCTTGTCCAGAAGCCTTCTGATGGGGGTGTTAGGCGCTACCGCAACCCATTCACATGAACAGCTTACGGTAATATTAATAACCTTGCTCTTCCCACAGTCGATTTTACCCAGTGTAGCATAGATCCGGTGCTTGGTAAAAGCCGCCAATCCCACTGGTTCTATGGAGGTAACAATCAGCTCCTGTGGCAGCTGGTAAATAACGACGACATCCTCAGCGTCGTTGAGCCCCAGGTTGATTATTTCCAGTTGAAGCTGCAGGACACTGCCGCATGACACGTTGGGACAGTCTGGTTCCTCCGCTACGATTCCGGGAATTTCTGGTGGCTGTAATGGAAGTAATGGTAATACCGCCTCCCACAAGCCTCTACCACCACCGCCACCATCTGGCGGTGACGGCAACTCCACAAGCGTGTACTTTATGGTAAAGGAGAGGCTGTCGCTCTGGACATCGTTGCCGACTTCTGGCGGCAACTGCCAGTTCCAGGTGAGCATGACCGTATGGCCGGGGGCGAGCGGCCCTATCTTGATGTAATATGTGTCATTGACGTCTGCAGGGAAGGCACTGATAAGTGCCGGCAGATTCATGGTGGTGTCCAGTCCGGTTGCGGTTAGACCGAGCAACAGGTACCGGTCGAGCTCGCCGGGTTCATCTGTATCTCCCGTTTCCGATTCGGGGTTAGGCAGACCCTCGCTGCTGACGATATCGGTTATCCAGATGTAAACGATGCCGCTGCGGTATCCGGTGTTTTTCAGCGTGACCGTCTTTGTCCCGCTGAAGCCGGGCTTGATGTCAGTTATGCTCCAGGGCGTAGCCCCCTCGCCGCCCAGCTCCAGCTTCACCGGGTCTGCTGCCTGGGCAGCTGAGGAGGTGAAGGCAAAGGGGGCAATAATCGTAAGTAAGATAATAGCCAGGCAGAACTTATACCTGGCTGAATGCTGAGCCAGCAGGCGCTTTAGGCTCAATAACCTTCTCATGTTACGGGTCATACCACACCCGCACCTCGTGCAGAATTGGCGTGTAGTTTGAATTTGATGTGGTCAGAGTCGCCCGCCACTGCTTATACCGCCCGGTGGGAAGGCCGGAAAGAACAGGCGACGTCCCCCCGACTGAAGTCCAGGCGGGCATAGGGTCACCTGCAGCAAAAAGCGTATCGCTGGCTCTGACCTCAAAGGTGATATCGGTGCCAGCCGGCAGCGTTTCGTCCCAGGAAAGCAGATCCCAGGTGGCTCCGGCAACCCCGGTATCCATCACCTGCGACGCGATGGTGCCCCAGGACGTATAACCTGCCGATACATAGGTTACCTCAACTGGCAACCAGTCAAGCCTGACCTCCTCCGCCGTTGTGCCCTGCCTGTAAGCGTCAACTCTCACCCTCAGGTTACTATCGTCAAGCCTGGTGGCATCCCAGCCACCGGGTGGTGCACCGGTCACATCATACCAGTAGGTTGTTTCTGTGCCAGTTAGAGTCTGAACTGCCCGACTTGACCAGCTTGTGCCGCCATCCCAGGACACGTCCACGCGTATCTGGTCGTTGTATTCGGCGGTGGTATAATTAACGGTCAGCTTGCAATAAGATATCAGGAGAGGGGGGGAGCTGTCTGCTGTGAAGTTACCGAATTGCTGAAGAGCATTGGCGCCAACGCCGTTCACGTCATCAACGGTCCAGGGCAATCCTGTCCGCGGGTTGTTTGTCCACGTGTAACTGTAAGCCCTCCAGCCTGAGCCTATGTTATTAGGGCCACTATCGTAGCGAGTCCCGCCCACTATCAAAGAAGCTTGCCCATCGGTATTTCCCCCCCCGCCTCTGCGAGCCCTGTAATCCAAGACCACACTGGTGATTGTGGAGCCGGGAGGGATGGTGAAAGGGGTGAAAGTGTACATGGAGTAGCCACCAGCTGCTGTCATGCACATGATATAATCAGCGTCACTGTATGGTTCCTCGTCCACCTGTTCATATCTGGGTTGCCCCGCGGTGGGATATGTTACCCAGGTGCCAGCGACCGCGCCATCACCTGTTGGGCGTCTGATTTGACTGGGTGGTGCAGAAGCTGCAGCCAGCCAGGCATCATATCTGACGCGCACCTGCGTTATGGTACTGTCAGCCAGACTGAAACCGTATCCGCCGTAGGTCTGGCTTGCCGACGGCGTACCGCTGGTGATGTAGGCGTATCCGCCGCCATCTGCATAGGCTCCGCTAGGATTATTCCAGTACCCGCTGCTGGTGGATGGGGAGTTGGTTAATACCCCGCCGCCCCCGGCTGCCAGCATCACATCGCCATTGTTATCTGGAGGGGGGATAGCGCTGACAATAGACACGTTTTCCAACACGCCTGCGCTGAAGTCCGCCACGGTGGTCTGCCTCCACAGCTTTGAGGTCCAGGCGGAAAATATGTTACCGCTGGAGTTCTCCCGGTCAAAGAAGTAGGCGTATGCCGCGCCGAAGCCGCTGGACAGGAGAATACCTGCCAGTCCTAGAAAACCGCCTGTAACAGTAAGCCAGCGCTTTTTCATAGTCCTCTATCCGGCAATCGGTAAATTCCTATCATCCTGAGCCATTCTCCAGTCATTACTCAGTCCCGATTTCATCGTAACGACCCAAGAATCTGGTTCAGGATAAATTCTGCGGAAAATCTCGTAATTTACCCTCACAATCCCTCCGGAGCCACATCGTCATTCCCACACGGGAAAAACTCCTCGCACTGATACAAAAGAACTGAGATTATCACATCGTCCCGATGCTGCTGCCTTTGCCAGGCAGCAGCATCTTGATAATAGCCTCAGCTTTTAGGCTGTTACTATGGCCTTCCGTGACCGGGCAGTTCAGGTGTGGGAGCGGGCGGTTGCGGTGTGCCCTCGCGCTGCTGGGCATAGAACTCGATGCTAAATACCATGATATCGCCCTGCGCCCAGTTGGTGGTATCCTTATCCATGTGATAGAACTGCTCCACTGTCATTTGAGCTCCTTTTTCCAAAACGCCGAGGTATATCCAGTAGCCTGCCACACCAGTGGTGACACCTTGAAGGTGATGTGTACCGTCGCTGATGGTGAAATTCATATCCTCGGTTATCTTAAAGACACCGTCTACCTTCATGCTATAGCGGATGACACCATCGATATCGGTTGCTGGTGACTCTGGATGGACCTTTTCCGGCTCCGTCTCCATGCCTTCTGAGGTTTTCACTACTGTGAGTCTTTTCCACACGTCCATGGGGTTGGTGCCCTCGTTTTTAAGCGTAATGGTCAGGGTGCCGGTCATACATGGCTTGAGGTCGGTGAGTTCTGTGGTGTAAGAAGTTGTCCACGGGTTCTCATCGTTTACACTAAGGTCAATGGTGCCGGCGGTGAATGTATTATCTTCCGTTTTTTCGATGTCGCTGAAATAGGCACGGGTGCCTCCGACCACCAGACCTATCAACATAACGGCTGCTATTGATAAACCAAGTATTTTTTTCATTTTTTCTCCTTTTGCTAATTTTTTGTTTTACCCTGTGATTATGTAAGATTGTGCTCTATATTTTGCTCCACATCACCTCCTCTGTGCAGATATTTCTGCATCTAAACGCTTCTGAGGCTTCTTAAGCACCTCTTTGACGATTTCCCAGAAGATAAGACCCAGCAGAAATATGGCGGGCAAGATGACGATTAGGAACCAGCCGAGCTTGGTGCGCAGGAAATTGGCTAAATATCCCACTGACGGAATCTTGAACAGGTACACACCTTTTACCTGAGCAAGGGATATTGGAGATGGGTCGGGGTCCTCCACGGCATCGCCCTTGGTCACCAGCTTTCCGTCTTTGGTGGAGACCACCCGGTGCGTCACCAGCGTTTTACCTTGCTCGTAGGTGACCACCGTTCCAGGCTTGATATTGCCGCCTGCCGGGCCGGTAACAATCAGGTCTCCCATGTTGATGGCTGGCCTCATGCTCTCGCTAGTGACCACGTACATATCGTAGGCGGGCGACAGGTAGATGAAAGCCAGGAACAGGACAATGGCGATAAGGGGTACTGCGACCAGCCAGCTGACGATATCTCCGGCTCTCTTACCCGAAGGCTTATCCTCGACTGCGGTCGCTGCCCTTCCCGCCTTCAGCACTTCTGCTGTCTTTGTCACTTCCACTGCTTTTTTGTACTGGCTCCAGTCCAGCCGTGTGCCGCAGTTTCGGCATGCCTCGTGTTCCGGGTAGACCACGGCGCGGCATTGAGGGCACCAGGCGGCATATGTTGACGGTTGCCCCTGGCTCCAGGTGAGCCGCAGTCCACACTTTCCGCAGGAGTCGTGCCCTGGATACACCATAGAACGGCAGTTGGGGCAATAGAACACGCTGGCTGCCGGTTGCTGTGTGTTCCAGCTTAGCGGCATCCCGCAGTATCTGCACGCTGGAGCTCCGGGATAGACCACGGAACGGCAGTTGGGGCAGTAGACTATATTTGCCTGCGGTGCCTGATGTTGCCAGTTAAGCGGCATCCCGCAGTATCTGCACGCTGGAGCTCCGGGATAGACCACGGAACGGCAGTTGGGGCAGTAGACTATATTTGCCTGCGGCGGCTGATGTTGCCAGTTAAGCGGCATACCGCAGCCGCTGCAGGCACGGGCACCGAAGTAGACCGCTGAACGGCAATTGGCACATGAGTAGGTAAGTTGCATGCCACAACGCCTGCAACGCCACCGGCCCGGGCTGTTTTGCTGACCGCACCTGTGACACGGAACCATTTATTACGTATAGTCTCCCTTTCAGCTACGTTACCATCAAGCCTCGTCTGCCATATACTCATCAGGCCAGCAACATATACTACCGTTCCAGTTCAAAACCCTTACAATAGTCCTGGTAATAAAGTACTAATAAGATAATAATAATCATTAGCCGAAATCGTCAGTTTTGTCAAGTACCTTGCGGCTGTATTTTAGATTGTGTGGAAAATATACCGGAAAATATTATGGTGGTAAGAACCGCAAAGAGAAAATTAAACGAAAGGATGCCTTACCACCATGGTCAAAGGCTAAGCAAGCTTGCCGCCAGCATTGGAGTTCAGGTTTGCCAATAATTCGTGGATACCCTTTGGTGTTAACTCATAAGCTTCAACCGGTGTCTTGAGGCAGTTTTGGTAAAATGCTATAGTATGTGGTGATAGCCCCTGTCTTCTGCTTGAGAGGAACTTTGTTAACAATTCGGTCTGCTTTTTGTTAACAAAGTCATGGAAAAGTTCCAACTTTCTATCCGGGGAAGTGCCGGAACTGGCAGACGGGCATGACTTAGGATCATGTGCCGCAAGGCGTAGGGGTTCGAGTCCCCTCTTCCCCATTTGGTCTCAAGGTAACATCTTTGAAAGGCATAGCCCCACCCCCGGAACCATTCCGTCAAGCGGAAATACAGGTGGCAATCGAACAGCAAGGCATTAAGACGCACTATTGACGATTAACAGCACATGATCAACGCCTCTATCCTTACAAAGATATTAAAAATACCTTGCCCTACTTGTAGTATCTGAAAAAGCGTGGCGTTGAATAACTATGGAAATTAAGGTAGTCTCATTTGACGCTGAAGGCACGCTGGTGACAACTGACTTCAGCTATGCTGTCTGGTTTGAAGCTATTCCTAAGCGATATGCGGAGAAAAACGGTATTGATGATTTAGAGCTCGCCAGACGCATTGTGGAAGAAGAGTATAGAAGGGTAGGTGACCACAGATTGGAGTGGTATGATGTCCGGTACTGGTTTGATAAATTTGGACTCGGCTCGGCTACGCCGGTAATGGAGGCCTGTCGAAGCAAAGTCTGTTACTACCCGGAAGTTAGAGAGGTTTTGGCTTCCTTAGTTGGGAAGTACAAACTTGTCGTAGCCTCAGCGTCGACACATGACTTCCTTGAGCATCTTCTGCATGACATCAGGCCCTATTTCACAAAGGTCTTCTCCTCGCTTACTGACTATAAGCAACTTAAGACATCTGAATTCTACCTGAAAGTATGTCAGGCGCTGGGTGTCAAGCCGGAGCAGATGGTTCACGTGGGTGATAATCTGCAATTTGATTTCATCGCCCCTAGGGAAATAGGGGTCCGAGCCTTCTATCTGGATAGAAAGCAGCAAACACGCAGTGGCACTGTTTTAACAGACCTGATGCAGTTGAAGGCTCATTTGATGGATACGGGCGAATAAGTTTTTCCTTAAGTAGAAAAGGTTGTTCGCGCTACAGCCTACTATCCAAGACATCACCCCAGGCTAGGGTAACCCCTTTTTCACGGTGTTGTTACCTTTTTACGTAATGATAGTTGCTCTACTTTCACCAGTGGTACAAGTCTTTCTACATCTTCCCTGTGGCAGAGCTCAGTTCCTGGGGTTAATGTAGCCGCTGTCCCGGCTGCTGCTGCCCAGCGGCAGGCTTCCTTAATCTCATATCCCTGACTTAGTTTCAGCACCAGCCCGGCAACAGCGGAATCGCCGGCTCCAACAGTACTACGTATCTCCACACGCGGTGGTACTGCTTTCAGTATCTCCTTATCGGTGGCAACTATTAGACCGTCTTTACCTCGAGAAATTACCACAACCTCAATGTCCTGGCTTACCAGTGTCTTTGCTGCCTGCACTATTTTCGTTTCGCTTCTCAGTTCTGTCTTCAATAGTTCTTCAGCTTCGTGAAGATTCGGCTTTATAATATTCGGCTTTCCTTTTATCCCTTTTTTCAGCCACTTTCCATCGGAGTCAAGAACAGTCTTTATACCGTTGTTTCTGGCTATTTCTATCAATTGCTGATAGATATTATCAGGTATTCCAGGAGGAACACTGCCAGCAAACACCAGAAAACTGGGCTTCGGCCTGATATTTATTAGTTTGTTTATCAAGCTGTCAAGCTCATCCCTATAAATATACGGCCCGGGAGCATCGATTCTGGTCTGGCGACGAGTTCTTAAATCGGTAATGATAAAGTTGGTCCTTATCTCCTCTCTGATAGGTGTAAAGTCAAAAGGAACCTTCTGTTGTCTCAGAAGATGCTTCAATGTTTCGCCATCTATGCCACCAATGAAGCCGTAGGCAACAGTCTCACCGCCGAGTTCATGAATGACCCGGGAGACATTGATTCCTTTGCCGCCAGGGTCTCGGCGTAAGCTAGTCCAGCGATTGGTTTCATCTATGACCAGTTCTTCTACGGTGACAGTTTCATCTAGACTGGGATTTAAAGTCACAGTAGCAATCATTTGACCATTTCCACTTTAAGCAGGTTCGTGCTGCCAGGAACACCAATCGGTATACCACCGGTGATAACCACCAAATCGCCATTACGGGCTAGCCTCGTTCGCTTGGCTACCCTGGCCCCTCTGGAGAACAAGGCAGCTATATTTGATGGCTCAGGTATCTGCAAGGCATATACCCCCCATGATAGCGCTAACTGCCTCTGCGTTGACCGATTGGGGGTAATAGCCAGAATCGGTACTTTAGGGCGATATTTGGAGACACGTCTGGCAGTGCTGCCCGAAAAGGTAAAGGCGATAATGGCAGCTGCGCCTAGCTGGTTAGCTGTATGGCAAGCAGCGTAGCTGATGGCATCATCGGTTTGAGGCTGAATGTCCTTACCTTTGTTTGCCAGGACCTCCTCGTAGGGCAAAGCAGCCTCCGCCTCCATTGCAATTTGAGCCATCATAGAAACCGCTTCCAACGGATAGTTACCTATGGCAGTTTCTTCGGACAGCATAACAGCATCGGCGCCATCAAAGATGGCATTAGCCACGTCAGTGACCTCGGCTCGTGTAGGTCGGGGGGAGTTGACCATGGATTCCAGCATTTGGGTAGCTACAATGACAGGTTTCCCTAATTGGTTGCACCTGCGGATGATTTCCTTCTGGACTATAGGTACTCTTTGTACCGGAATCTCCACACCCAGGTCGCCGCGGGCCACCATGGCACCATCGGCTACTGCCAGTATCTCTTCAAGGTTGTCAAGGGCCTCTCGTCTCTCAATTTTGGCGATAATTGCCGGAGCCCCTTTTTTCTTTTTCAGAAAATCTCTCACTTTCACAATATCATCAGCTTCACGAATAAACGATAAAGCTACAAAATCGACATTATGCTTCAAACCGAAAACCAGATGTTTCCAGTCCTCTTCGGTGATTGTCGGGGCTTCCCATGTAATACCGGGGATATTTATGCCCTTTTCCCCAGACAGGTTACCACCAGCCACCACTTGGCAATAAACATCGGTTTTGGTAGTTGATGTCACTTTTAGTTTTATAGCACCATCATCAAGAAATATCATGTCTCCGGGCTTGACACATTGTGGCAAGTCAGGGAGACCTACGGACACCATACGGTCGTCTCCTAGTATTTCTTTTGTTGTAAGAATAAAACCGGAATTCTCCTTGAGTTCAACAGAGCCCTTTTTAAGTTTGCCAATCCTATTTTTCGGCCCAGGAAGATCCTGCATTATGGCTAATGGTAAGCCAGTTTGTTTAGATACTTGACGAAGGCTTTTTATATAGCTGGCGTGCTCCTTAGGTGTTCCATGAGAAAAATTGATTCTGGCCACGTTCATACCAGCCTTCAGAAGCTCTTTCATTACCCACGCCGAGCTGGTACTGGGGCCAATAGTGCAGACTATCTTCGTCCTTCTGAAAGCAGTGCCCAAATTCGTTACCATCATTTGTATCTGTCTTTAGTAACTCCTATACCAATTCTCCCCAATTACGGTCAAGTCGTCAGCCTCAAGACCAAACTTGCGATACCAAGGAACGCCATATTTGGTAGCTATTTCGGCTAACTCTTTCAACCTGTTAGCCGCAGTAGTAGAAAGGAATTTCATTCGTTCCCTCTTGTCTGTAAAACGTATAGCCTCCTGCCAGATGGCGCGACCACCTAAAAATCCGGAGGCCCCAGCCTTACAGGCGATTTTCACTTCCTCGCGAAAGGTCTCATAATCCACGCCGGCACTTAAGATAACCCAGGGCACTTGCGACGCCTCATCCAATTGCTGGCAAAACTTCAGTAATCTTGACTTACTTGTTTCGAACTTCATATCAGCAGGAAATTCTGCCTTGAGCACATCTATCGGCAATGATGTAACCTGTCGAGCCGTTGTGATTACCAGTTCCGGTCTACGCGCCGCAAAATCTGGTGACTTAGCTTCCTCACCTTGGATTGCATATGTTTTGGGTTCGACCAGGAAAGGTATATCATAATGCAGACATTCTGCCGCCACCATCTGTACCGTTTCCAATTGCTTTTGAGCAACTTCTGCCAGATCAGGGCGGTAATAAAGCAGAATCTTGACTGCTGAGCCACCCATGCGTTTGATTTTTTCTACACTCCAGCCCTCAAGTAAAGTCGTTATTCTACCCAGAGGGCTACTTTGATAGCCAGTAGCCTCAATGCTTACCAGCAAACCAGTATGTCCAGGAAGGACTCCTCCGGCAATGCACTGGGCAGCACCGTAGTTGGGATCCAGTAAAACAGCACTGGTATAAGGCGCCAGGGCAGCACACAGTTCCAGCTTATGCTCCACCAATTCATGATACTCGACGTTGTCATCAAATTGTTCCTTTTCAATCATGGTTTTGAGAGAACCCCGGTGATCCATAGCGCATATTGTGAAGACTCCATCGGGTGTTGAAATTTGCTGCAAGCCCCTGATCTTGCCTATACCCAGTTTTCTCATCCCGCTCCCCTGTATTTTAGTACTAGCTCCATCATTAACTGTAAGACTATAGCCTTTTATGACATATCTATCAAGTCTCAACTGGTTGGTTGGATTGCTTACTTTTGAACGAATTCAGCTAGAGCCCCTTGACAACATTCCAGGCTCGAGACATAATTACGCAAAACTAAATACAATTAAAGATGAACATACAGGCTTATATTTCTCTGGCTGTTGTCATCGCCTATATTCCAGTTGCATTAATACTTATTTTCAACCGGCCGTGGAACAGTCAGCAGAAATTATTCGCCATAACGCTGGTGCCCACTTTCTTGTGGGGACTCAGCAATGTAATCTTCCGCAGCGAGCTCTTTCCACAGGAAAAACTCCTTGTCCTGAGATTCGTCCTGTGCTTTTTCGTGTGGGCAGCAGTGCAGTTCCATCACTTTTTGACCTCTTTCTACCAACCAAAAGGTTTCATCCCTCACTTTGGCTATGTGCTGCTGGCACTGGTTGTCGCCATAACTTTTATGGGCTATTTTGCTAAAGGCGTTTCTTTGGTAGAAGGCGTAGCTGTCCCCGACTATGATATGGCGCTCATACCAATAGCCATTGCACTTTTTGCCGTGTTGGGCACCGATTTTTATTTTCTATGGAGAAAGTTTAATAGGCTGAGTGACGCAGTAAAGCGCAATCAAATCCTGTATCTGCTGGCGAGCATCATACTTATGACCTTCTTCAGTTCCACTGCAGTGACCACCATTGGCAAAATATACCCTTTGACCCATCTTGGCGCTGTGGTCAACTCTGGTCTTTTAACCTATGCAGTATTGAGGCATCGCTTGCTGGACCTGCAAATCGTCTTCCGGCGTGCACTGGGTTGGATAGGTCTAGTCACTTTCGGTATTGCTACCTATGGGCTTCTGCTTATTTTAATACACCGGATCATCGGCATCACACCGGACGAGCGCATTTTAGTCGTGACCTCACTGGTGGCAGCTGTTGTTTTTGCTGTGGCTTATCTGCTACAAGGTCTGTTCCTCACGGGGGCAGAGCGGTTTTTCCACAAAACGCGGTATGAGTACTACCAGAAATTGCATGCTTTTCTTAAAAATAGACTGAGCGGCATTTTCAGCCTCAGGGAGCTCGGGAATGAATTGCTGCCGTTACTAGTCGGGTCTGTGCAGTGCAAACATGCGCACTTGCTACTCCCGAACCCGGTCAGCGGGGACTTTGCCATCGAGATAAGTACTTCGCACCAAGTTAACGCCCATTCACTGACCATACGAAAGGACAGCCCGATCTTACAATGGTTGAGACAGGAAAATAGCTACCTTAGCAAAGAGGATCTGGATATCTATGCAGAATTCCGCGGTCTATGGGATGAGGAAAGGAAGCGCCTTGAAGCCCTTGATATCGAACTACTTTTTCCTATGATAAGCCGCGGCCGTTTGATTGCTGTTTTGGCAATAGATAGGAAGCGAACCGGTAAGTACTCAGTAGAGGATATTAATCTGGCAGAAAGCATTGCATCGCAGGTAGCGACTAGCCTGGAAAAAGAATATCTTCAGGAGCAGCTCAGAAAACGGGAGCAGGAGCTCTCACTTTTTAACCGCCTGACTTCAGTCATTACTTCCAGTCTAAACATACGAGAGGTTTACGATAGCTTTATCACTGAACTCAGTCAGGTCATTGACGTCGATTGGGCCGGGGTGGCGCTGATTGAGGGAGAAGAGCTTTGTTTCGAGGCTTTGGCCACAAAGGTAGGTTCAGCATGGCAACCCGGGCAAAGGATACCTCTTGCCGGCACCGGCGTTGAATGGGCAGCAAATCACAAAAAGGCTTGTATGGAGCCAGACCTTTCTAAGAGCAGGAGGTTCTGGACGGGTGAGCGTCACTTGAAACAAGGAATTCGTTCAATCATGTATTTGCCACTGATGGTCAAAAATGAAGCTATTGGCGGCTTGATCATCGGCAGCCGGAAGCCCAATGCTTACAACCCTGAACAGGTCCTCCTTCTAGAACGTCTCGCCTCCCACATCGCCGTGCCAATTGAAAATAGCCGACTGTATGCCAGGGCTGAGCAAAGAGCCCGTGTAGATGAAATCACCGGATTGTTCAACCGCCGTCACTTTGATGAACATTTGAAACAGGAAATTGAGCGCCATTCGCGCTACAGCGGCATGCTGTCTTTAATTTTGCTGGATTTGGATTCTTTCAAGGCCTACAATGACAAACACGGACATATGAACGGCGATAAGCTACTAGCAAGAATCGGGCAAATGCTCGGTAGGTCAATCAGAAGCACTGACCTGGCTTTCCGCTATGGGGGCGATGAGTTCGCCATCCTGTTACCACAATCGCCTGGTAACGACGCCTTCATTGTGGCTGAACGCGTTAGAGCAAGAATCGCCCACGAGATGCAAACTGAACAACCTAAAATTACAGCTAGCCTCGGTTTAGCCTCATGGCCCAGTGATGGAATAACCCCGGACGAACTTCTAACAGCTGCTGACAGGGCGCTCTATTATGCCAAACAAACCGGCGGCGATCGAACTTGCATGGCATCTAGAATATTGCCTACGCTAACCGAGACCACCATTGGAGGAACTGTTAGCGAAAAGGAGGCTTTGAGTATAATCTACGCTTTAGCCGCCGCCATCGAAGCTAAAGACCAGTATACTTACGGCCACTCTAAAAAGGTGTGCAGCTATGCTGTGGCTCTGGCTGAAGCCCTCGGCTTGCCACCGGAAAGAGTAGCTATAATAAGCACTGCAGCTTTGCTCCATGATATCGGAAAGATAGGCATCCCTGACGAAATACTCAATAAAGTTGGTAAGCTGGACGCTGAAGCCTGGGAATTGATTCAATCACATCCGAAATTATCAGCCACCATAGTCGGCCATGTGCTCAGTCTGGTTTCCTGCCTCCCAGCTATAATTCACCACCACGAACGCTGGGATGGCACCGGTTACCCGTCTGGACTAAAGGGCGAGGCTATTCCAATTGAAGCCCGCATCCTGGCTATTGCTGACGCCTTCGATGCCATGAGTTCTCCTCGCCCTTATCGAAAAGCCCTATCCTACAAGAAGGTACTGGCTGAGCTCAAGCAATGCGCCGGCACCCAGTTTGACCCAAAACTGGTTGAGGTCTTTCTACCCATAGCTCTAGCCACCACACCTACAGAACTGGTAATAGGCGAAGACATCTCTAAGTCCGAGAGACACTAGCAATATTTACCTTTCTACCCTCCCAACCATTACCTCTGTTGAAGACACCCAGCATTTTCATTCAGAGTTGTCTTTCCTATCTATTTTTTGACAAGGGCACATATATTCCTGGAAACAAACTTCAACACAAAATGGTGGGCCCGCTCAGGGAATATACTGAGCACCTTAAACCCGGCTAGAGTTAACAGCCTGCGAACCTCACCATAGGAAAATAGATAATAGTAACGATAGAGTACCTTACCTCTTAATCTCCAGGGTACATAAACCTCCTTTCCACGTAGCCAGAAGCGTGGCTGCCACTTGTTCCATACAGTAACAAACGCCTCACCCCCTGGCTTCAGTACACGCCAAAGTTCCTTAAAAGCCTCTTGCCTCCGTTCATAGCCATCAATATGATGATAAGTAGCTATTGAAATTGCCCAGTCGAAAGTGTTGTCACCAAAAGGTAGGGAAACAGCATCAGCCACCAACAGATTGACTGCCAAATCAAACTTGGCAGCGTATTTTTGCGCCTGTTTTAGCATTTGCGCAGAAAAGTCTATCCCCCACAGCTCGAAGTTTTCTTTGAATGGCACAAAGTCTGGACCATGGGCGCAGCCGATGTTTAACAGCCTTCCCTGGCGCCATCTGAGTACCAGCTCCTCGAGCTCCTGAGTAAAACGACACCAATGCCTGTAACGGTACCAGCTCTCAGCTATCTCATCAAAGACTTCCCTATTTGTCGCCATAGCAACCGATTTGGTAAACTTTTGCTATGTCACACTTTTCCATAAGCAGGCCTAATAACTGTACGATATACAGCAGTGCGTGCTTTGTAGGTTTTAGGGTCTGCCAAGCAGATGCAGGTTAGGCCCAAGTCTCATGGTGGCGTTGCTTTGCCTTAAGGAAACCACAATATGAAAAAAATTTCAAGGACTATATCTGGAGTAACCCCAGTAGCTGTCATGGGGCGGCCAATAGGCTGTCCTGGCGAATGCATTTATTGCCCAACCTTCCCTGATGCGCCTAAGAGCTACACCCCCGAATCTCCAGCAGTGCTCAGGGCAAAGTTTTGCAATTATGAACCCAGACGACAAGTTGAAGAGCGGCTGAAAATCCTCTCAGACATGGGACACCCGGCCGATAAAGTGGAACTCATTGTTATGGGCGGTACTTTTCTTGCCTATCCTGAAGAGTATCAATATCAATTCATAAAGGACTGCTACGATGCCTTAAACGGTATACAGTCCCCTAGCTTAGAGGCGGCTAAGAAGATAAATGAAACCGCCAGGCATAGATGCGTTGGGCTGTGCATTGAAACCAGGCCTGATTGGTGTCGAGAACAGGAAATCAAAAGGATGTTGAAATTCGGAGCCACCCGAGTGGAGCTAGGAGTGCAAACCTTAGATGACAATATTTACCGCCTGGTTAAGCGAGGCCATACTGTAGCCGAGGTAATGACAGCCACCAGGCTGCTTAAGGATTACGGTTTTAAGGTCTATTATCACTGGATGCCCGGGCTACCTGGGTCGACAACAGAGCTTGACCTGGAGCTGACAGTCAAGCTTTTTGCTGATGAGAATTTCAGACCCGATGGAATAAAACTCTATCCGACGCTGGTTGTCACTGGCACAGAACTGGAGCAGTGGTACCATGATAACCGTTATCAGCCGTACAGAATGGATGAGCTGGTGAATTTGATGATAGAGATTAAGACCTCAATTCCCAGCTATGTCAGGATTCCCCGTGTGATGCGCGACATTCCTGGCAACTTTATTGTGGCTGGTTGCAGGGACCTGGCACTGAGAAGTTCGTTGAAAAAACGAATGAGAGAAATCGGCGCTCAGTGCCACTGTATCCGCTGCCGTGAGTACGGACATCGTCTTAGGGATGGCTGGAAAATCGGTAGGCCACAGCTGAAGAGACTGGATTACAAAGCATCTGGGGGAAAGGAGATTTTCCTCTCCTTCGAAGACGAAGGTGAAACTCTCTTTGGATTGCTCCGCATGCGGATACGACCATCAGCACACAACGGAATGCTGGCTCTCATCAGAGAGTTGCATGTTTTTGGCCCAGAGGTCCCTCTGGGAGAACAACGGTCGGAGGCAGCACAGCACAGGGGACTTGGCAGCAAGCTGCTTATGGAGGCTGAAAGAATTGCCCGGGATGAATTTCATGCCACAAAAATAGCCATTATCAGCGGTGTAGGTGTCAGGGAATATTTTCGCACTGAATTTGGCTACAGGCTTGAAGGTCCTTATATGGTTAAGGAAATTAGTATAAATGGCAGGCAACATAGTGGCTACCAGATATCTCACGAAAGTAGGGCTCCTCTCGAGAACACACTGGTTGCACACGGTGACATCTGGGGTGGAAACGACATCCGGACGGCGGGTTAAGCGGTGAGGGAACATCTCCACGCAGTAATATTCTCTGCTTGACCTTCGCCTTCAAAGTTGGTACAGCCGATAACATGGCTTCAGTGTAAGGATGAAGAGGGTCATCAAAGATTTCCTTTTTGCTCGCTAGCTCAACAATTTTACCCAGATACATTACAGCCACTCTATGTGCCATATGCCTTATCACTGACAGGTCATGAGCAATGAACAAATAGGCAAGACCGAACTTCTCCTGAATGTCCATCATCAAATTCAGCACCTGCGCCTGTATGGATACGTCTAAGGCACTTACAGGTTCGTCGGCAATTATGAGTTTCGGGTTTACAGCTAAAGCACGGGCGATACCGACACGCTGTTTTTGACCACCGCTTAACTCATGCGGATATAAGCTGGCCTGTCTGGTCTCTAACCCAACCTGCTCCAGCAACAAAGCCACCCTTTCATTGCGTTCCCTGTCATCACCGATATTATGGACAATCAAAGGTTCACATATAGAATCACCCACGGTCATCCTGGGGTCAAGAGAGGAATCGGGGTCTTGAAATATTATCTGTATTTCCCTCCTTAATTTTCTAAGCCCCTTTTTGTCAAGCT
Source organism: uncultured Dehalococcoidales bacterium (assembly GCA_964549635.1). Taxonomy (GTDB): domain Bacteria; phylum Chloroflexota; class Dehalococcoidia; order GIF9; family UBA5629; genus VGNY01. The sequence goes on from CAZJVJ010000001.1 coordinate 151,197, forward strand.
TGATGACATTAATCCCCTTGTACCAAATCTCTCCACTGGTCGGCTCCTCCAGTCTAAGCAGCGTTCTGCCCAGGGTTGACTTGCCACAGCCTGATTCACCAACTAATCCGAGGATCTCCCTTTCTGCAATATGAAAGGTCACACCGTCTACTGCCTTTACATCGCCAACATGTCGTGAAAATAGACCCGCAGTCACCGGAAAATATTTCTTCAGGTCTACCGTCTGTATTAGTTTATGATTATGCACCTGTTCTAACTGTACAAATGACAACGAACTTTGCGCTCCCTCGAAACTTTTATTTCGGGTGGCTCTTTTTGGCTGCAGATACCCATCGCCCTCGGACACCGGGGATGGAAAGCACAGCCCGGAGGCATCTCACAAGGGTCAGGTGGTGTACCAGGGATTGATGCCAGTCTATCTGTGGTCTTAGATAAATCTGGCAGACATGCGATTAAACCGGCAGTATAGGGATGTTTCGGGTCATAAATTATTTCAGAAACAGGTGCTGTTTCAATATCTCTCCCCCCATACATAATCACGGCCCTGTCTCCTATTTCAGCCACGACCGCCAGATCATGGGTTATGAAGACAATAGACATTTGCCTTTTTACTTTCAGCTCACGAAAAATCTCAAGAATTTGAGCTTTGATAGTGACATCTACAGCAGTGGTCGGCTCGTCAGCGATGAGGAGTTTGGGGTTACAGGAAAGGCTCATGGCTATAAGAGCTCTCTGCTTCATACCACCCGATAACTGATGAGGATAGTAATTCAAGACCCTTTCCACCGAGGGTATACCCATCTCACTGAGTAAAGCCATAGCCCTGGCACGAGCCTGGTCACGCTCAAGTGGCAGATGAAGCCCCATCTGCTCAACTATCTGTTCACCTATAGTCAGCACCGGGTTGAAGGCGGATTGTGCTTCCTGAAAGACAATGGCAATATCATTACCTCTTATTTGTCTTAGCTGTTTTGCCGAACATCTGGCTAAGTCTAGTCCATCGTACCTTACGTGACCATCGACTATCTTGCCCGGCGGGCTATCAATTAAGCCTAGAATAGATAGCGCCGTCACTGTCTTGCCGCAGCCTGATTCTCCGACCAGGCACAGACATTCGCCCCTTCTCACTTCAAAGTTGACTCCATCCACCGCTTTGACTATACCCCGGCGGGTGAAAAAATATGTCTTTAAATTTTCGACCTTCAAGACTATATCTTCCGAAATCATTTGATTAGCTATCAAATAGGCTGCCTCAGTAGTCAAATCGCTTCTCTACAACTGCAATTAGAGCTGCTAAATATTGCTCTTGGGGTCGAAGGCATCTCTGAGGCCATCACCTAGAAAGTTGAAAGCAAGAACGGTAAGGAAAATCATAATCCCCGGCTCTACAGCCACCCACCAGGCAGTACTAAGGCTGTGCTGCCCAGCTTCCAGTATTGTTCCCCAACTCGGCACAGTCGGGTCACCCAGACCGATAAAGCTCAATGCAGCCTCAGCCAAAATTACCCCCGGAATAGCCAGCGTGGCCATGACTATAACCAAGCTGATGACATTCGGTATAAGGTGACGAAAAATGACTCGCTTATCGCTGGCGCCCATGGCTCTGGCAGCAATAACGAATTCCCGTGTCCTCAGTGATAAAGATTCACTTCTAATCAGCCTGGCAGCACCCGTCCACCCGGTAAGCCCGATTGCCAGTACTATAATAGCCAGACTGGGGCCAAAGATAAAGACTATGAGCACAAGCAACAGGAAAAACGGAAAGGTCATCATAACATCGGTGAATCTCATCAGGGCATTGTCTGCCCAGCCACCCAGGTAGGCTGACAAAACTCCAATAATCGTCCCCAAGACAATGGCTATACTGGTAGCAATTATACCGACCAGCAAAGATACCCTGGCACCTGAAATCAGCATAGCCAGCATATCGCGACCCTTGCTGTCCGTGCCTAGCGGGTGCTTCCATGTCCCGGAAACTTTTTTAGTAATAAATTCATCGGTTTCAATGTTGTAAACAGACTGCTCGACGGTAAAACCAATAGGTGGCAGGTTCTTCTCCTCAAAATTGACCATTGTGGGGTCTAAAGTAAAGAATGGACCAACAATAGCCAGCAGAACCAGAAATATTATAAATGCTAGACCGAAAATAGCCAGCCTGTTGCGCCTTGTCCGCTGCCAGTAATAGTTAATAAGTCGTGTATTGCTCTGCCAGGAACGGCTGATCCTCTTCGCCATGCCCCTTAATTTTTCAATCATACCTTATCCTCGGGTCAAGATACGTGTAAATAATATCTGTTACCAGGTTCACCAGCAGCACCACGAATGTACCTATGAGGGTTACGGCTACCACCACAGGGTAATCATTGGCAAAGATAGCCTTAAAAGATATTTGCCCTAAACCCGGAATGCCGAAAACAATCTCGGTTAAGTAAGCCCCACCGAAAACTATACTACCTAGGTCAAACATGATTATGGTAACCAGGGGTAGCAAAGCATTTCTGAAAACGTGCTTGCCGATTACAGTCCGCTCCGGTAACCCTTTGGCTCGAGCTGTGGTGACAAACGCTTTCCTCAAGTTATCCAGCATCGCCGACCTGGTATATCTGACGTAGCCAGCCAGCATTCCCGTACCTAAAGTTATAACAGGCATCACCAAGGCCTTAAGATTCTCAAGTGAAAACAGGGGCAAAGTAGTATCATAGTAGGTCTTAAACAGCCCCAGTTTCACCGAGAAAATCAGGATGAGCATGACGCCAAGCCAGAAGTTAGGAATTGATATACCGACGAAAGAAAAAAGGGTAAATGCATAATCCACCTTGGTGTATTGCTTAACTGCTGAGTAGATACCGATTAAGATGCCAAGGACGGCAGCAAACAGGCTGCTTAGCAGTATCAGTTGAAAAGAGTAAATCCAGTGCTTCTTTATAAGCTCAATTACGGGCATCGAGGTGCTGAAGGACCAACCCCAGTTACCTTGGAATAAGTTCTTCATGTAATCTGCATACTGAACCCATATAGGTTTATCCAGACCATACCTGGCCTCAATTGCTGCCATAACCTGCGTCACATCATGTCCACCAGCAGCTATATTGGCTAAATATCTGTCCGCAGGCGAACTAGGCCCAACCCTAACTAAAATGAAAGTAACGGTTAATATCCCCCAGGCGATAATGACCGAGTAAATGAGCCTTCTAATAATATAATCTCTGAGCCAACTTTTTTTCATATAAGACTATTGAAAAAATGATGCCCTAGTACCAAACTGTTTTCTCTCAAATTCTATGCCTGTCACTCTAAACAACAGCTGTGATGGAATGGCAAAAAGAACTATATATCAAGCGAAGGCAGTCTATCTTATTTTGTGGCACCAAAGTACCAAAGATGGTAGTTATACCCCATATTAATGCCAGGCTCTATACCCATCACATTTTTTAGAAAGCCGTAGTTAGCTCTATGAAAAACCAGGAAATTAACAGGTAGTTCTTCAGACAAAAGCCGAGCTAGTTCAGCGTAGATTTGTTTTCGCAACTCTTTGTCCAGTGCCTCTTTTGACTTGGCTCGCTTAAACAGAGCATCTACCTCAGGGTTAGAGTAACCCATAAAGTTCAGACCACCCTGGCTAGCAAAGAAAACATGGCTTCCAGACGGCTGCAACAAATCGGTGCTAAAACCTATCAACAATAGGTCCCATCGCTCTTGACTGACTGCATCGGGACCATTATTGTATCTAGGCTCCTGGTCAGTTTTCGGCACCTTATTCATAACATACTGACGCAGCAGTGTTTCCCACGGCACAAGTTTAATTTCCACCTCTATGCCCAGTTCCACCAACTCCTTGCGTACCATAAAAGCCATGTCCTCGCTTGGCTTACTGCCAGTGCTCACCACCAGAATTAAATGGAGCGGTTTACCTTCTTTATCAGTCACTTTTATAGTCCCGTCAGCCCTTTTAATCCCATAACCCTTCTGATAAAGAAGTTCAGCTGCCCTCTTTTTGTCATAGAGAGACCCAACCCCATATTTTTCTAGACCCTCTCCGTTGTACCAGGGTGAAGTCGGTGGGATAAAACTGAAAGCGGGTTCAGCAAAGCCCAGAAGGATTGACTGGCTAATCATCTGCTTGTTAATTGCCATCGAAAAGGCTTGCCTTACCGTCCTATCCTTAAGCCCATCCCAGCCGTTAGCCCGCTGATTAAAAGCCAGCAATGTGTAACCTCTGGTGGGAACAGTATAGACCTTGACATGTGGTAAACTTCGGAACCTGTTAGCTTCAGCAGGCTCAATAGCAGTGTGAGTTATATCTCCAGCTTCGAGAGCCGCTTGCCTCGTGGCTGATGTGCCGAAGATCTTGACGACATACTGCTCAAAATATGGCGCTCCAACGTCTTTGCCCAGGTAGTACTCAGAATTGCGCTCGACTATGAACCTGTCATTCCTGTTCCACTCCTTAAACCGGTAAGGGCCAAGGTTACCAGTATAAGTCAGCTCGTTGAACTCCTTAGCCTGAGTAAAAGCCCTAACGTCACCCTCGTATTTTGTAGCTATGTGTTTAGGATAGGGTGTCAGATCGTAAATGGTGTAGACGAACTCCGGGTCAACTGTCCGCCGGGTAATGGTAAAGGTAGTCGCATCTACCACTTCTGGCGTAACAAAGACAGTCTTGCCGTCTACTTCTTCCTGCCAATCACTTTTATAAGGGTAGTTCAGCCAGTCAGAAAACATAAGATTCTTCAGGGTATACACATAGTCCTCGGCAGTGACCGGCAAGCCGTCACTCCACTTAAGGTCGTCCCTGATTGTGACGGTATAAACCAGACCATCTGGCGATACCTCTACATCCTTGGCTAGACAGCGTAACTGGATGTTAAACTGGTTATCATAAGTTGCCAGTGAGTCCAGCGTATGACCAACATAGCTAAAAGAAGCAGCATCAGCAGCTAGAATCCAGTTTAGAGTCTCAGCATCCCCACCTGAATCCCCTTCTATGAAAACGCCTCTGACCTGTTTACCTCTATCAGCAGCACAACCTAGCGACATACCAATCACTACCAGTGACAGAACTATAAAAATTACCAGTCTTCTCATACATGCACCTTCCAATATTTCGTTAATTTCGACTTTTCTTGCCGCCTATCTGGCCTACGTTTCGCCTGTTGCTTTATCGCTTTGCCTGACTTGAAACGATTTAGGTTAAGAAAACCTCTGCTGACCATAAAACACCCGCTTCTAAATAAAGCTTTCCTTGAGTCTAAAAATTACTCCTTCCATGTTATCTGGGTTATCTGAGTTGATACGCCTGATAGCCTCGTCAACCATCTGATATTTATGAGCATCATATAGGTCATCCAGTTTTTCATAGTAGCCAGCTCTCCTGCCAAACCTGAAGTTAAGCCTCTCCTGTGGTGATAATGAAAGATACCTCTTTATAATAGCCAGGCATGCTGACTTAGCTTCAGGGAATCGACCCTCTACCTCAGGTAACAGATTCAATACGTGGTCGCTTTTGAGCTCGCTTGTGACCTCTAGCCTTTCGATGAGGCTACCGATTTCCTCGACCACCTCGTCTTCTGTCTGAAGCTCAAAATCGCCGGCTTCAACCCTCGACCACAAAGGCACTCCAGGCCGAATGTGAAGGCTGCGTAGCCTGATATAGTCCGGGTTGATTTCATTCAACACCATAACTGTCCCGTTAATGTGGTCTGTCGTCATCCTCCTGCCACCGAGTCCAGGCATCACATATTCGCATAAAGAAATCCCCGCTTTTTTTACCTTTTTGCCACCTATAATATGTTCCTCAGCAGTGACACCTTTATCCATAAAGTTGAGCACAAGGTCAGAACCGCTTTCCAGGCCAATGTGCAACCTGGACAGACCAGCCTCTTTTAGCTGTTTTAGTTCCTCCAGTGATTTTTTAGCCGCAGTCTTGGAGCGGGCATAGGACGTAATCCTAGTCAGCCCGGGAAAGGTTTGCTTTAAAAATGAAACTACTTCCACTAAATCGGAGGTCCTCATTATAAGTGTATTAGCATCCTGAAGGAATGCGGTTTCACCCCCTGCCCATAGCCACAATGCTACATTGCGGATACTAGAGTTATATTGATACCCACTGTAAACCGCAGCCGCTACATCCCTGAGTCGACCACCATAACCCATTTTCCAGGTAAGCTCTTTAATCTCATCCGCAATAGCTTTAGCCACTTCTATATCACGAATTATATCCTCAGTCGGCCTTAGCTCAAATCTTTGCCCCTTGTAGACCGGGCAAAACTGACAGCGATTCCATGGACAGTTTCTGGTAGCCCTTATCAACAATGAATATGCCTCGCTTGGTGGTCTTATTGGCCCCAGCTCAAAGCAATATTCGGTCAACATTTGCCTCATCATAGCCCTTTTTAATTATATCCCCTGAGCCAATTCACTAGCAATTTTTATAATTCCAGGCCTTTAAGGCTATTACCACAGCTGCAATGGCGCCAGTCCCACTAGTCTAGACATCCTGAAGAACACAGCTACACTGGATGGATTACAACCACCTGTCTCTCCGAGCACTTTGCAATAAGCTTCAAATATTAGGTAATATAAGGCGAAAAACACCATGGAACATATTTGGGCACCGTGGCGAATAGAATATATTCTCCAGCCTGAACAAAGCGGTTGCTTTCTTTGCCTGAAGCCGAAAGAGAACAACGACGAATTAAACTTAATCCTCTACCGTGGCGAAACCAACTTCATAATTTTAAACTCCTTCCCCTACAATCCCGGGCATTTGATGGTGGCACCCTACCGACACATAGGCCAACTTGGTATGCTGACTGATGCCGAATCAAATGAGCACTTTAACATGGTGAAACTGAGCACCAGGCTACTTACTCAAGTAATGAAACCGGCCGGCTTCAATATAGGTATGAATCTGGGCAAAGTGGCAGGAGCTGGCTTGGACGTCCATATTCACACACATATAGTGCCGCGCTGGCAGGGCGATACTAACTTTATGCCCGTAGTGGCCAGCACTAAAGTATTACCAGAGGCATTAGCCGCAACCTATGAAAAGCTTAAAGAGGGTTTGTACAATATGCTCTAAAGGTCATCCCTAGCCTGGGGATAAGAGCCGAGTATCTTAATAAAATTGGCTCTATGCTCTAGCTCAGCCAGCGCTTCCTGGCAAATTCTATCCCGTATATGTCCCTCAAAATCAACATAGAACACATATTCCCAGGGCTTGTCTCTGCTAGGCCTTGATTCAAGCTTAGTCAGGTTCAGGTTACGTGTAGCAAAAGCTCCCAGGCAGGAATACAAAGCTCCCGGGATATTCTTAGTACTAAACACCAACGACGTCTTGTTTTTTGCCCCGGGTTCGGCTGTCTGCTGGGAAATAACGAAAAACTTGGTGTAGTTATTGATATTGGTCTCAATTTTCTCTGCCAGAACATGCAGCCCATAGATTTCAGCTGCTCGTCGGCTAGCTACAGCAGCGCATCCCCTCAAGCCTCCCTCTTTTATCCTTTTGGCACTGCCGGCAGTATCATAAGTAGGCACAATTTCAGCCTTGAGCTGCCTTAAAAAGGCTTCGCACTGCGCCAGAGCCTGAGGATGGGAGTAGACTATCTGTATCTTGTCTAATCTCTCTTCAGGCAAAGCCATAAGACAATGGCTTATCCTCAAATTTACCTCCCCGAAGATATTCAGTGGATAACTCAACAACAGGTCATATGTTTCATTAATACTGCCAGCTTGAGAATTTTCCACAGGAACTACACCAAAATCAACCCTATCCCGGAACACAGCCTCAAAAACATCAGCTAAATGCTGACAAGACAAAAGCTCAGCATCGCCAAAGAAGGCGATAACTGCATCTTCACTGAACGCTCCCCTTTCGCCCTGAAAAGCCACCCTCACCATGCCTTTGCCTCCTTAAATTAACTGCCCGCCAGCTCTTTCTCCAAAGCGTCTTCGCTCTCCGCGCTCGTCAAGGCAATGATGCGGTCGTTAGCCTTCAAGACAGTATCAGGAGTCGGCACCTGAGGCTTCTGCCCATTTCGGATTAGCAAAGCCAAAATAGAATCTGGAGGTAGTGATAGTTCCTTAACTGACTTGCCCACTGCCGCTGAACCCTCCAGTATTCTAATCTCAACAACCTCCATATTCTCCTCACCCATGGATAGAAGATGGATCAGCGGATGCGTAGGTATTTTCTCCTCAATGTGTTCCAAAATGAGATTGGTAACACTGATAGGACAATCGACGCCCAACTTTCTAAAGATATGTTCATTTTTGGGATTATTGACCCGGGCAATAGTCCGAGGCACTCCGAACTTGTGCTTGGCCACCTGACAAGCTACCAAATTGTCCTCATCCTCATCAGTCACTGCTATGAAAACGTCGGCTCTAGCTGCTCCGGCTTCAGCTAAAGTGGCTGCCTCACATCCGTCACCCCTCATGCACACGCTCCCCAGTTGATCTTCAAACCTCTCGCACTTAGTTGGATTCTTGTCCAGTACCAATACCTCATGTCCTTCTCGGAGCAACTCTTTGCACAGGTTATAGCCGACACTACCACCGCCGACGATGATAATATACATAGTCTAGTGTCACCCCTTTCACATAGCCAACAGCTTATCTCTCAGCAATTTTGCAAATACAGTCGTCGGGCTGATAGCATCCAGCCCCAGTGCCTCGTAGATATCCTTACGCAGAGGATCATATATGCGACAGACTACTTTTGGAACATTGAATATATGCTTTGCAATCTGAGCTGCCATAACATTACGGTTATCACCTTGCGTCACTGCCACAAAAGCATCGGCTTCTGCGATGCCGGCTTTCCTAAGCGTTTCCTCATCTGTACCATCGCCAACCAGTGCCGTACCGCCAAAACTTGGCGGTAACCGCCTGAAACTATGGGCATCAATATCTAGAACGGTCACCCTATGGCCATCGGCATCGAGCAATGTAGCCAATTGGGCTCCGACTCGTCCACACCCCATGATAATTACATTCATAATCCCGATCCTACGATTTTGTTTCTCTCAACAACAGTACTCGACACGGAGCTTCCTCTAAAACATACGGTATAACTCTACCTAAACTAAAACTGCCAAATCGCTTCTTGTAAGCTAGTCCCATTAGAATCAAATCAACATTTCTTTCCATGGCCTCGTCCACGATAGCCGGCCCCGCGTCACGCGCCTGAATCAAATCAGTCTCCACCTCATAATCTCTGTCACCAGCGATATCTTCGGCACGAGTCAGCACCTTCTCCGCCTTCTCTATCTCTGACTCTATTACCGCATCTAGAGGCAGACTACGCTTTACTTCAATCACATAAACCACATAAACTTCAGCTTTTGACTTCTTCGCTAGGTCGCAGGCTAATTTGATCGCCTCTTCGTCAGCACTGGTACCGCTTACGGCAACCAGTATTCTGCTCAGTCGCATCGGTTTAGATTCCTGCCAATCACTGTCCTTCGTACGTATTATAATTACACCTTTGTAGTTACGCAATTACCTTTTACAAAAAACTGGCAGTTTTACTGCTCATCTGTCCAGATGACCATCCCTTTCTCCGTCGGAACACAAAGTAAACACCAAGCCCAACAAACATCCAGGCAAAGCCAACCCAGCGGCTGTAGGGTTGGGTGAATACCACCACCACCCATATCAACGCCGTGCCCAGTAGTCCCAAAATGGCAGTAATTGGCAATTCCCGTTGCTTAAACTTAATGTTACCACCGAGTTTAAAAGGCCGCGGCATATCAGGATTTTTTATACGCAAATTCAAAATAGCAGCGTGGGCAAGGAAAAAAGAGAAAAGAGAACCAAAAGCATAAAGGGCTCCGAGTTCCAGAAACGCACCTGGGACGAAAAATGCGGGGATCAGAATGACTATCGCCACGCTCGCGAAAAGGATAATTGCGATGTAAGGTGTTTTAAACGTACGATGGACACGTCCTAAGACTTTAGGGATGAGCTGGTATCTCCCTAAGGAAAAAGCGAGACGCGATATGCCCATCAGCCCGGCGTTAGTAGCTATGAACAGAATGCTAGCTGCCAGTATAGCTACCAGACCTGGCAGCAAACTGCGCAGTCCATCGAATACCCATGTCAGCACTAAAACAGTCTCTGCTTGAGACGAAAACCTGGACGCTATTTCCTGAGGTGTCATTGTCGAAGCAATACTGAAAGCAATCCCGGCCACAGGGTCTGTTGCCCAGTGAGTGGAAAGTTCTTCGGGAGTCATAGCTGATAGCCCTACGGTAGAAACACCACCGAACAGAACTAAAACAATAACTATCATCAGGATAAGTGCCCTAGGCACTCTTATTGACGGTCGCCTCGTTTCCTCGGCCATTTGTGACATCGTTTCAACCCCAGTATAAGCTATAGCGGCCAGTGCTATTCCCAGAATCAAATTTTCTGGGCGCGGCCAGTACAAAGTAACGTTTCTTACGAGCACATCGAAATTGAAGACCACAAGTAGTCCCAAAGCTATTATCAGTAACTGTACCAGCAAATCAAATACCGCAGCGGTCACATTAATCAAGGAGGTCTCCTTGACACCAATGACATTGATGACCAACAAAAATAATATAATCCCCATGGATACTGCTGTACTGAGCGTAGCAGATTCTTTAAGTGCTGGCCAGAAATGACCCAAATAGGGCGGGATAACAAAGGCTGAGATGGAAATGGTGACAATATAACTCAGCATAAGAGCCCACCCGGAGATAAAGCCAGCCAAATCATTGAAGCCATACCGTGCAAAGCTAGCAGACCCACCGGCTTCAGGGAACATGGCTGTGCCTTCGGCATAGGTGAGCGCTGTGAAGACAAACAAAACCCCGGCAACAGCCAGCGCTATCGGCGTTGCGCCCATCGCCACTAATGTGACGATGCCCAGTGCATAATAAATGGACGAGCCAACATTTCCATAACCGGCACTGAACAGACCAGGGACACCTAGGACTCGTCGCAGCGGGTATAATTTTACACGTGGCCGGCGGATGAATTTATCGCCCAACTTGGGCTGCCACTCATTGCGCACAGCTTATTTTCTTCTCGCTCCTGCTGGAGGCGAATTTTATTATTGTTGCATCAAGTTGTCAACAGAAATCCAGTACTATTTACCCCTGGTCAAATTAGGAGCCTGACCTCAATTGAATCACGCCTAACTGCTAGGCTATAATACTACCATTACCCATGGTGAGCGTAGCCGAGCGGTTTAAGGCGCCAGGTTGTGGCCCTGGAGAACGAGGGTTCGAATCCCTCCGCTCACCCCAAATTAACAGTGGCACATAGGAGGCCATCACACCACTGGCGCCTATAGCTCAGCGGACAAGAGCACCGGTCTTCGGAACCGGGGGTCGTGGGTTCGAATCCCTCTAGGCGCGCGCCATCTGAGCCAACATCTGTGTGTATATTTGCCAAATTTCATTCCAGCTTTTCATGCCTTCCTGGAATTCAGGCAAGTTTGGGAACTGAACGCTGTTCGGGTTGTTTTTTAAAAGAAATCGGGCTTGTGATAAACTACTAGAGACAAGGGATTGAAATATGGGGCAGGAGCTAGGCAAAATCACCAGACCGGAAGTGGACAGCTTCAAGCCAGGAAGAAGGCTTTTCCTCGTCCCACTGATATATTCGTTTGAGAACGCCCCGTCCGAGTTCATTGAAAAATTTGAGCTCTACTGGATACAGGTAGGCGAGCACATAGGAAACCTAGAGTCAAAATTAAGTAGGGTTAGCAGGGTCTATCACGAATCAATCAGTTTGGGCGGCGAAGATGGCCTCAAGATTATGGAGAAACTTAGTCCCAAAAGTTGCCAAATAGTTAGGCAAAAGTGTCAAAATGGTGCTATCCTGGAGGCAACCGAAGATATGGAACTGGCTACAGAATGCATGGACTGGGAGAGGTGCCTGCTAATGGGCCTGCTGAGCAACACCGCAGCCACAAAAGTGTCCGAATTTTATATGGAAGCCTCCAGAAAAAGGTACGAACATATTAGCAAAAGAATAGACGAGACACTAAGAGTTAACGAAACAGCTATCCTTTTCATCAGAGAAGGGCACAGGGTACAGTTCCCTGCTGATATCGAAGTATTCAGCGTCGCCCCGCCCGCCCTCAACGAAATTCACCGCTGGATTCGTGACCAAGCAGCAAAAAGAGATCAAGAGGGCAAGAACCAGTCGACAAACTGAATTTCCTCCAAAACAACCCTAATGATAAGCTGACGATAGACTGAGGAACCATCATGGCAAAAGACTATTACCACATTCTGGGAGTGCCAAGGGACGCTTCAGACGAGCAAATCAAAAAAGCCTACAGAAAGCTGGCTATGCAGTACCACCCAGACCGCAACCCTGGGAGAGAAAAGTGGGCCAACGAGAAGTTTAAGGAAATAAACGAGGCATACGGAGTCCTGGGGGACCCCAAAAAGAGAAAACAATATGACCAGTTCGGCAGAGTGGGCGACTTTGGTGATGTCTTTCGAAGCGCTTCTACCAGAGCTACTTTTGAGGATTTGATGAAGGATTTCGGCAGTGCTGGCCTTGGCTTTGGTTTCCTTGATGATATATTTGGTGAACTTTTCAGAGGCAAAAATTTCTCATTTAAGGTGTTTACTACCGGTAGCCCTGAAGGGGCTAGATTCGAAACACCTTCAGGCATCAATATCGATGAAATACTGCGTCAGGCTCGACGACCACCACGCCACGATGTGCGCTATGAGATAACCATCACCAAAGAGCAGGCCGCCAAAGGTCTGGAAAAGGACCTAGTCCGCAAGGGTAAGAAACTGAGGGTTAAAATCCCGGCCGGCATAAAAAACGGCATGAAGATAAGACTAAGAAATGCCCGTCAAATAACCGATGGCCAGCCCGGGGACATCATAATCCAGGTTAATGTCAAATAAGGGCTGCCCACTTCAACTTAACCGCTTTCCTGCCGCTGCGAAGAGTCTTCAAAATGAGTCAAAGTAAATCCTCGGTGTGCCGTCTTCAGAAAGTGAAGGGGAAAGGGCCTGACTCACCAACTTAACAATGTACTCTTATGCCGTGATATAATCTCTGTGCCAAAGGGGCAATCATTCAGGAGGCAACGATGGAAGATGTTGAAAAACTGATTAGGACAACGCTCGGAGAAATCGAAAAGGTGCTAGATTCTAAGACTGTAGTAGGCGAACCCATAACTATAGAAGGTACCACTCTGATACCATTACTTAGCGTTGGATTTGGTTTCGCTGCTGGAGGTGGCTCAGGCAAGGGGCAAGCCAAAGAAGCCACTCTTGGGGGCGGCGGCGGTGGCGGCACCGGCGGTGGTGCCGGATTAAAGCCCATTGCCATCATCGTTATAGACAAAGATGGCACCAGGATAGAACCGATCAAAGGAGGCCTAGCTACCGCGATAGAAAAGCTAAGCGAAACCATACCTGATATAGCAGCGAAGATCGCCGAGAAGTGGGGAGGCCAGAGAAAGGAAGGATAAAGGCAGTTGTTGGCTGTCACCGTTCTTGCTTGCCTGGCTGTACTCTTCATACTGCTTCTCTGCGTGCCACTCGACCTCGTGCTCCACTTTAACACTGACAGACGCCCCAGATTCAGCATTAAGCTGGTATGGATTTTCGGCCTAGTTAGAACCGAAGTGAAAAGGGGAAAGACCACTGATAGACAAGCTGTTGTTGAAAGTAAGCCTAAAATAGCAGATTGGGAAGGTGTCCTGAAAATATTCCTCAACATCCTACAAACCAGAGGCATGCCGAGGGAAATCGCACGCTTACTTAGAAGCATCTTCAGGCATCTTAAAGTCAGAGAGCTCGTAGCAAACTTGAAGGTAGGTCTTGATAATCCGGCTGATACAGGGCTTCTTTTTGCATTCATTGCCCCACTTAGCCTTTTAGCCTCATACCTCCCCTGCCAGATAAAAGTGGAGCCTTCCTTCTCTACCACCTTTTTACTTCAAGGCTATTTATCCGGCGCAATAAGAACGCACCCCCTCCTCCTCATTGCCTCCATCGCTGGATTTGCTTTCTCGCCGCCGGCAATTAAAGCCATCAAAACAGTGGCTATATCGAAATGGAAAGGAAAATAGGAATCGATAAACCTGTCACTGTAGATGGGGTCACTTTGATTTCAGTGACAAAGTCATTATTGAATTGCCAGCACATGGATAATCGCATTTTGTGCTTCGGCGCCAAGCATCCCTTTATAATAGTGGCGTTCTCCCAAACAATGAGGCAGGCCTTCGACATAACCGGGCAGGAAATCGCTCTAGACCAGCTTATTCAAGACATCCCAGGCATCAAGGAGATAATGGAAAAACATCAGCCTTACGACAGGATGTAACCACAGCGAAATGCCGTTGCTAAAAATTAAATGAGCACGGTCAATGCGCGCGGTAAAACACGGAAGCTAGCCGGGGCTTCGCCAAACAGTTCACCATCCGCCTGAACAGCCATATTAAATGCAGGTTTCACTTCTACCTCCCGCGCTCTTATCAAGGTAACTTTCGGATGAGTGAGATGTGTGCCCCTGTAAATTTTGGGTATCGAGACAAGCAAATCGGGCTTGGCTATATCGTCTATTATTAACACATCGAACAATCCATCGCCTGGGTCGGCATTGGGTGCTGGAAGCATACCACCACCTCCATACCTGCCATGATTCATCAAAATGGTACAGATGCGCCTTTCCCCCATCTCTCCATCAACCACAAGTAATACATCCCTGTTTTCATAAGAAAAGAGGGTAGAAAGCAATCCCATAAGATAAGAAGGCATTGAGCCCAGTGCTTTGAACTTCTCTGTGGTGGCTCTGACAACCTCTGCATCAAAACCCAACCCGGCGAAGTTTACAAACAGCCTCTTCTTCTTCCGTCCCTGGCTCATGCATTCAACAATACCTAAATCTACTATTGCTTTACCTCTGGGGTTTACCAGCGTTTGGCAAGCTTCTTTATAGCGCCGTGGGATGCCGAGAGTGCGGATATAATCAGCACCGGTCCCTGTGTTGATGACACCCAGCGTCACATCACCAAGAGCTTCAGCATCGTAGAAGCCATTTACCACTTCGTTTATGGTGCCATCACCACCCACGGCTACAATAAGCTTATAACCTTTCTCAACTGCCGACCTAGTCAGCTGTATGGCATGGCCCGGAGCCTCTGTCACATGATATTCAAAGTCAAGCCCCTGGCTTTCCAGCAGCCTCATAATCTCAGGCCACTTTTTAGCAGTCTTCCAGGCTCCGGCAGCCGGATTGACAATGATTTCCATTTGAGCCATGGTTCTTATCCCTTTAAACAGTTCTTTTAGCGTGTTTTTGACTGCCTCACCATTGAATCAGTATAGCATGTGTGTCAATGCCTAGTATCACAATGGAGAATTTGAGCCATTTTTTCTGTTATCCCAGATTGTGTTACACTGGAAGTGAGATTGGCTCTGGCCGCTTGATGATATAGTTAAGACGGCAAAATGGAACTCAGCCACTTAGTTCTTTATGAGCAACCTAAACTACGCAATCCAGACCTGGTGGCTGCCTTCGGCGGCTGGGCTGACGCCTGCCAAGTTGCCACCGGAGCCGTTGCTTACCTTGTCAGGAAGTTAGATGCCACGAGGTTCGCTGAAATAAGGTCCGAGGAGTTTTATGATTTCTCTACTCTTCGACCAGTGGTAACTGTTGACAGAGGTCTGATAGCTTCGCTAAAACTGCCCCGTAACAGCTTCTTTTACTGGCAAAATAAAAAAACAGCGCATGACCTGATTCTGCTCCATGGTATCGAGCCACATCTGCACTGGCGCGAATTTGTTGACTTAATTTTGGATTTAGCTCTTGAACTAAATGTAAACAGAATATATACACTGGGCGGGCTGTATGACAGGGTTCCCCATACCAGGGAGCCAATAATATCCGGAGTAGTAAGTGAGCCCGACCTTGTATATGTGCTGGAAAAACATAATATTGTACCCATAGACTACCAGGGGCCAAGTAGTATACACGGCTTACTGCTCACCGGCAGTGCCCACAGGAAAATAGAGGCTATAAGCTTATGGGGGCATGCCCCATTCTATGTCCGCGCCGAGGCCAATCCCATAGTCTGCTTGGGGCTGGTCAGAAAGTTAAACCATTTGCTGGGCATAGAAATCGAACTGGAGGAGCTTCAAAAAGCCGGAGAGTATTTAAACGACATGCTGGGCCGCCTCCTGGCTGATAGCCCTCAGCTGCGACGATATATCAAGAAGCTGGAGCAACAGTACAGAGTTGAAGGGGCCATAGCCGGAGAACCGTTTGAGGACGTAAACAGAATCATCAAGGAGGTTGAGGACTTTCTGCGCAACCAGCGCCGTAAGGGGGAAACACCCCCCTAACCACCAAAAAGGCTATAACACACCCTCAACGAAAACTATTAGCTGCCGTAGAATCTCTATGACCTTATTCCAATTTTCTTGCCCACTCTGGAGCACTACCGAGCCCTGTGAGACCACGAAATAATCAGCTAGCAACCCGACCACTGTTTTATTTACCCTTGTCCCGCGTGCAACCTCTGTTTTTGACTAACAAACTCAACTTCCTGCTTATCAAGCTGTGTGATTCTGGAATTGGGCACTACTTTGACCTTAATCTTTAATAGGTTAACTCTCCCCACAGTCCTTGCTCATGCAATCGGACAAGCCGCACTGGCAAAAGCTGGTTGGTCAACCTCTCACGGCTCATGGTGTATACCCGGATATAGTTGTGACTGAGCCCGGAATATAAACCACTGCCCCGCGTCACCTCTTTTTCCCAGAGGACTGTTACATCCTGCCCGAGAAACCTTTGCCAGAAGCTGTGAGCACTTTTTCTAGCCAGCTCCAACATCTGCAAACTGCGTGCCTTTTTCACCGCATCGCTGACTTGACAGGGCATTTGTGACGCCCGTGTCCCAGGCCTGGGGGAATAGCTGAAAACGTGTATATTAGCAAAACCGATCTCCTCACAAAAACGATAGCTTTCCTCAAACTCGGCGTCGGTCTCACCGGGGAAACCAACCATAATATCTGCGGTGATAGCTACGTCAGGAATCATCTTGCGAACTAAAGACACCGCATCCCTGTAATCATCGATTGTATAGTGACGTCCCATTCGCTTAAGCACGCTGTTACTGCCGCTCTGCAATGCCAGATGAAAATGACGGCACAGGCGAGCATCTTGCCACAGATTGAGAAACGCGGGGGACAACTCCTGTGGTTGCAAAGACGAAAGATGCAGCCGTACAACACCGGTATTAGCTAGAATCCGTTCAACCAGATGCAAAAGGTTAGCCTGGTTATGGCTATAAGCACCAATTTTGGTGCCGGTCAACACAACCTCTTTGCAGCCATCGGAGACCCTTGCTTTTATCTCTTCTATCACCTCAGCCACCGGCAGGCAATACTCCGGCCCGCGTACAGCGGGCACGATACAATAGGCACAAAAGTTACTACACCCATCCTGGATTTTTACAAAACTGCGGACGCGACTAACGCTATTAGAAGGGTTTTGGCCTGCTGAACAAATGGCTGTTGGCGCAAGCTTGCTTTTTATCAATGCCGGCAAATAAATCTTCTGGTCATTGCCCACGACCAAGTCAGCGCCAATCGCAGACAGCTCCTCGGGAGACCTCTGTGCATAACAGCCAGTGGCCACGATAAAGGCCTTTGGGTTTTGCTTACGCCACAACCTCAGTGTATGTCGTGATTTGCGGTCAGCAATATGTGTTACGGTGCAGGTATTTAAGATGTAGACATCTGCTCCCCTGTCTACAACCCGATACCCACCCTCAACAAAGCGCCGGGCCATGAGCTCAGTTTCAGCCTGGTTCAACTTGCAACCCAGCGTATGAAAAGCTACCTTTGGACTAGCCACCATAATTCCCAACAAAGGAAATTATATTCACAGCACCCCTGGTGGTCAATTAAAATTATCAGATTTCCATACTTTCAAGCTAACTCTTAACTTGCTGATGGTACAAATTTGGGCTACACTAACAAAAAGAGGCACGATTTTGAGCCACCTTCATTGGAAGTTACTACCACCAGCCGAACCTCCAATTAACATTCCAGGTTTACATCCGGTGGTGGCTCAACTGCTTCATAACAGAGGCATCTCAGAACCTTCCCAGGCTGAGCTTTTCCTTAGCGCAGACCAGCGTCTGGAAACTGACCCATTCCTGCTTCCTGACATGCACCTTGCAGTAAGCAGAGTCTACCGGGCCCTACTTTCCGGTGAACAGATAGCCATTTATGGTGACTTCGACGCCGATGGTATTACAGCCACCGCGCTGCTGGTCCAGGGACTGTCGGCCATTGGTGGCAGGGTCATCCCCTACATCCCACACCGCCACCGCGAGGGTTATGGGCTGCAGGCAGCCGCTCTGGAGAAGCTATACAAGCAAGGTGTCAGTCTGGTAATCACTGCAGATACCGGGATTACTGCTCTTGCTGAGGTGGAAAAGGCCAACAGGATGGGTTTGGACATAATCATCACCGATCATCACCTCCCACCTGCTACTCTGCCAAGGGCACTGGCAGTAGTCAACCCCAAGCGGGATGACTCGCCTTGCCGTTCACTTGAACTTGCAGGGGTAGGTGTTGCTTTCAAACTCCTTCAGGCACTATTCCAGGGCAATGGTCGAGAGGGAATGCTGGACAGGCTTCTGGATTTGGTAGCCTTAGGTACCGTAACAGACTTAGTCTCTCTTATCAGTGACAACCGCTACTGGGTAAAGCGTGGCCTTGAACTCCTTAACCACACCGAGCGTCCCGGGCTTCAAGCGATGATGCGCTGCGCAGGGCTGAAGCCAGGCAACCTAGATACCGAAAGTATCTCCTGGATATTAGGACCTCGTCTGAATGCCGCTGGCAGGCTTGATGACGCTAACGTCAGCTACCGACTGTTAATCACTCAGGACAGTGAAGAGGCTAGCAGGCTAGCTTCCGAACTTGAAGAAAAGAACGCCAAGCGACAGAAGCTGACCAACGAATCACTGGCAAGGGCCAGAGAGAAAATCATCGCCGCCGGCATCGACCGCCCTCTGTTGATGGCTATGGACGAAGATTATCCCCCAGGCGTCATGGGGCTCATCGCTGGTAAGCTTTGTGAAGAGTTTTATCGCCCCGTAATCCTTTTCAAAATTGGCCCTGAGATATGCCGTGGCAGTGGGCGGAGCATACCCGAGTTCGACCTTATGGCAGCACTTGAAGACTGCCAAGGACTTCTGCACAACTTCGGCGGTCATACCAGAGCAGCAGGCTTTACTGTTCTCACCACCAACCTGGCACGTCTGCAGAGGCAACTGCTGGAAATAGCTGAGGCTAATCTGGCTGGACTAGACCTCCGTCCCCATATAGACATAGACGCCGAAGTACCCCTCTCCATCTTTGCCGGAGAGACCGTCAAACAAGTACAGCGGCTAGCTCCCTTTGGAAACGGTAATCCTTTACCCACATTCATGAGTCGCTGCATCGAAGTAGTCGACCAACGCCAGGTTGGGAATCAAGGCGAGCATCTGAAGCTTAAACTAAGGCAACAAGGCATAATCTGGGATGCCATTGCCTTTAATTTCAACAACCTGGCTCAAGCAACTGCTACGCGTCTTGACATAGTATACAACCTAGATATCGACAGATGGGACAATGAAGAGAGGCTCAGACTTAAACTCCTTGACTTTGCTCAGTCTCATTAATGTTTGCTGTCACCTGCTGCTTCGCCCGGTAACGCCACATCCTGATTGTAAGCCAGGGCACTGTTATCACCAGTATAGCCATACCAATTAACTGAGCTTGCTGCATGCCAAAAAGGAAGGGCTCCCCCTCACGAACAAACCGGATGATAAGGTCGCCTGTGGCGTACAGCGCAAGATAAGCTAGGAAGACCGAGCCGGCCGGTTTAAGCCGAGTACGCAACCACCAGAGTATACCAAATGCCATCAAGTTCCACAGCAAGTGGTAAATCGGCGCTGGGTGAACTGCCTCACCAATCGGCGCATAGCTAGCCGGATGCGTATAAACCACGCCCCAGGGCAAAAAGGTGGGTAACCCGTAACAACAGCCGTTTATGAGGCAACCAATCCTGCCTATCGCCTGACCCACAAGTGCTCCGGGAGCTGCGATGTCACCTATTTGCCAGAATGAAAGTTTTTTTACCCAGCTATACACTAAAACCGCTATCATGGCGCCGATAACAGCCCCATAGATGGTCAAGCCCTCAAAGCGAATAATCTGGGCCGGATGTGCCGCGTAATATTCCCACTTGTCGACCACATGAAAAAGTCTGGATACTATTATCCCGCTGATTATGGCCCATAGACCGAGATTATAAATGTGTTCAGTGGGCATACCAACCCGTTTCGCCTCGCGCAATGAGATGGCTATCAACGCCACAATAGACAGCACCACCATAATCCCGTACCACCTGACTTCAAACGCCCCTATGCTCAAAGCAACTGGATTAATTCCAACGGTGATCATTTTCCCTCTCCTGACTGTGAAAAAATCGCCTCAACAAAGTTTGCGGCATCGAACGGAGCCAAATCATCTAGATGTTCGCCCGTCCCTATATAAGTGATGGGAATTTTCAATTCATCACAAATAGCAAGCACTATGCCTCCTTTAGCGGTACCATCAAGCTTAGCCAGAAAAATCCCGTTTACCCCCACGGCCTCGGTGAAGTGCCTGGCCTGAGCCAGGCCGTTCTGGCCGGTGGTGGCATCTATAACCAGCAGCACATTCTCAGGTACATGATATTTGCCAGCCACCCGCTTTATTTTCTTAAGCTCCTCCATAAGATTGAATTTGGTGTGAAGACGACCAGCAGTATCAATTATGACCACATCGGCCCGCCGACTTTGAGCCGCCTGGATAGCATCAAAAACCACGGCTCCAGGGTCAGCGCCGGGCAGATGAGCAATAACATCTACACCCACCCTATTGCCCCAGTGCCTAAGCTGGTCAATAGCCGCGGCCCTAAAAGTATCAGCTGCCGCCAGAATAACTCTTTTCCCCTCATTTTTAAACTTGTGCGCCAGCTTGGCAATGCTCGTCGTCTTGCCCGAACCATTGACCCCGACTACCAAAATAACCTGTGGACTACCCTGGCTGGAAAAGTCTCTACCTGGGATATCAACCATAAGTAGCTTTATCATCTCTGCCTTCAAAACAGCACGCACCTGTTCGCCTTGGCTCAACTTTTCTTCCTTGGCTCGCTTCTTCACTATACTGATGAGCTTATGCGTAGTAGTTACGCCAACATCCGCAGCGATAAGCAACTCCTCCAGCTCATCCCACGTCTCGTCCTCAACAGTGATCTGATCAAAAAGCCGGGCTATCTTACTAAACCATGTTTCTCGGCTGCGCCTTAATCCTAGCTGAGTTTTATTTACAAAAGCTGACATGTCACTATCATTATAGGTTCCAGTCATATTAGCATACGGGCTGAGAATAGGGCAAAGAAGGTGACATAATACATAAATTTTACCCCGATTTAAAGATTAAAGCGAGCCTCAACCGGCAAAATAAGCACTATCACCGCCGGCGCATCAGAACTAATGGTCATGCTCTAAAGGAGGCTCCTTTGTGCCGAGAAAGAGGTGAGGGTAGACTATATCGCTTACACAACAAGGCAGCCAGACGGCCAGAAACAAAAACAGGAAAACAAGTGGAAGTAAAGGAGGCCAATTTGCTACACCGAATGCCGTAAAATAAAAGAGAGACGCCCATGTGCTCAAAAACACGTGAGCTGCATGCGGCAGCTTCGTCGTTGGTCGCAAATAACCGACTGCAATGCCCAAAAAGGCCACTGGATTTACAAGCCACCACTCCTCAATAAAAGGTATGTGAAATTCTATTTTAATTCTGATTGACTCCCCACTTAGATATGGAATTATGGCGTCGCTTAACGTAGCAATGCCGACCGAGCCAGTATAGCCAACTAAAATTGCTGCCCAAGGCCTGTCCGAACTATACCGCCTATACATTCCAGTAGTCACAATTGCACTGAACAGGACATGGGCGGGGTGAAGGACGAAGAAGATAGTCTCAGAAATGTCAGCAGAAACACGGGCAAACACTAGAATAAACATGATGGCAATGCCCGATACTGCCCCAGCAGCAGTAAAAGGGGCATGCCTGGCCAATTCAATCCCGATTCTCTTTAACAATATATCTGAAACCAAACAGAGCCGATATATTCCTGCTATTTATCGCCTACAGTTGGCACACAGTCCAAAGAACTCCGAAAAGTGGTGTTCGGCGTAGAAACCTAAATCGCGGGCAATTTCATCCTCCTCCTCACACAGGGCCCTATCAGCAAATTCCTTCAGCAAACCACACTGACGACACACCATGAAGCGATGACACCCCTCTACCGTACCCAGACTACACTTCACATAACCACCTGAAAGCAGCACCCTGTGAGCCAGGTTAAGCAGACAAAACAGATCGAGTATGCGGTAGATTGTGACGGGGTTCAGATGCTCACCTTTCTCCTCTAGAATCTTCTGAATGTCATAAGGCGAAACTGGCATTTCTGCCCTCTCCAACACTTTGAGTACCTGCCTCCGCGGGCGCGTCACTTTATAACCCTTAGCCCGCAGGACTTGCACACAAATTTGCAACTCTGCCATTTTGTTCATATTCTAATAAATTCTCATTGTAAATGCAATACTATTGCATTTACCCCCCTCATGTTCAGCTTAGTAAAATGAATGACCAGCGGCTTCAGCCAGTCTTAAACACTCACCAGGCCACTGAGTAGTATCAGGGCCGCTTTCTTATCCAGTGGCTCGTTGTTGTTGCCACACTTGGGCGATTGAATGCAGCTAGGACAGCCGTCCTGACATGGACATTCCTCAATTACCTGTAATGTGGTTGACCAGAGTTCCTTTATTATCTCAAAACCTTTCTCGGAAATGCCGATGCCGCCAGGATAAGCATCGTAGATAAAGATCTGCGCCTTCCCGGTATCACGGTGACATGCTGTAGAAACACCACCGATGTCATTGCGATCGCATAGAGCAAATAGAGGCAACATCGCGATGGCTGCGTGCTCCGCAGCATGCAGACCTCCGGCTAAGTCAAGCCCGGCTCTTACTATCTGCTCCTCAGCAGCTTTGGGCAAATCGAACCACACAGCCTGCGTGACAAAGCGCAAGGGCGGTAGGTCAAGAGGCTCATCACCTATAACCTCCTCGGTAAACTGCATCTTCTTCTTGAAACCAACGACAGTATTAGTCACATCCACCTCACCAAAGCAAACCTTTATACCCGAATAGTCTTTGGCACGCTGAATTTTCAGAATACTGATGTCATTCAACTCTTTCGTCTGTGTGTAATATGGAACCTCAGTCTGAGTTACTACAGCTACACGTCGTTCCAAATCTAGTTCTTTTACCAGATAGGACTCACCCTGGTGAAGATAAATAGCCCCGGGATGTATCTGGAAAAAGGCCGTGCTAGCTTCCACCGTCTCCAGTAGTTCATAACCTCGAGACGCATCAACAACAGCATAGTTCTTTCCCGATGCAGACCTTATGTTGATATCCTGTGCCGGATGACCGATTCTGGGGCAAAGATACCACCGCCCGTTGCTCCTTCTGATCTTCCCTTCTGCTTCCAGCTCATCGATTGCACCATCAAAAGCTTCACCGAAAAACGCTTCGTCACCGTCAAATAAGGGGCTCTCCCAGGCGGCACAGAGTAGATGTGGTTTCAAAATATTAGGGTTTTCTGGATTTATCAACGCGTGCTCGAAGCTCTTACTGAAAAAGTAGTCAGGATGATGCATAAAATACTGGTCAAGCGGGTTATCCTGAGCTATAAGAAAGCTTAACGAACTACCTACCCCCCTGCCACTCCTCCCTGCCTGCTGCCATGTGCTGGCGATACTTCCCGGATAGCCAACAAGCACAGTGGCTTCCAGATCACCGATATCTATGCCCAACTCTAAAGCGGTAGTAGCCACGACGCCCAAAAGGTGCCCGTTGAACAGCTCTCTCTCGATATGTCTCCGGTCTTCAGGAAGATAACCAGCCCGATAAGGCTTGACCAGACTCCCTAGAGAAGGTCCCAGCTTTTCCCGAGTATAGATGTAAATCAGCTCAGTCAGCTTCCGGGTTCGCGTAAATACCAGACTGCGGATATTATTGCGAATAAGCTCCGTAAACAGAAAGGTAGCTTCGCTACTGGAGCTGCGTCGCCTCGTCCTAGCTTCGTCCAAAAACGGCGGATTCCAGAAAGCAAAGGACTTACCACCGTTTGGTGACCCGTCTTTGTCAACCACCACGAAAGGCAGTCCTACGAGCTTTTCAGCATGTTCCCCCGGGTTAGCAATAGTCGCCGAACAACAGATAAACTGTGGAGCGGAGCCATAAAGGGCGCAGAGTCGGCGCAGCCGGCGCACAACATTAGCGACATGAGAGCCGAAAACCCCCCGATAGGTATGGGCCTCATCAATCACCACGTATCTTAAGTTACGAAATAGGCGTGACCATGATTTGTGGTTGGGTAAAATGCCCAGATGCAGCATATCCGGGTTCGTCAGCACAATCCTCGCCCTCTTCTTTATCTCAGCCCGTTCTGATTGTGGAGTATCACCGTCAAAAGTAGCACAATCCCCAAAGGGGATAATATCGGGGCAAGCCAGCTTGTTTAAACTTCGTAACTGGTCCTGGGCTAAAGCTTTTGTCGGGAAAAGATACAAGGCACGGCTGGTCCGGTCGTTCAATACTGACTCTAAAACTGCCAGGTTATAGCATAACGTCTTGCCGCTGGCGCTGGAAGTAGCCACCATCACATTCTTGCCACTACGAACTGCATTAATCGCCTGCGCCTGATGGGTATATAGTGATGATATGCCTACCAATTCGAGACGCAAACGAAGCGCAGGGTGAAGAGGCTTATCCAACTCGCCGAACTCACCATCGCGATGGGGTATACGCTGGATATGGACTATCTGTTCCTTGTAATCCGGTAATGTCGTCAGGTGGTGGAGAAAAGAGTCGACATACATTCAGACCCACCAAAGCAGGATAGGCTTTGCTTCCTACCTCTCCCTAGGGACCGTCCAGGATTTCCATCTCCTGCTCAACGATCTCCAGCTCTGGATAGTTACTGGTGATAAAGCCGAGCACCCTGGATAAAATTTCATCCACGTGCTGGTTCTGATTGCTGACGCAAGCTATGCCCAAGCTCACCATCTGCCACAGGTCCTGGTCATCCACCTCAGCTATAGAAATATTATACTGGTTTCGGAGCCTCGATATTATAGACTTGACGATTCGACGCTTGTCTTTGAGCGACCTACTCTCCAAAAGGTGAATCTTTACCTTACAGATACCAGCATTCATTTGCAAGAATGACCTATAAGCACAAAAAGTTTTCAAGAGTAATCCCTCTCAGCGGGGAGAATACTGAGAGGAAGTCCAAATCTAATGATTTTTCTTTATTTCTGCATAGCAGGAACTGCAATAAACCGAGCGGTCTTCCCTGGGCACAAAGGGTAACTCAAAATCAGCGCCGCACTTAGCACATGTTGCAGAATACATCTCACGTGATTGACTGCGGCCCCGAGAGCGACTCTGACGCCTGGAAGCCCGGCAGTCTGGACATCGGCCCGGTTCGTTTTGTAGCCCACGCGACTTATAGAATTCCTGCTCACCTGCAGTAAAGACAAAGCTGCTGCCACAGTCCCTGCAGGTTAAGGTCTTGTCCGCTAGAGCCATTCGCGCCTCCTTACTTGACTTGATCTACTTATGCCCTGTTTCTGTTGCGCTTCTCTGCGGCTCAAGACCTCTAATACAGACTGCTGAGCAAAATATTCCCAGCAAATCAGTCTCCCCGTATAAGAGGACGCCGAACTAGGAAACAGCACCAGCCAGGTTTGCATACGTTAGCTAGTGTAGTTTATAATTGTCTCGCCGTCAAGTTTTTATGAAATCACCCACTCTTATAAACTCAATTGCGCCGTCTGAGTTTTACTCATGGTGTAGACCGCCTGGGGTTGACCAGTTGGCTTTTCCCATCTATAAGATAGGCTAAGCAATACACTCTGAGAGCGAAAAATATCAGGCAACAGCAATATGAAAAACGATGTAAAAACCACAGTCGGACTAGCAGCCAGCGTTCTGGTAGGGCTGACGTTGCTACTGGCCGGCAGTGGTAAATTATTCGGTTTCGGAGAGATGCCCGGACAGACCATGAAGTTCATCGGTGCAATCCTGCCCGATGCCTTCCTCACGCCTGGAGTGGCTTACTTTATCGGTGACGTCTTTTTGCCATACATTGTCCCTCTCAGTGAATTAGCACTAGGTTTGCTTCTCATACTTCGGGTATGGCCGCGTGTCATGGCAATCCTCTGTCTCCCACTCATTGCCGCATTTATGGCAAATAATTCTTGGCTCATCAGCCAGGGCAAGACAAAATTCTCTGCATGCGAATGCTTTGGCATATGGGAAAAGCTATTTGGGACATTGACTCCTGTTCAGGCAGTATCCCTTGATATTGGACTCTTTGTCCTGTGCTTGATTATAATATTCATACAGCCCGGTAATTTTTTATCATCACCACCATGGCTGGAAAGACTAGGCAAAAGAATAGAACGTCGGGGCAAACAGACGACATAAGGCGAGGCAAGAAACATTGAAAATATCGCAATTTCATCACCAAATTAAGTGGGCACTTATACCACTCGTGTTGGTGTTGGTTCTAGGCAGCGCATGCTTAAAACCACCTGCGCCGCCACCAGCGCCCTCAACCCCTTCACCAAACCAGAAACCAATCGTTGAAGCCCTGACAGCGGAGAAAGAGGTAGCCACTTCATCCGCGTCCCAGGTAACCTGCAAAGCCACCGATGCCGACGGCGACTTACTGAGATATGTGTGGTCGGTCGATGGTGGAAAAATAGAAGGAGAAGGCAGCAGCATCACCTGGGTAGCTCCGGATACGGCCGGTGAGTATACCATAAAGGTCACTGTAACCGACGGCAAGGGTGGCGAAGCTACCAAGTCGACCACTATTACAGTGGTAGCCAGGCCCAATAAACCTCCCGTAATCACCAAATTGCTGATAGATGGAAGCCCACCGGGTGACGAGAACCGTGCCAGGGAATGGACAACGACAACACTTCAGTGTATTGCTGAAGACCCCGATGGTGATAAACTGAGCTATCTGTGGAGGGCTACTGCGGGCAAAATTAGCGGACAGGGGAGCACCGTAGGCTGGACGTCACCAGGTGTCACTGGCGAGTATACCGTAACCGTCATAGTAACTGATGGCAGGGGCGGTCAGGCACAGGAATCCATAATTTTTAAGGTGCTTTGCTGCGGCCGATAAAATTTAATACCATCCCCGTATAGCAGGTCACAAGGGGACAAGCTTCACATTGCCCCAGATACCCATCTTGTCACCCTTGATTACAACTATACCCGTCAGCCCGTCTATCACTTTAGCCTGCTCGATTGCCGCATCGATGTCATCGGCACTGCTGACCATGTTGCCAATGGCCGTAGCCGCAGCATCAGCTAATGCAGTCCAGCGGGCAATAATAATGACAGCATCAGCAGCCCCATAGCTGAGAGAATGCCCGACGGTCCCCGAAGAAGTGCATACACCAAGCGGTGTGTCCTCAGGGCTTATCTCCAGGGCTATTCTACCGGTAAGAGGGGACTCACCAGCATAGACACCGACCAGCCTGGGTTTTAAAAGCTTAACAAATATGTCGCCGCCGTTTTCCACTATCACCTCAGGCGTGTAGCCAAGCAAATCCCTGCCCACAGCCTCAGCTATAGCCCCAGCTACAGCCGCCATTGGACCGACACCCACCTTCTGAGCAGCTTGCGCCATGTCCCTGGCAACTGCCGGGGCATCGTCACCAACAGGACAGGGCTTTAGGCTAAATAAGAAAAGCGGGTGGCTCTTTATATACTCCTCAAGCGGTGTACGGTGCTTTATAACCGACTTCAGAGCTTCAGCTTCAAGATTGCTCGCCGCCCGAATGTAAAGGTCGGTCTCCTTAACGGTAACAGTGAACGAAACCAGACCTTCATCCTTGACCCAGCGGCGATAGGTCCTTGGCTGGTACACTAGAAATACAGCTCCATTGCCCGTGGTGGACAGGCTTTGATGCATAGCTCGCAGACGACGCACTTGGAATGGTCAAAAATCACCTTTCGGGTTCTCGGCTCCAACTTGAAAGCCCCGGTGGGGCAGAGAGTAATACAGGCACCACAATGCGTGCACCTAGCCTCATTACGGACTACATCTTGGCTCAACGATTGAATTCGCACCCCGGCTTCAGTTAGATATTTTACCCCCTCATCGTAATTCCTCTGCTCCCCGGTTAACTCCATGACAAGAAGCCCTTCCTCACCGGGAGTAACAAAAGCCTTGATAATATTAAATTCCAGATCAAAATTCTTCGCCAGTTTGTAGACTATAGGCTGGTTAGTTATGCGCTTGGGAAAATGCAACACAATCCTTCTAGACACTGTAGCCATTTTTCCCTCCTTGATTACAATATCGGCCTCTCCTCAAGCGCCTTAAATCTGACCCCAGACTCCACACCGGGCAGAGGCGCCGCCGGTTCAGTGAGCAGAAACTCGCCCCTCTTTATCCACTCCTTCAAGATGTTTGCAATTTCCACGGCGCCAGGATAACTTGACAATGAAGCCGTAGGCACCTCTCTGCCCAGAATTTGTATCGTCCCGCTTTTTAGTTCTGCATAGCTGACCTCCGCCAGAACATCTGGCTTTCTCTGGGGATACGCCTCAGAATAGTCAACTACAGGCGCAAAGATGTCGCTATCCGTCACCAGAGTATAGCGGAGTACCTCTTCAGATATAATAGGTATGGGGACGCCGAGGCCTACCGTAATAGTGCAGCCATAGCCCAAAAAACTGGTGCCAACCAGCCATTTTGGCTTCATCTGCTTAAGGTCACCTATAACAGCCAGTGTCCCTGCCGCTCTCTTTGGCACCCCATTATCCCCCCGTAGTACATTAGGATTATGTTGAGTACCATGCCAGACAACATAGCCAACGCCACCTCCGAGAAATATCCTCGTGCCTATACCAATGGTCTTATAATAAGGGTCATTAAGCAGTGGTGATAGCTGACCGGCAGAGCAGTAGTTGGCATTGCCCAGATTCGGCTTCAGTACACCCATATAGGTATAAAGTGTGCGGTCGGACAGATTTACCGCCACATTGTAATTCTGATAAGCATTTCTAATATTGAACAAGACCGCCTCATTAATATCCTTGATGTTGATCAATGTCTCAAGCTTTTTCCTGGGATAACAATCAGTGCCATAAGCGGTAGCCACCAGCCTTATGTCCTTCCCTGCCACCATCTCTTCAATAACATGACCTCCACCATACCTGAACTCGCCGGGGTAAATTCTATTCTTTGGGTCATCCTCGGGCAAAGCTGTTGCCCCAAGAAAAATATCAACGGCCGCCAGTCCAGTATATGCTGGAACATCATTGAGATAGACCTTGCCGCCACCTAACTTTATCCTTGGCTTGGTATGCCCTAGATTGAAATAGGCACCGGAGGAACACATAGGACCAAAGGTTCCAGTGGTCACTACATCAACTTCCTTAGCCGCCCGGCTGATTCCCTTTTTCCTAGCAATATCAATTATCTCCTCAGCAGTAACCACCACCACCTGTCCCTTTTTGATTTTTTCGTTTATTTCAGCAATCGTCTTTGGCATAATTATTTGAACCCCCGTCAATTAGTCCGCTTCAGCAAATCCATAGCAATCTCAGCAGCTTTTCTGCCCGAAAGCAGCATGCCACCGAATATGGCTCCCATACGGGGAAGACCAAAGACAGCGTTGACTGCCATGCCAGCCACAAGCAACCCAGGACAGACCTGTCCTGTATTCTCCACAATGGTTTTTTCACCCACCTCAGCCCACATCGATTTCTCACCACGTATCTCCAGATTCAGCCCTGTTTTCCTGGCTACTATGCGGCAGACATCGGCATCATGACCTGTTGCATCTATAACCAGTTTCGCCCTGACGCCCAGCGGGTCCACATGCAAGTTTGCCAGAGATACCGCGCTCCAGTTCAAGACCAGACCGACTATTCTATCGTTCTCACGGACCACCACATCCTCAACGCTGAGCAGGTTAAATATCCTGGCGCCAGCTTTTACAGCCTTTGAGCAGATGGTGGATACTGCCTCCACAGCGTCGGCTACATAATACCCCTTCTGATATTCCTTACAAGAGATACCCAGCTCATCAAGGATTTCCTTCGCTCCGCTCTGGACTACAATGCGGTTAAACATCATGCCACCACCCCACATGCCGCCACCAACGCTCAATTTCCTTTCGAAGATGGCTACTCTAACACCGTTCCTCGCCAAATAGTAGCCAGCCATCATCCCTGATGGCCCGGCACCAGCTATAGCCACATCCACCTCCATCATCTCAAGCAAATCTCTCAGGTAACTTTCAGTTATTGCTCTGGAAATAATCACTTCATCCATTGCCTGCCTCCTGCTATTCAGTGCCTGATGCTATTCAGATAATAGTAATCTACTTCCTATTATGGTTGCAATCCATTAAGACCCTCGGTCTCTCATACAACGTAGCACGACCTTTCAGAGTCGCCCCTAACAGCGTTTTTGGGCGAAGCGGGCTCCTCGCGCTAAATGCTGGCGCTCCTCAGTAGTCCTCCCAGCCCCGCTGCTGAAACCGTTTGTTGCTCGCCTGTCAGCATGTTGCGTAAAGTAACCATCTGTTTCTTCAGTTCCTCGTCACCTATGATTACCACATAATTGCTACCCATGCTGTCAGCCTGCCTCAGCTGGGCTTTCAGGCTTTTATCCCCGGTAGCGGTCATAGCCGCGATGCCGTCCTTACGCAGCATAGAAGCCAGTTTTACCGCCTCTAACTTGGCCTCGTTCCCCAGATATGTAAAAAAGACCTTCGCAATCGATAAGTCCGGCACCCGAACCTTTTGCTTTTTCAGGTTCAGCACCACCCGCTCCATACCGGCGGCAAAACCGATAGCCGGGGTAGGCTTACCACCCAGCTCCTCAATCAAATTATCATATCGCCCGCCACCGCCGACAGCCCCCTGTGCACCCATTCCCAGAGGCTGAATTTCAAACACGGTCCTAGTGTAATAGTCCAGACCGCGCACCAGCCTGTGATTGACCTCAAAGGGAAGCATTAATACATTCAGGTAATTCCTGACAGCTTCAAAATGTCTTTGGCATTCCCCGCAAAGATAGTCTGTGCTCCTGGGTGCCCCCCCCGACACCTGATAACAGGAAGGCTTCTTGCAATCCAGAAGACGTAAGGGGTTTTTCACAAGCCTCGTCTTACAATCCGGACACAGCCCGTCAACATAAGCAGAGTAGTAATTTTTTAGGCTTTCAACATAGCCAGCGCGGCACTTTCGGCAACCGATACTGTTCACGTAGAGAAAAAGCTGCTCCAGGCCCACCGTCCTAAAAAACTGCCATGCCATCTCAATCACCTCAGCGTCCAGCATCGGGTCAGCATCCCCGATAGCCTCAAAGCCGAACTGATAATGTTGCCGGTACCGCCCTGCCTGAGGACGTTCGTACCTGAAGATGGCAGCCAGATAATATAGTTTCACCGGCTGGGGCAGATTTTCCATACCGTGCTCCAGGTAGGCACGGCATACCGGTGCTGTGCCTTCTGGTCTGAGTGCCAGAGCATTCCCGCTGCGGTCATTGAAAATGTACATCTCCTTGGTAACTATATCGGTTCCCTGGCCGATACTGCGAGTAAACAGCCCGGCATCCTCGAAAACCGGAGTATCAAGCCGCTGGTATCCGTAAAGCTGACACAGGGATACCGCCTTATCCTCAACATACCTCCAGTAGCCCTGTTCCGCAGGCAAGATGTCCACAGTACCTCTGGGCGCCTTATACAACAAAAGCTTCTCCTCCTTCAGAAACTACATTATAACAGATGGCCCCACCAAAGGCATTTCGTCTGGCACTCCCTGCAGACCGCTGTCTATCGAGCCACCTGTATCACGCCGTTTCACTGGGCCTCTCAAGATCGAATGCCGATGTGTAGTAAACAAATGCAGTGCAACCTCTCACGCTCGCCCAATATGGAGACAGCGCAACCAAAGCCTTGTACCATCGGCCTTAACCGGGCACTTGCATATGTGGTCTGCAAACTTGCCCCACCAATCCGCTGCCACCATAGCAAGGCTATATTGCCAGCGCAGGGGTCACGGCTGCAATCAGTACTGCCCACCACCATTTCTGCGAGCAAGCCCTTCCTATAACACCCACAATCCTATTGACACAACATCGTATAGCAGTTATCATACCTGCACAATGTTTTCAACCTGCCGGCTGGAGGTTCTGAAAAAACATTGAGGGCTAGACAAATATTTGCCTATTGTGGCAACGCAGCAAAGCTGAGGGGACTGGTCTTTGTCCTGTTGCTGCTTACACTTCTGTGTCCCACTCTGGTGGCTCCACAACCCATGAAGGCGACACTGCTTAACCCTCCGGTAAGCTGGGCTAATTTCACTTTTTATCCAGTCACCTTCAATGGCGCTGTGGTACATGACTACGAAAGTTCTGCTGACCCATCGCGTGGCTCCGGCGCAGTTCAGCCGGAAGAAGTTGATATCTCCTCCTGTTCCCCGAACGGCTATTTACCAGGCAATCAGCCCAGCTTTTTGTATGCCTATTATAATGCCGGCACGCCTTTAACATCAGCAGATGACCATATAGCCTTCCGCATGCGGCTGAATGGTAACCCTCTGGAGACCAGTCAGATAGGACTTCGGTCTGGGCACTGGTATATTCTTATTGATATCGATAATGACGGCTACAAGGAGTTCGCCATAGATATTGATGGCACGGTTGGTTCTAACAGGGCTGACAGGATTTACCTGCTCTATAATGACCTACCGACCAACAACGTCACACCGCGCCCCGGGGCACAAAGGTCGGCGAGCGATGTCCTCGGTGGAGATGAAATCGGCGTGTGGTATGCTGCCGGTCCGGCAGCCATCGGATATGCGCAGACTTACAACCATTTGCGGGTGGTGACAGCGACCCCAACCTGCTATGGTGGCAACGAATACTGGCTGGATGTGCAGTTGCCCATCTCTGCATTCAAAGTGGGTAATCAGCAGAAACTGGACAACACCACGCCAGCCCGTTTTCTAATCTCTACCTCAGCCTCCGCAGTGGACCCACTCCAGAAGGACTGGATGCTGAAAGTATATACTGACCCAATCTTCAGCGACCCCTGGCTGCCATCTGTGTATGCTTCCAAAGTGGACTCTCTATATGAGGACAACGATAGCAATGGTACAGCCAGCCCTGGTGACGTACTGCAATATACTATAACCATCTCCAACAGCGGTCCTCTGGACATGCTGAACGTTGTCTTCTACGATGGCATCAGCGACCCCAACCTGTCATTAGTCGACTACAGCGTGGTCACGACTGGGACAATAGTGAAACAGAGTGGCAATGAGGTCGAAGTCCGTTTCACCTCAATCCCTCCGGGAGGGTCGGTGACCATCAGGTTCAGGGTGACCATACTGTTTCCACAGGTGCCGGGGGTGAATGTGGTTTCCAATCAGGGGCGGGTGTCCGGCTCCAATTTCACCACTGTGCTCACAGACGATCCCGATACCCTGGCACCTTATGACCCCACTAGGACGCCGATCACTGTCCCGCCGAGGCTGATGATCACCAAAGAAGGTCCCGATCAGGTCAACCCGGGTGCGAACATAACGTTCACCGGCACACTGACAAACTACGGGACAGAGCCCGCTTACAATGTGGTCCTCGTAGACTATCTGCCCGTCGGTTTGACCTTCGTCAGCTCAAGCCATACGGCGTCCTATGACCCGGTTAATAACACGGTCACTTGGCAACTGGGGACTGTTGGGCCAGGGACGGCCATACCGGGCTGGGTGACGATGCAGGTGGACGCTTCACTGTCCGACAATACCACGCTGACTAACCTTTTCCAAGTCACTTGGGAGGACGGCAGCGGCAGAACGTATGGACCGGCTACCGCCAGCGAGAATGTTACCGTCCGCACCATTCCACTTTTGTCTATCACCAAGAATGGGCCGGCAACTGCCAGCCCGGGCGGTCTAATCACCTACACTGGCACGCTGACAAACTACGGGACAGAGCCCGCTTATAATGTGGTGCTCGTGGACCATCTGCCCGACGGTTTGACCTTCGTCAGCTCCAGCCATATGGCGTCCTATGACCCGGTTAATAACACGGTCACTTGGCAACTGGGGACTGTTGGGCCAGGGACGGCAATACCGGGCTGGGTGGTGGTAAAAGTGGATGAGAGCGTGCCAAATGGTACCATGCTGACCAATAGATTTTCCGTCACATGGGAGGACAATAGCGGCAGTTCCTATGGTCCTGCAGAGGCTACGGCTAACACTACCATCTATACCGTTCCCCTGCTTACCATCACCAAAGAGGGGCCGACGCAGGCGACCGTCGGTTCACATATAACCTTTACCGGTACCCTGAAAAACGTGGGCGGCTCGCCTGCTTACAATGTGATCCTCGTGGACCATCTGCCGGCAGGATTGACCTTTGTCAGCTCAAGCCATGCGGCGGTCTACGACCCGATAGAGCGCACCATTACCTGGAACCTGGGTACCGTTGGTGCCGGGGTGGCGATACCCGGGTGGGTGACCGTACACGTTGACTGGTCTGTTCCCGATGGTACACTTCTACCTAACCTGTTTGAGGTTGTCTGGAAGGATGGAGAGGGCACAGACTACGGCCCGGCTAGGGCAACAGCGAATGTCATCGCCCGTACCAGCCCGCTGCTTACGGTATCGAAGTCAGGTCCTGCGGTTGGTAGCCCCGGGGGACTGCTGACATTTATTTTGAATATAACTAATTCCGGCGGTCTTGATGCTTACAATGTTACGCTGGTGGACGTCCTGCCGGACAAATACACCTATGCCAGCAGCAGCCCGGCGGGCACTGTAAGCGATGGCTCCGTAATCTGGAATCTGGGTACGCTGACAGCAGGTAGCACGGCGTCGGTTTCGCTGACCGTGAAGGTTAACGATGACGTGGGCAACGGCACCACGCTGCTTAACACAGCACTGGTCACATGGCAGGATGGCCAGGGCAACAGTTTAGGCCCGGCGACCGATGTATCGTCCACCACTATATATACAAACCCGGTACTGGAGGTGACCAAAAGAGGGCCCAATCTTGTGGCTCCCGGGGATAGTTCCACCTATACCATAACCGTAACCAATCTATCCGGAGCGCCTGCGGACAACGTCACCCTTGTGGACTACATACCCGCAGACATGCTCTATGTCAGCAGCAGCCCGTCGGGAACGCCCGGTGGTGACCCGGTTGCCACTGTCACT
Organism: uncultured Dehalococcoidales bacterium; assembly: GCA_964549635.1. GTDB lineage: Bacteria > Chloroflexota > Dehalococcoidia > GIF9 > UBA5629 > VGNY01. Next base: position 186,592 of record CAZJVJ010000001.1, read on the forward strand.
TGGGCTCTGGGCACTATTGCTGCCGGAAGTTCAAAGACCATCACCATCACTTTGAAGGCATCTGACAACATCACTTCAGAACGCACGGTGGTAAATATTGCTGCAGCGGTATGGCAGGACAATCTCAATAACTATTACGGTCCTGCCAGCGGTAGCTCGCAGACACTTATCTGCCCCGGCCCGATGCTACTTATCGATATCACCGGTCCCTCCACCGGAGAGCCGTGTGACACGCTGACATTCACCATTGCCGTGACCAATGTAAGCACAAGTGTCACAGCTGAAAATGTGACCGTCCAGTACATACTGCCTCTGGGGTCATCCTACGCTGCCTCCAGCAGCGGCGGTGTCTATTCAGACGGTGTAGTGGTCTGGAATCTCGGCTCGATTGGGGCCGGAGCTTCGCGCCAGGTGACCGTGACAATAGCGTACTGCGTGCTCCCGGTGGGCTCACAGATCTTATCCCTTGCCGGCACTGTGTGGCAGTGCCCTGCCGGTGGTACCCGTGGGCCCATTTTTGATACCACCAGCACCATCATTGTTGGCTCACCGCCTCCGCCACCTCCGCCTCCGCCTCCTCTGCCACCGCCACCTCCTCCGCCATCCCCACCACCGGCACCAACCCAGCCGAGGCCATCGCCAATAACTACAGACCCAGGCTGGTCTGAGCTACCTTCAATCACAGTTAGCAACCTGACGATTCAAATGAACAAACAAGATCAGATAATATGCGTGTACTTATATAATAGCGGAGGGCCAGGTGCCTACAATCTTTCATTAAAAATAAATGGTGTTGTTAAGTCCACAAAATCGGTGACACTCAGCCGCGGTTCCAGACAGCAAATTTGTTGGACGGTTCGGGAAACAGTACCAGGAAAATATCTTGTCGAAGTCGAAGGACAAAGGGCCTGGTTTACGGTGAGGGGCAATAATGTAACGACAATGGCACTTATCCTAGGTATCGTGGGCTTCTTCGTTGCCATTCTCTTAGGACTGATATTCATCATTTACCGCCAAAAATTTCAGCACTAGCCAGGGAATACAGTCGTTACTTTAAAAATTTTTAATCAAATTAACGCGCCAAGCTCCAAATTAAGCCCATTTTATACCTTAAATGTAAGACGCTTTGCCACGCCACTTTTACTCTTAAGCGGTCACCTGATGCTCGTCGTACCACCCCCATGTAGTACGCCCCTTCAGGATCGCCCACTTCTGCACACAGCGGAGCTAAAGCCGGGCACTCCACCGGTCAGCTTCGTACCGGAGCACAAACGCTACAGGCACCAACCGGGCAGCTGCTGTGAGTTCACCCCAGGTTGCTAGTGGTATTAAGGTATACACAGCTTCCGCTAAACCCACAGTCACCTACAGCCGGCTTTGAATATCTGAATAAACTTTACATAATGAGGTGGTCAGCTTTCCCTAACCTCATCAGCCAGCCATTTGAGATAGTCATCGTTGCCGCCGATTATGGGAAGGGCAATTACCTCGGGGACTTTGTAGCTGTGGGCTTCTTTGACAAGTTTAATGACTTCAGAGAGCTGCGGCTCTTTGGTTTTGATAATAAGGAGGCTCTCCTGAGCCGAATCGAGCTTGCCCTGCCACCAGAACGAGGAATCTACTCGGGGTACGATATTTATACAGGCCGCCTTTCTACGGTCAAGCAATAGGTCAGCGATTTTGCGTGCTTCGGCTTCAGAACTCGCAGTGACAAATACAACTATGGCACCGATGTCTTTCATCCGCTCCTGCCTGCCTCCAGCATTCTGTCTACTGCCCTTTTGGCCAACACGCGTATCCCCTCAAGCACCTTGACCTCCGGTTGCATCTCTTCGAGAGACCACAGCACCTTCTCCAGCGTGATGAACTTCATATTGGGACACACAGCCTGTTCGGACACAGGGATAAACCTCTTTACTGGGTTCTCTTTTCTCAGCCGGTGTATTATCCCCATCTCGGTGCCTACAATCATCTCTTTAACGTCTTCCCTGCGGGCATATTTTATCATGCCACCAGTGCTCAAAACCTCATCAGCCAGTGCTATCACTTCAGGCCTGCATTCTGGATGGACCACCACCTTTGCCCCGGGGTACTCATGCCTTAATCTGATAATATGTTCAGGCAATATTCGCACATGTGTAGGACAAAAGCCACGCCACAAAATCATATTTTTATGCGTCTTTGTAGACACGTAGTGCCCTAAATACTGGTCGGGGACAAACAATATCTCATCTGCATTTAGGCTTTCGACTACCTTAACAGCGTTAGCTGAAGTGCAGCAAATATCTGATTCCGCCTTGACCTCAGCCGAGGAGTTAATGTAGCAGACCACGATGGCCCTGGGATGTTTCCGTTTTTCCTCACGCAATTCTTCCGCAGTAATCATATCAGCCATGGGACACCCAGCATTTATGTCTGGAAGCAAAACGGTCTTGTCGGGACACAGGATAGAAGCCGTCTCTGCCATAAAGTGGACGCCACAAAAGACTATAACATCAGCATCAGTCTTGGCCGCGTTCTGGCTCAACTCCAGCGAATCACCGACAAAGTCAGCTATGTCCTGTACTTCACCCAGCTGATAATTATGAGCAAGCAGAATGGCGTTCCTCCTTTTCTTGAGGTCCAGAATTCTACCCACCAGTTCCGAATCTCTATCCTGCATCAGTCACTATCCTCCAATCGTTTGTATACACATTCATTCGTCTCCCCCTGACAAACCCGATAAGGGTTACCCCAAAGTCAGCAGCCAGCCTTACCCCGATGTTGGTGGGGGCAGATACAGAGATAAGCACCGGGACATTCTTTTTGATTACCTTAAGCATTATCTCCGAAGAAACCCTGCCGCTGGTGACTATTATGCGGTCGTCTGTAGGTATGTCATTCAAAATACATTCACCGAAGACCTTATCCATAGCATTGTGCCTCCCTATGTCCTCACTAAAAACCAGAATACTTTGGTTATCGCATAGTGCAGCGCTGTGAACGCCACCGGTAGCCCTAAAAATTTGAGACCGATTCTGGAACTGCTCGACCAGAGCAAAAACTTCCTTAGCTGATATTCTGATTCGAGACTGCACCTTTGTCTTGCCTCCGGCTTCACTAACATTATAAAACGAGGCTCTTCCTCCACAGCTCGGAGCTATCAGCTGTTTGGACGGAGACTTATTAACCACTTTGTTGTCTGCTGTGTAGACACGAACTACACCACACTGACTATCAACCATTATGTCCTTTATATCGTCTTTGTCTTGTATTAGTCCCTCTGAAAACAGAAAGCCAACGGCTAAATACTTCAGATTAGCTGGCGTGCAGAGTAGAGTCACCGTTTCCTGACCGTTCATTACAATGCTGACGGGGAGCTCTACGACAACCCAATCTTCAGTTTCAGACCTTGACCGCTCCGTAAATCTTGCCACGCACAATTTTTCCGTCTCATTTTCCATCATCGCTTCACCTGTATCGTATCCCCAACTTTGACACGTCCACCCCTAATCACCCTGGCAAACACCCCCTCATCAGGCATGACACATCTGCCTACCTGACGGTAAATGTCGCATTTGGTGTGGCATTCCTTGCCAATCTGAGTTATCTCCAGCACAACACGCTCCCCTACTGAGATATGCGTGCCAACCGGCAACGACATTAGGTCTATCCCTTCGGTGGTCAGGTTCTCGGCGAAATCACCGGGACCAACATCCAGCCCAAAAGCTCGCATCTTTTCAATGCTTTCTAAAGCCAGCAAACTCACTTGCCGCTGTGTGTAAAAATCGGCATGGGCATCACCAACCAGGCCGAAATCTTTCTTGAGAAGCCCTTCCTTTACATCTTGCTTCTTAGTCCCCTTTTTATCACTTGTGCATACCGCGATTATTCTGCCCATCTTACTGTTGAAAAGTATACCTGATTAGCCAGACCTTCGCATCAATATTATAGTCCTGATAGTCTTTTTGTTCATATTAAAATCAACCTTTAGAGAAAAGGGACATCCCCTAAACCACAGGGGAAACTCCCTTGCTCAAACAGCTTATACTATGAAGCTTAAAGCTGGCATTTGCAACGGTAGCCTCCTTTGCCTTATCATACTTAAGTACTGGGGCTGGAATGGATCCTAATCCCCTCTTTGAAAAAGCGAAGGAGTATCTGCCACCTGAAAAGTTGGCATTAGTCCAAGCTGCATATGAATTTGCCTTAAGTGCCCATCAAGGGCAGGTGCGCAAATCCGGTGACCCCTTTCTGGAACACCCGCTCCAGACAGCCATCATGCTGGCTAGTCTCCAGCTTGATGCTGCTACTTTAGCGGCAGCTCTGCTCCACGATGTACCTGAAAACTGCGATATACCTTTAACCGAGATAGAGGCTAAATTCGGACCGGAAGTAAGTAAACTTGTCGACGGGACTACTAAATTGAGCAAATTGTCCTGGCGCAAAGACGAAACCAGCAAACGGGAGTCACAGGCACAGAACCTGCGAAAGATGCTGATTGCCATGGCCGAGGATTTGAGGGTGGTATTTATAAAGCTTGCCGACCGGCTACACAATATGTACACTTTAGGGGCTTTGTCATTTGAGAAACGACGTAGCATTGCCCAGGAAACCCTGGAAATATATGCACCTCTGGCTCACAGGCTGGGCATCTGGCAACTGAAATGGCAACTTGAGGATTTAGCTTTCCGCTATTTGGAGCCACGGCAATACCACAGGATAGCACGCCTGATAGCCACCCGCCGGGCACAGCGAGAAACTTTTATAGCCGAGATTAGCCAGATATTGCAACAGGAGTTAAATAAGGCTGAGATAAAAGCTGAAATCGCCGGCAGGCCAAAGCATATTTACAGCATATATAACAAAATCAATCGTTATGCAGCTCAGGGCAAAGACTTTGACGACATCCACGACTTGTTCGCTATTCGAGTTCTTGTGGATACCATTCCGGACTGTTACAAGGCACTAGGTGTTATCCATAACCTGTGGCACCCTCTGCCTGAGGAATTCAACGACTTTATCGCTAACCCAAAAGCTAACGGATACCAATCCTTGCACACCACGGTGCTATGTCATGGCACAACACCGCTAGAAATACAGATCAGAACCCATGATATGCACCGGACTGCTGAGTTCGGAGTAGCCTCCCACTGGCGCTACAAAGAAGGCACTACCCAGGACGCACATTTTGAGGACAAGATAGCCTGGCTACGCCAGCTTATCGAATGGCAAAATGAGCTTGGTAGTGAAGAATTTCTCGAATCGCTGAAAACAGAAGTCCTCATTGACCAGGTCTTCGTTTACACACCCACAGGTGAAATAAAAGCACTACCTAAAGGTGCCACACCACTAGATTTCGCTTATCGCATCCACACCGAGCTGGGGCACCGTTGTATAGGTGCTAAGGTTAACGGCAAACTAGTACCATTAAACTACGAGCTAAAGAACAGTGACATCGTGGAAATTATGACTGCCAAAGCTGGCAGGGGGCCAAGCCTTGACTGGCTCAATCCCGACCTAGGGTTTGTTAAGACCTCTCACGCTCGAGAAAAAATCCGCCAGTGGTTCAAAAAGCAGGAACGGACACAGAACATCGAACGAGGCAAACAACTTCTGGACAGGGAACTTAAGCGATTGGGCATAACCCTAAGCAATCTGGAGGAGACAGCGCGTCTATTTAACTATCAAAACCCTGATGATTTCCTAGCTGCAATAGGATACGGGGGTATTAGTCCACATCAGTTGGCAGTAAAGCTGGCCGCGGAGTCAGAAGAAGTACCTGTACCAGCCAAAACGCTAAGACCCAAAAAAACAACCACAGCCGGAATCCAGGTTCTTGGCGTCGGCGATTTGCTTACCCATTTGGCTAATTGTTGCCATCCCTTGCCTGGTGACCCCATTATCGGCTATATTACTCGTAGCCACGGGGTCACTGTTCATCGCAGGGACTGCATCAATGTTATCAATATAGAAGATAAAAGGCGACTCATCTCGGTAAGTTGGGGAGAGGTACATGATGTCTATCCTGTCGATATAGAAATCCATGCCTGGGATAGGGTAGGCTTGCTTCGAGATATCACCACCGTTATCGCCGATGCTAAAATAAACATCGCCAGCTTAAGCACGAAATACCAAAATGAAATTACCTCAGTATTTGCTACTGTTGAAATCACAACCATGAGCCAATTGACTCAATTACTATCCAGAATCCAGGGAGTGCGTGGTGTTATTAGCGCCACAAGAAGCAGCCAGACTAAAGTTAGTCTTAATTCTTAAATTAAATAAGGAGGAATGATTGTCTAAAGGTACATCAGCAGAAAAAGCAGCCAGAGTAGCTGAGAAGAGACGACTGCGTAACAAGTCAGTTAAAAGCACTGTAAAGACCCACATTACACGGGCAGAAAATCTTATTTCCCGCAAGGAACTTGAGGCAGCAGAGACAGCGGTGGTAGCTGCTATAAGTGCCATAGATAAAGCTGCCAAAAAGGGAGTAATTCACCCAAATAAAGCTGCCAGACAAAAGTCACGCCTGATGAAAAAGCTTAACCAGGCTAGGCTTTCCAGTACTGCTCAAAAGGGAAGTAACTAATACAGACCAGGCCCAGCAACCATGACTCAACCATGACTTACAGTGTCTTGTCACCAAAACAAAAACGGATACTGGCATTTATTCAAAGCTTCTGTGATTCTAATGGTTATCCGCCGACGATCAGAGACATTGTCGGCGGTTGCAATATAAGCTCAACATCTGTGGTCGCTTACAATCTGTCTAAGCTAGAAGCCGCTGGCTATATTCGCCGTCGCGCTGATATATCACGCGGTATCGAACTTCTGGTAAACCAGCAGAACCATCGCTATATTGTCTCGGTGCCAATAGTAGGAGAAATAGCCGCGGGTGAACCGATACCGGTTCCACCCACCGAAGCGTGGGACACGATTGCTTCCGAAGAAATCGAAGTTACTGAGGCACTAATCAGAGGCAAACGTAGCGTTTATGCTCTAAGGGTAAAGGGTAATTCAATGATTGATGCCCTTATAACGGACGGCGATATTGTTTTAATGGAACACGTGACTAATGCCCAAAATGGGGATATGGTGGCTGCCTGGCTCAAAACCGAGAGAGAAGTTACCCTGAAGAGACTATTTCGCGAGAATGACCGCATTCGTCTGGAACCGGCCAATACTCGAATGCAACCTATATATACCAGTCCCGATAACATAGAAGTTCAAGGTAAGGTCATCGCTGTAATTCGCCAGCTAGCCTGACATGGTCTTTTAGATTTGACTTTTAACGCAAAATTAGTGTATTAGTGTAAATAGACAGATGCTGGTTTCTCAGTTTCAAGCTGTTGGACGTGACCTCTTCGCCCGGGGACTGGTATCCTCACATAGCGGCAATCTCAGCGTCAGACTAGGAGAACGTTTGTGGATCACACATCGAGGCTGTATGCTTGGTTGTCTAAAAGAGCAGGACCTCATTGAAACAGGCATACATAAGAACGACCGTTCTACACCGCTGGCTTCAACAGAATTGGCAGTCCATCGCGCCATCTATAAACGTACCCCAGCAGCCGCTGTAGTGCATGCCCATCCCGCCTATGCGGTGGCTTTGTCTTTTACCGAGCAAGAAATCGTTCCCTGTGATGTGGAAGGTAAGTCTCTATTGTCGAAGGTGCCCGTTTTGGGCTGGGGAATAGAAGTCAAACCCGGAGAACTTGCTACAGAAATAGCTGAGGCACTCGCTGCCCACAAAATTGTAGTAGTGCGCTGTCATGGCAGTTTTGCTGCGGGCCAGTTGCTTGAAGAAGCATACCACTATACCACAACACTGGAAGAAAGCTGCCGCTTACTCTACCTACTCAAGGCTCTGAAAATTAACCCTGCTAGGCCTTCAGGGCCTATACACCAGCTCAAGAAACGCTGAAGCGCGTTGTCCTGACAATTAACCGCTGCCACCTTTTGTTGCTGCTTTACCCAATACAGGGGTACACCAGGCCATATACTTGGGATTCCTGCCCCTAATAATATCAAAATAGAGTTCTTGCAGCTCCCTGGTAATTTTACCTACTCTGCCATCGCCTACCTTACGCTCATCAACCTCCGTGATGGGGCTGACATGCGCCGCAGTGCCTGTAAAAAAAGCTTCATCCGCGGCGTAAAGCTCACTGCGGTCAATAGAGCGTTCCTCAACCTCTATGCCTAATTCATCTCGGGCCAGTTTTATAACCGTGTCACGAGTAATGCCCATAAGAATATTGTCACAGCTCGGCGGTGTCACCAGCCTACCGTCCAAAACTATGAAAATATTCTCGCCGCTACCTTCGGAGACATGTCCATCATGGGTTAGAAGAATAGCTTCATCAAAACCGCGTTCATTGGCTTCAGTCTTGGCCAGAGCGCTGTTCACATAAATGCCGGTGATCTTACCTCTGGCTGGAATCATAGTATCATCGACACGCCGCCAGGAAGAGGTACAACAACGTACACCTTTATCAGCATCTAGATAAGCCGGTAAGGTGGTAACAATAATAAAAAAATCATCTTCCAAATTGTGCAGGCGAACTCCTACGGCTTCAGAGCTTTTATAGGCCATAGGACGAATATACACATCTTCGCGGTAGCCACTCTTCTCCACTACCTTTGCCGTCAATTGACACAGTTCCTCAACCGTGTATGGAAGGTTTATTTTTAGAATCCGACAGCCCTTGTGCATACGCTCATAATGCTCTCTTACACGAAACAGATATAATTGCTTCTGCTCTTCGTTCCAATTTCCGCGTATGCCTTCGAAACAAGCTGTGCCATAGTGCAGAGCATGCGTTAGAATCCCAATTTTGGCTTCAGCAAGAGGCATAAATTGTTTTCGGAAATAAGCATATGGGGGCATCTTCCTATACTCCTTTTGGGATTACAACCAAAAAAGCCTGAACCTAATTATAATCTTGCGCTTTTTAAAATTACAAGCCCCACCGTGAAAGTGATGGGCTATCCAGTATGTAATCATTGTCACTTCTAGAAAACACATCTTTAAGGGCAAACATACGTCCGGTCTGAATCGAGGTGAAACCATATTTTTTACGAATTCGGTCAATAGCTTTATCTAGATAAGCCAATCGCTGTGGTATAAGATCGAAAAGATGAAGCTGTACGCCAGAACCAGTAAGGTTTGACACCCCAACCCCAATCAGACGCACCGCCTTCCGTTTACCCGCTAGGGCACGAACCAGCAGCTTGACAGCTCCAGCAAAGATAAGCTCACCAGCATCTACGGCGTGCTCCAAACGAAGGCGACGGGTAATAGTTTCGAAGTCAGCAAATCTCACTTTCAAAATTATACACCTAGCTCGCCTGTTCTGGTCACGCAACTCAGCGCCCACTCGCTCACAAAGATAACTTAGAATTGCTTGCAGCAATGAATAATCTAGCGTGTCGTGGGCGAAGGTAGTCTCACGGCTGATAGACTTAGCCTCGCCAGGCAATGCCACTTCCCGGTCATCTATACCGTTAGCATAGCGATGAATCACTACACCCAAAGCACCAAGTCGACTTTTCACCAGTTCAAGCGGCAGAACTGCCAGTTGGCCAATTGTAGTAATTCCCACCGCTTTCAACATTTGCTCTGTTTTCCTGCCAACACCGGGTAAACTACCTATTGGTAAAGGCGCCAGGAACTCCTTTTCCTGTTCTTTAGCCACTTCTATCAGACCGTCTGGCTTGCCCAAGTCAGAAGCGATTTTAGCCACCACTTTACAACTGGCAATCCCCACCGAGGCAACCAGATTGAGCTCTTCTCTGATACGCTCTTTTATCTTCAATGCCTGTTGTCGTGGTGAGCCATAAAAATCGCACCCGGTAACGTCAAGGTAAGCCTCATCCAGCCCCGCTGGCTCGAGATAAGGTGAAAAATCAGACAGAATAGACATGAATCTAGCTGAAGCATCACGATACCTGGGAAAGCTGCCTTGAAGAAAAATCGCCTGTGGACAAAGACGATAGGCCTGAGTCAGAGGCATACCAGCCCGAATGCCCAACGCACGTGCTTCATAGGAAGCCGAAGCCACCACGCCACGACGGTCAGGTCTACCACCCACTATCACTGGCTTACCTTTTAGCTCTGGAGCCAGCGCCTGCTCCACAGAAACAAAAAAGGCATCTAGATCTATATGAAAGATACGACGTGTCATGGTATATCTATGGTTATAGCGGCTTCAAGAGAAATCTTGAACAAAAAGCTGTTTGAGGCTCAGTCCCTACACCGGCCTTTTTGCGGGCTCCATTTTACATAGAGCTGCCCTTACGTAAGCTCCAGGACGGCCACCTTCTTGGGATCTACCCCCAGTTCTTTAAGCCCTCTGTTCCGCAATATTTCCAAAAGCGATCGAAGTTGTTCTTGTTCGCTTTCAGATAAAGCTGATATTATCCGCTGGATCGACTTTCTTTTCAGTGCCTGTTTATATGCCTGCTCTCCCTTTGGTGTTAAAGCGACCCTTACTAAGTTTCTTCTCTTCAAGTCTTTAGTCTTCTTTATGAGTCCAGCTTTTTCCATCCGACTGAGAATCCCGGAAACTGAGTGGGGCCGACGGAATAACGTTCGAGATATCTGAGCCGGCGTAACATCCTTACCGATAGCCTTTATAACAAACAAAACCTCAGCCTGCATACCGGGAATGCCGTACTGCTGGAGCTCTGTCTCTCTGGCGCTAAATATTATGTCACTCACCTGATGCAGCAGTGCCCACAAATTGTAATCCCGATTTACTTCTGTAGTCCGTGGCATGACTTCTCCTCTCTAACTTGTGCTCCTATGCAGCGAGATTAGACCTAACTTCGAACCCATTATATCAGCAACAATCCTGCAAAACAAATAAATGTAACGAGTACGAATGTTCTCAAAGTCACATAATTAACTACAATCTATCTTTAGTCTCCAGCTTAGAAACAACGGTTTTAACGCGGCGTTCAAAAACTACACGTTCCAGAAGCAACTGCCTCTGACATTTAAGACACCTTAGCCTGACATCAACGCCCATCCTTGTCACCTGCCATTCATCCCCACCACATGGATGCCTTTTTCGCAGGCGAACTACACTGCCACACTCTATTTCCGGCTTCTTAATAACCAACCTGGCTAACCAGATGATTAATCTTGTCTCTTAATTCTTCAGCACTGCACCTGGCAGCTTCAGCAAAATCCTTGCCCCTAGAAGCATAAATGATTTGACGGCCAGCCACGATGATAGCCTTCTCGCCTCGACCATCAACTCCATTTTTGACTGCGGAAGCCAACTCACCTCCCTGAGCTCCAATGCCAGGGATAAGTAGAGGCATCTCAGGACATAACTCCCGAACCCTTTTTAATTCCTCGGGGTACGTGGCACCGACTACCAAACCAATATTACCATACACATTCCATTCTTTAGCCTTACGGGCTACTCTTTCATATAGCGGTACGCCCTCGGAATCCAACATGTTCTGAAAGTCCATTGCTCCGATATTAGATGTCCGACACAAAATAAATACACCCTTAGCCTTGTACAGGATAAAGGGTTCTATTGAGTCGAAGCCAAGGTAAGGACTGACAGTAGCGGCATCAAAGCCAAAGGTTGAAAACAAAGCCTTGGCATAGGCCTTAGCTGTGTTGCCAATATCACCCCGTTTTCCATCACCGATTATCGGAATATGACTCGGAATATACTCAATCGTTTTTTGTAGGGTTTCAAGGCCTTTACTACCCAAGGCTTCGTAAAAAGCAAGGTTGGGCTTATAGGCACATACCAGGTCAGAAGTAGCATCAACGATAGCCTTATTGAACTCCAAAGCTCCAACTTTAGGCATCTGACTCGGGTCAGGGTCAAGTCCAACGCATAACAGGCTATTATTTCGCCGGCTAGCCGCCAGAAGCTTGTCAACAAACGTCACGTTTCGTCAAATTATAGCTTATTCGAGCAAAGCCTCCAAGACCAGCATTTAGATGGTCAGGAACTTTAGATTTGCAGCCTTTAACAATTGAAGGATGATGACTGCGATGCAGTAAACTACAAGATTGTGCAGGGACAGCTCTTTAGAGATAGCACCAGACAACCCAAGCAAGACAGATGGCCAGCACTCTAGCCTGACCTTTGGCTTCCCTGTAACTAATAAGCGCCCGGTTTCAAAATATAGCTTTGACCAGGTTTCAACACCTCCACCCCCACTTCGGGAGCTACCTGTTTGGCTAACTTTACGAACAAATCAGCATCCTGTGCCAGATAGGGAAATGTGCCAAAACGCATTGGTATCACTCTCGCTGGCCTTAGCAGCCGCAGACTCTGAGCAGCCTGATAGGCATCCATGGCTGAAACGCCACCTACCGGTAACAAAGCAACATGCATGGGATAAATATCCCCATATACCTGCATGCTTCCGAAGATGCCTGTATTGCCAGCATAATAGATCGTGGCACCACCTGGAAGCCTTACAATGTATCCAGTACTTGAGCCAGCCTGTGCCGAATGCTGAGCTTCAGTCATAATAATTCCAATTCCTTCAAATATAATCTCGCCGCCAATATTTATCCCAGAACCTCCGTACAAAATATACTCTGGTGCCAGTCCATGCGTTTTTAATAGGGCAGCAATTTCAGGCGTAGTCACAACCTTTGCACCAGTTGCTTTGGCAATAGCCACAGCATCAGCCAGGAGGCCGGAATGACTATTGCTTAATAAAATTATGTCGGCTGGGTAAACATCCGTTATCTTGACCGGACATTGAGGGTTACCATTTATCCAGGGATCAATCAATACGTTTTTCGAGTCGCTTGTCAGTTTGAAAGCGGTGTATCCCAGCCATGTGATGGCAACTGGCGTTTTCACCGCTGCCTTTTGAGCAGGTAGGAGAGCGGCTTTTGCCTCAGCGGCTTCTTGATATTTTACATAAAAGAAAACCATTAGGCCTATTAGGCAGAGAATGACGATTGCCAAAATTGGCACCCAAATCTTAACGTTTGATACCCATTTCATTACGTCCTCCTTTGAGTTCTCAAATTTTTGAGTACAAAGGAATTCTAGCATAAGCCGGATATTATAAACAAGCCCATCCGTATACGATCAGATATCATAGCAACAGACCCTAGGCATTTAAACAAACTGTTACTGGCAACATTTTTTAAGTTGCAACGCTATTCAGGTGGCATTATACTGTTGCTGGGCGGGAAAAATGACAGGCGATAAAATTTTAGTCGTTGAAGATGACAAGGCGCTATTAGATGTCCTTCAATATAACCTGAAAAAAGAAGGCTATACAGTACTTACTGCCACCAATGGCAATCAGGCTTTGGAAATGGCCAGAAATGAAAAACCACAGCTGGTTATACTTGATATCATGCTTCCGGAGCTCAGCGGTTATGAAATATGCCGTATTTTGCGCAAGGATATGACTATGCCGATTTTGATGCTTACTGCCAAAGTGGAAGAGGTCGATAAGATAATCGGCTTGGAAATCGGAGCTGATGATTACATGACTAAGCCTTTTAGTATGCGGGAATTACTTGCTCGTATCCGCGCGATGCTACGACGGGCTAAGATGACAGCATCACAAACGCCGGAGATAATCAACATTGGCAATCTTAAAATTGACATTCCAAGGCGTCAAGCCACACTTGATGATGTGGAGGTGAATCTGACACACAAGGAGTTCGACTTGCTGGCTTTTCTAGCTAAGAACAGAGGCCTGGTTTTCAGCAGAGAGCAGTTATTGAACAAGATATGGGGCTATGATTATGTTGGAGGCACTCGCACCGTGGATGTACACATCAGATGGCTAAGAGAGAAAATAGAAACCAATCCAGAGAAACCTAAGCGACTTATCACAGTGAGGGGAGTCGGATACAAACTGGACGGCTGAAGTGTTTAGCAGTCTTCAATGGCGCATAACAATCCCTTTTGTAGTGGTTGTCCTAGTCTGCATAGGCGCCCTGGGAATTTATCTAGTCAGTTCCATAAAAGACAGCCAAAGGAACAACCTTTTTTCACAACTTGAGAAGGAGGCTAGACTTGTGGCACAGGCAAGCTTGCCCCACTTCGCCTCCTGCAACAAGTATGAACTTGATAATCTGGCAAAAACAACTGGGAGACTAATCAATGCCAGGGTTACCATTATTGCCAGCGATGGCACAGTTCTGGGAGACTCTGAGTATGACTTTAAAACTATGGAGAACCATGCAGGATATCCGGAAATAATGAAAGCTGCCGCTGCTGGCGTTGGCATCAGCACTCGGTACGACACCACATTAAAGCAGCGGATATTATATGTGGCCGTGCCTGTTGTTGCCAACAGCGAGGTTATAGGAACAGCCAGAGTGGCCTTGCCGTTGGGTACTTCCCATATATCATTAAATACTCTGATAGCTAGCATTGCGCTAACCATGGTACTAGCGACGTCATTGGTAATCCTGGCAGCAGCCATAATTACCCGTAGAGTCGTCAATCCAATTAAACAAATAACTCAGGCAGCCAGAAGAATCGCTGCCGGGGAACTCGAACAAAGGATTCCAATTTTAACAAGCGACGAATCAGGTCAATTAGCTAAGGCCTTTAATGAAATGTCCTCAAGTTTAAAGGAGATGGTAACACAGATTTCTGAAGAAAGAAACAAATTGTCAAACATCCTCAACAATATAACTGATGGCTTGATAATGACTGACGCCGAGGGGCGCGTTTTGCGCATCAACCAAGCAGCTGAGCGCCTGTTCAATATTAAAGAAGTCAGAGCAGTGGGACAGCACCTTATAGAGGTAGTCCGTGACCATGATATAGACCGCATTTTGAAACTATGTCTAAAGACATCGAGACAACACAGCACCCAGCTTGAGTTGGGTATAAGCAAGCGGTTTCTGAGAGTCGTTGCGGTGCCAATTATGACTGACGTAGGTACTCTGACCGGAGCTGGTGTTATGTTTCAGGATCTCACCGAAATGAAGAGTCTCCAGACGATGCGACAAGAGTTTATAGGCAATATATCCCATGAGCTAAGGACGCCCCTGGCCAGTATAAAGGCTATCGTCGAGACTTTGCAGGATGGTGCTATTAACAGTAAAAAGGTCGCCAAGCACTTCCTAACAAGGATTGACAATGAGCTAGACAGGATGATGCAGATGGTATCGGAATTGACAGAACTTTCCCGCATCGAGACCAGTAGAGACGAACTGAAACCACAGATGGTAGACTTGAATGTACTCGTTGCTGATACGATTGCACGGCTCCAGCCACAGGCAGAGAGAAAGAAGGTGACTTTGTCAGCCAACTTACTCACCAGCCTTCCTTCCATCCATGCTGACAAAGACCGCATATATCAGGTCATAACCAATCTGGTCCACAATGCTATAAAGTTTACGCCTCCAGGCGGTAAGGTGAATATCTCTACAGAACTTTCTGAAAACTCTGTCTTAGTCAAAGTATCAGATACAGGCATCGGCATCTCCAAGGATGATTTGCCCCGTATATTTGAGCGCTTTTACAAAGCTGATAAAGCACGGGCTGAAGAGGGGGCCGGATTAGGACTAGCCATTGCCAAGCATGTTGTATTGGCCCACGGCGGTAATATCTGGGCTGAAAGTAAGGAAGGTAAAGGCTCCACTTTTTTCTTTACCTTACCACACAAGTAAAACTCCCAACAGAGCAGGGCACAAAGATTTAACAAATCCTTAACAAATCCTTAAACCGACCTTAAACATCACTTGTTATCCTTAATTCCAGACAGGATGAAAAAGGTGCTATTTGTCTGTGTCCATAATTCAGGCCGAAGCCAGATGGCTGAAGCTTTTTTCAACCATTATGCCATCGGAAAAGCTGAAGCCATTTCCGCCGGAACCCGACCGGCAAGCCACGTCGACCAGACCGTAGCTACAGCAATGCGAGAAATAGGTATAGACATAAGCTCAAAGCGACCTAAAATGCTGTTGCCTGAAATGTTAGAAGGTGCTGACAAGATTATAACCATGAATTGCAATGTTGAAGGTGTTTCTTTCGCCAGTCTCGGACTAACTGACGACTGGCAATTAGAAGACCCGGAGGGAAAACCTATTGAAAAGGTAAGGAAAATTAGGCATGAAATAGAGGCTGAAGTAAAGCAGTTGCTTATAGAAATGGAGGTGATATATGAGAAGACAGCGATACAGAAATGAGGCGTCGTATCCCTGCAATGATCCCGTTGTAACTCGGCGACCCTCTGGCTACGGCCGCAAAAAGGTAAATAAACCTGTGCCCAAGAAACCTGTCCAACTAAAAATGCAGTTGACATAGCCTATAATCTGCAAAAAAGGAAAGGAGAGCAAAGAGAATGTATTACAACAAAAAAGTCTGGTTTTTGATACCCTTAACTTGTTTGATTCTAGCCGGGATGATTTTGAGTGGATGCGGCCAGAAACTGTCAGGAACCATTACCGAAGCCGGCTCCACGACTGTTCAGCCAGTGGCAGAGAAACTGGCTGCTGCCTTCAAGCGTAAGCACCCAGAGGTCACCATAACTATTCAGGGTGGTGGCTCCAGCGTGGGTATTAAGGCAGCGGCGGACGGTATTGTAGACATCGGTGCAGCCTCGAGGGAACTCAAGCCCGACGAGCCAAAACTGGTGAAACATCTGCTAGCCCGTGATGGTATTGCTATTATTGTTCACCCTAATAACCCCGTTACTGGACTTACCAAGGAACAAGTGATTAAAATATATTCCGGCGAAATTACCAACTGGAACCAAATCGGTGGCAGTAATGCTGCCATCACCGTGATTTCCCGAGAAGAGGGTTCGGGGACAAGGTCTGCCTTCGAAGAGATGGTGATGGGTAAGACTTTAATAACTGCAAAAGCTATTCTCCAACCATCAAACGGCGCCGTTCGCACTGCGGTGTCAGCAACTCCTCTGTCCATTGGCTACGTTTCACTGGGCTCCTTGGATAAGACGGTTAAGGCTTTGGAAATTAACGGCGTTGCCCCAACCCCAGAAAACTGTAAAAATGGGAAATATCCCATTGTCCGTCCCCTCTACTTTCTAACCAAGGCAGAGCCGACTGGTCTGGTGAAGGATTTTATAGATTTTTGCCTTGGCCCAGAGGGACAGAAAATAGTTGAACAAGAGGGTTATCTCAGCGCAAAATAGAAGTTTATCACAGGCTTCTAATAGAAAAAACTTGTTAGCCCAGGCAATCCGAAGTGGGATTTAAGCAGAATCCCACTTCGGATCAGCCGCTAAATTTATTTTAAAGCTAGAACCTTGAAAATGTCTCGTCAACTTATAGATATCCTTTCACGGCGAGTAGTTTTTCTAACTGCGCTAGTAGCTATCTTGATTGTCTTTCTCATCGGTCTCTTCATTCTTCAGCAGGGGTTACCTGCCTTCCGTGCCATCGGTATCTTTAAATTCCTGTTTGGCACCGTCTGGCGACCAGGTATACAGGAGTTCGGCATCTTGCCTATGATCGTAGGCTCCATATACGTTACCATCGGTGCTTTGTTGCTTTCGGCACCTCTAGGTATAGCCTGTGCCATTTTTTTGGCTGAAGTTGCCCCATACCAGGTCCGCGGCGTGGTCAGAAATGCCGTAGAGTTACTTGTCGGGATTCCGTCGGTAGTTTATGGACTGGTAGGTATGATTATCATCGTCCCGCTTATTAGAGAATTGGGGGGTACCGGCTACAGTGTTTTAGCTGGAATTATTGTACTTACAATAATGGTTTTGCCTACTATTGTCAGTATTAGCGAGGATAGTTTGCGCGCTGTGCCAACGAGCTATAAGGAGGGCGCCTTGGCCCTGGGGGCAACCAAATGGCAGACAATCTGGTATGTCATGTTACCGGCAGCACGCTCAGGAATAATGGCTGCAATAATCCTGGCAATGGGCAGGGCTATTGGCGAGACCATGGCGATGATTATGGTTATCGGCAACTCCATTCTCATCCCGATTTCACCCTTAGACCCGGCTCGCACTTTAACCGGTAATATTGCGGTGGAAATAATGTATGCTGGTGGTTTGCATGAAAATGCCCTTTTTGCCACTGGCATCATCCTTTTCCTATTGATTATGGGACTTAACAGTTTAGCTTTTGTTGCCAGGAGACATCAATAATGAGGCTATCAACCAGGACAACACAGAAGATAGCCTTTACGGTGGTCTGGCTCGCTGGCATCTTCACTTTGCTAGTTTTGGTAATTATTATCCTTTATGTCTTAGCCCAGGGCATAAGACACTTAAATTGGGATTTTCTGGTTACACCACCTGCAGGTGGACTTAGTGGTGAAGGTGGTATTTCATCAGCTATAGTCAGCACTATTTACATTATCGCACTAACAATCGCTATTGCGGCGCCTCTCGGTCTCGGCGCAGGTATATATTTATCCGAATACGCTACCGATAACTGGATTACTAGGGCAATAAGGTATGGAGTGGAGACCCTGGCCGGCGTACCGTCAATTATCTTTGGGCTCTTCGGCTTTGCTCTCTTTGTCACTGCCTTACACTTCAACTTCTCAATCCTGTCTGGTGCTCTGACTTTGGCCTGTCTGGTATTACCAACTTTTATTCGCACTACTGAGGAGGCCATAAAAGCAGTTCCAAATTCATATCGTGATGCTGGACTGGCCCTAGCCGCTACCAAATGGCAAACAGTGTCCCGAATTGTACTGCCGGTAGCTTTGCCTGGCATAATAACTGCTGTCATACTGTGTGTAGGAAGGGCTGTAGGGGAGACCGCCTGTCTCTATGTTACCATGGGAGGCAGCGCCGCAATGCCGACTTCATTCCTCTCTAGCGGCCGTACTTTAGCTCTACATTTATATTATCTGGCCTTGGAAACAAGAGCATTGGACAAGGCTATGGCTACTGGTGTAGTCCTGATTATCATCATTCTGGTCATAAATCTGTTAACCAACTGGCTTGCCCAAACCTTTCGTGCTAGAATGTTAGGTAAGAGGTAGATGGACCCGAAGATAACAACAAAGGACCTTGACTTTTTTTACGGCAACAAGCAGGCACTAAACAGGATTAACCTGAACATCAGGGAATATTCCATCACTGCCCTCATGGGGCCTTCAGGTTGTGGCAAATCCACTTTCCTCCGCGCTTTAAACCGTATGAATGATACCATACCAAAAAGTCGCATTAACGGGCAGGTATTGTTGGACGGAGTTGATATTTATGCTCCAGGTATAGACGTTGTTGAAGTACGCAAGAGGGTTGGTATGGTGTTTCAGCAACCTAACCCCTTGCCCAAATCTATTTTTGAAAACGTGGCTTTTGGGCCCAGGATGCTCGGGATGAATCATAAGATAAAGCTTGCCGATATTGTTGAAAAGAGTCTAAGGGCAGCAGCCTTGTGGGACGAGGTTAAAGACGATTTGCACAAAAAATCTGGGCTGGACCTTTCCGGAGGTCAGCAACAGCGGCTATGCATTGCCCGCGCGTTAGCCATAGAGCCAGAGGTCATACTAATGGATGAGCCTTGCTCTGCCCTTGACCCCATAGCCACGATGAAAATCGAAGAGCTGATGCAGGAACTGAAGAAAAACTACACTATTGTTATTGTTACACATAACATGCAACAGGCAGCGAGGGTGTCTGAATGGACAGGCTTCTTCCTTATGGGAGAGCTGATTGAGTATGGTAAGACCAGGGACATATTCAGCCGTCCAAAAGACAAAAGGACGGAGGACTATATAACAGGCCGCTTTGGCTAAAGGAGGGGACGGTGCCTAGAACAAGTTTTGAGCGTCATCTTCATGAACTTCATGACGAGGTTCTAATTTTGGGCAGCATGGTGGAAAAGGCTATAAGCCGCTCGGTAGAAAGCCTTAAAAAACGAGACTTAGAACTGGCAAGGCAGGTAATCGCTGCCGATACTGAGATCGACATGAAGCGCTATGAAATCGAGGACAAGGCTACTGAGCTTATTGTTACACAGCAACCTATGGCCGGCGATTTGAGAATCATTATAGCCGTACTAAATATAATAGTTGACCTTGAAAGAATAGGCGACCATGCTGAAGGTATCGCTAAAATCGCGATAATGATAGGCGATGAGCCTCCATTGAAACCTCTTATTGATATACCAAGGATGGCAGAAAGAGCCATCGATATGCTTCATAGGAGCCTGGATGCCTTCATTAAACATGATGCGCAGACAGCTAGGCAGATTGTCGCTGAGGATGACGAAATCGATGCTCTGTATGACCAGGTCTTTCGAGAATTGCTTATCTTTATGATGGAAGACCCAAGGACCGTCACTAGGGCGACTCGGCTCATCTGGGTAGCACACAATCTGGAACGCATCGCCGACAGAGTTACTAATATCTGTGAACGAGTTGTTTTTACTGTAACAGGGAAGATAGAGGAACTAGCAGTTTCTAATTACTGATTTACCAACCGTCACATCGTTCAGCTTTAACAAAGGAAGATACCCCTTGCGCTTCCAATGTTGCGACCTAAAACACTGCCTAGTCTGATATAATTAATGCCAAATGGATTTTTCGCAGGCCCAAAACTACGTTCTAAGTTTCACCGACTACGAAAAAATCCCGGGCATTGCCTATACATCGGCTAATTATGACCTACGCAGGATGGAAAAACTCCTTCATCCATTGGGGAATCCACACCTGGAGACAAAAACAGTCCACATAGCTGGCACGAAGGGCAAAGGGAGTACTGCCGCTATGATTAACCAAGCGCTCCTGGCTGCTGGTTACAAGGTGGGACTGTACACCTCACCACATCTCCACACTATAAGAGAACGTATTAGAATCAACAATACCTTCATTCCCGAATCTGAGTTCGCTGCCCTGGTAACGGAACTTAAGCCGATAGCTGACGCATTAAATAAAGAATTGACTTATGGTGAGCTAACCACTTTTGAGCTGCTGACGGCTGTTGCCTTTGCCTACTTTAAGAAATACCACGTTGATTTTCAAATACTCGAAGTAGGCCTAGGAGGCAGGCTTGATGCCACCAATGTGGCTAAAGGCGATGTGTGCATAATTACATCCATCAGTCTTGACCACACTGATATTTTAGGTAACACCGTCTCCAAGATAGCCGCAGAGAAGGCAGGCATAATTAAGCCCGGCTGCACAGTGGTCAGTGCCCCGCAAGTTCAGGAGGTAACCGAGGTTATTGAGCAAGTCTGCCACCAACAAAAGGCAAGATTAATTCAAGTGGGCAAAGATACTACTTTTCGCAAGATAGGTGGTGACATAACTCAGCAAAGGATAGAAATCCAGAGCAGAAAAGCAATATATAGCCTGACAATTCCACTGCTGGGTGACCACCAGATGGAGAATGCAGCCACGGCTGTGACCGCTTTAGAGGCTTTAGCATCGCTCGGAACAAGGATTCCTCCAAAGAAAATAGTTCAGGGACTTCGCCAAGTGGCTTGGCCTGGAAGATTTCAGATCCTGCACCGAGAGCCGCTGGTAATTATCGATGGAGCTCACAATGCCTACTCGATGAGCAAATTGGTCGAAACTGTTAATAAATATCTTAACTATAACAGGTGCTTTATTATTTTCGGGACTTCGTGTGATAAGGACATTGTCGGGATGGCACAAGAACTCAAGCCTCTTGGCAACCACATCATCATTACTAGATCTTCCCATTCCAGAGCGGCTCCCATACCGACAATAGCAAAAGAGTTTGCCAGACTTGGTACTAAAGTGGAGATAGCCAAAAACGTTTCCGAGGCTCTATCACAGGCTCTATCTATAGCCGAAAAGACAGACCTTGTATTGGTCACCGGCTCGCTCTTCATTGTAGCTGAAGCACTAGACTATGCACATAAATCGGGGCTTCACACTATTCGCTAGAACCCTCAGAGACAGAAGTGGCCGCATCTTCAGGCAATACCTGTGAAAAAAGGCGTTGTAATGCCATAGTATGGCTGCAAAGTCCTCTCTGGGAAAAGAAATAACATGTACAATGCCATTTCCTACTTTTAAAACTAACCGTGTAAGTGTTGTGCTCCCCCCTGAAACTAGCTATGAATTCTGATAGGGTGACACGGTCAGGCTCTCCAGCATAACGTCTGGCTTTTTCCACTTTTCCGATAAGACTTGAATGCATCAGAAAACCTCCGCAATAAGTATATTACGCAAGTACAAAAATGTCCACGAACGCTACGTGTTTCGCCTTGCTTCAGACCTCCGTCTCAAGCTACAATACAAGGATTATTCAACATCTTCGAAGGAACAAAAATGCGTGACATGCTTACAGATGCCTTAAAGGGACACAATGCCGATTACATCGAGATTCGCCTCGAAGAAAGCTATGCGACTCGTCTCGTTTACCGCGGAAGAAGGTTGGAGGAGATAGGTAAGACATCAAGCATGGGCGGCAATGTGCGAGCTCTCGTCAACGACGGCTGGGGCTTCGTTACCTTCAATAGCACCAGTGCTCTTCGAGATAAAATACAATTAGCCATAAAACAAGCTCAGTTTATCGGTAGGCAGTCCTTCAAGCTAAGTCAGATCGACCCGATAGTCGATGTGGTAACTCCTGGAAAGAAAAGTGACGCTGCAACCAACGTTCCATTGGCATCGAAAAAGCTGTTGCTTGACGAGTATAACGACATCATTCTGAGCACACCTAAAATCCAGACAACCAATATCAGCTATCACGACAGCCGAAGAAAAATAATCTTCGCCACTTCTGAAGGCACCTATATAGAACAAACCAAGACAGACCTTAACCTGCGCCTGACAGCTATAGCCGCAGCAGATGGACAGGTTCGGCAAATGGGAATGAGTTTAGGTAGTAGCGGTGACTTTTCAGTCATAGAGGGCCTGCATGAACAGGTAAGGGAAATGGCACAGAGGGCGGTTAGGTTGCTTTCAGCTCCACCGGCCAAAAGTGGCGAATATACTGTCGTCTTGGACCCAATCCTGGCAGGCGTATTTGTCCATGAAGCCTTCGGGCACTTATCCGAGGCAGACCATGTTCATGAAAATAAGCGACTACAGGAGCTAATGGTTCTTGGCAGAAGGTTTGGAGAAAAGCACCTCAATATAGTGGATGGGGCAGCTGTCCCTGGGCTGCGCGGTAGTTACAAATATGATGATGAAGGAGTCTTAGCAACCAAAACGTACCTCATCCGAGAAGGTATACTTGAAAGCAGACTGCACTCTCGAGAAACAGCAGCCAGAATGGGCGAAAAACCTACAGGCAATGCCAGGGCCATCAACTATGGTTTCCCGCCGATAGTCAGGATGACCAACACGTACATTGAACCGGGAACGTTGTCTTTTGAAGATATTATCAGTGACATCAAGGAAGGCATCTATGCAAAGGATTGGTATGGCGGCACCACCGCCCTAGAAATGTTTACTTTCTCCGCCGCTGAAGCCTATATGATTCGCAATGGCAAGATAGCGGAATTGCTTCAACCTGTGGTGCTCAGCGGCAATGTCTTTGTCACTTTAGGCAACATAGATGCCATTGGCAATGATTTACAGATGAGCCAGGGTGGGGGGTGTGGCAAAGGCGCACAATCACCTTTGCCAGTGTCCAATGGCGGCCCACATATAAGAATCCGCCATTGCCTAGTAGGCGGAGGATAGATGGAAGAGATTTTGTTACGCGCCAAAAAGGTGGCTGAACAGGCCGAAGTATATCAAGCATCTACTACCGTGACACCTGTTCGCTTTGAATCCAACCGACTCAAGCAAATCCAGAACAAAGAAAGCACAATCACCGCTTTAAGAGTTATCAAAGGTGGTCGGGTGGGCTTTGCTCAAGCTACCGGCCCAATTGAGCCATTAACATTAGTTGAAATGGCAACCGAGGCTTGCCAATTTGGTACGCCTGTTAAATTCACTTTCCCCAGCGTCAAGACCTACCCCAATATCGACACGTTTGATCCGCAAATAGATAAGGTAACTATCGAAGATATGGTACAGCTTGGAGAGCAACTCATCACAGTGATAAGACAACATACGCCGGACATTCTGTGTGAACTGTCAGTAATCAAAGGGGTCACCTCCGTCAGCATCATCAATTCCGAAGGCGGCCACATTAGCTACACCAAGAGCTTTTTTAATCTCAGTATTGAAGGCATGCTTGTAAAAAACGAGGACATACTCTTCGTTGGCGACAGCGACAGCTTATGCCATGCTATATCAGATTTCAAGCCATTAGCAGAAGAGATAACAAGACAGCTTGAGCTCGCCAGGAGGAATGTCAAGATATCAGCCGGTTTGCTGCCGGTTATTTTTACACCACACGGCGTGGCTAGCACTCTGATAGCTCCATTGGTCGCAGCTTTTAATGGGAAAAGGGTATATGACGGTGCCTCACCGTTAAAGGACAAACAGGGGCAGCAAATTTTTGACAAAAGATTTTCTCTGTGGGATGATGCTACTATACCTTACCGGGTAGCCAGCTATCCTTGCGATGATGAGGCAATGCCTGGCCAGCGAACGCCACTTGTCACTAATGGAACGGTGATGCAATTTTTATATGACCTCCAGACAGCAGCTCTGGCCAACACACGAAGCACCGGCAATGGTATCCGCCATGGTGGTCTGCCGGCGCCTTCTCCCAGCTCTCTAATTATAGAAAAGGGTGATAGTTCTTTTGAGGACATGATAAAAGATATACGTGAAGGTCTAATTGTCGAGTTTGTAATAGGTGCCGAACAGGGCAACATATTAAACGGTGACTTCAGCGGCAACGTTCTATTAGGCTATAAGGTTGAAAGGGGTGAAATAGTGGGTCGAGTAAAAGATTGCATGATTTCCGGAAATGTATACCAGGTGTTAAAGCAAATTGAGGCAGTAGGGCAGGACACACGCTGGGTTGAAGGTTTCATATCGACACCAAGCCTCTACTGCCCCAGACTATCGGTAGCCACTAAGGCCGTGTAAGTTTAGTTCAAACAACATGAAAAACGCAATTAGATTTTATAAAGAACCACATCCTAAAGCATGTGACCTGATTGCAGCCTGGCCTGGAATAGGAAACGTGGCACTTATAGCAGCTAAGTATCTTAGAGATAAGCTAAATGCCGAGGAGATTGGGGAGGTTGAGCCTTTCGAGTTTTTTGACCCCATTGGCATTATGGTCAAAAACAACATCATCGAGGCACCACAATTCCCGGAAAACAAATTCTATTACTGGCATAACCCAGACTCCGAACGAGACTTAATTTTCTTAATTAGTGATGAACAACCAAGCTTCAAAGGTTATGAGCTGGCTAATTGTGTCCTTGACGTTAGCCGAAAACTTAAGGTAAAGATGATATACACCTGCGCTGCAGCCATTGCCAGAATTCATCACACCGAAAAACCGAAGGTGTGGGGAGCCGCCACAAATCATAAGCTTATTGAGGTATTAAAAAAATACGATGTTGTTCTCCGCGGCGATATTCAGATTGCTGGACTTAATGGACTGTTTTTAGGAGTAGCAAAGGAAAGAGGTTTTCAAGGCATATGCCTGTTAGGTGAAGTGCCATCTTACACCAGTCGAATACCCAACCCAAAAGCTGCCCTGGCAGTGCTTGACATACTGATTAAGATACTCGGCATCAATGTAAACCTGGATGAACTCGCCAAACTAGCCAAAGAGTCTGATGAGGAAATGAAAAAAATAGCCGCTGAAGCCATGGGGGAATATATTGACCGGTACACCAAACCCGTATGGCCGCCAGAAGATGAGGAGGAAGATGAGGAGGACGAGGAGGAATTGGAGTAAAAATGGTAGCCAGAACGTCGCCACGCTTGCAGTTTATTGCGGAAATCTTCGACTCATGTAAGCCTATAGTGAACTCCAATCTGGTTCACTTATCGGATTTGAATGCCTCAGAACTTAACTTCGTCAAAGAATTCTGGAGGAAAACGGACGTAGCGAGACGTCATCAAATCATTTCTCAACTCATCTACCTAAGCAGCATTGATGTCAGACTCGATTTCAGCAGTGTCTTCGTTTTATGTGGGCATGACCCTGATGAAATGATTAGGGTCAAGGCTATTGCCACTTTGGAAACGGAAGAGAATTACCGCCTGATCGACCCGTTAATACACTCATTGAAGGAAGATAGCTCCTCCAAGGTACGCGCAACAGCAGCTACAATTCTAGGCAAATACTCCCTTTTGAGCGAACAGGGTAGTTTACCTGCTCATTTTAGAGACCAGATATACTCAGCCTTGCTAGACGTACTCAACAATAAGGCCGAAACCGTTGAAGTAAAGCGCCGGGCACTAGAGGCTATTTCGCCTTTTAATCTACCAGAAGTAAAAAAACTCATTGAAGAAGCCTATCAAGCCAATGACATAAAGCTGAAAGCAAGTTCATTGTGTGCCATGGGGCGTAATTGCGACCCGATGTGGCTGCCCATTCTGCTCAGCGAATTGAATAGCACTGAAGCGGAGATACGGTACCAGGCAGCTACTGCCTGTGGTGAAATCGGTGATGAGAAAGCCATACCTTACCTGCTCGAACTTATTGATGATGACGATGAACGAGTCCAGGAGGCAACTATAAAGGCGTTAGGACAAATAAAGGGTGAACAAGCTAAGCAAGCTTTGAAAAAACTTTTAAGAAATCGCCAGCCTAGAATCCGCGAGGCAGCTAAATCAGCTCTGCAGGAGATACTGTTTTGCGAAGACCCTCTATCTCAGGAGCTTTAACTAGACAGCAAACATTAACAGGGAATAAAGTGAGGCTACGCCCGAAACGACTGCAAGACGCTGCTAACGACTATAGCTGGAGGCGAGATGCTGAGTTATGTAGCCTCGATGCCACCACCCCGATATCATGCTCCTTCGAAGAATTTCTGGAGAATTATATCGAAGAACTGTACCACCCCGGCCCAAGCTGCCGGTTCGCTATTGAAACCCTTGACGGAAAACACATTGGCAACTGTGGTTATTTCAACATAGATGAAGTTAAGGGCCAGGCGGAAATGGGCATCATGGTCGGTGACAAATCGTTCTGGAACCAGGGCTATGGGGCTGATGCCGTACTAACTTTGATCGACTATATGTTCTCACAAACAAAGCTGAAAAGAATCTACCTTAAGACTTTAAACTGGAATATCCGAGCCCAGAAATGCTTCCAGAAATGTGGCTTCGCCCCCTGCGGGCAGCTTACAAACCGTGACCATACTTTTATACTTATGGAAATCTACAGCCCTGTGCACCGACAAGGACAAACCAGATAAAAATTTAGAAGCACCCATAAACAATCATCGAAATAAGTACAGCTCGGTTTTTACCAGCGATTTTGTGAGTTTCCCGTGTTGCTGAAGTCCGGCACTACGAAGTAGTGCCTCATATAAAGCACAAACTACAAAGATAGCCGGGCTTTAACTTGCCGTCAATGTACGAAAATTGGGTTCCTATCAGTGATAATTCTTCTGGTAATAGCTAACTGATGGCGCGTATGTTTAGGAAGAATGAATGCAGCCTGATGACTTAACCCGTCATACGACCTTGGCTTCTTCAACATCCTGGCTGAAATCCTGCTATCTATTTCTTCCGGCAGTAACTTGATAGGACTAATAGTTTGAGACGCCGTAGCAAATCCCCAAAGGTCAACGAAGGAGGGAACATAAGCTTGATAGGGGCAAACTATGGAAAAAACACTTTTCAAAGTATTTATAATCGCAGTGAAGTTTCGCAAATTAGTCCATCCAGAAGCCCCAGACTGGACAGCTATAATGCCTTCAGAACTCAGCTTATCTTTGACTAATTGATAAAATTCCTTAGTATATAGCAAACAAGCTGGCCCCTGTTTTAGAGGCTCAACCAGGTCGATTACGATAACATCAAACCTATCAGTGGTCTTTTCTAAATATGTCCGAGCATCTGCTATCTGAAGTTCCACACGTGAATCTTCGAAAGCCCCCCTGTGGAAAGAGACAAGAAAGCGACGGCAGATATCTATTACCTGCCTATCGATATCCACCATAACCACTCTTTTCACCGTCTTATGGTTCAGCACCTCACGAAGAGTGGCCCCCTCACCACCCCCAGCAATGAAAACCGTCTCCGGCCATGAATGGCTCAACATTGCCGGATGAACCAGCGCCTCATGATAGATGAACTCATCACGCTCGCTGGACTGTATCTTGCCATCCAAGACTAGACAAACTCCGAAGCTCCTAGTCTCGATAATCTCAACAGACTGAAATTCAGTTCGCCCTGAGAATATTACCCGCTTAATTCTGTGGAGCTGGGCAAGGTCAGGGCTGACCTCATCATATAACCATTCACGTTTATCGGAATCGTCTAGACCATTCATTATATGTCACAGCCAACTTGAATATTTTGCAAAACGCCCCTTTTCAACTCAATAAGCGAGGGATTCTTCGATCCTAGTTTTTCTATCAGCGGTTTCACAGCTAGCTCAGGCTTTGTGGAATCCCCGCAGGTGAAAATGTCTACAGCGGCATAGCCATATTCTGGCCAGGTATGAATGCACAGATGCGATTCGGAAATAACCAACACGCCGCTTATACCGTGAGGGCTGAATTCATGGAAACATTCATTTACTACGGTAGCTCCGATTTTCTGGGCAGCGTCGCGAAGGCAACTTTTAAGGAGATCTAGGTCATTGAGCACCTCCGCATTACAATCTTTGAGTTCCAGCAGTAAGTGTCTTCCGAGAGCATTCAAATCACCGTCCCTCCTTTAGATTTTTAGATTCTTGATGAAGTTCTCACCTCCAATCTGAAAGGGATTACTACAACAGGCAGTAATTTTATATTCTGCATCTAGGATTTTCAAGACCTTTTTACCGAAAAAGACTCTTGACAAAGGTGATTTCACACTGTAAAATCAAGCAAAACCGAGAAGGAGGTGAAAAGTGAGAAAAACTGTCGGTGTTCTGTTTGCCTTGGTGCTGGCAGCATCCCTTATCCTGGTTCCAGTGGCTGTTTTTGCTCAAGATCAGCCGGGGTTTGGTGGCTTAGCTAAATGTGAGCAGGAGCCATTCCCGAAGTGGTGGAAAAATGATATTTCCCGCCATCTTTACCTTAATCATTGGGGCAGGACTCCAATTCAAGCTATGTCTCGCCTTGCCGGACTATGCAGCCCTGACGTCCTGTGCGCCCAGCTAGGCACAAACTGCCCCGGGAAAAACCCACTATACGGGGACCCAAATTCGTGCTGGCCTGGAGGGTGTCCTTCATGTCGCAGTAAGGAACAAGGCTGTCTAGCCTGCTGTGACGACGCAGCGGCATGCGCTGACTCAAAGTGCAACCCTGCTTGCGATGTGTTAGGGGTTACTGAATGCCAGCTTCCCGCCTGCTGCAAATGCAATGATGAATTAGTATGGAAAGATAAACTACCGCATTGCGGCGGCTGCTGGGGCGTGAGTCTAGCCTTCGCCAACAAGAGCTGGGCCGCCTGCACCATTAGCAAACACCACAGGGTCAATGATTCGCATCCGAACCACTTCGGCACCAGCGAATGCTACGGCGGCAACAAGGGTGGCGATTGGGGGCTTTCAGGCTGTCCACATACGGAGTGTTGCACACTGACCTGGTGCCTCCAGGACAACCTGTGCGTCAACCCGTTGGCCAACAAGTAGATACATCTCTAAGAAGCCAATATAACTTTGTAAAGCCAGAAACTCTGGCGCGGCTTGAATACAACCTGTGCCAGAGTTTCTCTTTCATAGAGCAATTAGTACCCATAAATGGTGCCAGTATCATTTTGGGCACACCACAGTCAAAAGTCTAGCACTACAGCAACAAGAACTACGAGCTAAAAACATTGCCTGAATTTACCGACCTAACCCTAACTACAGTATATGCGGCCTCTGGACAACCGGAGGCCGGAATCATAAAGGGACGTCTTGAAAGCGAAGGAATCCCTGTTATTCTTCGCTATGAGAGCATGGGGCTTATATACGGCCTGACCATTAATGGGCTTGGGCAGGTAGAGGTACAAGTGCCATCCTTTCTGGCCAAAGAGGCAAAAGAAATTTTGGGTATAAGCACTCCGCCAGCAAAGCAATGACTAGACTTTCAGACCAAGCTCCTGATAAAGGGCTTTGAAGTCAAAATGTCGCTGTAAAAGATTTTCGAATCTCCGTAGTTTCTCCGCTCCTCGAAATCTTGCCTTAGCTAAAGCCTCTTCAATTCCAGCTATAACTGCAGATATGTCCTGACTGAGTACTATTATCGGCACGTGGTTCTCCTCAGCCCTGGACATGACTGTAGGCAAAGGTCTTACCCCACCACTGAGTATAAGACATTTTGTTGAAGTCTGTAAGGCGGCCAACTGCATATCAGCACGCTCACCTCGAACCACCACGGCCTTGTTCGCCTTGCGGCTGAAATAGTCTATCCCGGAGTCGGGAGTCATAGCTCCAAGCATAATGTTCTCCACTATCTCACCTGCCTTATCAGGACAGCATAATATTTCTCCGCGAAGAGTTTCGGCTAGTTCACCGACAGTCACACCCAGCAAGCCCCTGACCTCTGGAAGTATACCCAGGACCCTTATTCCTGACCTTTGTAATGAGCCCGACAGCTCCTGTTTCACCACTTCTATTTGTGGCTCGGGTACAAAGTTGATGACAACCCCGATTAATCGCTTCTCTAACTTTTTGCCTATCTGGACGATTTTCGATAGCTCCGAAACGGAATAGTAACAAAGCACAACTATAACTCTGGCATCCAGGGCGTCGGCAATACTGTAACAAGCCAGAGTAGACACTTTGTCCCTGTCCAAGTTACCTAAACCCTCCATGAGAATAACATCTTTACCCCGTGATATTTGGCGGTAGGCCTGTCTGAGTCTCTTAACAAAGTCGTTCGCATCATCAGTTAAACCCCGCCACAATTCCTTTGGGGATAAGCGGATATAGCATAATTGCTCTGTCGGCTCTGTCAACATCAAGGCTTCTCTAACAAAAGCTGCATCTTTATAGCCATTGGCAGTGTCTTTTCCAGAAAGCTGGACCGGGATAAAGAAACCGACTTTTATCCCTTGTTCAATTAATCGCCTGCCGATACCAGCACACAGAGCTGTCTTTCCAGAATCTTCCGTTGTAGATGCTATGTATAAAGCTACCATGCTCCCTCCTGCCATCTAGGCCGTGTAATTATATTAACTTTGTTTCGCTCTTTACAAACCAGGGCAAAGCAGCCTATAATATGTTTCGAACATTGGTGATAGACTGAGAGTTTCCGAAACTCTCAGTTTTTTTACTAGCTTTCAGACAGGAGAGCTCACATGAACCAGAAGAAAATTCTCATAACCCAAGAGGGCTTAGCCAAATTGCGCTCTGAACTGGAGTACCTTCGGTCGGTGCGAAGACCTGAAGTTGCCAGCAAAATTAAGCGGGCTCGAGAGATGGGAGGCACCGAAAACAACGCTGAGTATGAGGATGCCAAGAATGACCAGGCCTTTGTAGAGGGCAGGATCCTCATGCTAGAAAACATCGTCAGGAATGCTACAATCATAGAGTCGCCGAGTTCGCCAGGAGTAGTTGAACTGGGTGATAAGGTACTAATCCAGAACCAGGATGGCAAGATAGAACAATTCACCATTGTGGGCAGTACCGAATCTAACCCTATTGAGGGAAAAATCTCAAATGAATCACCAGTAGGAAAGGCCCTTCTGGGCAGGAGAATTGGCGAGACAGTTGAAGTATCAACCCCGGCTGGGACCCTCAACCTCTTGATATTGGACGTAACTTAAAAATCATGGCAAGATTGCAGCAAATTGCCCGGCAGCGTTTAGAAAAGCTGGAAAGAATCCGCCAGCAAGGAGTAAATCCCTATCCCCACTTCTACCACCGCAGCCACACAATAGATGAAGCAATAAATCTCTTCAAGAATGTAGAGGCAAGTCCTCAGACTATTCCAAACCCGGAATTGAGTCTAGCTGGTAGAGTTACAGCTATACGCTTTATGGGAAAACTAGCCTTTTTCGACATCCGCGATGGCTCAGGCAAAATTCAACTTTATTTCAGCTATGACCGCCTCGGTAACGAAAAATATGAATTTCTTCACAATATTGACATCGGTGACATCATTGGTGCTACAGGTAAGCTCTTTCGAACCAGGACTGGCGAAATCACCCTTGAAGTAACGGAGTTCTTAATCCTGTCTAAATCTCTGTTACCGCTGCCTGAGAAATGGCACGGGCTGGTTGATGTTGAGAAACGATACCGACAGCGTTATTTAGATTTAATTTCCAATGAAGAAGCCAAGCCTGTTTTCCAGCTCCGCAGCCGAATAATATCAGCTATCCGACTTTTTTTGGACAGGCGAGGATTTATTGAAGTAGAAACCCCGGTATTACAACCGGTGGCTGGCGGTGCGCTCGCCCGCCGCTTTAAAACACACCACCACGCCCTCAATGAAGATTTGTACCTGAGGATTGCTCTGGAACTTTACCTTAAACGGCTAATAATCGGTGGCTTTGACAAAGTCTATGAGATCGGAAGGGTATTCCGCAATGAGGGCATCTCAACAAGGCACAACCCGGAATTCACCATGCTGGAACTCTACCAAGCCTATGCTGATTACAATGATATGATGAAGCTTACGGAAGACATGGTTTACTACATTGCCAGAAAAATAATCGGCAAGGTTAAAATTAAGTTCAACAACGAGCTGATTGACCTCACACTTCCCTGGCAGCGCCTCAGCCTGCGTGAAGCAATCAAGGAGCGCTGCGGTATTGATTTCATGGACTATCCAGATGCCACCTCTCTGCGAAAAAGGATGGAACAACTGGGAATGGAGGTTGACCCCAGTAAAGACAAAGGGAGACTGGTGGACGAGCTCATTTCCACCTTCGTTGAACCCAGCATTATTCAGCCCACCTTCATACTGGACTATCCGGTGGAGATGTCACCTTTGGCCAAGAGGAAACGAGATAATGACCGACTGGTAGAACGTTTTGAACTCTTTATTGGCGGAATAGAAATTGCCAATGCCTTCACCGAACTTAACGACCCTCTAGAACAGAGAGACCGTTTCCACCAGCAGATAGTCATGCAGTCCACTGAAGCAATAAAGGGAACAGATTACGAGGAACCGGAAATTGAGGTCATTGACGAGGATTTTCTTCAGGCATTGGAATATGGCATGCCACCGACTGGTGGTCTGGGTGTAGGTATTGACCGATTAACAATGCTGATGACCGATAAGCCGTCCATCCGTGAAGTTATCCTTTTTCCCCAACTGAAGTCGAAGCAGCCAGAAAAAGATGTTTAGCTGCACTAAGTCCATTGAGGTCATTTGATGCTCGATATCAAACTAATCCGTGAAAATCCCGAATCAGTACGCCAGGCGCTGGAAAAGCGCGGCGAACACGCACCGATTGACACCATCCTGAGCCTAGACGAGCAACACCGCCAGAGACTGCATGAGATGGAAACGCTCAGGGCACAACGCAACCAGGTGAGCAAACAACTGGGCAAGATGGCCGAAAAGCCGCCTCAGCTAATCGCCGATATGCGTCAGCTCGGTGAAAAAATCGCTTCACTCGAAATAGAGATACAGCGGCTAGAGGCTGAGCTGGAAGACCACCTATTGCGACTGCCCAATATCCCCGCTGACGATGTGCCAGTCAGCAAGGACTCGCAGGGCAATATAGTAGTGCGCTCCTGTGGGGAGCGGAAGGAATTTTCCTTTACCCCACTCCCCCATTGGGAGCTGGGGGAGAAGCTAGGAATAATAGATTTCCAACGTGGTGTCAAACTTTCTGGGAGCCGCTTCTACATCTTGAAGGGACTGGGAGCTCATCTGCAGCGGGCACTCATCGCCTTCATGCTAGACCTACATGTAGACGAACACGGCTACACCGAAATCTATCCCCCCTTCATGGTCAAACGCGAATGCATGGTTGGCTCTGGAAACCTGCCTAAGTTTGCCGATAACCTGTATCACGATGAAGAGGATGATTTCTGGTTTGTGCCCACCGCTGAAGTACCCCTCACCAACCTGCACCGGGATGAAATCCTGCAACCGGGCACTTTGCCTATTTACTACGTGGCCTACACTGCCTGTTTCCGCCGTGAGAAGATGGCTGCCGGCAAAGACACTAGGGGCATCAAAAGAGGGCACCAGTTCGATAAAGTGGAGCTTTACAAGTTTGCCGAACCGGAGAACTCGGACAAGGAACTGGACAAGATGGTGAAGGATGCCGAGGATGTATGCCGCCGCTTGGACATACCATATCGCGTAGTTCAATTATGCACCGGTGATCTAGGCTTCGCTGCCGTGAAGTCCTTTGACATCGAAATGTGGGCTCCTGGGTGTGGTGAATGGCTGGAGGTAAGCTCGTGCAGCAATTGTGGTGATTTCCAGGCCAGACGGGCCAATATACGCTATCGCCCTGAACCTGGTGCCAAACCACGCTTTGTCCACACACTTAATGGCTCCGGGCTTGCTCTACCTCGAGTAGTTATTGCATTACTGGAAAACTACCAGCAGGCTGATGGTAGCATAAAGATACCTGATGTGCTCAAGCCATATATGCGAACCGATGTAATCAGGGCTTGACTGCCAAACAGATAGTAAAGGCTAATTGGAAAACAAGCACAAAAGTGGAAGACGAGTTTAAATTACGGTATTCCTGCCCTTGCTGTGGCGCTAAAACGAGAATCAAGTCCGGTCACTGTCCCAACTGCGGCTACATTGGCCCTATGGAACACAAAGACATACGCCTACGGGGAACTGACAATTATGGCATAACTATAACTGTGGAGCCGCCGACGGTGCCCGGGGAAAGAAGGGGTCAGAAACCCCCTAAAGCCCTGAGCAGGCTAGCACATTACATCTGCCCACACTGTGGTACCAAAACTAGCCAAACCTACGGAACATGTCCAAACCGCAGTTGTGGTTACACCGGCACCATGAAGACAAGAAGCGAAAGATAACGTCGGGGCTGAAGCAGAGAGCGTTGAATCTTAAACCTTCTCCAGAAACTGTTTTATCCGACGCCTGGCACAGCCCTACTATCCAGCCAAAATAGTTCCACCAATTATAGTACAGCCCTTTAGAGCCGCTTCAATTGGTAAAAAATCCAGCAATGCTGATGCGAGCACTTGACTTTGTCCAAATATAAAGTTAGGATAGGATTTAAAACCATATTAATAGAGACTTAAGCTGCAGACTTCCCTGAAAAGCTAACATACTTTCGGAATCACAATGTAATGTCACCGATGAATCTAACACCCAGAAATCAAAAACCCCCTGACGGACTTCTGAATTCGCCCCAGTCATCTGATACTCTTTCCTGG
The DNA here is from genome assembly GCA_964549635.1 of uncultured Dehalococcoidales bacterium. Lineage (GTDB taxonomy): Bacteria > Chloroflexota > Dehalococcoidia > GIF9 > UBA5629 > VGNY01. Next base: position 221,788 of record CAZJVJ010000001.1, read on the forward strand.
CAGAAATGCAAACGTGAAGGCTGCTCCGGTACAGTCAACCCCCAAACCGGAAGGTGCCAAAGTTGTGGGATGATGTATGGAAAACTATCGCATCAGACCTCGCAACAGCAACCAACAAGCCGAACTAGCCCTAAATATAGAAGGCAATTACCGAAGAAAGAAGCACAATCGAGCCAAACGACTCAAGTCTATGAGCCAAGCAATCAGCCCCAACCGTCACAGCGTCGGACAGTTTCGAAAATAAATGAGGCATACCACTCACCCACCAGCACGCCTAGCACAACAGTATTTAAACGTTCGCCGGATGGGGATAAGCTTAATCAACAGTCAAGCTTAAAACTACCAAAATTTTCTCTAAATGAAACAATTAAGTGGTGGTTTATAAGAGTCGCAGTAATCTTGATAATGCTAGCAGCTTCTTTACCGGCTATTGTGTATTATCTCAATCGCTCCGGCTTGTCAGAGACTCCATCTCCCCCACCTAAGCCAAATACTAGCTCACCCGCTATTTCTTCACCTACCACTGCGGTCACTTACTATACGGTTAACATAGGTGTGGCCACACGTGGTGGTAGCATAAAAATATCAGATGGCAGCGAGAAAACATGTGAGCCAGGGAGGCCGTTCAGCGAAGAATATAAGCCAGGCACAAAAATTACAGTGACCGCTATCCCCGCTGACGGCTGGAGATTCCAACGCTGGGACGGATATGCTTCGAATTCGAACTCCATTGACATCACTATCACAAAGCCCATGACAATCGCAGCACATTTTGAAGATATTGCGCCACCAAAGCTTTTGGATTTTGGCATCGGCCAAGTAACCGAAATATGCGCCTACGTATTCTGGAAGACTGCCGAACCCATAACAACGTACGAAATCAAATACGGGAAAAGCCCGGAATGCGAATTGTCCGGGCCATCAGGACAGCACAAGGGCACCGAGAACAGCGCAAAAATAACGGGCCTTGCGCCAGACACAAGCTATTTTTACAAAATAACTGTGAAAGATGCCAGCGGCATTGAAACAGTCTCGGAAACAAAAAAATTCACCACACTTAGCCCAATGCCGGCTGAAGTTGGCAACCGCGCTCCTGATTTTGCCCTGCCACAGCTGGGAAATGACTCATTAATCTATCTCAGCGATTTTCGGGGGAAAAAAGTTCTGCTTAACCTTTGGGCTACCAATTGTTATGGTTGCGTGCTGGAACTGCCCTATATTCAGGCCATCCATGAAACCCGTGAGGATGTAGCCGTGCTAACGGTATGCCTCGACAAAAACGTTGAAAACATCCTTAACTTTGGCAACAAACATCCAGAAATAACTTTCCTCATACTGGTAAATCAACCCAGCATACTTGGAGACTATCCTATTCGTGTAATGCCTACAACCTTTTTTATAGACCGTGGAGGAGTAATCAGAGCAATAAAAGTTGGCTTGCTCAAAAGCCTGGAGGAAATCAAAGCTATACTTGACTCCATCGAATAGTGAACTGTTTCGTCTGCTTGTGGCCCACACAGATTGCTCCACATTAATGCCACCCTTCATGGCTTGCTTTTTACAGCGAGGCTGAGGGCCCGCCACCGGGGGTAATCACTCATGAACCACAAATTACACTTATGTTATGATTCGGTGTATAATTAGGTGTAATTTATATTTAGTTAGATATGGTTGGTTAGCAATTTACTGCGACTCTTAAGAGTCGCTTCCTCACAGTGAGGCTAAAGCCTCAAGTAAAACAAGGAGGTTAAATACCAGCTGAAACTCCAAAATATGGTTTAACTGGAGACCAGCGATAGGAATGCAGCCGAGAATAGCCCTTTGCTCTGTTTGTCATGCACAAATGATTCCAGGCGAGCCATTGTGCCGCAACTGCGGTACTATCTTGTGCCCACATTGCCGTGTTCCACTGCCACAAAGGTCAAGGTTTTGCCCAAGGTGCGGCTTCCTCTGTATCCCAGAAGAACCTAAAGTTGCAGGACAGCCTACAACACCCACAGTACAGGTACGACCACAAGGCATGCCGGCTACAAGATTTCCAGGCAATTTACCACACCCAAGGCCACAGACATCTACGCGCCTGCAACCTGCTGTATTTCCTGGCAGTCACACTCAGCACAACTGCCCCGAGTGCGGCGCCAGCGTGGACACAGTGTCAGGTCGGTGCTTCGGATGTGGCCTCCTCTATGGCAGCCAGCAGCGAGTAATAGAGCAGCAAACGTTACGTCCAAACATGATAGGCCCATTACCTGTACCACGACCGTATGGCACCCCAAGCTACACATCTCAGACAAACTACACTACAAGGTTTCAATATAACTTACTCCCTCCCGTCGCCATCCCAGTACCCACCCTGGGACACCCCGTGAATTATAACCAATCAGGCATCGTGCCATATAGCCGAATACAGCCACTTGTTCCCCGCCCGGTACCCGTAGCTGCCACTGCAGTGCCAGTGCCAGTAGGCATACCAGCGCTACCAAAACAATACAAGCCGGTAAAGATCACACCAAAAAGACCAAGGACATCGCCATCAGCCAGGCGGGCTTTTGCTTGGCTCACAACTACTTTCCTTGTTTTAATCATATGCTTTTTTATCGGCAGTGGCATATACTACGTTGTTGGCCAGATAGAACAACCACCACGACCTCATGTCCCATCCAGCAGTGCACCTATCCGCATTCCTTACATCTCAATGTCATCGGTAACTGAAACAGGCGCGGTGATGACGTGGAAAACTGATACGCCAGTCATCAGTCAAGTTACAATATATGACCCCAATGGTACAGTCGCATGGACAGGAGCTAATCAAGCCCCAGCAGCCAGCTATTCCTTAACCATAAGTGGGCTTAAACCAGACACAACTTATCGCTACACTGTGACATCAAGAGACGCCAGCGGAAATGAAGTTACATCTGAAGGAACTCTTAGAACTTCAGCACAAGCTGACACTACCCCACCAGCGATCTCAGGTATCAATGTATCCAGCATTAATGAGTCAAGCGCCATAATCACCTGGCTGACAAGTGAACCTGCCACCAGCCAGGTTGAATATGGAAAAACTGAACTATATGGCTTAAAGACGATAGAAAATACAAAGTTTTCCACCTACCATAGTGTGACGCTCGGAAACCTGGACCCGGATACAACCTACTACTTCAAGATAATATCAAAAGATGCCTTTGGCAACACGGCCGTGATAACAAGCAACCAAACATTTACGACTCGGCCAATCATCCCTGTGGGGTATCAAATCGGCAACCGTGCCCCTGACTTCACGCTTAAGAACCTGGCTGGACAGGATGTAACTTTGAGTAGCTTCCGTGGCAAGATTGTGATGGTCAATTTCTGGGCAACCTGGTGTGAACCTTGTACCAGAGAAATGCCCCATATTCAAGAGGTCTTCGAAAAGTGGCCACGTGACAGACTGGTCATACTGGCTATACATGTAAAAGACCGCGCAGACTCCGCACACTCATGGATAAACGACAAAAGATATAGTTTCCCCATCCTCCTCGACCTGAACGGTGATGCCAAGACCCTTTACAACATCACCGAAATCCCTCGCACCTTCTTCATCAATGCTGACGGGATAATTAAAGAGATAAAACAAGGGCCATTCAGAAGTCAAAGCGAAATAGAAAACATACTCAATTCTCTTTAGTCACAACTTTTTAGTCAACCGACTAAACTTTCAACCACGCTATAATCAGTGCAGGTCATTCAGTGCAGCTTCACCAGCTTTAATGAGTCTGGTAACTTCAGCAACCCTTTTCCCCAAAGCTTGTGCTCCTTTGATACCATATTCGTCCCGCAATACACCAAGCTTGTCTTCAGGATTGAATTTCCCGGTGCCATGCTCACTGGCTAAGCCACAAGCCCCGAAGGGTGAACCATAGCCATGAGGCGGGCCCACCGGTATCAATCCCATCATAAAAAAAGCCGATAGGATACTGACCAATGCCGTCTCTATACCATAGTTTCTGCCCCATGACACAGCCAACGCACCGCCCACCTTGCTCGTCAGTTTCCCACGGTAAACATTACCCCAGGCAAACACCCGTAATCTGTCCGTAAAGCAGGCCATATAGCCAGAAAGCCGCCCGATGTAAACAGGCGTCGCCAGCAAAAGAGCATCAGCCCTCAACAGTTCGGGGTATATCTCGTCCATATCATCCCGCTGGGCACAGGGCTTTCCTTCCTCCTGTTTCCTGATACACCAGTTACAATGTCTGCAGTCTTTTATTTCTTTGCCGGCCAAAGCTATCAGCCTTGTCTCAACACCATCAATAGTTTCGGCAGCCTTCAGGCTCTCTCGCAGAAAGGTTTCAGTATTGCCACCTTTAATGGGACTACCACATATACCCAAAATGTTTATTTTCATGAGACACCCCCGAACCACAATTATACATCTACCATATGATTTTTAAAACAAAACACCGAAGAACAAGGTTGATAAACACTATCTGATTTCCTATACTAGTGTGGTTTTGGAGTTTGGAGGGGTGGCCGAGTGGACTATGGCGGCGGTCTTGAAAACCGCTTTCGCGAAAGCGAACGTGGGTTCGAATCCCACCCCCTCCGCCAAACGTTGTTTTTAGTACAACCGTTTGTTAACCAATCGCTGAAATCCTGTATTACAAGGAGGGAAATGGATGAAAATCCACGAATACCAGGCAAAGGCATTGCTGGCCGAGTTTGGCATTCCTGTGCCTAAAGGTAGCGTAGCTACCACACCGGCAGAGGCTAAGAAAATAGCCGCTGAACTGGGTGGCAAGGTGGCCATCAAGGCCCAGGTATATGCCGGCGGTAGAGGTAAGGCCGGTGGCATAAAGGTAGCCAGCACACCTGAGGAAGCAGAAAAGCTGGCAGCGCAGATACTTGGCACGAGACTGGTAACACACCAGACAACCCCTGATGGGGTGCCGGTGAGCAGGGTACTGGTTGAGGAGGCGGTTGAGGTCCAGCGAGAGCTCTACCTCAGCATCATTATCGATAATGCCAGCCGGATGCCGGTGATGATGGCTAGTGAAGCCGGGGGTATGGACATTGAAGAGATGGCTAGAGTCAACCCGGAGAAAATCCTTAAAGCCCATATTGACCCCGCAACTGGCTTTCAGGCATTTCAGGGACGTAAGCTGGCTTATGGTATGAACCTAACCGCAGCTCAGATAAGACCAGCCACCAGCCTGATGACAAACCTGTACAAATTATTTCAGACGAAAGACTGCTCCCTAGCCGAGATAAATCCACTGGTTGTTACCAATGATGGTGCGCTGCTGGCTCTTGATGCCAAGTTGAACTTCGATGATAACGCCCTTTTCCGCCATAGCGACATCGAACAACTTCGTGACGTGGAACAGGAGGACCCCCTTGAAGTCAAAGCCAATGAGCTGGGAATTAAGAACTACATAAAAATGGACGGCAATATCGGCTGCATGGTCAACGGGGCCGGCCTGGCTATGGCGGTTATGGACCTTATTACCCACGCCGGCGGTAGACCAGCCAATTTTCTTGATACCGGCACGGTAAACGACCCTGGGCGTATCGTCAATGCGTTCAAGATTTTCACCACCGACCCTAGCGTGAAGGCAATCCTGATTAACATATTCGGCGGCATGGCCAGAGTGGACGTCATCGCCCGTGGCATCGTTGAAGCTCATAAACAGATGGACGTCAGACTTCCGCTTATCGTCAGGTTGGCCGGGACCAATGTTGAGGAGGGGAAACGTATTCTAGCCGAATCCGGAATAAGATATATTGAGGCAGCGGACTTCTACGATGCTGCCCGCAAGGCAGTAGAAGCAGCTAAAGGGAGATAGGAAATGAGTATTCTTATCGATGAAAAAACCAGACTATTAGTCCAGGGCATCACCGGCAGCGAAGGCAGCTTTCATACCCAAAAGTGCATCGAATATGGTACTAAGGTTGTAGCCGGTGTTACCCCAGGAAAGGGTGGCACTCATATATTAGGGGTACCCGTTTTCAATACCGTGGAATCAGCGGTAAGGGAAACGGGCGCCAATGCCAGTATGGTCTTCGTACCCCCTGCCTTCGCTACAGACGCGATTCTAGAAGCTGCCGATGCAGGCATCCCGCTAATCGTATGTATCACCGAGGGTATCCCGATTCTGGAGATGGTAATGGTGCACAGTTACCTAAGAAACAAACCGACCCGGCTTATTGGCCCTAACTGCCCCGGGCTTATCTCGCCTGGAAAATGCAAGGCTGGGCTCATGGCTGGTGAAATCCACCTTCCGGGCAACGTAGGCGTGGTCTCCCGCAGTGGCACTCTCACTTACGAAACGGTTGCCCAATTAACGAGGCTGGGCATCGGCCAGTCTACCTGCGTCGGCATAGGTGGGGACCCCCTTCCTGGCAGTACATTCGTTGATATACTCGAGCTATTCCAAGAAGATAATGACACTAAGGCGGTGGTCCTCATAGGCGAAATCGGTGGCACTGCCGAGCAGGAGGCTGCTAAATTCATCAAGGAAAAGATGACAAAACCGGTGGTCGCCTTTGTGGCCGGGGCTACGGCCCCACCTGGCAGAAGGATGGGGCATGCCGGAGCTATCATCAGCGGCAGCTCAGGAAGAGCCCAGGATAAGATAGCGGCATTGGCCAATGCTGGAGCTACAATAGCCCCCAATCCCGCCGAAATCGGGCTCACCATGAAGAAAGTGCTGGAGGGCAAACCATGAGCGAAATGGAAAAATACCTCAGGCCCTCACCCACAATCGACTCGGATAATGAGCTTATAATAAACAAGGCAAGGGAATTGACCAGAGATAAAGAAACGCCCCAGGATAAGGCGAAAAGCCTTTTTTATTGGGTAAGGGACAATATTAAATACAACCCATTGGTGCCTCTGGAGATCTTTGAAGACTACAAGGCAAGCAAGACGCTGCAAAGAGGAGAGGGCTTTTGCGTGGAAAAGGCAGCAGTGCTGGCGGCCTTCTGCCGATCTGCAGGTATCCCAGCACGCCTACACTTGGCAGATATTAGAAACCACCTCGTCTCTGAAAGACTGCGCGAAATCATGGGGACGAATCTTTTTACCTACCACGGTTGGACCGAGTTGTTCTTGGGGGGCAAATGGATCAAGGCTACACCCGCGTTCGACCTCAAGATGTGCCTGGATAACAGGATTATACCTGTGGAGTTCGATGGTAAAAATGACGCACTGTTCCATGCCTATAATATGGACGGGAAATTACATATCGAATACGTTGCAGACCACGGGCACCGCATAGATGTGCCTGTAGACGAAATACTCGCAGCCTGGGAGAAACATTACGGGCTGGCCGCCCAGGAACGGCTGAACCGCCTGAAAAACTTAGAAAAGGCGAACAACACGCCCGATAAGCCTTGAGAAAGAAGGCATATCTTTTGCCAAAAGTAATCAAGATTAGTATATGCAGCTATCGGTGTACATATTGCAGGTTGCTAGGAGGGGAGTGGTAAGTGAATATCTACAAAGCGAGAACGAAACAAATTGTTATTGTGGTGATGACAGTAGCTGTTTTTTCGCCAGCTGGGAAAAACTAAACCGAAGTGCCTCAAGAGCTCAGGTACAATAAAAATATAGTGGTGCAGCTCCAGACTACTACTTAACTGTGTAATCCCGAAGGTTATCACTTTCAGGCGAATGGGTATTCCAGCACACCAAGCGGGTCATAAGGCAGCCCGATGCCCATCCGCTTAACCCCACTTACCTCACCGGTGGTACAGCCGGCCTTGCAACACTCCTTTTCATACTCACAGATATCGGATTCCTCGTTTTCAGTGGCTTTCAACAATGCTTGCAGAGCCCTCTTCACCTTGTTCTGGTCACGCTTTCGCTTGAATTCCTTCAGGCTCTCGATATGGCGTTGCACCAGCTCGAAGTCGACCTGGCTGAGATAGACTGCTATATCAGCATCCTCTTCTTCGGGAACGGTGTACTCATTGACACCAACCACGATGCGTTCTTTGCTCTCAACTTCTCTCTGATACCTGAACCAGGCGGTCTCCATTTCTCTGTCGATGTAGCCGCTGGCCACGGCCGCCGCAAAGCCACCCATTCCCTCAATGGTATCCAGGATTTTCTGCATCTTTTCCTCAAGCTGCAGTGTTAGGCTTTCCATGTAATAGGAACCAGCCAGTGGGTCAGCCACGGTGGTAACCCCTGTCTCATTAGCCAGAATTTGCTGTGTCCTGACGGCCAGAGTAGCCGCTTCCTGGGTAGGTATAGCAATGGGCTCATCGTAACTGGCGACCTGAAGCGACTGCGTGCTCCCCAGAACCGCTGCCAGTGCAGCGTAGGCGGCACGAATAACATTTATCGTCGCCTGCTGCCTCTCCATGATAATTCCGGCTGTGTTGACATGGTACTTCAGCGCCAGCGATCTTGGGTCCTTCGCCCCAAATTTCTCTTTCAGCGTCCGGGCCCATATAGCTCTGGCTGCTCTAAACTTGGCTACCTCTTCAAAAATGTCTATCATAACGCTGAAGGTAAAGCTGACTTTCGGCGCCACCACATCAATAGACACGCCTCGTTCCGTTATCAGTTTTAGCGCTTCAAAGGCATTGGCAAATATCCAGGCCACTTCTTCGGCAGCCCCGACACCAGTTTCCCTGATATTATAGGCGTTGAAGTTAGCCACATAGATTTTGGGGTATTTTTTAATCATATAATCAAGCTTATCTATGAACTCGTTCATCTGCCGTTTGGCCATATCGAACCACCATCCCCTGCCCCCATACATGCACACCGGAGCCCCCAGCACAGGCGGAACCATGGCATTGGTGGCCCTGAGTTCGTGAGGTGCGATACCCTGCTCCTCAGCAATAAGCATGTATGATGGTAAGGCAATGGGAGTAACCAGTGTCAGCATAACGCTCACCTGGTCCAGAGGAATGCCGTCTAGGATCTGCCGCATGTCATCCATAGTGTCCACGGGCACGCCAACTCGCCCCACACAGCCCTCAGCCCAGGGATGGTCAGAATCAATTCCAATTTGCGTTGGCTGGTCACCTATGATGTTGATAGCGCTCTCCCCAGTGCTGAGCAAATACTTCAACCTCTCATTGGTCAACCTAGGTGTGGGACAGCCGGTGATCTGCCGCTGACTCCACAATCGCCCACGGTACATATCGGGATAAATTCCCCTCTTGTAGGGATACTCACCGGGATTGCCTATGCAACGGGCATAATCGATATCCTTTATGTCCTCCGGGGTATAAACTGCCTTGACTGGGAGCCCTGACCAGGTTTCCTTCCGCCGTGCCCCTTGAAAATACCTACTTCTTATTTCCTGAGTCTTCATTTCGCCTCCCTGCTACGTTTCTTATGTGCGTTCTCCATTATATATGCCACTGATTTACTCATCGACGTGCCACTGGGGAAAACTGCATCTACCCCCATTTTTTTGAGCAGTGGAATATCAGCCCGGGGGATATTGCCACCGACAACCAGCAGCCTATCCTCAAGGCCATTCGCTTGCATCTGTTCTACCATCTGCCGGCATAGCGGCACATGGTCAGCACCCTGAAAGCTAAGACCGATTACATCCACATCCTCCTCGCTAGCAACCCTGGCTATCCTTTCCGCTGTTTGATGCGTACCCACATAGACCACTTCCATTCCGGCATCACGCAGCCATGCAGCCACCATTCTGATGCCCCGGTCATGTCCATCAAGCCCGATCTTGCCCAGCAGCACTCGAATTGAATCCACCATACTCATTCCCCCTTCAAATCTTAACCACTAATTTCCAAGCCACGGTGTGGTGTTACCTTTGTTGCAGTTTATATTTAACCGCCAATTTCAAAGTAGCTTTTTGACCCGTTCAATCTCGCTGATCAGCAATCTGCGGTAGCTTTCCAGCTTCTTCAGTTTGTCTTCCACTTCCTGAAGGTGGGTCTGTAATATTTCAATGCTGCGCACAACAACACTTCTTTCTGTACCAGTCTGTCTGAAAACCTCCACCAGCTCCTTCAATTCAGCCAGCGACAGCCCCAGAAGCTGTTTCCCGCGTCGTATCAGACGTAACTGGTAAAGATGCTCGTCTGTGTACACCCTGCGTCCGTTCACCCCACGGACTACCCCGACCAGCAAACCCATCTCCTCATAATAACGCACCGTCCGTGTAGTTAAGCCAGCTCGTCGCGCCAGCTCACCGATGCTCATGGTCTCTTTTGTGGATGGTGCTACTGTTTCTGTCTTCACAGGCCACTCAAATTTTTGCATATAACGGCTAAACCCTAATTACACCGTTACGCATGAAAGAACAGTTTACGTTAACGTCAACATCTTATCACATGGTGAAATGCTTGTCAAGGCCACTACCGACTGCCGTATAAGAAGCCGCCCAAATGCGGGTATTCCAATTGCGTCTCGCTGGATGTATAATGACAGTGGTGGACCGCTACCCACTTATTGAGCAAATTTATCCTTCACGGGACGCTTCCGAGGTCTATGACCTGTTCCAGAATGAGCTGAACAGCTTTTTTCTGGACAGTGGCATGGACCCGCAAAAACTGGGCAGATATTCTTTTATTGGCACTGACCCGTTCCTGATCATGAAAAGCCGGGGCAATCAGGTCACACTCATAGCCCAAGACAGACAGCAAACCGAACAGGGCAATCCCTTTGACATTCTAGGCAGACTACTTGAAACATACCGGCTAGACTCATTATCAGCCCCGGTGCCCTTCTGGGGCGGAGCTGTTGGCTATCTCAGCTATGACCTGTGCCACTTCATCGAACGCCTTCCCACCACAGCCATAGATGACCTTAAGTTGCCCGAGAGCTACTTCGGCTTCTATGATGCTATACTTGCCTTTGATAACCTCGAGCACAAGACTTACGTCGTCTCCACTGGCTTTCCGGAGCTTGATGAGGAGTGCAGGTTGAAAAGGGCCAGATGCCGACTTGAAGAACTGAAAGGCCGACTGTCTTTGCACCCACCCATAGCCCTGGAAAATAGCTTGCATAATACCAGAAACATTGATGAGACAGTGCTGAAGGCCAACTTCACCCGTGAAGATTATATAAAAGCGGTGAACAGGGTCAGAGAGTATATTGCTGCTGGCGATGTATTCCAGGTGAACCTTTCCCAGCGCTTCGAGACCGACCTGTCCGTCCCACCCTATGAACTTTATCGCCGCCTAAGGCGAATAAATCCGGCACCGTTCGCCAGCTACCTAAACTTCGATGGAGTGACCGTTGTCAGCGCCTCACCAGAGAGATTCTTGCGTGTTGATGGCGACCGTGTCGAGACACGACCGATAAAAGGCACCAGACCGAGAGGCAAAAATCCCGTAGAAGATGCTGTGCTGGCACAGGAGTTGCTTAATAGCATAAAAGACCGCGCTGAGAACGTAATGATCGTTGACCTGGAAAGAAATGACTTAGGCAGGGTCTGTCAGTACGGCACGGTGAAGGTCACTGAGCTGCTTATACTTGAGACCTTCCCCACCGTCTTCCATCTGACCTCCACGGTTGTCGGCAGGCTGCGTCCTGACAAAGACCGCATTGACTTGCTCAAGGCCACATTCCCAGGCGGCTCCATCACCGGCGCCCCAAAAGTGCGGGCTATGGAGATTATAGACGAACTGGAACCAACGAGAAGAAGCATCTACACCGGCGCCATCGGGTATTTTAGCTTCGGCACCAACCTTGACCTCAACATAGTCATCCGCACCTTCATCATCAAAGACAATAAAGCCTACTTTCAGGTCGGTGGTGGCATTATCTATGACTCAAACGCTGAGGCAGAATATCAGGAGACACTCGATAAAGCAAAGGCTCTAATTCAGGCGCTCCGGTTGGCACCACAGGTGGCAGTGAGGACAAAGTGATACTGGTCATCGACAACTACGATTCATTCGTTTACAACCTGGCACAATATCTTGGTGAGCTGGGCTGGGAACCGGTGGTCTATCGCAATGACCAGATAAGCCTGGCTGAAATCGAAAGGCTAGCCCCGAGCCACATAGTTATTTCGCCAGGACCCTGCACCCCGCTGGAAAGCGGCATCTCCAACGACGTAATAAGGCACTTTGCTGGCAAAATCCCTATACTCGGCGTCTGCCTCGGTCATCAGTGCATCGGTCATGTCTATGGCGGCATCATAGGACGGGCTTCTGTGCCTACCCACGGGAAGACGTCCCTTATCTGGCATGATGGCCAGACCATCTATAAGGGCATTAAAAACCCGTTTCCAGCAGCCCGTTATCACTCACTTATTATAAAACGCGAAAAGCTGCCTTCCTGCCTTCAGGTCACTGCCTGGACTGAAGAAGGTGAGATAATGGGCGTAAGGCACAAAAACTATGCAGTGGAGGGCACACAGATACACCCCGAATCCATATTGACCGAAGTAGGACATGACCTGTTAGCCAACTTTCTAAGCCTCAACAGACCGGGCTGGCATTAGGGTTCACCAATGGAAAACACAGTCTATCTTAATGGTGCACTGATACCCGCTTCTCAAGCGGGGTTATCGCCCTTCGACCATGGCTTTCTTTATGGTTACGGGCTCTTTGAGACCATGAGGGCCTACGGAGGGGCCATCTTTCGTCTGAACCGCCATCTGGACCGGCTGCACCATGCTGCCGGGATGCTGGGCATGGCTTCAAAGCTAGCTGCCTATGACCTGGCGAAGGCCTGTTATGACGTCCTTAAAGCCAATAACCTAACTGATGCCCGGATAAGGCTTACCGTATCAGCTGGTGCTGGCGATATAACCCCTAACCCGGATACCTGCCACGACATCACCGTATTCATCGCCGCCCGAAAACTGATACCATTACCATTTGAAGCCTACGAACGTGGCTATGCGGCAGCCCTTTCCTCCTGGCGCCGAAACAGCCAGTCGCCGTTATCACAACTTAAGTCCACTTGCTACCTGGAAAACGTCCTGGCTAGACAGGAAGTCAAAAAAGCCGGTGCTGATGAAGCGCTGCTGCTCAACGAACGTGGTTTCCTGGTTGAGGGCAGCACCACAAATATCTTCCTGGTAAGCTCCCATATGCTCATAACGCCTTCAATTGAGAGCGGTGCCCTGTCCGGAATCACCAGAGAGGCAGTCATGGAATTAGCTCAATCGTTGGGTGCTGTGCTGATCGTAAAAGATGTCGAGCTGAAGGAACTGATAGCGGCTGAAGAAGCGTTCCTGACCAATTCCATACTAGGAATCATGCCACTGACACGTTTCGATGACAGGCCCATCGCTTCAGGAAAGCCCGGCACCATGACCAGACGGCTTATGTCAGCCTACCATGAGCTTGTAGCCAGAGAGACCCAGCAAATGCTGCCTCCGCAGCCTTAGGCGTGCTCCTTTCTTGGCTTGCGGCCGGGGCCTGGTGGGCCGGCATAAGTCTGAACAATCTGAATAAACCGCTTTGCCTCGTCGCCTACTACTTCCAGGTTGGTATCCTTCCAGTGCCTCCTGCGCACCGCAACACGACAGAAATCGCTGGCCATACCACGGATAACATCCTTAGCATCCTCGGGTCCCTGGCACCAGAATTGCGAGGACGGCAGAACCAGCTCTATGCGTATGGGGGTATTTGGCACCTCCAGACCGTTGACGGTATAGGCATAGGGCCTGGCCAGGTAAGCAATCATAGCCACATGGCGCAGGCGGTCGGTATCCACAGGCTCAACGCCCACCGCATCGTAGCAGTCAAGCCCGTGGGCCCATGTCTCCATAAGCCTTGCCGTAGCGAAGGCACGTGCCCCCATAGGTGGCCCGAACCAGGGTATCCGCGCCTTCGGGTCAGTCTTCAAAAGCTCTTCACATTCTGTTGCCCTCACTTCTCTCCACCATTTCAGTATCTGTGCTGGCGTCATCGTTCTGCCTCGCCGGGGGCCTGTCTCATTCCATTCCATACCTATTTTAGCCGCCTCATCCAGTGCCGAATAATCGCCACGGAGGAAGGCTGTAGCCACCTCATCAATGTGGGCGATGTGCGACACGCAGTCCCTCAACAACCAGTTTTCTGCCGGGGTTGGCAAATCCCACTGCTCATCCTTGAGCGTGCAAAGAAAATCGTCCAGGGATTTCTGCTCTGCCATAAGGTCAGAAACAATTTCCTGCATATTTCACCGCCTTTCCAGTTTGCTACGATGTCTGAATGCCGTGGCTAATGTTAAATACCCACCCACCTGCTGTCAAGGCCGTGCTGCTAACCACGACAACCGAGGGGGAACTTTTAATTACACACCTCACCAAAAACGTAGCGAGCTTCGAGACCAGTAGCCCTGCCATCATGTCAGAATAAAGACTCAGCTAGGAGCTGGGCGCTATGCACCACTTTTATTTTGCTGTGGCGTTTGTCCAGGCCGCCCCTTAACTGGAGCACGCACGGGAGGCAGTTGGTGACCACCATGTCAACGCCAGTGACCTCAATGTTGTCCAGCTTCCGCTTTAACACAGAGCCACATAACTCTGGATAATCGAGCACCACCTTGCCGCCGAAACCACAACAGGCATCAGCATCCGCCATCTCCACCAGCTCAAAACCTTCGCGCTCCAACAACCGCCTGGGCTCGTTGGAGACACCAATGCCACGCTTTAAATGGCAGGGGTCATGATAGGTCACTCTATAGTTCCGCGAAGGCTTCTTTTCAACCAATGGGGTGAGTTCAAGCACCAGCTGCGAGAAGTCACGGATTTTGCTGGACAGGGCACCGGCCCTCCTGTGCCACTCAGGCTCTCCAGAAGTCAATTGCAAGTACTCCCGTTGCAGCACGGCAGCACAGCCAGCGCACACCGTGACAATATAGTCAGCTTCTCCCTCTTCTAAAGCTTCGATGTTCGTTTTGACCAGGCTTAAGGTTGTCTCAGCATCACCGGCGAAAAGTGCCGGGGCACCACAACAGGCTTGAGTAGCCGGGTAAAAGGGCTCAGCCCCGCAATCACGTAAAACTTTCATCACATCCTCACCAATCTCCGGATAAAAATAGGCGGCTACACAGCCAGAATATAAAGCCACTTTAGGCTTGTCCATCCTCACCGGCAAAGAATAAGCGCACAGCCTTTCGCGCAATGGCTGGCTTGCCAACTTGGGTAGGCTGATAGTATGAGCGAGTGAATTCAACGGGTACGGTAGCCGTCTTATCATGGAGTCTTTATCAACGAAGGGTTTCTGCAGATGAGAGCCGATTTTAACCGCTTTATCCAGTCGCTGCGGATGCTTCAGAATGCTCCGATATGCCAGTCTGCTCGTCCAGGGGAGGCCTTTTTTCTCAGCCAGCCAGGTCCTGAGCCTAATTATCATTCGAGGTATGTCTATCCTGGCCGGGCAGGCTACCTTGCAGGCCATACAGCCCAGACAGAGGCTCGCCGGATCCTCAGCCTTATCCAGACCGTGTAAGAAAGCGGTCAATATTGCACCGATTCCCCCCTGGTATATATAGCCATAGACCTGCCCGGCCAGCGAGGCAAAGACCGGACAGACATTGAGACAGGCACCGCACTTAATGCAGTACAGCGCCTCTCTGAAATCAGCACATTCCCGCATCTTCAAGCGACCATTATCCACCAGCACAATGTGGACTTCACCCGGGCCACAGGCACCGCGTACCACCGACCCGGAAATTGCCTCAGTATAACTGGGACCGGTGATATACGACACATATACCGTCATTTTCATGCCCGTGGTGGACCGGCTGAGCAACCTGAATATATGGACGGCATCCTCCCAGCCGGAGACCAGCTTTTCATAACCCACCACGGCCACGTATATCGGGGGTAAAGTAGTAGCCATGCAGCCGTTCCCCTCATTGGTCACGATGACCAGTGTACCCGTCTCAGCTATGGCGATGTTGGCACCCGACATGCCCATATCAGCATCAAAATAGGAATGTCTTAAGGCACTGCGCGCCGCATCCAGTAAAAGCTGCGGCTCAGGCGCCAGCTTTCGACCGGTCGCCCTGGAAATGAGCTCAGCCACCTGCTCGATGGTCTTGTGCACCGCCGGTCCTGTAATATGTGCCGGTCTTTCTCCGGCAAGCTGGACAAGCCACTCGCCCAGGTCAGTCTCCGTCACTCTGATGCCGGCTCTCTCCAAGTGCTGCCTTAACTCGATCTCCTCGGTGAGCATAGACTTGGACTTGACTATGTGCCTGACATGGTGCTTTTGTGCTAGCTTACGCACATACTCATTGGCGTCCTCAGCATCCCTAGCCTCATATACCACCGCACCAGCCCGGCTCGCCGCCGTCTTGAACTGCTCCACCAGCTCTGGAAGGCTGGCGATAGATTTCTCCTTCACGCTGCGGACTTTCTGGCTCAAGGAATCAAAGTCAACACCTTCGAAAGCCATCTGGCGGGCAAATTTGATGAGGCCCATCAATCTGGTAAGGGCAGCCTGTAAATTTTCGTCCCCGAGCGCCTTATTGACGCGCTTTGCCATAGTCCGGCTCATCTCACACCTCGCTTATCTGGATTAGACACCATCACTATGTGCTCCTCTGCGGGCCCCTGAGCCCTGGCCAGTATAGCGCCAGGTATATCCGCAGTGGTGTTCCTGCCGGTGATGTAAGTCACATAGCTCGGCACCCCTATTTTAGTAGTACCTTCGACGGGCGCTCTGATTTTCAACACTGCATCCTCCATGGTCGGGACAATGCTCCCACATTCAACGAGAGTCAGATGAAAACGGGGCAAGACAGCAACCAGACGAGTACTCCCCTCACTGCCGGTCAGGACCAGGGTTCCAGTCTCGGCTATAGCCATATCGGCCTCAGATATGCCCAAGTCAGCATTCATGCAGGCCTGTCTCAATACACGGTTGGTTGCATTCAATAAGACCTGCGGGTCAGGGGCCAGTTCCTCACCGGTTACAGCGGAGATAAGCCTGGCTATCTCCTCCAAGCTTCTCCTTTTTGTCCGCTTACTTCCAGCAAGCTGGCCTATCCATTCCTCGATATCGGCCACCACTACCTCTATGCCAGCCGTTTCCAGATGCCGTCTCAAACTTAGCGCGTCAGCCAGTACAGACTTCGACTTAACCACGCGCTTTACACCACGTTCCTGCACCAGCTTCAATACATAGTCAGTGGCATCACCAGCGTCTTTGGCTTCATAGACTATAGCGCCAGCCCTGGCAGCCTCTGCCTTGAACCGCTCTATCTCGGTGGTTACTGCTAACATATATTCCTCCTGTGAAAACTAAGACCACACCAGGTATTGAATGGTACCATCAGGGACAACTGCTACCCTGGCACCACTGGGGAAATCACGGTTCAGGATGTCCATAACCTCGTCCCAGCTCTTCACCCATACAGTACCAGGAATAGCCAACCAGTCAGCCATGGATTTCTCGAACTGTGGCGACAGCACTACCACTCTTTTAAGCCATGGTAGCTGAAAGTCAACGGCGCTGAACAATCGACCCCTGGTACGCTTGCCGAAACTGCCCAACAAATAGTGCACCACCTGTCCAGCAGGGCAGTCCATAACCAGGACCAAATCACCGCCCTTATCAATCAACATCGGTATGCCTATAATCAGACCAACTATGGCCTCATTGCCCTTGCTGTAAGTATTCACCACGACCACATCAGCACCCGGCACTGGCTTTGTGGCATAGTGGGACATGGCGAACTCCACCGCTTTATAATATTCAGCCTGAGGCTCGCCGGCAAATATGGCGCAGGGTTGTCCCTGACCATTGATTATGGTGTCAATCTTGAAATCAAGTCCTACCATCCTTGCCGCCTCATTAAAGTCCTGCACCATCGGGTTTTGTGCCCAGTTGCCCGGACCTACGGTGTTCCCCCTGCCCGCCTCCCTGGCCTTCACTTCCAGCCGATGGAAGGCTTCAATTGAGTCCATTGAAGATACACCAGGCAATATGATTTTTCCACCGCCGCTGAAACCAGTCTGGGGATGGGGCACCACAGAGCCAATACCGATTTTAAGGTCACAGACCATAACCTCAGAATTAACGGAGAGCTTTGTGCCCTGTGAGGTCTGGTCAACATAGGTGCAGTTCTCGTACGCATTGTGGTTGTAAACCGGAAACCTGTCCACAACCTCACTGCCCAGCTTCCTGTGAAAATCCTGATAGTTATGTGCACCGTGAGCACCGGTGGCACAGATGAACCTGATAGCCCTATCCGGAATGCCCGCCACAACCAGTTCTTTAAGGACATAGGGGACAATTTCAGCGGCCCTTGTCGGGCGGGAAATGTCATCAAAGATTATGGCTACCTCGCTTCTGCCGCAGGCCAGCTCCCTGAGGGCAGGACAACCTATAGGTCTGGCCAGCGCAGCCTTTATTTCCTCCTCAGTTATACGGTAGGCAGCGTGGCCCTCCATCAGGCAGGGTACGACCTCCCATGACTCCGGGAAGTCTAATCGCAGCTCGTCATCTTGATACCACATTCGTCTGGGGACAGCAACAGTCTTTGTAGCCATTTTAGTCCTTCCTTGAATCAGGACGACCAGAAGCCCTCGAAATGCAGAATACAACAGGCTGATTTACCTGAGACTATCCGGCTAAAAAGCTTATTTTTGTCCACCATCATCCCGCTTCTTTCGCCTTACACGTTCCAGGGCACGGCGCTGGAGTTCCTCGCTATACTGGCGCCAGGCGTCAGCTTCACCCTTTCTCGTCTTCATCTCAAAAAGACAGGTATCGTGTCCCTGGGGAATGGAGTAACGGAAGAAAGCATCGAAATTGCCCCTGTCCCCCCAAAGCTCACGTGCTGCTTGCATGGTGCCCTCAACGAAATAGCGCTGGACACGGCAGTCGAAAGGCCGATAAACGTCCTGATGCGGGCAGTAGAGGATATGAAAGCCTGCCTCGTCATCGCTCTTAATAAAAGTTTCCTCTATGGAGGCGTACAGGACTTCATTCAACCAGCTAGCAATTAACGAGGCCACTTCAATATTGCTAAGGTCCTCAGGGATCTCAACTCCCGAAGCCATTTCAAGAAATATGTCTCTGCCCAGCTGATTTATGGCGCGCCTGCACACCTCCTGCCCTTCGGCACCAAACCGCTCCTCCACTGCCTCAAGCATCCGTAACACCCCCATAGCCATCATCTGCCCCCAGACAAAGGTGGTGGCAGGGTCATAATCATCACGACTTAAACAGGTGGAACGGAAGTTCTCCACCGCCTTTCCGAAGGGAAAGCGCAATGGCAACCGCTGCCGCCGTTCTCCTATTTTGCTCATATTTGCCTCCTTGTTAACATTGTTAATTAATTGAAGCGACAGGTCTTAGCCGCTTCACTAATGGTCAGTCAGTTCAACTATGGTGACCCCTAGACCGCCCTCACCACGGCCAGCCACCCGGTAGGACTTGACCAGAGGATGCTCTGCTAGTATAGCATGCACTGCACGGCGCAATGTACCCGTCCCCTTACCATGAACAATTCGCACAGAAGGTAGGCCTGCCATGAAAGCAGCATGAAGATAGCAGTTAAGCCTGGGCAATGCCTCATCCAGTGTGAGCCGACGCAAACGCAGTTCTAAATCCACCATCAGGCAGACCTTTCAAACTTCAGCCGCAGGATATTCCTGGTATTTTCCGTGACTTTAAACCTATCGTCTATTCTCCAGCCAACCACCCATAAAATCCCTTCAGGCGAACAGACCAATGGTACCCTATCGCGCCAGGAACGAGGAATTTTGGAATCAACCATGAAGTCCTGGAGCTTTTTAATTTCTTTCATGCCCAGGGGCTGGAAACGGTCGCCCGGCCTGCGTCGCCTTACCGTCAACTCAGTACCTACCCTGTCCAAGTCAAAGCAGGCAACTAGACCATCGCCATTGTTGGCTGACTCTGTAGCTACATCAGCAGTAACATGCCAGCCAGGCAAAACTGTCTCACCAGGGACTTTAATGCTGAATACTCCATCGAGTGTTGGTAATGGACAGGAGGAGGTCTGACTTGAAGTTAAAACCAGACGGCCGTACTCTGCGGTCAATGTCACGCCGCGTGGCAGGCACAGTTTCTTCCCCGCCGGCTTTGCTAGAAAGTCCACCATCGCCTCAATGTGTTGAGCTTCAATATCTCGAAGATTACCCAAAAGCTGCTGCACCGCCGTTCGAAACGCCTGCCTTTGCATAGCCCGTGGTAACGAAGCCATCCTGCCCACATTCAAGTAAATTACATTGGCTTTTGTTTCAGCTAGCTCCTTCCATATCATTGACACTTGCCCATCAATAAAGGCAAGAGCATCACCAGCTATAGCCGCTAACCTGAGCAAAGCGTCATCAATGCCCTGGTTATATGTTCTGACCACAGGTAGCAACTCAAGACGAATGCGGTTTCTTACAAATGCAGGTGACAAATTGGATGAGTCGCTCCGTGGCTTTAGCCCATGTCTCTGACAGTAGCCCCACGCTTCCTGCCTGGTGACCTCGAGCATTGGCCGCACCAACTCAATTCGGGAATTACATTCACCTAACTGCAATACCGAGCGAGGTTGCAGGCCACACAGTCCAGCCAATCCAGCACCTCGGAGCAGATGTATCAGGATGGTCTCGACATTATCATCTCGGGTATGCCCCAACGCCACAACAGAACTGCCCTCTCGACTAGCCACTTCGGCCAGAAAACTGTAGCGCACCTCCCTGGCAGCTTCCTCCAAGGAACCTCCCTTCCGGTTATGGTAAGCCAACACATCACGACTTTCTATGGTGGCTGGCACGCGAAGCTCACCGGCCAAATCACGGACGTATTCAGCATCAGCATCAGACTCAGCACCGCGAAGCTGATGATTTAGATGGGCAACGTGAAGCTCCACACCGAGGTCGGCGCGGCTCTTTGCCAGCAGATGAAGTAAACATACCGAATCAGCACCACCCGACACCGCCACAACGACCTTTCCACCTGCTGACAAAAGCTCGTGTTTTCTGATAAAACCAGTAATCCTTTGCTCCAGTGTCCTTTCTTTACTGGCCAATCTTCCGTCACTCCCTCAAATGACACGTGTCGCCCAGGCAGACCAGGTAAGGATGTCTATCACCAAACTCGATTATGCTGATGCTGCCGGTCTGCACTCTAATCCTCTCCAGAGTATTTAAAGGCCACCCTAGAGCCTTACAGATAGCCACCAATACGACGAAGTAATGACCGACCACGACAACTGTCTGCATATTATGACGTTCAAGGATGCGCTGTATAGTAGCCCATACCCTATCCGCCAGGTCAACCACGCTCTCGCCACCGGGCAATTTCTCCGAGCCCCGGCCCTGTCGCCATTGCATTAGAAACTGGCTGAAATTGTTACCGAGTTCAGCTATAGGGACGCCTTCAAGCTCGCCCACTTCTATTTCACGCAAATCAGGCTCAACCTGTACTACCAGCCCATGGTGGCTGGAAATGGCCATGGCAGTATCAAAGGCACGTTTTAGCGGGCTGGAATAGACAGCAGCTATTTCCAGGTCCTTTAAGGCCAGACCCAGTCTTTCCGCCTGCTTTTTTCCTACCTCGCTTAACTCTGTATCGCTGCCACCACCTTGAATCCGGCGCTGTTGATTCCAGGCAGTTTCACCATGCCTGACTAGTATGAGTCTGATGTTTCACCTCCTGAACTTGTCACGATAAGCCCGAGCCAGAGCCACCCGTTTAGTATAAGGCGGATGGTCGTAGAATAAAAGCTCCGCCCAGAAGCTTGGGGCTGCCACAGTTAAATTCTGGTCAGTAAGCTTGGTCATTGCCGTGACAAATGCCTCGGGGTTGGCTGTGAGTTCCAGGGCCACTTTATCAGCTGACTTCTCCAGATGCCGACTGTAGG
Organism: uncultured Dehalococcoidales bacterium; assembly: GCA_964549635.1. Taxonomy (GTDB): domain Bacteria; phylum Chloroflexota; class Dehalococcoidia; order GIF9; family UBA5629; genus VGNY01. Next base: position 243,539 of record CAZJVJ010000001.1, read on the forward strand.
CATTGACCAACGGCGTTGCCATAAGGTTGAACACAATCAAAACCAACAACAATACAGGGAATGCCGCCACATCATCAATACCTTGAAAACCCAGCAAATCAAGACTAGCTTTCAAAACCAAATCAGCCAAACAAAAGGCAAAGAAAATTACGATCGTCTCGACTACTAGTAATTTTAAAATATCCCGGTGAAGGTGATGGCCTAATTCATGAGCCAGTATCACTTCAATTTCGTCTGGGGAATATTGCCGTAGCAAGGTGTCACTAATTATAATACTCCTAGTCTTACCCAGACCAGCCAGCATAGCATTAGCCGCAGTACCTTTACTGCTCAAATTAATGGTGAACACTTCCGTAAACCGTGTCCTTACTTGCTTCGCCAGGTCCATCAACCTTTGCTTAAGTTCCACATCAGCCAGTGGTTCCAGTTTAAAGAAAATAGGCAAAAGCAAGGTCGGTGTCAGCCGGGTCAGAAGAAGGACAAGCAACACAAGTAACACACTTGCCCAAATCCACCAGATATGGGGAAATCGGCCCAGCAACCAGTAAACAACAATAACCACTGCCAAACCTAATGATATGCCTAGTGCTGAGGCTTTAGCCCTATCCACCAGCCAGTCGTTGAACTTCTGGTTCGACAGACCGTAGCGGCGCGGCAGGACAAAGCCTCTATAATAGGTCAGCGGCATTAAGATTATCCCCAAACCAATACACAAAATGAGGAAATAGATGGCCGCCGCCCCTGGCTGCGGAAAGGTCAGCAGATAACTCAGTTGGGCCGAGATACCGCCGAAAATGAGCATTAGAAGAAGAGCAATGAGTAAAACTAGCTCGATTAAAGATAACAGTCTGGTCAGTCTGGAATACTTTATAGCCAGTTCCTGGCGTTTGACATCTGGACAGGTCCCCGATAGCACCATTTATTATACCAAACCCACCCTATCTTTATTTAAAATCAACTTAGTGCGGTGGATGGACTTTGGCCGCTGAGAAAAGCCCAGGGCTTTCGTCACCTGCTCTGGCCTGCCGGTACCTTTGGCATCACAGCGCAACCTCATCCCCAGCACACAAAACGCATCAGAGCGATCAATAAGCCACAGGTCTTCCACCAGAGCACGCAAATCGTAATAGCGGGCGCCCGTATCTCTGAAATGGTGCCACGGTATCTCTCTGGCAGCAAGCAGGGACCGTAAAGCCGACTCTATTTCTTGTCTGCTTTTGTCCGTTTCCACCTCGACCCTATACTCTACAAATCGGACCTGGGACTGAAGTGATGGTGCGTTCAGGGCAACCACCCACGCTTCCAGTAAATCTATTCCACGGGGCAATTTCTCCTTCAACTGAGCCATGAAAGAATTCAGTGACACCCACCGCGTAAGGAAAACATCCATTAACTCAGCTTCACTGGTCACTCCTACAGCCAGCGGGGCGGCCAGCGAGATCTGCGGATGGGGAGTAAAACCCTCTGAATAGGCCAAAGGGAGACGGGCCCGACGGAAAGCCCTTTCCCAAAGCCTCATCAAGTCAAGGTGTGACAGAAACTTAAGCTCTTCACCACGGCTAAATTTAAGACGCAGGCGCTGCATCCTTTTCCTTGGTCACCAGAATCCTCTCTATCTTTCGCCCCTGCATTTCAAGTATAGCCAGTTTCAAATCTTTGTACTTTAAATACTCTCCCTGCCTTGGAATACGACCTAGGTGGCTAAGAATGAAACCGGCCACGGTCTCATAGTCTCCAACCGGTAAATCCAGCCCCAGCTCCTCGTTAGCTTCCTCTATTCTTAATCCACCGTTTACCTCAAAAGTGTTAGCATCAATAGTCACAAAGTCCTTTTCCCTAACCGCCAGTTCGTCACCGATAACACCCATTATCTCCGCAGTCAGGTGCTCGAGTGTCGCTATCCCAGCCACGCCTCCGTACTCATCAACAACTACTACCATATGACAATTATTGTCCCGCATTTCTGCCAGAAGCTCACCTAAACGCTTATACTCAGGCACGAAATGGACGGGCCGTACCAGTTCATCAATCGGGCTATCCATGGTCAACGATTGTTTTGCTTGGGCCATAAGCACATCCTTAACTGACAAAACGCCGATTACGTTATCGGGGGTGCCTTTATAGACCGGGAAACGGGAAAAAGGGCTCTGGCGATATATGTCGAAAAAGGCAGCTAGGCTCGTACCCTGCTTCAGCCAGGCGACTTCAGTCCGCGGCTGCATAACCTCGCTAACTGGACGGTCGGCAAATTCAAAGGCCCTATGCAGCATCTCGGCTTCACTTTTATCCAGTACACCCTCGGCCTCACCCACAGTGATAACTGTATGGATTTCCCCCTCGGTCACCAGTTTTTTGTATTCTGCGGACTCGGTCACCATCTTGGTGAAACTCAAGCCGATATGGTTCAAAACCCATACGAAGGGATAAAGAAGCCACATCGCAGCTTCAACTGCCCCGGCATAAACCAGAGACACCCGCTCAGCATGGTGAGCAGCGAGGGTCTTCGGGACAACTTCACCAAAAATCAACAACAGTGTGGTTACTGCTATGGTGGCAACCAGGGCTCCCAGAGCTGGCCCTAGGGCTTTTATCGCCATCATCGTGCCTAGAGCAGCAGCAGCTACATTAACCAGATTGTTCCCAAGGAGCACTGTTGCCAGGAACCTGCTTGGTTCCTTTAAGACCTTCTCCAGCTTTGCAGCCCCCTTCACCCCCGTGTTCGCCAGATGTTTGACCCTGAGCTTGGATACAGAAACGAAAGCGGTTTCAGCGCTGGAGAAAAAGGCTGAAAATACCAAACAGACTACAAAAAGTATCAGATATAAACCGTTAATGTCTTCCATATACAGCCCAGCCAAACGTCCGGCTGGGCATTTCAATACAATCATAACACCGGCACTTTGCAGTGTCAAAGGAAAAACGAAAGCTGTATAAAGACTGTGTACCAAATAGACAGAAGCACGTCATGGTGCTATCATTCCACTCAAGAAGGTTTACAACCCAAAAGCACTAAATGGAAGGGTGAACTATGGCACAAGTCGAATTTCCGCAAAAGGGTATACCGAGAGAAGAAATTTTTAACACACTTCAGTCAATCAGGGCTGGTGATGCCGACTGGAAACATGGTCGAATGTTCAGCTTGGTCTACAATGCCGGAGAGGAAGTAGAAAGGCTCGCTGCCGAAGCCTATGCGCTCTTCATCAATGAAAATGCCTTAAGCCCCTTTGCCTTCCCCAGTCTGCTGAAAATGGAAACAGAGGTCGTTTCCATGATAGCAAGTCTGCTTGGTGGAAATTCAGAAACCGTGGGCTTTATGACTTCAGGAGGCTCAGAAAGTATCATGCTGGCAGTTAAGGCAGCCCGGGATTTTGCCCGTGCACAGCGACCACAGATAACCCAGCCAGAGCTGATTCTGCCCTCTTCCGCCCACCCAGCCTTCCACAAAGCAGCCCACTATCTGGGGATTAAGACAGTAGTAGTGCCCACAGACAAATCCCTGAGCGCCGATGTGGAGGCAATAAGCCGCGTGATAAATAATAACACGATTATGCTCGTCGGCTCAGCCTTCTCCTACCCTCACGGTATCATTGACCCGATTACAGAGCTGGCAGAGGTTGCAGTTAAAAACGATGTATGGCTGCATGTGGACGCCTGCGTGGGTGGCATGATATTACCCTTTCTGTGCAGACTTGGCTACCCTATTCCACCCTTTGATTTCCGGGTTCCCGGTGTAAAGTCCATCTCTGCCGATATCCACAAGTACGGCTTCACTTCCAAAGGTGCCTCAACCGTCCTGTATCGCAATGCCGAACTGAGGCAATATCAAATCTTTGCCTATGCTGATTTCCCGGGCGGTGCCTATGCTACCCCTAATGTGCTGGGGTCAAGACCGGGCGGCCCCATAGCTGCGAGCTGGGCAGTTATAAAGTACCTCGGTCTCGAAGGATTTATGCGCCTAGCCAAAATTACCATTGAGACGACAAAGCGGCTTATCAAAGGAATAGAGGCTATTCCTGGCCTTTATGTCCTTGGCAAACCACCAGCAACAGTATTCGCCTTCAGCAGCGATGTCCTCAACGTCTTTGCTCTGGGGGACAAAATGAAGAGCTTGGGCTGGAATATCGATAGCCAGCACCTGCCGCCTTCACTGCACATGACCGTATTCCCCATACATGCCACAATAGTTGAAACCTTCCTGGCAGATCTAGAACAGGCAGTGAAGAAAGTAATTACCCTGAAACCGGAAGACATCAGCGGTGAGGCTGCTATATATGGCATGATAGGCTCAATGCCCGATAGGGGTATGGCCAGAGATTTTGCTGTTCAATATTTAAATGATTTATATCGCGTACGATAACTGACTGTGTCCTCTTATGAGCTTTCTCATCCTGAACTGTATTCTGGTCCTGGCCCACACTGCTGAGACCATTCTAGGTTTTGGTGCCACCATTATAGCCCTCTCCCTGGGTATCCACATCTTCCCTCTACAAAAGTTAATCCCCACACTTGTTATCATTGGCCTACTTCAAAGTGCCTGGCTGGTGACACGGTGGTTCCACTATATCAAATGGCACATCCTGTGGCGCCACATCCTGCCTGTATCTGGCGCGGGTATGATAGTCGGTATAGTAAGCAGAGAATTCGCTAGCGAAGGCCAGCTCCGTTTAATTTTGGGCTCATTCATCATCGTTATATCAGTGCTGGAACTGGTTTACCTGTTCAGCAAGATGGCTGACAGGGGTGAGCTGCGCTGGTATTACCGTTTCCCGCTGCTCCTTGCCGGAGGTATCTTTCACGGTCTATTTGCTACCGGCGGGCCTCTTATTGTCTACTACGCCAGCCGACAGCTACAAAGGCAGGAAAACTTCCGCGCCACACTGTCGACCCTCTGGCTCATCCTGAACACAGTTCTGTTAATCGGCTTCGCAGTGGCCAAACAAATTGGTTTGGAAAACATGAAGACAACAGCACTGGTACTCCCGGGATTAGCCATAGGCATCGCGCTGGGAAACTTCATACGTGTAAACGAGTTCATATTCAAGGTGATGACCTACATCGTCCTGTTCTTCGGCGGCCTGTTTCTGTTGATACAATAATGCTAAATCGTATGGAGTCCAGAACTGGTTCAGATTGAGCTTATCCCCGACCTCTTCCACTGCATTGAAACTGTAGCCAAAAAAACGTATGAAAGTCTGATAAGGAATTATCTTCAGACTGGTGAAGGCGATAGTAAGTCCGAGGCTAAACTAGAGCTTCTCCGGGCCTTTCTGGAGTCAGCGGACTTCAGAAAACTGCGCAGTAAAAGTGAAAAATATCTGATTAAGGGACAAAGCGTTAAGTTCATCCTATACTGGGACGAAGGAAAAGTTAAGTACAAGCTCGTCCACAGGTAGTTAGCCAGTCTATTTGCCCCTCCTTTCGTAGTCAGGGCACCAGACAGCATTGGGGCGCTCTGGATGATGGCAGGCGCTGCGCCAGTCCCATTTGCAGGTATCACAGAGAATAACCTTCATTCCCAGAGCCATTTTCAACTGAATTTTAGCTCTGTCCAGCCAACTTGGGCCAGTCTTCATGGGCATAATACCGTGAAGTTTACCGCGCTACGCTGGTATATGTCAAAAAGGCAACCAAAAGTAAACAGCTTCTTTCCTGCAAAATCTAAGAATACGAAAAGAAAAGTTTCACCACCATACAAAAAGGGTATTGACTCAAACTAGGGTACTAACTAAAATGAGCGCATATTTCGACCAGTACCGGAAAAACGCCACCAGCTATATAAAAACGTATAAAAACGATAAAAGGTAACTCGGCTTGTTTTAAAAAAGAGGAGGGGAAAAAAAATGGCTTTACCACTAGAAGGAATGAAAGTCCTTGAGCTAGGTTTTTGGGTGCTCGGCCCAATATGCGCACGAATACTTGGCGAACTCGGCGCCGATGTCATTAAAATAGAAGACCCGACAACCGGCGACCCACTGCGTGGCGTGCTCTCCTCCGGAGTGATCTCAGCTACTGGAACTATCGACCCCTTCTGGGAGCTGTGTAACCGGGGCAAGCGGGACATGGCTCTTGATTTGACGACTGAAAAAGGTAGGGGAATCATTTATGAGTTAGCTAAGAGATCGGATGTATTCATCACCAACTATAGGGCTTCTGTAGTTGATAGGCTGGGCTTCGACTACAAAAGTATAGCCAAGATTAATCCTAAGATCATTTATGCCCAGGCTACCGGATTCGGGCTCAAAGGGCCTCACCGAAACAGACACGCTTTTGACGAAACCGCCTTCTGGATTCGCTCTGGTATCATGTCCACACTTGGCGAACCTGATTCACCGCCGGTGCCACTTCGTGGTGCTATGGGCGATATTACTACTGGCACCTACCTGGCCGGTGCCATTGTCACCGCACTGCTGGCACGAGAGCGGTTTGGCATCGGACAGAAAGTTGACATATCGCTAATGGCCAGTGGTATGTGGGTGGCTGGTTTCGATGTACAGGGAATTGCTCTTCTGGGACTTGATGTGGGAAAATTTGCCAGAAAACATGCCGGTAACCCGCTGTACAATACATATGAGGCAAAGGATGGCAAATGGTTTCAACTCGTCATGCTGGAGACAGACCGTTACTGGCCTAGTGTGTGTAAGGCTATTGAAAGAGAAGACTTGGAGAAAGACCCGAGGTTCGATACCCATGTGAAGCGCTGCCAGAACAGCGAGCTGCTTATTTCCATGCTGGATGAGATATTTGCTACAAAGACAAGGGCGGAGTGGGCTGAAAGGTTCGAGAAACTTGAGCTGATATGGGAGCCGGAAACCAAGGTGATTGAAGTCATAGCCGACCCGCAGGTCTCGGAGAACGAGTTTTTCATCGAAGCTGAGCATACCTCTGGCACCAAGTTCAAGCTGCTGCGACCACCTTTCCAGTTCAGTGAAACGTCGATTCGCCCCAAAGGCCCAGCACCAGAGCACGGTCAGCACACCGAGGAAATACTGCTGGAGCTAGGATACGACTGGGACAGAATATCAAAGCTGAAGGAGGAAAAAGTGATTATTTGAATCTGGAAACAGTGGCAACAAACAATAAACACAGGAGGTGAACGTTGGCACAAAGGCTTGAAAGAAACCTATCACTATCTGGCGCCGTTGCTACTATAACAGGTCTGGTGGTTGGCCCTTCCCTTTTTGTGCTGATTCCGACTCTAGCTGGAATGACCGGGCCAAGTCTTTGGATAGCTGCCGTTGTATCAGCAATACCAGCCATATTCTGCATTCTCTACGTAATTCAGCTGAGTAGTGCGGTTCCCGTTACTGGGTGTCACTATGTAACGACCACCAGGTTGATTTCTCCCTTAGCTGGATGGATTGGTTCATTATGTGGCACCATAGCTATCGTTGGTACCAACTGCATAGTCGCCTGGGGCTTTGCTGCCTACATCGGTCATTATATTCCAGGCGTGCCACTCATGGCCTGGGCGGTATTTATAGTTCTGATATTCGGCTTAATTAATTACCTCGGCATCAAACTGGTGGGTTGGTCGCAGCTGATAATGATGGCAATTTTCATCTTGGCAATACTTCTTTTCGGTATAGGCGGGGCAATCAATGCCAACCCGGAATTTTTAACGCCACTTTTCCCCAAAGGAATGCAGGGGTTTATCACTGTATGTATCATCGTTACGTTTCTGTGGACCGGGTTTCTTGGACTGGCTGAGGTTGGCGGTGAGATAATCAATCCCAGACGAAATATTCCGCGTGCGCTCATCATATCTTTCTTCATCGTACTGGTTCTCTACACACTCCAGCCTTTTGCACTCGTCGCCACCATGCTGTGGAGCGAGGCTGGTGAGATAGGAAAAGCTGCTATCCTGGAAGCTGCATCGCGATTTTTACCCTCAAGCGCGGTAATGTTCATAGCTCTAGGTGGTATAATGGCCATGCTGACCACAATAAACGCGCTGATACTGATTGCGGCGCGCGACCTCACAGCCTGGGGCAGAGATGGCATGTTCCCCACCATATTCAGCCACATCAGCCGAAGGTTTTTCACACCAGATGTAGCCCTGCTAACGACCACGGTCCTTTCTTTAATAGGTATTTCCTTCGCAGCCACACTGGACAAGTACGCAACGGTAAACGTTTTAGCCTTGATGGTCGTCCAGATTTTAGGTGCCACCGCAACCTGGCTGCTGCCCAGACGGGCACCTGACATAGTCAAAAGGGCGGTCTTTAAGTTTTCACCCTTCTGGCGCTGGTTCACCTGGATAGGCTGTCTGGTATTCTTCGGTCTAATCTTCCTCATCGGCCTTACCATTGATAAGACACTGGGCCTGATTTTCATCGCCATCATTGCCGTGGGACTTATTTACTGGTTCGCTAGAAAGGCCTACTTGAAGAGACGGGGCATAGACTTAGACAGCCAACTCAAGACAATCACCGGAGCCACACTCGAAGAGCTGGAGGTGAAATAACCAGACTCTGTAGCACTGCGCTTAAATTAAGGCCAGGTTAAGTATCTCTGGCCGTCCGTCCATACATAAGCCAGCAAAATTGTATTTTCTGGCTCCTGTGTTATGTTTTGTCAAATAATCGCCTTTATCTGGAGGTGAAGTAATGCGGTTAGAGACTATTATCTATGAAAAGAAAGACGATGTCGCCATGATCCGGTTCAACAGGCCGCAGGTTTTGAACGCAATAAACAAACAGTTAGTCAGCGATTTTCTGCAAGCCTTAAAAGAGGCCCAATCCGATTCGGACGTCAAGGTAGTTATAGTCAAAGGTGAAGGTAGGGCTTTCAGCTCCGGTGATGACCTCTCTGAGAGCAAAATCATGAGCATAAATGAAGGGCTAAGATACATAGAGACTCTACAGGATACCACCAGAACCATGCTGAGGATGGGCAAACCCGTAATCGCCGCTGTCCATGGGTACGCCCTCGGGGCCGGATGTGAATGGGCTATGGACTGCGATATAAGGATAGCTGCCGAGGGTACCAAGTTCGGTTTTCCTGAGACAAGCGTCGGCGGCACAGTAACTAACGCTGGCACAAAGTTATTGCCACTGCTGGTCGGCCTGGGTAGGGCTAAGGAATTGGTCTTCACCGGCGAAATGATTGACGCCAACCAAGCTGAACAGTGGGGGCTAGTAAACAGGGTAGTGCCGCTGGAAGAACTCGATAAAACAGCGATGGATATGGCTAAAAAGATAGCTAAAAACTCGAGCCTGGCAATTTATTTCTCCAAGAGAGCCCTCACCCAGGGGGTTTATCAGGACTTCGAACAGACACTCGAGCTGGAAGCTAGAGATGCAGCCGTTGCCTTTTCCACTCTAGAGGCAGCTGAACGGGCAAAAGCCGTTTTGAAGAAAACGAAAAAGAAGGAGTGAAGGAGGGCAAGGATGATAATAGATTTCCGTATGACGCCACCAATGAATGAGTGGATGAGCCTAGAGGAGGCTCAAAGGATTTTGCCCACCAGCTATTTGAGGGGTTATCTGGGGACGTATGAGGATGTTGCTAACGTTTTCAAGCTAACCACGGATGACCTTATCCGCAGTATGGACGAAGCTGGCGTCGATGCTGCCGTAATGCAAGGAGAATGGGGAATAGGCGACTACCGAAAGCAAAACGATGCTGTCTACAGGATAGTACAGAAACATCCTGACAGATTTATTGCTGGCTTTATGTGCCTCAACCCACTGGAAGACGATGACATGGCTAAAGTTGTGGAGAAAGAGGTCAAGGAACGTGGCTTCAAAGGCGTAAACATACAAGGCTTTGCCTGCCGACTCCGAGCCAATGACAAGCAGTTCTACCCGGTTTATGCCAAATGTCAGGAATTGGGCATCCCGGTGACCATACACGCCTCGATTAACTTCAGCGTAGACCGAACCATAGACTACAGCAGGCCAATATACCTCGATGAAGTAGCCTGCGATTTCCCCGACCTTGTCATCGTGGCTAACCATGGTGGCTGGCCCTGGGTTACCGAGATGGTGGCCATAGCCTGGAAACATCCTAACGTTTACATCGAAATCGGAGCTGTCTCACCAAAATACATAGGAACACCAGGAACCGGCTGGGAGCCGCTTATGGTCTACGGCAACTCGCTCCTTCAAGATAAAGTCCTGTTCGCCACTGACAATATGTTGCCGCCAAAACGCTGCGTTGATGAAATAAGGGCGCTACAGCTGAAAGAGGCGGTCAAGGAGAAGTGGCTAGGTGGCAATGCCGCCAGACTGCTCGCAATAGCCAATAGGAAATGACGCCAGCCGCCACTGGTTCTATGTGACCACCGGAGAGGGATGTGCTTGGAAGGGATGCGTCCGTGCCACCAGTGAAAAGAGGAACGGATATTTTGACTTTAAGTGTTCCACATAGCACAGCCACTCCACTATCAGATGCCGATACACTCTTTGTATATCGGTGGCAATATGTTTAACGTCAGCGTCAGGAAGACCTTTCAGCGACACCCTTGCTTCCAGCTCCTCAGTAAGATGTAAGGTCGCCCAGAGCAAGTCAGTAAAACGCTCATGCTCAAGCAAATTGGGATTTTCCAACAATGCCAGTAAAAACTGTCGTTTCTCGACAAGGAACCTTTTCAGTTCCTCCATATCAACCTTAAGAACATTTGGCTGGATATCAAGAGCAGTGGCGAAAGACACTGCCTGCTTAAAATCAGCATGAGTCCAGTTCCCGGTGATGGCGAGGCGACGGCTGAACTCGTTGCTATCATCAAAATAAACAGGAAAAACAGATAACAGCCGGTTCCCCACCTCGCTGAAAAAGGCACCGATCACCATGTTTAGCTTTTGCAGCAGCGCTTGTTTTTCTCGTCGGGCCAGCAGCCTTTCGACTACTATGATAACCAAAAACACCTCGAGCGGCAGGAAGGCCAAATCACCCACCATGTATATGAAAATATGGTGCACATCATGAAATATGAGATAGTGAATGAAATATATCAGGGCGGAGAGCGCCATAAGGCCGCAGGCAAGAACAATAAATGCTGTGTATCCTCTCATCCTTTCAGTTACCTCCACAGATGGCGTTCTGTCTAGACCACTTTAACAGAGATGATACCATAGATACGCGCAAATGAGAGAATTAACTGCACCAAATATCTTGTTCTTAATCTAAAAATGGAATAAAATCCCTGCAGCCCGGGTGAAGGAGGTGAAAGGAACATGAAGCACATCATAGTTTTCGGCGGAGCTGGCACCATGGGCTCTGAGGTGGTCCGTCAGCTGATAAATCGTACTGATGCCAGAATAACCGTCGCTGATGCCAGCACAAAAGCGTTAAATAGGCTGGCGGCTGAACTTGGGGACAGAATAGAAGCTACTACAATTGACGTCAGCGACTTCGCGGGCTTAGTCCAATTAATGAAAAGGGCAGATGTAGCCGTCAGTACCGTCGGCCCATTTTATAAGTACGGAAGCGAACTGATAAAGGCCAGCATTGCCGCCGGGGTAGACTTCGTCGATATTGACGACGACTTTGACGCCACGGCGGAATCGCTCTCTCTGGATGAACAAGCCAAAAGGGCAGGCATAACCGCAATAATCGGCATGGGGGCTAGTCCCGGGGTTACCAACATAATAGCCAAATACGGCGCCGATAAGCTAGACGCTGTAAAGGAAATACGTATTTTCTGGGCAGAAAGTGCTATAGACCCAACGGGGCCAGCAGCTTTGACCCACTGGTTTCATATCATTTCAGGGGAAATCCCGGTATTTAAGGACGGTAACTGGGGCACTGTTAAAGGCTTTTCCGAGCCTGAAATAGTGGAGTTCCTGCCACCGGTGGGTAAACTGGAGGTCTATTACACAGGCCATCCTGAGCCCGTGACCCTACCTCGCTATATCAAAGGAGTGAAAAATGTCAGTATCAAGGGCGCACTCTTTCCGCCCACCATTATGGGACTATATAGGACTTTAATTGACACCGGTTTCGGTAGCCCAGAAACCTTCATCGTAACGGAGGGCATCTCCATGCCATTCAGAGAACTATCTTCCAGAATAGTCAGGGCCATGCCTCGTTTCGCCCCCGAATACTTCGGCAATATCTTCGAGGAAGCTGTGAAAAAATACGAAAACTGTGCCGGCGCCTTTAAGATCATCGTCACCGGCGAAAAAAATGGCAAGAAGACACAATATATTTATGACCTGGTAGCCAATTCAGTGAGCCGTGGCACAGCTACACCGGCCGCAATGGCAGCACTGATGCTCTTAGAGGGCAAAATACAGAAAAAGGGCGTTTTGGCGCCGGAGGGGGCGCTTGATGTGAACCTATTTCTAGCAGAAGCCACAAAGGAAGTACAGATTCACGAAACCGAGATAAGGGCCGGGACAATATAAAGACCAGTTTAAACAATCAGCCCTCAAAGTGAGCCATGTTATTTCTCAAATCCCGCCTAGACGGGTAAGAACCAGCATCTAAAAATGGGTAAGGCCTTCACCTAACCCGCTGATAGCCTTCCTGCATTTACCCTTGACGTTAGTGCCCAGCTGTTGTATAGTTGTTAAAATGCTAATGATTTGCATTAGCACTACAAAATAGACAAGGCAGGGGCCAGTGAGCAAAATGCTTGAAGCAAACAAACAAAACAGCGGTGCCAAACAACTACTGAACAGCTCGAGCCAGCGGATAACGACCCAGCGCACTTTACTGCTGGAGCTGCTGCACCAGAGTAACGGGCATCTAGATGCCAACGAATTGTACCAGCAAGCACGAGAGAAAAATCATCGGATCAGCCTGTCCACTGTATACCGCAATTTGCAACTTTTCAAAAAGCTGGGACTGGTGGCGGAGCACCACTTTTCCGAGGAACATCATCACTACGAAGTGCGACCAGAAACAGAACACCAGCATCTATTGTGTCTCAATTGTAACAAGGTCATTGAATTCGCCTGTCCTATGAGTCAGCAGTGCAGAAAAGACATTGGTAAGCAATATGATTTCGAGATCACCGGGGTCGAGGTCAGAATGGTGGGGTTGTGTTCAAACTGTCGCCAGGGAATATCTGTAGAAAATAAATAGAATTAGAAGCCATGCATGTCCCAAAAAGCCCAATAACTTTAGCTGAAATGGAAGCCGGTCAGACCGGCACCGTGATTAAAATTCTGGGTGGTCGAGGTTTGACCAACCGCCTTGAAGCTATTGGTGTCAGGCCCGGTAAGAAAATAACCAAAATAAGCTCCATGCTTTTTCGTGGTCCGGTTACCCTGAGGACAGACCACACGCAAATAGCCATCGGCTTCGGTATGGCGAAGAAAATACTTGTTGAAATCGATACATCGGCTTAGTTACCCTCGCCAGCAACTATGAAGATCTTACTTATGGGCAATCCAAATGTAGGGAAAAGCGTTCTTTTTTCCCGACTGACCGGTACCCGGACTATAGCCTCAAACTATCCGGGCACAACTGTGGGTTTAACTAAAGGCTATCTAAAGTTGGGCGGGAGACAAGCCGAGGTTATAGATGTACCAGGCACCTATACACTTGAGCCGACCTCCAAAGCCGAGGAAATAGCCGCAGAAATGCTGAAAGACTGCGACCTAGTCATCAATGTAATAGATGCTGCCAATTTAGAGAGAAATCTGAATCTCACTCTACAATTGCTAGAAAGACAGGTGCCCATCATAGTCGCCCTAAACATGTGGGACGACGCGCGCCATCGGGGCATAAGGATCGATGCTGCCAGACTAGAAGAGCTTCTCGGAGTACCAGTCATCCCTACAGTAGCCGTAACCGGAGAAGGCATAAAGGAACTGGTCAGTCGCATTCCGCAAGCAGCAACGCAACCCACTGCCTGCACCACCAGCGAGGAAAGGTGGGCTGTAATTGGCGATATCATCAGACAGGTACAATCAATGAGCCACCGCCATCACACCTGGCGCGAGATCCTAGAAGATGCTAGTAGCCACCCAATAGCAGGCATGGCTATAGCTGTGCTGGCCCTGACTGCTATCTTCTTTATCATCTATTACGTAGGTGAAGGCATCATAAATTATGTGACAGACCCGCTGTTCAACTGGCTATGGACACCGCTGCTTATGAAGCTAAGTCAGCTACTAGGCTCAGGAGGCCTCTGGCACGACATCCTAGTAGGCAAACTGCTCAACGGAGAAATCCACTACGAACAGTCGATGGGGCTGCTCAGCACCGGCATGTACATCGAGTTCGGCGTGGTAATACCGTACATCATCTCCTTTTATCTTATGCTCGGAATACTGGAGGACATAGGCTATCTACCGAGGCTGGCGGTATTAATGGATACGTTTATGCACCGGATAGGGCTCCACGGCTATGCTGTTATCCCCACCATGCTCGGACTAGGCTGCAATGTGCCAGCGGTTATGGCAACTCGTATCCTCGAGAGCCGAAGAGAGCGGTTTATTGCTGCCACACTGATTTCTATCGGAGTTCCCTGCGCATCACTACAGGCGATGATAATAGGGCTGGTGGGAGCCCAAGGTGCACACTATGTAGCTATTGTGTATAGCAGTCTGTTCATATCCTGGATCATCATAGGGCTTATACTGAATCACATTACAAAGGGATTCAGCCCGGAATTGATGATTGAAATTCCACCCTACCGCCTACCACCGTGGCGGGTCATCGGCGAAAAGCTGTGGTTGCGGGTATTTAGCTTTATTAAGGAAGCCTTGCCTATTGTGCTTGGAGCAGTGCTGGTGGTTAATATCCTTTACAGGTTTGGAGCTTTCGATTTCATTGCCAATATTTCAGCTCCGATCTTAACCGGTTTGCTGGGGCTCCCCAAAGAGACAATTGTGCCTCTGGCTGTAGGATTTTTGCGAAAGGATGTGGCCGTGGGCATGCTGGCACCACTGGCATTGACAGCAAAACAACTGGTAATAAGCAGCACTGTTCTGGCTATGTTTTTCCCCTGTATGGCTACCTTTGCCATACTAACCAAAGAACTGGGTGCTATAAATATGCTCAAAGCCACCGGCGTAATGTTAGCAGCGGCATTGGTTGTGGGCAGCCTACAAAATCTGTTATTCTAAGTGCAACAAAAACATTCTGCTTGAACTACGCTGTTGATAAATCAAAGCATCAAAACACTACGGAGGGATTGATACAGCAAGACATAATGGTAGGATATACCAAGTTAAGGAGGGTCGCATGCTTGCCCGATGGTTCAAAGTGCACAAATATGTTAACAGTTTCGAACAGAAACAAACGGAAGCCTGCCTCTACGAATTCCCCATCAAACACGGGATTGTCAGGCGAAAATTAATAAGGCCGACCACAAAAATATCTTTTAAAATTGTTAGACCAATAGTTGAGTGGTTGCTCAGAGCCCTGATACGCTTCGAGGTAAAGGGCAGGGAAAACCTGCCACCTAACGGACCGATCATCGCCGTTTTCAACCATCTTCATCTGCTGGACCCGCCATTACATATCATTAGCATCCTGCCCCGCGATAGCATAATCATGGCCAAGGAAGAGCTGTTCTACTACTGGCCCATTCCCATATTCCGTATTTTAATGGATGTCGCTGAAGCCTACCCGGTACGCCGCAGTGGCACTGCTGAAGAGAGACAACTGGCAATACGCTACGCAGAAGAAGTGCTGAAGAAGGGTCTTCTTTTCGGCATATACCCAGAAGGTACACGGAGTAAAGCCGGCTGCCTTAAAGAGGCCTATCACGGCTGTGCACTCATAGCCTTACGCACCGGGGCCCCACTTATACCCGTCTCCATCTGTGGAACGGAGAAGCTAAAAGGCATCGGCTGGCTTAAACGCCCGAAAGTGACCATCACCTTTGGAAAGCCATTTATACTGCCACCTGTAGAAGGCGAACCGACTGAAGAAACACTGAAACAGCTAACCGAATATATTATGGGAAAGGTAGCTGCAGTGCTGCCACCTGAATACCGCGGCAGATACAAACCCTGCTAAGTTACCCATTGAGACACAGCCATATGACCAGACCGCAAATTGAAAAGGCTCGTGAACTTGGCTTTTGTTTCGGTGTCAGGCGGGCTATCAAAATAATCGAGCAGGCTGCCAGAACACATCATAAGAGCATAGTCACCCTCGGACCGATTGTGCACAATCGGCTGGTCGTTACCAGGCTGGCCGAATTGGGGGTTGAGGTTATAACTGAAATAGACCAGGCAGAGGGTAAAATCATTGCTATTCCCTCTCATGGCATTGCACCTCAATCGCTATCACAGATTCACAGCCGACAGCTTCAAATCATAGACACCACCTGCCCTATCGTGCGCAGCGCGCAGAGAGCAGCTAAAAAGCTGGCTGATTCTGGCTTCAGCGTTATCATCTTCGGCGAAGCTAACCACCCCGAGGTGAAGGGCCTGCTGGGCTGGGCAGGCAACAATGCTATGGCCACCATGGACGGAAAAGAAATAGTCATTGGCCAATTGCACCGTCGGTTGGGTGTACTGTCACAGACCACGCAAAGCCATTCTAGGTTCACCGAGTTCACTACCGACGTCATTAATATTGCACTTCCCCATGTCCAGGAATTACGCGTTATCAATACACTCTGCGAAGAAACACGAAAGAGACAGGAGGCAGCCATAGAACTGTCTAGAAAGAGTGAATTGATGATAGTGGTGGGTGGACATAATAGTGCCAACACCCGGCATCTTGCCGAAGTTTGTGCACCACTGGTAGAGACTCACCTTATAGAGACCGCCAACGAAATAGAAACTGACTGGCTATCAGGTAAGCGGCACATCGGTGTTACCGCCGGCGCTTCTACCCCGGATGAGGCCATACAGGAGGTCATGTTAAAGCTGAAATCTCTTGCTGATGGTAGCTGAAGCTTCTCAGCCTAGCTGGTCATCCAATTTCCGGCCACCGATCAGATGGAAATGGACATGGGGCACTACTTGACCACCATCAGGACCACAACTCACAGACAGACGATAACCTCTTTGATCTATACCCTCTTTCTCGGCAAGTTTCTTAGCCAGCAAGACCACGCCGCCCATTAACGTTTGCTGGTCTTGAGTCAGCTCCGCAAGTGAAGGGATATGGGATTTAGGTATGATAAGCAAATGTACAGGCGCCTGAGGGTGAATATCTCGAAAAGCTAAAAGTTCTTTGTCCTGGTAAACTATGTCAGCGGGAATTTCTCCAGCAACTATGCGGCAGAAAACACATTCCATTATTCCATTAGTCTACGGCATAATTAAGACACACGAATTGATAGACAGGTAACTGTCCTCTTTATGCCTGGCACCGGGTGGATTTTCTCGGTAACCAGACTGCCAATGGCATTGAAATCATCATGCTCAACCACAGCAATGACATCATATGGACCTGTTACCAAGTCTACTGATTTTATTTCCTTAGCCTTCTGAGCCTGCAAAGCTGCAACGACGTCCTTTGTTCTGCCCACTTCTGTCTCTATAAGCACAAAGGCTTTGGCTGGCATGCTTTTACCCTCCTTCTTCCAAATTTTAGCCTATTACGCTAGATTCACGCAACTCAGCGATTTGCGACTGAGCATAACCTAATTCCAACAATATCTCCTCTGTATGCTCACCAAAAATAGGAGCCAATCTTCTTATTTTGCCAGGAGTCTCAGATAGCTTGATGGCAATTCCCGGCTGCCTTAGCTTGCCGATGATGGGATGCTCCAACTCAACCACCATTTGCCGATGAAGCACCTGGGGGTCACTGGACACTTCATCCAGCGTGTAGACTTTACCGACTGGCACGTCTTTCTGGCACAGGAAATCAAACCACTCGTCTCTCGTCTTTGTCAAGAAGATTTGCCTGAGGTCAGAAAAAATTCTTTCCCATATTTCACCTTCGGGTTCATGGAAAAAATGTTCCGGTGAAATGCAGTATGGTATGTACTCCTCCTTGCCCAGAGCACGGCACAGGTTCTCCCAGAACCAAGGCTCAACGCAACCAATGCTAACATATTTACCATCCTTGGCCTGGTACAGGCCATAGTAAGGATAAGCACCGTGCAGCCATGTCTCACCCTTGTTGAACAGAATGCCGGTGGCCAGATATTGACTAATGAACCATGTGATAAGGGACATCGCTCCATCTGTGTAGGATATGTCCACGTATTGCCCCTTACCGGTCTTGTTCCTGGCTATCAAAGCCGACATGATGCCAATAACTCCGTGCAGGGAAGCCCCAGCAAAATCTGCCAGTAAATTTAGAGGGATAACTGGCGCCTGGCCAGGAGTGCCAATAAGATTAAGGGCACCGGCTATGGAAATATAATTTATATCATGCCCTGAGAATTTGCTGTATGGACCGTCCTGGCCGTAGCCACTTAGAGAGCAATAAACAATTCGTGGATTAATCGGTCTCACTGATTCGTAGTCAACGGCCAGTCGCTTCACAACTCCAGGTCTGAAGCCTTCAACAACGACATCGGCAGTACGAGCCAACTTGTAAAATATATCTCGCCCTAGCTCAGACCGGAGATTGAGTCCCACACTCCTTTTGTTTCTATTAAGCGCATCAAAGGCTGCACGCCTTCTTCCCTCCTCCCCAACCGGCGATATGCCCAGCCCGGCACCACGTCCACCGACACCTGGTGGCGCCTCAATCTTGATCACATCAGCTCCCAGATCGCCTAAAATCATAGTGCACAAAGCACCGGGCGCCAGATGAGTAAGGTCTAAAACCCTGATACCCTCTAAAGCTAACACTAGTTACCTCCATATCACATTTACTAAATTTTCAGAGTTCACTAATGATACTTTTCAGCCTAATGACAGTCAAGATTATGGGGACTTGACATTTTTGTTGTTTTTTGGTAGATAAGGAAACGGTTGCCTACTACCGTATAATATTAAGTCTGGATACAGATCCGTGATTGCCTTTGAAACGCAAGAGGTCAAGAGAAAGGAGCTTTGCATTCTAAAAGTTTTGAGTGAGTCTCAGGAACCTTTAGGTGCCAGGGTTATAGCCCGGCGGCTGAGAGACCTTGGGGTTTACCTTAGCGAGAGAGCAGTTAGATACCATTTGAAGTTGATGGATGAAAGGGGATTGACAAGACTTGTTAGTCGGGATGGTCGTCTGATCACCCAATCGGGTGCGGATGAACTAAATAATGCCCTGGTCAGAGACAAGGTTGGTTTTGCTCTGTCAAGAATTGAGCTGCTTGCCTTCCGCACCGAATTCGACTGGGAAAAACGCACTGGCTCAATCCCGGTAAACATCTCTTTTTTCCCAAAGTCGAAATTCGGCAAGGCACTACAGGCAATGAAGCCGGTGTTCGATGCCGGGATTTGTGTGAGTGACCTCGTTGCGGTAGCCGAGGAGGGAGAACAACTGGGAGAGTTATTTGTCCCTTCAGGCAAAATCGGGCTGGCAACCGTGTGCAGCATAGTAATAAATGGCACACTGTTGAAGGCTGGCATTCCCATGGATTCACGCTTCGGAGGCATACTTCAGGTTCGAAATCATCAACCACTTCGTTTTGTGGAACTCATCCACTATGCTGGCTCCTCGTTGGACCCTTCAGAAGTGTTTATCAGGGCCAGGATGACCGATGTAACAGGAGTTGCAAGAACAGGTAACGGAAAGATACTGGCAAATTTTCGCGAAATACCAGCCCTCTGCCGACCCATAGCTGAAAAGGTCATAGCTAAACTGAAAGAGGCAGGACTGGGGGGCTTATTAGTAATGGGCAATACTAGTGAACCGGTGTGTGAAATACCAGTGGACCTCAATAGAATCGGAATCGTACTTCTCGGAGGTCTGAACCCTGTAGCTGCCGCTGAAGAGGTTGGAATCGAAGCAGACAATCGGGCTATGAGCACTGTCATTGAATACGGACATCTGGTCAATTTCCGGGAGGTTGTAACATGAAACAGGTCAGAGTCATACCATGTCTGGATGTAAAGGACGGAAGAGTAGTTAAAGGGGTAAAATTCGTAGACCTGAAAGATGCCCGCGACCCTGTGGAGGCGGCCGTGGCCTACTGTCAGCAGGGAGCTGATGAGCTTGTCTTCCTAGACATCTTTGCTACAGTGGAAAACAGGGGCACCAGGTTAGAATGGGTCAAGAAAGTCGCTGAAAAGGTCACCATACCCTTTGCCGTAGGAGGCGGTATCAGGCACATCAAAGACATGAAGGAACTGTTTGACCTCGGCGTCAGCAAGGCATCAATCAACACCGCTGCTGTCAAGAACCCTGAACTAATAAGAGAGGCGTCAAAACAATTCGGTAAACATAGGCTGGTTGTTGCCATCGATGGCATTAAAAATCCCACACAGAGCAACCGCCCCAGGCTGGAGGTGGTAATCAAGAGCGGCGAGGAGACCACAGGACTGGAGATTGTGGAGTGGGCAAGAAAGGTGGAAGCGCTGGGCGCAGGCGAGATCTTACTCACCAGCAAAGATGCTGACGGTACTAAACAAGGATACGATTTGGAGATGACTAAAGCAGTAGCCGAGGCGGTTACCATACCGGTAATTGCTTCCGGTGGTGCAGGCAAATTAGAGCACCTTTATGAAGCTGTAGTCATCGGCAAAGCTTCAGCGGTCCTGGCTGCATCTATCTTCCATTTTGGAGAAATAACCATATATGAAGCAAAGAGATACCTTAAAGAAAGGGGAATACCCGTAAAAATATAACGCCAATAAATAATGAGGAGGAGTGAAAATGAATCTAGCACGACCAAACGCCAGCGACGCCACCAGAACTGCAAACCGTTCCCGGAGTGTAGTTCCTGGAAGCGGGCTGTGCTCCCGCTGCCTCGATGGATGCACGGGGAACTGTGAAGTATTTAAAGCCAGCTTCCGCAGCCGAGAACTCATATATCCTGGCCCCTTCGGTGAAATCACCGCCGGTGGCGATAAAGATTATCCGGTCGATTACTCTCACCTTAATATACAAGGATATGCCTTTGGTGCTAGAGGACTACCCGCGGGCGTTGTTGGTGACCCGGACACAGCTACATTTCCCGCAGTCAATACAGAGACAGAATATGGCTGGGATATCAAGGTTAAAATGCGAGTTCCCATTTTCACCGGCGCTCTAGGCTCCACCGAGATAGCCCGAAAGAATTGGGACCATTTCGCTGTCGGTGCTGCCATCAGCGGTATTACCCTGGTCTGCGGCGAAAATGTCTGTGGCATCGACCCGCGGCTTGAGCGCGATACGAAGGGTAAAGTTATTTCAGCGCCGGATATGGACCGCCGAATTGAGATCTATCGTCGCTATCATCGGGGCTATGGTGAAATATTGGTCCAAATGAATGTCGAAGACACACGCCTGGGCGTAGCGGAATATATCATCAAAAAGCACGGAATTGAGACTATTGAACTGAAATGGGGGCAGGGTGCTAAATGCATCGGTGGAGAGATCAAGGTCAATAGTCTGGAACGGGCACTTGAGCTCCAGAGGCGTGGCTATATTATCACCCCCGACCCGTCAAATCCTATCAATCAAGCAGCCTTCAAGGAAGGCGCGCTGAA
Organism: uncultured Dehalococcoidales bacterium; assembly: GCA_964549635.1. Classification (GTDB taxonomy): domain Bacteria; phylum Chloroflexota; class Dehalococcoidia; order GIF9; family UBA5629; genus VGNY01. The sequence continues at coordinate 264,982 of CAZJVJ010000001.1, forward strand.
GGAATTTGAACGCCATAGCCGACTCGGTTTCATTTCCGAAGAAAGTTTCCACGCTGAGGTAAAACGGTTACGAGGCCTGGGGTTCAAACGGATCACATTAAAAACCGGTGCCTATAGCCTCCGGGAGCTAGCTATGGCTATTAAGTGGGGCTCAGATGCCAAAATCGACCTGCTTACCATTGACGGCGCCTCAGGCGGTACGGGCATGAGCCCATGGCGCATGATGGTGGAATGGGGTATACCGAGCCTCTACCTGCATGCTGCAGCTTACCAGTTCGCTAAGATACTGGCTGACCGAGGAAAACGCCCACCTGATATGGCTTTTGCTGGCGGCTTCAGTAGCGAAGATGGCGTATTTAAGGCACTTGCTTTAGGAGCACCTTTTACCAAGGCGGTGTGCATGGGCCGGGCTCTAATGATTCCTGGTATGGTCGGTAAAAATATCGGCGAGTGGCTAAAGGAAGGTAAGCTGCCAAACACCGTAGCTCAGTTCGGCTCGACCCCCGAGGAAATATTTGTTTGCTATGAAGATGTCAAAGACATTGTAGGCGCCGACGAGATAAAGAATATTCCACTTGGAGCAATCGGCATTTATTCCTATGTCGAAAAGGTAAGAGTGGGATTGCAACAATTGATGGCTGGTGCCAGGTGCTTCAGCCTACCTGCAATCACCCGTAACGAGCTCATGTCACTGACAGAGGAATGTGCCAAGGTAACTGGCATACCATATCTTATGGAAGCTTACAGAGAGGAAGCGCTGAAGATCCTGACGAGCTAAACTGCCAAAACCACGAATAGAACAGGCTCCCGATACACAGGAGCCTGTTCTATTCTCCTTAGCGGGCATTTATTTTGCCAATTTATACCTAGGAACAGCCCAAATCCCTTTCCTACGCATAAGCCTGGAGAACACGGCCCCTCTTCAGCCAAAAGCAACACCTGATTGGTATAGGAGATAATGCTGATTTATCAGAGCCAGTGCATACTAAGGCAGTTCTCCCATCATATGATGTAGAATTGACTTATTCAGGTATGCCGGCTAACGCTTTGGCCGATCTAACGGCCATCTCCCTATGTGGCTGCGATTTGGAAAACTCATACAGCATCATCTTGCATGCCTGACCAGAACCACCTCCGTGGGTGGCGGAATGTAAAATTGAGCCCAGACCCCAGGAGATGTTCTCAATCAGCCTTACAATACGAACCCTGTGCTCCGCAGGAACCTCGTGGACTCCCTTGAGAAACCTCTCCAAGTAAGGTGCAATTTCCGGGTTTTTCATTTCTTTCTCGCTGGGGCAGCAAGCTAAGATGCCGCCGGTAATGTCCTCTGCCAGCCGGATAAGATCGAAAACTGCCTTTGACGCATAATACTTGGTGTTGTTAGCCAGCACCAGGTCAGAGATGTATCCACCGTGGGGTAGTTCAAACCCTCTGACCGCAGCAGCTATGCCACATGAATACATAGTTTCAGATATGGCTATCATGTCTGCAATTTTGTCCTTCACATGTGCCACCTGATCCAAGCCGTTATATTGTGCCATAATCTGCACCGCTGCAATCAAAACATCAGCCCAGCCAGCTTTGCATCCCCCCGTCGTCGGCCGGTGAGAAGCGCCGAAAAGACCAACTATCTCATCACAATATTCCGCCTCACCACACATAAACACCCGCTCCCAGGGGACAAATACATCATCGAAGATGGCTATGCACTCATGAACCCCGTACTTGATATTTCCTAAATCTATCTCCACACCTTCTCTTCTGCGGTCGTCCTGTGCATGCCGAACTGAAACGTGAATAATACCTTTAGCATTCCCGGGCACAGCACAAACTACTGCATAAGCCTCATCACCCTTCCGGTGAGTAGTACTGGGCAACACAAGTTTTTCATGGGATAATACCGCACCGGTCTGATGCAACTTTGCTCCACGTAGTAAAACCCCATCCTTACGTTTTTCCACCACCCTCAAATACATATCGGGGTCGGGTTGCTCATGCGCAGGCACCCGACGGTTACCTTTAGGGTCAGTTATGGCCGGACAGGCCAGAAGGTCATTCTTCTGCACATATTTCAACCATTCTGTAAAATTGTGGTGATAGTGAGTTCCGTGTTTGCTGTCTATCTTGTGGGTAACATATAGTATAGGAGCATAGGCATTTTGGATGCATCTGAAAGAGCACATACCTAATCTCCGATTGCAATAGCGAGTAATGCTCACTTTAGCTACCAGGTCGTCAATGCTTTGGGGAACGTGCTGAAACAGAGATATAGCTTCGCCTGTCAAATGGGACCTGGTGATTATTCTATCTTGCAATTCTTTTTCGTGTGCTAAATCGTAAGTAGCAGCCACGGCATTTGCCGCTGCTCTGACTGAGGGGTGCTCCAGTGCATTACTTATTCTGGTACCATCAACATAGAGCGTGAACTTCATCTGCCTTATGCTTTCGAGATATTCCTTTCCGGTCTTCATGATGCGCCTCCCTTAAAATGGTGCTGTATTATAGCACCAGCGTAACAATTTGGGACAAACGATGGCACCCTAACAGCAAGTGTAATTCCATCCGACGACCTGAACCCTTTGAGGTATATGCATGTTTCCTACAAGGGCCAGGACTTTGTGATAAAATTAGACCAAAATTTTTGGAGGTAACAGATGGTCATAAGAAAGGTATGTGTCGTCGGTTCGGGAACAATGGGCAATGGAATAACGCAAGTGGTAGCCCAGGCAGGCTATCAAACAACAATGGTCGACATAAAGCAAGAATTCATTGACAAGGGAATGGCGTCAATAAAGGCCAGCCTGGGTAAATTCGTAGAAAAAGCCAAAATTAACCAGGCAGATATGGATAAAGCTTTGGCAAATATTCGCACGTCAACTGACCTGAAAGAGGCAGCCAAAGACGCTGATTACGTCATTGAGGCGGTCTTTGAACGGGCGGAGGTTAAACTGCCAGTATTCCAGCAGCTTGAGGAAATATGTCCAAAGGACACTATATTAGCCTCTAACACCTCTGGCATACCTATAGGTTTACTGGGATCAGCTACCAAGCGTCCAGACAAGGTTATAGGTATGCACTTCTTCAGCCCTGTGCCCATGATGAGGGGTATTGAGATAGTCAAGTCTCTGCTCACCTCCGAAGAAACTTTGAAGATAAGCTTTGAGTTCGCTAAGGCTATAGGCAAAGAGCCAGTGGTGGTCAAAGACTCACCTGGTTTTGTAACTAACAGGATAATACCCCTGGTAATGAATGAGGGTGCCAAACTGCTGGAGGAAGGTCTGGCTACCATGGAGGACATAGATAAAATCTGCAGATTGTCCTTCAATTGGCCTATGGGACCATTTGAGCTATGTGACCTCGTAGGTGTTGACGTTGCAGTTGACCTGCTCGAGGGAATATACCAGCAGACTGGCTGGGAAAGATACAAGCCAACACCATTACTGAAAAGGATGGTTGAGATAGGGTACCTGGGCAGAAAAGTTGGCAAAGGCTTCTATACCCTTTTCGGCCAGAAGTAACCTTGCTCCCTTTCCTAATCATAACAGTTGCGCAGTTTTGGCCTTTACTAAATAAGGCGACCTCCAAAGGTCGCCTTATTTAGTCCTAAGGCCAAAGCCCCTGCACTACACAGTGCCCAAAAGTTTCAATTCTTTGAGCTTTCTGTCTGTGGGGCAGCTGGTTTTTGCGTCCCAGCCATGCTCATCATAGTAGTCGTTCAGAAGTCGGTCTACATCTTGTCTGGTTAATGCAGTAGCGCCGAAATAATCCTTCAATATGTATTCCTTGTCCACAGCCTTTAGGGGCTGGAACCACACTTCAGGTGGTTCATCATCTTTGCGGTCAAAACCAGCTCTATAGTTGAGCAGCTTCCACAAATTCCAGACGCGCTCGCTGGCTAGTTTCAGTTCGCTTGGTGTCCTCTCAATTCCGGTAACAGCTGAATATAATTCAGCCAAAATATCCATACTGTAGAATCTGGAGATATAAAGCCTGTGGCATTGCCCAAGCATATTAAACAGGTTGAAGAAGTCCTCACCGTGCTTCGCCAGCCGTCCAACATTGAATGAATTCTCGGTGAAAATACGCTTAATCGCCTCCTCTGGCACTCCGCAGCGAACGGCCTGTTTCAAAAGTTCCTTCATCGGCCAGCCAGGGCTATATGAGGGTGCGCCCATAGCCCCAGCCACCCCCAACGACCGTCCCGGATACACCATCATCTCGAATTGCATTGGCCCCAGCCCGGTTAACCTAGGGTCGGCGAACACGAACTGCCCTTTTATTACATTCTGAACACACTTTTCCGCACCTCTTCCTATCCTCCGCGCAGCACGGATTACACCATCGGCCAATATATCACCGATGCCCTCGCGGAATGCAGTCATTTTGGTTAACTGGAGCAGTGTATCAAAGCCTCTATCCAAGTCCATGCCACCGGTGTCCTCTTTGGTGATAACACCATCCTCATACAGGGTGACCACAAAGTCAACAAGCCCTTCAAGACCATAAACCCTGTCAATGCCGTAGCGGTTCGCCATATCAAAAAAACGCAAGGCATCAGCGTACATATCTAATGCAGAACTATCAGCCCGGTGTCCGAATGCGGGTGAGGCAGTCATTATTGCCCCTACAGCAAATACTGCGGTATCATATGTCATGATCCCACGCTCAGGGAGATCCAGACGGTCTTTATCTGACATAGGGCAGGTAACACAGGCAATTTTCTTTCGGCTTTTCTTATGCAGCTTGTAAATCTCAGCCTGTATCTCCTTTATATTTGGGGGATAGGGCAGGAGCACGGTGGAATGTCTAGCCAGCATCCCCTCTGGCACCCAACCTGAGGTCATGGTCATAGCGCCGCCTTTCATCATCTCATCCCGCAGGTGATACTCCCTGACCCTAACTAGTATTTCATCAACAAGCTTCTGCAGTCTCTTCGGATCAGCTACCGTTATTCCCTTTGTCCCCCGGACGGCAACTATAGCTTTCAGCTTTTTTGAGCCCATCACAGCCGGAAGTCCACCAGACCCAACTGTGCCTCCCTTATCAATCTGCGTCACCGAGATATTAACCAAATTCTCCCCCGCCTGACCGATTGGTATGATACTACACGGTTCATACTTCCGCCTCAACTCATCTGTGGATTCAAAAACATCCTTACCCCAGAGATTACTGGCATCGCATATCTCCACATCTTCATCATTTATTTTAAGATACACCGGCTTTTCTGACCTTCCGGTAATTACCAGATGGTCGTAACCCGATGATTTAAGGAAATGACTGAAACAGCCACCGCCGTTGCTGTGAGGAAAAGCATTGTTTAGAGGTGATTTGTATACAATCATCACTTGCGATGAACCCGGTATGATGGTGCCGTTAAATGGACCGGTGCCGATAATTATGGCATTCTGTGGCGAAAGTGGATCAGCATCAGGGGGTATCAGGTCGTAAGCTAGCCTGTTGTTTATACCAGCACCGCCAATGTAATTTCTGACCATCTCAGCATCAAGCGGCTCTTTCCTTACACGGCCGCTGGTCAGGTCGACATAGAGGATATTACCCGCATAACCTGGAAGACCCACACTACACCTCCTTCCCCGCCCTCTCTCGGGTCAAAGCCCCATAGGGACAATACCTAACGCATATGCCACAGGCATCACATTCGTCGGTGAAGATCACCTCAAATTCATTGGCGCTACCAACCAGTCTCCTCACCTGAATCTTAGAGTTTGCCAGATTAAACACTCCCGTATCCCTCAAAGAGCAGCGCAGCATACAGGTCATACATCCGGAACATTTTGAAACATCGCAAACAACAAGCAGGTCACACCTTAAACAGCGTAAGGATTGCTCCGTAGCTACCCGCTCATCTAGGTTCAACTCCACTTCAGCAAAGCCACCCAGCCGCTCGCCAAGAGGTAGTGATGGCAATAATGCCCGCTCACCGACAGGCGCTGGTGGCTTAAGTGGCATTATCTCCTCTTCCGACAATGCCAGTGCCTCATCAATTTCGCCGGTACCTCCCAGATATTTATCAATTGAGCTAGCCGCTTTTCTACCTGCAGCGATAGCTTCAATGACTGAAGCCTGCCCGGTAACAACATCTCCACCAGCAAAAACTCCGGCTTTGTTCGTCTCCAGTGTGTCCGAAACCGATACCGTTCCTTCCCTGGTTACCTTCAGTCCAAAAGCTTCTGGAATATATGGTATCTGCCCGATGGCAGTAATCACCGTATCAACATCTACAGCGAATTCAGTCCCGGGTATTGCCTCAGGCCGCCTCCTGCCGCTATCATCAATCTCACCCAGTTTTAATCGGACGCATTCCATGGTAATCACACCGCTAGTCCTGGTTAACCTAGTCGGGGCAACTAAAAACTCAATTTGTACCCCTTCGCGCAACGCCTCGTCAACACCTTCTGTATAAGCGGGCATCTCCTGGCGTGACCGACGGTAAAATATGCGAACCTCTTTAGCACCCATACGCTGAGCAACCCGGGCAACGTCCACAGCGACATTGCCACCGCCTATCACTGCTACTCGGTTTCCCAGTTCAACCTTTTTGCCCAGATTTATATCTTTCAGCAGAGATAAGCCATCGATTACGCCAGGACTCTCTTCCCCTTGAATCCCAAGCTCAATTGGCTTATGCGCGCCGGTGGCCACCAAAACGGCATCATATCCTTGACCACGCAGTTCATCAATTTTACTGACCCTGTAGTTTGTTTTTATGTCCACTCCAACAGCTTTAATAGCCTCGATCTCACTATCCAGCACATCTTTAGGCAGGCGGTAATCAGGGATACCGAAGCGCATCATCCCTCCAGGCTGCTCAAGCGCTTCAAAAACAGTAACCATATGTCCCAGTTTCCTTAAATAATATGCCGCAGTTAGTCCCGCTGGCCCCGAGCCAATAATCGCAACTCTTTTACCAGTTACGCTAGACACTTTCTGACCAGACAAAAGCGATGTTTTCTCCGTTACATAGCGCTTAAGCGCCCTTATCGGCACCGGGCCATCAAACTCATTGAGGCGGCACTTCAACTCGCAAGGCGCGGGGCAAACTCGGCCACAAACCGAAGGAAAAGGAAGTTTTTCCATAACAACCGCCAGCGCCTCAGCTAATTGACCGCTGCTTATAAAACGAAGATGACGTGGTATGTCTATCCCTACCGGACAGGCAATCTGACATGGTGGCTTTTTGGTAGGCTTTTTGTAGACCAGACAGGCAGTCTCTCTGACAACCATATATGACACCTTCAAAACACCAGGCAGCGTGTAGAGTATACTGAATCTAGTCTGTTGCCAGCAATCTAGCTATCAAAATGACGTACAGACCTCAAAAATCTGCTCCGGAAAAATTATGCTTACCTAACGAAAGTCCGCTTGGGTGGCTTTTCTCCAACTCGGTTTCTAAGTATACCGATGCCCTCCACCTCGAGCTCAATTAGGTCGCCAGGCTGAATCCAGCGGTTTAGCTCAACACCACAGCCACCCTCTACCGTCCCTGAGCCCAAGAAATCGCCTGGATACAGTGTTTCTTCCATTGAAGCAAACTCAATGATTTGCGGCCAGGTCCAGTAAGCCGTGCCACTGTTGCTTTCCGACCAGATTTCACCATTAACACGGGCAATCATGCGCATATTTCTGGGGTCTATCTCATCGGCTGTCACCAAACATGGTCCCATAATGCTGCAAAAATCCTTGCCCTTCACCGGACCCAAGCCCCCGGCCAGCATCTCCTGAAGCTGAATATCACGGGCGCTTATGTCATTGAAAATTGTATAGCCAGCTATATATTCCTCCGCCTTTTCACGCGGTATGTTCCTGCCTTCTTTGCCAATATAGATGCCGTATTCCAGCTCATAGTCCAGCAAATCCGTGTAGGCAGGCCAGGGAATGACTTCCTCGGGGCCAATAACTGTATCTGGATTACCCTTGTAACATACCGGTATCTCGTACCAGCCTTTATCAAGAGGTCTCCTGCCGGAAAAACTAGCATGCCCTTCGAAAGCGAGATAGTCCCGAAGAGAATTAGGTCGGGGCACCGGCGCTTTGAGCTTGACCTCTTTAATCTCATAGACTACCTTCTCACCCATCGGCCCAACTGTAGCACCTTTTGCCTGCTTTTTAACCACGTAGTCAATTGCGACTCTAGCTGCCTCCATGGCCTCCTGGCCACAGCGCAAAAAGGCAATCATATCAGGGGGCACGATGACTGAAGCCAGCTCATAGGCTAAGTAGCTGCCTTTCCTTTCGGCCAGATAGCAGGTATAGCCCAGGTTGAGGTCTATTATTTTGTCCTGCACTATCGCGCCGATGCTCAGAGTTGGCCCTACGGGCGTAGAAATCTCAAAGGTCACCAGTTTCATTTGCTACCTCCTTTGCCTCTTCACGCACACCACACAGCTTATCAAAATTTCCTGCACCAAAGCAAAATCTGGGTAAACCATTTTACATTTAGCCCGTTGTGTCTAAGTCTCCGTGCACATGGGTAATACCTAAAGAGGCACATGCGCAAATCAATGTTCCGGTTCCGATAGATTAGTGACACTATAATGTTTATGACCATAGTCAATGGATTAATCCTCGCAGCTGCTAGACTTAGCCTGAAGACGGCCGACATACTAATGGGAGCTCAAAGAAGGTTGCGATGGTTTGATTACTATTATTCTCACGGCCAAAATGGTTGTCTTACCTGTTACTATTTCGATAGCTCACCGCAGACTTTTTATCGCTAAAAGCACCGCTATATCCCCAGCCACTTAGAAGCTTTGAAAACCGTTCCCGTTGCCCCAGACCTGTAGAAATGCCACAATCACCACCGGAGCTGGTAGAGGCAGTGGTAAAGAGGAGAGAAGAATATCGGCACTGGGGGAAGGATAAAATAGCCGTGCTACTCAAAGAACAGGATCCCCGTGTATCTACCTCATTGGCAGGCAGGACCATACGTCGGCTTAAAGACCGTGGTGTGCTTAAAGAGCCGGTGAGAAACCGTCTTTCAAGTAACAAAAAACACATAGCCGTCACTATGCTATAAGAAAGCCAGAGGATTATTATGAGGTAAAAGCCCCCTTTTCGTTGTGGTGCTAAAACACTTCACTGCCAGGGATGTCATCTCCATGTGGATATGATGGAAGTTTACACCAGAGCCAGTGCCACAACTGCCGCACTTTTTCTGGAGAAGCTTGAAGGTGGGGCACGGTTTACTATAAAAGCCATCAAAGGTAGACGGGGGCTCAAAGTTTCAGGCTGTATTTGAAGAAAAATGCCAGAGGTGTGGCATCAAACTATTTATGCTGCCACCGCGGTCGCCGGAGCTGAATGGCTATGTGGAGCGGACACACGGGACACAGCCAGGAGTTTTTACGAGGTCACCCATACCCTGTTTGAGCTCGCTGCACTCAGACATGAACTATTATAATGGCAGAAGATAACAATACGGTAAGACCCCATCAATCGCCGGGTTACCTGACACCACTTAAATTTGTAGAGCAGTGGAAATGAAATCAGACAGAGGAGTTAAACTGTCACCAATCTACTGAACGAGTACAGGAATATTGAAAAAAAGCCCATGACGGCATAAAATAGCCGGTCGGAGTAAACAGCAAGGAGCAAATAATGGAATTTCAGCTAAACGAAGAGCAAAAGATGCTGAAGAAAATGGTGCATGACTTAGCCGAAAAAGAGTTCCGCCCCAGGGTAGCAGAATGGGAGGCCAAAGGTGAGCCCATCTCTCGAGAACACGTAAAACAATTAGCCGACTTAGGACTCCTAGGTCTATGTCTTCCAACTCAATACGGCGGGCAGGGACGAACTGCCTTCGAAGCCATACTGGCTATCGAGGAGCTGGCAAGGGTATCAATCCTATGCGCAGCACCAGTTTTTGAATCCAACGTTGGCCCAGTCAAGGTAATCGAACAATTCGGCACCGAAGAACAAAAGCAAAAATACATACCACCCGTGTGCCGGGGCGAGTACATGATATCCGTTGGCATGACAGAGCCGGAGGCTGGCTCAGCACTCACCGACCTCACCACCAGAGCTGTGCTGGACGGCGACTGTTACGTGGTGAACGGCATGAAGCGCTTTGTTACCGGCGGCGGTGAATCGGATGTATACGTAGTCTATGTAAGACTCAGTGAACAGAAGGGAGCGAAGGGTATTGGCGGGCTAATAATTGAAAAAGGTACACCCGGTTTTTCCTTCGGCAAACAGGAACAGTTCATGGGCTTCAGAGGATTTCCCAGTTGTGACCTGATTTTCGATAATTGCCGCGTTCCCAAAGAGAACCTTGTGGTCAAAGAGGGCGAATTCAGAAAGCTGATGTGGGCCTTTGACCTTGAACGATGCGGCAATGCCACTATGTGCCTGGGAATAGCCCAGGGAGCTCTGGAAGAGGCCATGGCCTATTCCCAGAGGAGAAAACAATGGGGCAAAGACATCTGCGAATTTCAGGCAATCCAGTTCATGCTTGCCGACATGGCTCTAAAGGTCGAAGCAGCCCGACTGCTCATCTATCGGGCCGCCGTTAATGCGTCCACAGGCCTACCGATTCCGCTTGAAGCCAACCTGGCTAAATGCTTTGCCAATCAAATGGTGCGAGAGGTCACTGGAATGGCCATGCAGATACACGGAGGCTACGGCTACTCTAAAGAGTACCCGGTAGAACGGATGATGAGGGATGCCTGGGGCTGGGGGGTGGCCGGAGGTACCATCGAGATTCAAAAAATCACCATAGCTTCCTTGCTCCTGGGACGCAGATTTGACCAGAGGAGATAGTATCTTGGTTCCTGTAGAAGGAGTTGCCAATGAAAGAATGCAAAATCGAAGACAACAAAGCAAAATGCAACTGCACCTATGAGCCATGCTCCCGAAAGGGTATCTGTTGCGAGTGTCTGAGATACCACAGGAACGCGGGCCAGCTCCCAGCCTGTTACTTCCCTGCTGATGTGGAAAGAACCTACGACCGCTCTATAGACAGATTTGTCGAGACCTACAGAAAAAGAGGGCGGCTGTAGCCAGCCCGGATGAGATGACTAGAACATGGACATTTGTTCTAGCCATTTCCAAACGCCCATAGAAATGAATAAAATCATTGACAATGTAGTGACTAGACGAACGATGTCATCCCTACTGAAGCCTGCGAGCTGTACCTCGCCGATCAAACAAGCACGAAAGGCCCAATCAACTTCTCAATTTTACAGGACGATTGTGTAATCCGTCTGGGCTGGCAGTTCAGCTTTGTTACGCCGTTTTCCAGGGTCGGGACAGAACCAGACGTAGCCCCCTCTACATCAACCGAACACGTAACACGAAACGACCGCAGTTCGGCCACTGGATACCAGGCTCGTTCGAATTTGTCTAAATTAAGCTCTCCCATATCTACCCTCTCTTTTTTCCTCAGCTATTATAACTGCCGAAAATTAAAAAGTAGTTAAGGTGATATTAAGATTATGTAAAATTTTTATTCCGTCCACTACTCAAAAGAGCCAGCGTCAGTTTAAGCAAATCTAAGAAAAACTCGGCCTGTAATTTGCGTCCCCACCCCAGTTTCTATCAACGAAGTTTAACCCGCTGAGAGTCGAACATTGCACGCTGCATGACCTCCGACTCCGCCCCGGCTGTTTCCGCCTTCGGGCACATTTCAGGTACGTCACTTCCAAGCCCGACGGTATTGCGGCACTGGTAAAGCCGTCTTTGAGACCGACTCAGACCCTTCTTCTGGTTATCCTCAGCAGATCCTACTTTCAACTTCGTCCAGTATCACCTCCAATGGAAGCAGCTAAAAGCTTTCAAAAATGTGAGACGCAATGTGTGCGCTTCAGAACAATCAAAAGCTGTGGGATAGAACGAAGCTGGTGAACATAACAACATGCATTAACTTATGAAGGTTCGCTCCGGCGCCTCACACTTTGCGGTCTAGAGGTCAAGCTTTTCTGCTATGCTCTGCATTGCCTTTAGGACTATCCCTACGTGTTCTTCCAGCGGCACGCCGAGCTCAATGGCACCAATCTCGATCATTTTCCTATTCACGCCAGCGGCAAAGGACTTTTCCTTCCACTTCTTCATAACTGATTCCACGGTGACATCAGCTATTTTTTTCGACGGTCTCATCAAAGCGACCGCAACGATAAGTCCCGTGAGCTCATCAACAGCATAAATAGCTTTCTTCAAATCAGTGTCCCGGGTAGCGCTGGTATGCTCAGCATGAGCCAGTATTCCCTCCAGCAATTCAGCGTCATACCCCTTTTCTTTCAGGTACTCAACGCCCTTAAATGGATGGTTTTCCAGTGCACTATATTTTTCGTAATCAAAGTCATGGAGCAGGCCAACTATCCCCCATTTATCGGGGTCGCCTCCAAACCGTAAAGCGTAAGCCCGCATCGCTGCCTCTACCGCATAGGCATGCTTCTTCAGATTCTTGTTTGTCACCCATTCATCCAGAATCCTTTGGGCCTCTTCTCTCTCCGGCCACCTGGTCATCTTTTTTTCCTTGTCTTATACTATATATGCAACCACAATAGTCCTGACGGTAAAGTTCCCAAATCTTCGCCATTTGCATTGCCCTTTTGAAACCATCTTTTTTCTTGAAATCTCTAATTAGAAACCTGTCACCACCGACCTCCTCACCTATTTTATTGATCACCTGCTCCGACTTGTGAGGGCTTGTCGTTAATGTGGTGGTAAAGGCATCCGCTCCGCAATCCTTCATGTAATCATATGTTCGCTCCAGACGCAGCCTATAGCACATCTGACATCTTTTACCACCTTCAGGCTCATGTTTCAAAGATTCCGTCATTTTGAGCCACTCCTCCGGAGTATAGGGCCCAGCCTCGAGTCTAAAACCCATTTTATGGGCTACCTTATAAGCTACCCCAAGCCTCATTTGAAACTCCTCCACAGGATGGATGTTCGGATTATAGAAAAACCCAATAATATCATGTCCCTCCTTAATTAGCGTGTCCGCAGCACCCACAGCACAGACACCACAACATACATGCAGGACTACTCTCACGACACAGCCCTTAGCATTTTCATCAAGCCTAACATAATGAATAAACCTAAAGCCAAGCTGGCACCACAAGCCAGGAACATGGCTTCAAAACCGTTTCTTTCAGCCACAAATCCCATGACCATAGGACCAGCAGCTAGACCAATCTGAAAAAAGCAAGTAGGTATGGCCATAGATAGCCCTCTCCCCTCTGTTGGAGAGAGGTCTGCCGCCATAGCCAGCCCTGCCACCATGCTTATACCCATGCCAACACCAAATACAACGCCTCCAACAATAAACTCTATCAGGGTATGGACAAAGGAAAAAAGCGAGACAGCTGCGGCGCTTAGCGCCAGCCCACCGATAAGCAATAGCCTCCTGTCAACTCTATCCGCCAGTCTTCCCACTGGAGCTCGCAGAATGGCTGAACTGGCATACATAGCAGTTATGATTGAGCCCGCATCGGTTTCAGTGAGAGCAAAACCTTTGCCATAAAGTGGTATATAGCTGGCGATGGTGCTTGAGCCAACAGCAATGAACATGGGGACCAGCAGCACCGCAAGCACCAGCGGCTGCCTCAGCCAGTGCCAAGACAAACCGGTGCTGTTTAGCATAGCCGCTGGCCGCTGCGCCAGAGCACCAAGCCGGAAAAAAATAAAGACAAGCCCCACCAGCGATACAGCACTACAGCCATAAAAAGCGGCGTCAAAACCGAAATAATCTGCCAGAAAACCGCCGGTTATCGGCCCTGCCATCAACCCCAGTTGCAATGATGCCGTATACCAGCCGATAGCCTCGCCACGGTTCGCCTCCGGCGTCAAATCAATCACCAGGGCAATTGCTGCCGGCAGGAAAGCCGCAGCAGCCAGGCCATGTACAGCCCTGACCACTATGAGCTGCCCAGGGTCTTTGGCCAAAGGATAGAGTAAGGGAGCTGCAGCAAATATAGCTAGACCACCGACCAAAAAATTATACCGGCCAAATTTATCGGACAGGATACCAAATGGGACCAGAAAAAAGGCAGTCACATAGGAAATTGTAGCCACCACCAGTCCCACTTGTGCTACCGTGGCACCGAGTTCAGCCGCATAAACAGGTATTATTGGAAACAAAAAACTGAAGCCGGTAAACCCAACAAAGGCTACTATATAAAGCGTGATAAGCGTAAAGGAGTTTTTCAACCTGATTTCCCGTAGCTATACACTTTAGCACAAAAACGAATCATGACAAAATCCAAAACAGCTATTAAATAATAATGGTAACCTGTTAATTTGCAAAGCATTTCTATATAATCTTTTGGAGTAACAAGCAAACCATGGATTAGAAAGTCATAGCGGGAGTTAAAGAAATGGACGTCATCGAAGCAATTAAGGCGAGATACAGCGTGCGTGCCTACAAGCCCGAGCCTGTTCCAAAGGAAGTCCTCACCGAAATTATGGAAGCCGCACTCCGAGCGCCGTCTTGGGCAAACACCCAGACCTGGGAATTCGCCATAGTCGGCGGTGAGGTAATGCGAATACTGAAAGAAATTCTGGGGAATAAGGCGAGAGACCAGGATGAAAGGTACCCCGATATCCCCCGACCAGAATGGCCATCCCCATATCAAGAGCGACGCCGAGAGCTGGGAAACCAGATTTACAGCTTGATGGGCATAGGCCGTGATGATACAGAGAAGCAGCTGCAGTGGTTCGTTGATATGTATCGTTTCTTCGATGCCCCCAACGCGATCATCGTCTACACCGACAGAGGACTCAGCGAATGGGCGCTGTTGAATATAGGGCTCATTGTTCAGACCATAGCTTTGGCTGCCCTGAACTACGGTCTCGGGACGACAATCCTTGCCTCCAGCGTGAGCTATCCCGACGAAATAAAGCGGTTGCTTGATATCCCTGACTCTAAACAACTGGTACTGGCTATAGCCATCGGCTATCCGGATCCGGAGGCCAAAGTCAATAAGTTCCGCAGCAGCCGCGTGTCTCTTGATTCGATAGTGACCTGGCACGGATTTTGACAAATGGGAAACACTCTGGCGAATTATGGGAAAGTCTATCTTGTCGGCGCCGGACCGGGTGACCCCGGCCTGATTACGGTAAAGGGGCTAAAGCAACTTAAAAGGGCCGACGTTATCATTTACGACCGCTTAATCGATAACAGCTTGCTTGAAGAGGTTCCTCCTGAGGCTGAAAGAATATACGTAGGTAAAGGACGGGGCTGTCACACTATGGAGCAGAAAGAAATCAACCTGCTGATGGTGAGCAAGGCACGGGAGGGAAAGACCGTAATCCGGCTGAAAGGTGGGGACCCCTTCGTTCTGGGCCGCGGCGGCGAAGAGGCAGAGGTTTTGGCAGCCAACAATATACCCTTCGAGGTAGTGCCGGGAGTATCATCAGTCTATGCTGTGCCCGCTTATGCCGGTATTCCGGTGACCCACCGCCGCCTGGCCTCATCATTCACCGTCATCACCGGACACGAAGACCCTGACAAAGGTAAAACGAGCATCGCCTGGGACAAGATAAGTCAGAGCAGTGACACCCTGATCTTTCTGATGGGTATGGAAAACCTGACACATATAGTCACACAGCTAATGCACAATGGAAAACCCGCGACAACGCCTGTAGCTATAATCACCCAGGGCACCGGCCCCAAGCAAAGGACTTTAGTCGGAACATTAAAGGACATAGTTAACCAGGCTAAAAAAGAAAACTTCACCCCTCCCGCGGTGATAGTAATCGGTGAGGTGGTCAAGCTACGGCAACAACTCCGCTGGTTTGATAATCTGCCCCTCTTCGGGAAGTCAGTTCTGGTTACCAGGGCCGAGCATCAAGCCAGCGAACTGGGCCGCCTTCTTCTAGAACGCGGAGCCATGCCTGTGCTAATGCCGACCATTAGAATTTGCAAACCGCGCACCTGGAGGGAGCTTGATAAGGCTATCACGAACATAAGAAACTATGGCTGGATAATCTTCACCAGCTTAAATGCTGTAGAGATGTTCTGGAAACGGCTACGGTATATGAATCTGGATTCCCGATGGCTCGATGATATGAAAGTGGCGGCCATAGGCCCGGCCACAGCCAAAGCCCTTGTGCAGAGAGGCATCTATGCCGACTATGTACCGGAAAAATATACCAGCCAGGGCTTTCTGGAAGGAATAAAGCACCACAATATCGCTGGATGTCGCATCCTTCTGCCCAGAGCCGATATAGCCAGTAACGAGCTATCTGACGGGCTCTCTCGACTGGGAGCTAAAGTCCACCAGGTAACTGCCTACAGAACCGTCACCTCCATCAAAGACACCGCGCCAGGAAAAAGTATGCTTTTAAGGGGCGAAATCGATGTCATCACCTTCACCAGCGCCTCTACCGTGAATAGCCTGTTGGCTATGCTTGGCAGAGAATGGGAAGCTGTCAAACAGGCTAAAATAGCCAGCATCGGGCCTACTACAGCTGCCGCCTTAGCCCGGAAAGGGCTCCAGGCTGATATCGTGGCTACTGAACACACTATCCCCGGTCTCGTGGCGGCAATGGAGCGATACTTTGGAGCGATGACAAGAATGTGAAATGAGGTAAAGAATGAGCAGTTTTCCACAAATGCGTCTGCGACGACTCCGCCGAAATGAAGCACTCCGGGCACTGGTTCGAGAGACAAAGGTTGAAGCGGGAGACCTGATTTACCCCCTTTTCGTTGTAGAAGGCAACAAAATAAAGCAAGAAATAAATTCAATGCCAGGCATCTATCGCTATTCCCCTGATTTGCTGCCTGAAGAACTCGAGAGCATTGCCAGACTGGGCATTCCGGGAGTGATACTCTTCGGCATACCCCAGCACAAGGACCAACTAGGTTCCTCGGCCTATCATCCCAAGGGCATCATCCAGCAAGCAATACGCGTCATCAAGAAGACATCTCCCGACGTGCTAGTAATAACCGATGTCTGCCTCTGTGAATATACCAGCCACGGCCACTGTGGCTTTGTCGTCGGTGACTACGTGGACAATGACAAGACCCTGGAACTTCTGGCAAAAATAGCTCTGTCACATGCCGAAGCTGGTGCCGACATTGTAGCTCCTTCTGATATGATGGATGGCAGGGTAAAAGCGATTAGGCAAACGCTGGACAAAAGCGGGTTTCAAAATACGCCTATCCTTGCTTATGCCGCAAAATACGCCTCTGCCTTCTATGGGCCCTTCCGTGAAGCTGCTGAATCGGCGCCAGAATTTGGCGACCGTCGTTCATATCAAATGGACCCGTCTAACTGGCGTGAGGCGCTGCGTGAGGTCGAACAGGATATAGCTGAAGGCGCAGATATTGTGATGGTGAAGCCAGCCCTACCTTATCTAGATGTAATACGGAAGGTCCGGGACACCTTCAACCACCCGCTGGCCGCTTACAGCGTTAGCGGAGAATACGCTATGGCTAAAGCGGCAGCGTTGCAAGGCTGGCTAGACGAAAGGGCAATAGTATTGGAAATGCTCACCGCCATAAAGCGCGCTGGGGCCGATATCATCATCACATACTACGCCAAAGAGGCAGCCCTGTGGCTGTAAAGTTTTTCATTACAAACGGGTTTTGCTACCGGGCCGAGTGAGGGCCTGAATCTTTCACCGAGTCTGATTTGAACAGGCACGAATATGAAAAATTTTGGTCGCTCCGAAAAGCTCTTTGAAGAGGCAAAGCGCTACTTACCCGGCGGTGTAAATAGTCCGGTGCGTGCCTTCAAGGCAGTTGGCGGCAGACCGCTGTTTATCAAACGCGGTCGAGGTGCCAGAATTTACGATGAGGATGGCAATGTATTCATAGATTATGTCTGCGCCTGGGGCCCGTTGATTTTAGGCCATTGTCATCCCCAGGTAGTGAAAGCTATTAAAATGGTGGTAGGACAAGGCTTGAGTTTTGGAGCACCAACAGAGCTGGAAACTAAACTGGCAAAATTAATTTGTGAGGCTATGCCATCTATCGAGATGGTGCGTTTTGTTAGCTCGGGCACGGAGGCTACGATGAGCGCTATACGCCTGGCCCGAGCCTTCACCGGCAGGAATAGAATAATCAAGTTCTCGGGCTGTTATCACGGCCATTCGGATGGACTGTTAGCCCAAGTGGGCTCGGGGATGACTACATTAGGCATACCTAGTTCTCCGGGCACACCAGCTACAATGATTTCAGACACGCTGGTGGCACCTTACAATGACTTTCAGGCTGTAGAGCAACTTTTTGACAATTACCCTGACATTGCTGCTGTTATAGTGGAGCCGATAGCTGGAAACATGGGAGTAGTGCTGCCGAAGCCCGGCTTTCTGGAGCATCTCGCACGTATTACCCGCAGTTACGGAGCACTGCTCATCTTTGACGAGGTAATAACCGGGTTTCGCGTGGCCTACGGTGGTGCCCAGGAGCTCTACGGCATATATCCAGATTTGACTTGCCTCGGTAAGATTATCGGCGGTGGACTGCCGATAGGAGCCTACGGCGGCCGAAGGGACATTATGGAAATGGTGGCACCGTCAGGGCCGGTATATCAGGCTGGCACCCTGGCTGGAAATCCTGTGGCCATGACCGCTGGCATCGAGACGCTAAGGATTCTAAAGACGCCGGGAATCTACGACAGGCTTGAAAAAAAGTCATCGCTTCTGGCAAACGGCATCGCTGAGGTTATCAGCAGGCTAAAGGTTGACATACAACTGTTGCGGGCAGGCTCCATGTTAACCATCTTCTTCGCCAGGGAACCGGTCACCAGCTATGAAACTGCGATTAAAGCAAATACCGGACTTTATGCTAAGTTCTTTCACCACATGTTATCTCAAGGCATATATTTTCCACCTTCGCAGTTCGAAGCCGCCTTCGTGTCCCTGGCACATACCGATGAGGACATCGAAGCCACTATCAATGCCACCAAAAAGTCGCTGGGCGCCGTGTCCTAAAGACAAAGTTCGAGGCTAAACCTCACCCAGTGCGACCTTAAAAGGTCGCACTACAACATTGAACCAGCACAGAGGTATTTACAACCCGGTAAGCTAAAGATATAATTGGTCGGCTGTCAATTCTGGAAGGAAATAGTGGCTAGAAAAGTAGGCATTGTAGCTGTTGCGCAGACCGAATACGAAGGGTCAAAGCCAGGCTGGCGTGAGGCTGAGCTTACCTATCAGGTGGTGGAACAACTATTACGGGAAACCGGCTTGAGCTTCGCTGAAGACGGCACCGGCATAGACGCCACGGTCACCTGTAGTTCAGACCACTGGGACGGCAGGACTCTATCTAACATCCCCCACGGAGAAATGGCAGGCTCCCATCTACGCGCCGAAGAGAAAGTAAGCTCAGATGGAATAAACGCCGTCATCTACGCCTACCTCCAGATTTTGTCCGAACACTATGACACCGTCCTGGTCGTAGCCACCTGCAAGGAATCTCAGACTGTCGGATACATAATAGAGAACTTTGGCTTCGACCCTGTCTATCACCAAAAGCTCGGCCTTGATTTTCTGGCTGCCGCGGCCCTCCAGGCGAACCGCTATTATTACAAATATGGCATCTCCCCTGAGCACTGTGCCCGCGTGGTCGTCAAAAACCGGGGTAATGCCAAAAACAACCCTTATGCCCAGTTGAAAATACCGGTATCAATACAAGAGGTGCTCAATTCACCGTTACTCGCCGCACCCATAAGGTCACTTGAAGCCAAACCGGTCTCGGACGGCGCCTGTGGCCTAATCCTGGCTGCAGAAGAAAAAGCCAGAAAGCTCACCAAAACACCAGTATGGATAGCCGGTATAGGACAATGTTATGAGAGCCATTTTCTGGGGGACCGGGACCTGGCCGAATGCGAAGCTCTGTCACTAGCGGCAAAAGTTGCTTACCGTCAGGCTGGAATAACCGACCCGGTGCACCAGATAGACGTGGCTGAAATATCAGAGTACTACGCCTACCAGGAGTTGCTCTGGACGGAAGGTTTAGGTTTCTGTACTAAAGGAAATGGCGGGAAATTGATTGACACAGGAGTCACCGAGATGAGGGGCGAATTGCCCGTAAATCCCTCCGGCGGCGTATTGTCAGGGAATCCCACCCTGGTAGCCGGGCTTACCAGGGTGGCAGAAGTGGCCTTGCAACTTATGGGGAAGGCCGGTGCCCACCAAGTTCCCGGGGCCAGGACTGGCCTTGCCCACGGCACCTATGGCCCGTGCGGACAGCATCACGCAGTAATTGTGTTACGAGCCTGAAGAAGAGGAATTTGATGGCTAATAGGGTTGCAATCATCGGCGTCGGCCAGACATACCACACAAGCAAACGCCCCGATGTCTGCATACCAGAACTATGTAATGAAGCGGTCAGGGCTGCGCTAGAAGATGCGCAACTAACCATTAGAGACATCGATGCGGTGGTGATGGGGAATATGGAACTTTTCGAGGGCAGGTATCACCAGGACCTGTGGGAGGCAGATTATGTTGGCGCCCATCATAAGCCTGGCTTCAGAGTCACCACTGGCGGCACCACTGGCGGCACCCTGGCCTGTACTGCTTTCTTTTGCGCAGCCTCAGGCATTTACGATGTCGTCATGGCGGTGGCTTTTGAGAAGCAAAGTGAAGGGGATAGCCGCGCCGGTCTTAAGACCGTGGCTGACCCCATATGGGACCGGTGGATATCCACAGGAGCCATCGGCACCTTAGCCCGATTGGGTAGCTGGTATATGAGGACTTACGGCGCCACTGAAGAACACGCCGCTTTGGTCCGTCTGAAGGCAGACAGGAATGCCTGTCTTAACCCCCATGCCCACCTGAAACTCCACCTCAAAACGGTCGAAGATGTACTCAAATCGGAAATGCTGGTGCCACCACTGAGAAGGCTGGACATGTGCCCGACTTCAGAAGGCGCCTGTGCCATAATAGTAGCCTCAGAGCAAAAGGCGAAAAGGCTGAGTCCTAAGCCGGTCTGGGTCAAGGACTGGGTCGAAGTCCATAATGAGACCCGTTACAACCGAGGTGACCCCGTGTCACTGGAGAACCTGGAGAAAGCAGCGCTGACAATATATAAACGGAACGGCATAACCAATCCACGCCGTGATATCTCCATGGCGGAAATCTACGAGCCAGCTACCTGGGCAGAGCTCGTCTGGTCAGAAGCTTTCCACTTCTGTGAGCCGGGAGAGGCCTATAAGCTCATAGAGAAAGGCATTACCGAACGTGATGGTGAATTTCCGGTCAATCCTTCAGGTGGCGTAATCGCCACCAATCCCATCGGCGCCACAGGTATGATTCGAGTGGCTGAAGCCGTATTACAGATCCGCGGCGATGCCGGGCCACATCAGATAAGCCGTGAAGTCAGAAAAACCTTCACCACGGCCTGGGGTGGCAGCAGCTGGACAGTAGCCCATCTGCTGAGCAAGTCCCCAGATTAAAGGAGATAGGTTTGGACAAAAAAGAGACATCAGAATATCTGGGTATATCAAATTTGCTAAACCTGCCATTTAACTGGAGTGCTGGCCCCTATCTGGGCAAGTGGCTTATCGAGCTCAGAGACAATGGTAAGCTCTGGGCCAGCCGCTGCCCCAAATGCCAGCGCCTGTTATTGCCGCCCAGGATAATCTGCGGCATATGTCATGTAAGAGCACCCGAATGGCCCGACTGGATTCAACTGTCCGGCAAAGGAAGGTTAATAGGCTGGGAAAAGGTCGAAGCACCTCAGATGAACCCGAGTACAGGGAAAATAGAGCCCGAGCCTTATATTCACGGGAATATATTGCTTGATGAAGGCGTTACCTTCCACCATTATCTTGAAGAGCAAGACGTGACCAAGTTGACAGAAGGCGCCAGGGTTGAGATGGTAGTAAAACCCAAGCACGAGCGTCAGGGACTGGTGACTGATATACTCTATTTCAGGTTAATAAATGAATAAATTTGCTCCGAGGATTCAGGGATGACAGACACAAAAATAACCGCTCCGCATATAGTACTCGGGCGGCTTTATGTCCCTTACTTCAACTACTACGGTGCCCTAGGCAGCGAGTTTTATCGCCAGCTAAGGGACAACAAAAAAATAATGGGGGTGAAGTGCCCTGTATGTAACAGGGTTTACATGCCACCCCGCTCTGTCTGTGCTATATGCTTCAGTAACCTGAGCCACCTGATTGAGGTCTCACCGAGAGGTACCCTCCTAACATACACTGTCATCCATTACACTTACACACCAACTTACCAGCCGGCAGCAGTCCCTTACGCCTATGGCATAATCCAGCTTGATGGGGCTGATACCGGACTGTGCCACATTCTGGGTGAGGTAGAGTTCGACAAGATCATCGTTGGTATGCGGGTAGAGGCTGTATTTAAGGAGAAACGCGAAGGCAACATACTCGATATCAAATATTTCAGACCTGTTTAGCACAAAAGAGGTGGACACAGCTAGATCACCAGCGGTTAACAAAATCGTCGCCAGAGTGTCTGAAGCGGTAGCTGATATACCCGACAGGGCTACGGTGGGCATTGGAGGGTTCGGTGCTGCTGGCACTCCATACAGTCTTGTCCGTGCCCTAGCCGAACGGAAGGTCAAGGGGCTCACTGTGGTGGCGACTAGCCCCAGACAATTCGAGTTTTTGATTCAGTCCGGCAGTGTCAGAAAGGCGATAACACCGTTCGCCAGGTACGCTGACCCAACCGCCCCCAATCCCCTCCTTGAGCCATACCTGAGGGGCGAAATAGAGGTTGAAGTGTTACCTATTGGAAACCTTGTGGAAAGGCTACGTGCTGCCGCTGCCGGTATACCCGCCTTCTACTGCCCTGTGGGCATCGATACTGTGGTAGAGGAAGGTAAGGAGAAACGCACCTTAGCAGGTCAAGAATGTCTCCTCGAACACGCTCTGCCACTCGATTTCGCCCTTATAAAGGGGCACAAGGGGGATAGACTGGGGAATTTAACCTATCGTATGACAGCCAGGTGTCACAACCCGGTAATGGCAATGGCGGCCAGAACCACTATCGCCGAAGTGGACGAGGTGGTAGAGGTTGGAGAGCTGAACCCTGAAGCCATCGTCACGCCGGGCATTTTCGTCCAGAGAGTGGTTAAGGCTGATAAGCCGCCGCTAGACTGGGTGTACAAAGGCATAAAAGTCAAGCAGCAGAAATCTTAGAAAAGCTTTCGAGCATTTAGCAATGTTAGGACTAACCAAAGACCTCATATGCTTGAGGGCAGCCAGGGAACTGAGACCGGGCATGTACGTAAACCTGGGCATAGGGCTGCCCACCCAGGTGGCCAATTTCGTCCCTGAAGGAGTCATCCTCCATTCCCAAAATGGGGTGCTTAACTTCGGGCCCGTAGCCAGTGAGGATGAAATGGACTGGGAACTGGTCAACGCCGGGGCACAGCCCATAACTCTGCGCCCCGGCATATCTTTCTTCGACTCTATACTTGCCTTCACCATGATGCGCGGTCGGCATCTGGATGTCGCCATTCTTGGCGCCTACCAAGTATCCGAGTCCGGCGATTTAGCCAACTGGCGCATGGCAGGGGAGGCTCTGGGCGCTATCGGCGGCTCCATGGATTTAGCCTATGGGGCCAAACGTATTATCGTCATCTGCGAACACACCGACAGGAATGGGAAACCGCGGATTGTAAAGCAATGTAGCCTACCACTTACGGCAAAGGGTGTGGTCAACACCATCATCACCAGCCTGTGCCTGCTTGAGGTTACCAAAGAAGGACTGGAGCTAAAGGAACTCGCCCCCGGCATTACTATTGATTATGTCCAGCAGCTTACTGAGCCCAGACTGAGAGTAAGTGCCGATGTGAAAGAAATGGAATTTTGAATTCCGCTGCGCGCCACCAGCTACACTATGCCTTTTCGAATACATATCTCCACAGAACGGCAGCGAGAATGCCGCCTATGAATGCCGCAACGATGAAAAGCCACAGCTGAGACAAAGCGGCACCACCAACGAACATGGCCGGACCTAAGCTCCTTGCCGGATTTACAGATGTGCCTGTTATCGGTATCCCAACGATATGTACGAGGACCAGCGTTAGGCCTATAGCTACTCCAGCAAAACCCTCAGGCGCCTTCTTGCTGGTGGAACCGAATATAACAAATAGGAAAAGCGCGGTTAGGACTATCTCCGCAATAAGACAGGCCAGCATAGAATACCCACCGGGAGAATGTGCCCCGTAACCATTCTGCCCAAGTCCGTTTACTGCCAGGGAATAATCGCTATTGCCGGTTGCAATTGCCAGCAGTACTCCAGCACCGATAATAGCACCTATGCACTGGGCTATAACGTAAAAAATAGCGTCTCGCCATCCCATCTTGCCGGCAACAAGCATCGCCAGGCTTATCGCCGGATTTATATGGCACCCTGATATCTTCCCTATCGAATATACCATCGCCAGCACAGTCAGACCAAACGCAAACGATATGCCAAGAAAGCCAACATGTTTTCCAGCTATTACAGCACTACCACAGCCTACCAGAACAAGCGCAAACGTTCCTATAAGTTCCGCTATATACTTTCTGACATTCTCACCTTGCATGTGTCTTATAACCCCCTTCCATCAAATTTTAAAAACTACTGACTAATAGCCTTACCGTTCTTTTCCTTTTTCCAGCTCCCACCCCCTTCACTATAAGCTTCGTCTAATAGTACCCAAAAAACGACCGGTCTAATAGGTCATCTAGTGGCACACCGTTTATCAACACGGTACAGTGTCTGCCCATCAGGCTCCGACCTCGCTAAACCTAACTCTATAAATTCAGGACCATGTTAGCATGGGCTGTTAACAGATAGCTTCGTTAATATTCGTTGACGGGCCCGCCGTTGTGATGTACAATATGTTTTGCGCAAAAAATTTGTGTACAAAACATACAATGCAATGTGGCACAAGGAGGAAACATGACTGAAGAAATCTACAAAAGGTTGGCTGGCGCGCTCAATGCCCGCAGTACCGCTTATCCATCGATACCCTGCGATGAGTTCTATGCCTTCGCCAGAGAGCTCTTCACACCGGAGCAGGCAGAGATTGCCTGTAGCATGACGTTAGAGTCTGCAACTCCCGAGGAAATAGCTAGTAAGATGAAAGGCGCTAGTGCTGAAGAACTAAAAAAACAGCTCGAGGAAATGGCAAGCAAAGGGGTGGTGCGCACCAGAGAGAAGGAAGGTAAAAGGTATTATGAGTTGCTGCCAATAGTCCCAGGCATCCTCGAATTCCAGTTCATGCACGGCAGGGTTGATGAGCGCACCAAGCGTTTGGCGCAGCTGCTTAAAAATTACGGCAAAGCTATGAAAAACATAATGATGACAGCGCCACCACCTGTTGCCGCTGAAACGCCCGCAGCTAAAAAAATTCCGGTGGAAAAGGAAGTCTTCCATCTTTCCACGATTTTGCCCTACGATGAAGTAATGAAACTCATAGACAGGACGGAGTATATTGCCGCTGGGACTTGTGTCTGCCGGCATCAGGGTGATTTGCTGGACAGACCCTGCGACAAACCTAAGGAAAATATGTGCATGATTTTTGGCCCCTCAGCCAATTTCGCCAACAATCGTGGGTTCGTTCGTCTCCTCACTAAAGAAGAGGCAAGAAGGTGCATAGACGAGGCAGAAAAGGCGGGGCTCGTCCACAACTTCGCTAATAGCCAAGACAGGTTTATCGACCTTCTATGTAACTGCTGTGGTTGCCATTGTCCCTTCTTAAGGGGGGCTGTGCGTTCCCCTGTACCCAGCAAGTCTTTTATCAGCAACTGGGTAGTCACAATTGATGACGATGCCTGTAACGGTTGCGCTGCCTGTATAGACAGGTGCTGGATGCAGGCCTTAAAAATGGATGGGAACCTGGCAGTGCGTGATGCCAACCGCTGCATCGGCTGCGGCATCTGCATGTATGTATGCCCCACAGATGCCATGAAAATGGTACTCAGAGAAACGGTAACAGCGCCCAGATAAAATAAAATTTAGCCGTAAATGCTATGTTTTGTGAAACGATGGCAAAAAGTGAGCGAGTCAAAGACATCATAAGGCTGATAGTAAGCATAGTTGTCTGTCAGGGTGCCGGGCTTATAGGCTCAATTGCCGCCTCACGTTCCGTCTCCACCTGGTACCCGACGCTCCAAAAACCACCGTTCACACCTCCCAACTGGTTATTCGCACCCGCCTGGACTACACTCTACCTGTTGATGGCCGTAGCCGCCTTCCTGGTGTGGCGCACTGGGCTGGACAAGAGCAGTACACGGACAGCCCTCATAATCTTTCTGGTGCAGTTAGTGCTTAATGCTCTGTGGTCATTCGCCTTCTTCGGTCTTCAGTCTCCGCTCTACGGGGTAATAGTAATACTAGCCCTGTGGCTTGCCATCTTGTTCACCATACTTAAATTCTTCCCCATCTCCAAAGCTGCTGGCATACTTTTGATACCCTACATCCTGTGGGTCAGCTTCGCCGCGGTCCTGAATATATCAGTACTGCTTTTGAACCCATAGACTGAGCCCTGAAGCCAGCTAGGCAGGCCATTTGGATGGCTACAGAAGCTTGGCGTTTAGGTTATCAGTGCCAGCCCCAACGTCGGCGTTGCCAAATTTAGGTCACTTTTGTTATAATTCGCGCCGCATTTGCTGACGAAATGTTTCGAGAAAGGGGGTGACGCTATGAGAGTTCTGAACCGTCGCACCTGATTAAGAGCTTCGATGCATGTCGTGCATCACTCTTTAAAACTCGCTGCGTGGAAACAATATAGCGTCGCCCCTATATCCTCATCTCGATAACGCCCCGTGGGCTCCGCGTTATGGTTATCCACGTAGCGGGAAAACTATAACGAAAGGAGCTTTAGTGTCTTCGGTTTCAAAATTTCTTGCCTCTCGCTGGGGACCAATTATTACTGGCCTTGTCGTTGGAGTTCTTGCGCCTGTGCTGGTTAAACTGGGAAACCCCGGCAATATGGGGATATGCGTTGTCTGCTTCAGCCGTGACACTGCTGGTGCTCTGGCTTTGCACCGCGCCAGCGCAGTGCAGTACATTCGCCCGGAGATAATTGGCTTTGTCCTCGGAGCCCTTATCGCAGCACTCGTTTTTCGCGAGTTCAAGCCCCGCACAGGTTCAGCGCCACTCATACGCTTCCTGCTGGGCATGTTCGCGGTATTCGGCGCCCTGGTCTTTCTTGGGTGCCCATGGCGTGCTTATTTAAGACTGGGCGGTGGTGACTGGAATGCAATCTTCGGCATAATCGGTCTTATAGCCGGCATTGGCATAGGCATTGGTTTTCTAAAGCTTGGATACAGCTTGGGACGCAGTTATCCAGCGCCCAAAGCCCTAGGATGGGTAATGCCGGCCGCAATGATAACACTGCTTGTACTTCTAATCCTTGCCCCACAATTCGGCCGAGATGCCAGTGGAAATCCCACCGGACCGATATTTTTCTCTGAAAAAGGCCCCGGGAGTCAGCATGCTTTCTGGGCAATTTCACTTGTCGTTGGGCTCTTTGTTGGCTTCCTGGCCCAGCGCAGCCGTTTCTGCACCGTGGGAGCGATACGAGATGTAATACTGCTGCGCGATGCCCATCTCCTTTACGGTATTGTGGCTTTTATCATAGCTGCTTTCATTACCAATTTGGCACTTGGCCAGTTTCATCCCGGATTTCACAACCAGCCAGTAGCCCATACCAATGCCCTGTGGAACTTTGGTGGCATGCTACTGGCGGGTCTAGCCTTCACTCTGGCTGGTGGCTGTCCTGGCAGACAGCTCTTTCTGTCGGGAGAGGGCGATGCTGACGCTGCCATGTTTGTAGCCGGAATGATTGTCGGTGCCGGTTTTGCCCATAATTTCACCATGGCAAGCTCACCAGCCGGTCCGGCTGCTTTTGGCCCTGCTGTAGTAATAGTGGGACTGATAGTATGCATAGTCATCGGCCTGACTATGCGGGAGAGAAGAACATAGGAGGTTGCCATGAGTAGCGTAAAGACGGTAGATGCACGCGGGCTGTCATGTCCACAGCCAGCGCTGCTTGCCCAAGAGGCCTTAAGAAAAGCCGGCAAGGGAACTGTCGAAATTCTGGTAGATTCCAGCACGGCGCGTGACAATATATCCCGCCTGGCCAGGAATTCCGGCTGGAACATCACCGTGGACAGTCAGCCTGAAGGCGTTTATCGTATAATCTTAACGAAATGATTTATTTGGATAATGCAGCCACCTCCTGGCCTAAACCGGCCGAAGTTTTGACGGCAATGGTCGATGTCCTGGAGCGTGCCGGGGGTAATCCTGGCCGCTCCGGACACCGACTGTCCATAGAGGCAGCACGAGTGGTATACGAGGCAAGAGAAGACATTGCCAGCTTCTTCAAGGTCAGTGACCCCTCCCGGGTCATCTTCACGACCAATGCAACCCATGCCATAAACATCGTCCTTAAAGGTCTGCTCAAGCCCGGTGACCGCATCGTCACCAGTTCCATGGAGCACAATGCCGTGATGCGACCCTTGCGCAGACTGGAAAAGCAGGGAGTCCGTCTTCATATCGTCCGCTGTGCACCTGATGGAAGCCTTGATTTGAACGACATAGCCAGAGCAATAGACTCCAGCACCCGCCTCGTGGTGCTTATCCACGCTAGCAACGTGGTGGGGACGATACTGCCCATAGCTCAGATTGCCACCATAGCACACCGGGCCGGGGCCCTCGTGCTGGTAGATGCGGCACAGACTGCCGGAGTTCTGCCCATAGACATAAAGGCGCTGGGGATTGACTTCCTTGCCTTCACCGGGCACAAGGGCTTACAGGGACCGCCAGGCATTGGTGGTCTTGTCATCGGCGATAATATTGACACTTCCCAGATTGAGCCTCTGATGCAGGGCGGTACCGGAAGCCAGTCAGAACTCGAGGAGCAGCCGGAATATGTTCCAGACAAGCTCGAAAGCGGTACTCCAAACATCGTCGGCATCGCCGGCCTGCATGCCGGAATAAAATGGCTGCTGGACAAAGGCATCGAAGCCATACAGCAATACAAGAAGGACCTAACCCGTTCTCTTATAGACGGTTTATCCAACATACCCGCTATCAAACTGTACGGAACCCATGATCTCGATAAGAGGACTGCCATCGTATCTTTCACCGTCCCCGGCAGACAGGTCTCAGAAATCGGCCTTATGCTGGATGAGCAGCATGATATACTGACCCGTGTTGGTCTGCATTGTGCCCCGGCAGCTCACAGGACAATCGGTACCTTTCCAGAAGGCACGGTAAGGCTTGCGCCAGGTGTCTTCACCACACAGGAAGACATCGCCAAGACAATCTCAGCGATAGCGAAGGTCACCAGATCATGACAGAATACGGGATAATACTGTTTCACACCACCTCCTCAGCCATGCGCACTGAAAAAATGCTGGTTAAGGAGGGTTTTGCTGTTAAACTGATTCCCACACCGCGAGAACTGTCCAGTGACTGCGGCGTTGCGCTACGCTTTGATTGGGCACAGCGGGAGCCGATTGAAAAAATACTGGGCACCGCAGGAACCGAAATCGTTGGTATATACCACCTGAATTAAAAACACTAACAACCAGACTTTCCGATTATTCCTACTGAAGCCCGAATACCCGTTTTGCGTTCTCGCAGAGGAACAGCCTCTTTACCTCATCATCAAGTCCGAGGGTATCTAGGTCCTTCAGGCACATCTCGGCTGTCAGCATCGGGTAATTCGTCCCGAACATGACCTTCTTTCTCCCGTGGCCCCTCATGTACTCTACCAGTTCCGCCGGGTACCTTTTAGCCACATAAGCCGAAGTATCTATATAGACGTTTTCGTGCTTAGTGGCTACTGCAATCATCTCCAATGTCCAAGGATAACCGATATGACCTCCAACGATCTTGAGTTCCGGAAACTCGATGGCTACCTCATCGATGTAGGGTATAGGCCGCCCCGGCTCAGAAGGACACAGCGGACCGGTATGGCCCACCTGACAGCAGAAGGGAATGCCGAGCTCGATGCACTCGGCATAGAGTGGGTAATAGCGTCTATCAGTTGGCGGCAAATTCCAGTACCACTGGACAATCCTCAAGCCTTTAAAACCGAGCTGACGCACGCATCGCCTCAGCTCCCGAATACCTTCCATGGGGTGGTACAGATCCACTGACGCAATCCCCACAAAGCGGTCGGGAAATTTCCTGACTATAGCCGCCACCTCATCGTTTGATATGGCTGGCCCCTGAGGTCCCCACCAGGCACACAGCAGCCCCAGGCGCACGCCCGCCCTATCCATAGCAGCAACCGTCACCTCCGCCGGAATTTCGCCACTTAACCTCTCCGCCCCAACCCACCTTCGCAGCGAATCGAAAATGGGCTGGTTAACATGTCTGGGTGTCGGATGCTGCATCCAGACATCGATGATTCCATAGTCTCCCACCATTGTAGCCTCCATTCGCTCATGTCTCTGCTTTATATAAAGGCACATAATACTGCCAAAGCGCCCAAATTGCAACCACCGGCTAAAAGAGCCAGATTCGGCAGACCTTCATCTCAGTTAAAACGACGCTACTGAAATAGGCTGAAGCCGCCTGGGCCCGGTAGGGCGATAGACCATGGCAAATAGCCTTCCGCGCCCGAATACGCTCAGAGCCGGACTGGCAAATCCGGATTATACAGATAGACCAGTGAGTCTCGCGGGTCATAAAAGAGGGCCGCAGCCCTAATGTCGACACCTCTATCCTTAGCCCTTGACAGCAAATCGCAAAGCTCCGGGTCGCCCGCCCGGTTAGGTCTAAATGCTTCCACAGCCGGCAAGGCAGCCATGAACAAAATAGTGGCAGCACCTCCCTTCTCCCGGTGCTCAATAAGCTCTGTAACATGCTTCCTGCCGCGAGTTGACGGGCAGTCCGGGTACTCAGCGTAGTGCCCCTCCCTGAGCACAGCGCTCTTGACCTCCAGATAAAGCCGCTCACCATTACACATAAGCAAATAGTCTATAACAGAACTGCCCAGCTTTGCATTCCTCCTGATAATTCCGCATCCGGTCAACCAGCGGAACAAACCTGCCGCCAACGCCCTCTCAAAGGCTTTCATCTGAAACTGAGTATCGATGACCGCTGCCAGGTCGCCCTCCTTCACTGCAAACAACCTGTAGTCCGTCTTATGTTGAGGCCCATTTTTGACGCAGAAACCTTTGTTGCCCTTCTGCAAGAACCCCTCCAGGCGCCCCGTATTGTTTATATGGGCCAGCGATAAATTATCCTCCACCTCTATCTCAACCACAAACCGATTGAGCCGCCGGATAATGGTGCACTCGAGAGGAAATTGCAGGCCAATGTCCACAGACCTCACAGTTGAAGATTACCATTCCATAATGTTGGCAGACAACACAAATAGGTCAACTGCCTGCTAGCTAGCATAAACGGTCGGGTTAACTTCAGGCTGCTGTGGGTAATTCTTTGCTTCCTCTGCCGCCAAGGTTTCTAAGAACGCATAGAAACGGTTCAGGCTCTCCGCAGGCCCCTCAGGTAGTCCTGAACTGCCCACCCTCAGCCCCCAGTATCTGGCAAGTCCCTCCTGGCAATCTCGCCGGTACAGGCTGGGACTCCATTCCTTACAGGCGGATGGTTTGAAAGGATGAATGAGGCAGCGCCTCACAACAGAATTACCCGTATTTTCCAGAAAGACACAGGCACTGCCATTGCGACGGAGCAGTAAACTTTCAGGGTTAGGACCGTCCTGAACAACGTAACTAGAGACGAACTCTGTCCAGGTAAGTCCTAATCTGTCAGCGATGCGTCGCGCTTCTAAGAAGCTTATGCGCACGCCGTATTTGGTACAGCAGACCCCACAGCGAAAACATGGCATCGAATCCACATCTATCATGCCTCACCTCGCCATGTTTTTTCTTTTGGAAATGAGCGATTCTATAATATTTTAGTAAGTTGCTCTGAATACCGGCAAATGGTGGCTCTAACCGGGCCCGGCTTACTAAAGGACGAGCCCGTATCTCACGGTGTCCAAGAACCAATAATTGTCCCGTCTGATGACGCGGCTCTCAATGAGCCGTATCCGCTCATTAAAAATTGGGCCGCTGGTTACCAGCGTGTGGTATTCACCATTCTCACCACAAACATCAATACCTCTTTCTTTAAGGTACTCGATAAACGCCTCATCGACCGTTCTGCCCACCCAGCCTTCATCGATTAGCTCACATTTAGCGCTGACGATAACCGCTTCGAACCCCGCTCTGATGAAGGCAGATACCACGTCTTCCGGACTTCTACCCCAGAGTGGCTCAATTGCCTTAATGCCCAGTTCCCCGCACACCCTCTCCACCCAGTTTTTGTGCTCTTCAAGATATATATCTCCAAAAATCATCCCTGCCACACCACCAGGCATGAGGCTCTCCACCGCTTCCTTAAACTCCCGTTCATATCCGTCCCAGGTAGTCTCCTTCTGAAGGAGAGGGATGCCTGTAGCCCTGCTTTGCAGTTGAATCAACCCGGCTTCGGTGCCGTGAAAACTCACTCTACGGAACTCTTTTGAGATAAAGTTTACCAGGGAAGAGACCTTATAGCCTGCGGCAAGTGCTTCGTACAGCGCAAAGCAACTGTCCTTGCCGCCGCTCCACGATGCAAGATAGCTCACAGGGCTAATTTTAGCCTATTTCCCGCATCAGACAAAACGCTAACACATAACTGCCCGGTTACCCTTGAAATTACTACACCCAAGCAATTACCCATAGATGAAGACCCACCTGAGACGACCACCACAATTCAGAACCCTACAGGTCGAAAGGACGAGGCACAAGGCTATCTTGCGAATATGGAACACTGGAGGCACTTATCTACTGCTCTGGTATGTCACATCCCGGAATGTTTTGAATCCGATTCCTGCCATCACTTCGACGAAACTATGAAAGTCCAACTTGAACTGAAAAGCTATTTCACTTAATGCGTTGACGGGCGCCTTTCATCATGGCTAAGCCTGAGGCTGTTTGACCGCATCGAATACAATTTTAAGCGGTGATGCCGCCGCACACCATAGAAAGAGCCATGCCAACGAATCCACTGTTATGCACCAGCCGGTCAGCCAGCCTATGCCTCGTGTGGGCCGCATAGCCGATTTTATTCATCTTAAGGTTATCCCACTCCAGCGGTGGGCGAAAAGGGGGGTGTCTCAGGTTTTATTCCGCCGTCCATTTCAAGCACAAGAGCTACGGCTTCAATAAAAGAGGCGGTAGCAGGCACAGACCTGCTTCCGGCTTCTTGTGTCACCTGCACAGCGGCGGCGCAGCCCGCCTGCTTCGCCAGTTGGACATCCATCTCGCTATCGCCGATGACATATGACCGCCTGAGGTCTATATCCAAATCCCGCGCAGCTTGTAGCACCAGCTTCGGCTTGGGCTTGCGACAGTCACAGTCATCATCGGGATGGTGGGGGCAGTAGTAGATGGCATCTACGCAAGCGTCATACTGCGCCAGCTCCTCCCGCATCTTCTGATGAATTCTGGCTAATGTCTCCTCGCTGAAGTAACCGCGTGCGATGCCGGACTGATTGGTGATGACGATCACCTTGAAACCATTCGCCTTAAGCAACTTTATTCCCGCGGCTGCGCCTGGCAGAAGCTCAAAGTCCTCAGGGCGGCTGCAATAGGGCACATCCTTGGCTATTGTACCGTCCCGGTCTATGAATACCGCTTTATTCATCCCTTATCTTGACCGAAAAGAGACTGTTCCACCAGATAGCAGACTATATGGCCGGCGGTGATATGGGCTTCCTGTATCCGTGGGGTATCCGTGGAAGGTACCGAGAGCACGTAGTTGGCCAAATCCTTCAGTCTTCCGCCACCGCCAGTAAAGGCTATCGTGATTGCACCCATGCGTTTCGCCTCCTCGACAGCGCGCAGAACGTTTGGCGAATTGCCGCTGGTGCTGATAGCGATTACCACATCTCCCCGATTTACTAATGCCCTCACTTGGCGCGTGAATACCTCTTCGTAACCGTAGTCATTGCCGATGGCAGTCAACGCGGAGGTGTTTGTCGTCAGAGCTATGGCTGGCAGGGGTGTCCTATCTAGGTAAAACTTTCCAGCCAATTCACAGGCTATATGCTGGGCATCGGCGGCGCTACCGCCATTGCCGAACAGAAGCGCCTTGTTCCCTCTTTTGAAGGCTTCAACCAGCAGGTCAGCCATAGCCACCAGATTTGCTGCCTCCTTCCGCAGGCATTTCTTCAGCTCAATGCTGGCTTCAATCTGTCGTACAATCTCGGCTTCTCGCTTCACGCTTTTTCCTATCTTGGACTTACTTCCCAGGTCTGCAGACCGCTGAACTCAAAGGCAAAGCTGATTACCTTGCCGCCTAGCTCTTCAAGCTTCTGAGCCAGAATATGCCTCTTATCAAACTGGCACAGCAGCAAAAAATAACCACCGCCTCCGGCACCAAGCAGTTTACCACCAATGGCGCCATTCCCCCTAGCAACCTTGTAGAGCTCATCAATATCGGGGGTGGTTACCTTGCTAGAAAATCTCTTTTTGTTCTCCCACGCCTGGTGCATAAGTGAGCCGAATTCATCTATTTGTCCCAGAAGGAGAGCGTTCTTCATGGCAAAGGCCAGCGCCTTGGTTTCATCAAATGCGCGGACGACTTCTTCCTTCCTCTCTGTATATCCCTTCATCTGGTCAGTGATGATTCCAGCCGAGAGCCTGGTCTTTCCTGTATAGCACAGCATAAGCCGGTACTCCAGCTCGTTAAGCACCTCCCGCCTAACACGGAGAGGATTGACGATAGTCGTGTCACCATGAAACTCGATGAAATTGAAACCGCCAAAAGAAGCGGCATACTGGTCCTGTTTGCCGCCCTTGATGCCAGCCTCCTCTCTCTCAATGCGGTAGGCAAGCTCGGCGATATCGTAATCGCTGAGGGGCATCTTAAGCCAGTGATTAATAGCGCCAACCAGGCTCACCGTAATTGCCGAAGATGAGCCCAACCCGGAGCCCGGCGGCATGTCGCTGTGCAAAAAGAGGTCAACTCCACTCTTTACCTCCATCAACTTGAGGGCTGCCTTGACCAGGTCCAGCTTCCCATCGTATTCCATTTCCTGAGTAAGCGAAAACCTTGCCAGCAGGTCGTAGTCCAGCGAGGTGACATTCACCTGGTTATCCCCCCGGACAACCAGGTTACAGTAAGCATACTTATCAATGGTGGCGTTGAGGACAGCGCCACCTTTTTCCTGGGGGTACGGTGGTACATCTGTCCCCCCACCACCGAAGCTGATCCGCAGCGGTGCTTTAGCTCTTATAATCGCCATGTCAGTTTCTAATTAGAAATTAGACAAGGTCCGCAGTAGGCAATTAGTATAAAGTTCACTAAAAGCAGTCTCATACACCTTTAAATTCCGTAGGATTTTACTTGTTACATCTACCCCCTAGCAGGCTTGTAGCACAAGATGGGATATCCGAAGTCCTTAAACTCATAGCCGAACTGTGTCAGAAACTCCCTGACGGGCTCGGCAGTGCTCAGGTTATGACATCCTGCTCCATGCGGCTCAAAATATATCACGGGTGATTTGGACATAATCACGTCCTTAGCCCCGAAAACTACTCTGTGCTCATTTCCCTCCACATCAATCATGATGGCATCAGGTGGCTTACAAATTCCGCTGGCAACAAGATAGTCTATACTATAGCCGTTTACAAACACTTTCTTCACCACCTTGTTGCCATGGTAAGTTGCGTTATATTCATAAAATGAGCTACGCGCCGCATCCGATGATATGTTGAACTCTCGTATACTACAGCACTCGTCTAAAGCGAAATTTAAAGGAATTACCCTATTTTTTAGCCCCATTAGCTCAATGTTTTCGACGAGCTTAGCGAACAAATCTGGGTTTGGCTCGAAAGCATATATCAGAGAATCAGGTATTTTTTCAGCTAAAAGGATGGAGTAGATGCCCAGGTATGCGCCAACATCGTAAATTATACTCCCTGGTGGGATGTGCGACGGCAAGAGCTGACACAAGACATCATTCCTAGCTGCCTCAAGTTGGTATTTTAAGCGAAAAGCCTCTTGACTCATGTTGAGCCCATAGCCGTTTAGACCCTTGTGTCGCAGTACCCTCTGCATAAGTCTGACCACAGGATAAGGCATAAACGTACCCACAGATCCTTTTGTCCACCGTTTCGCTTTCCCGAAGAAGCTTCTCCACCCCTCATCGATAATCGTCCTGACACCTATCAACACCAGGTCGTAAAAAGACCGGCGCCTGGTCCCCGGTGGTAGCAGCTTGGCAACAATGCGATAATACCTGGTCAAAATCCTCCAACCCAAGCTCTGCTGAATAGACAACGCAAATTCCTTTAGTCCGTTGGCGTTAGCCTGTACCTCAACCCCAATCAAAACGCCGATGTCAGCCTTAAGCTCCAGCAGTTGCCGAATACCTTTCTCCAGTTCCACAAAGTCGTAATTAACGCGTCTACTCGCCGAAATTGAATGGTCCCTATCGGCAAGCGAGCTATAGATCCGGTCATATTGTTCTACCGCGTATTCCAGTGAATAGCGTCTCTCAACTGTTGCCCGACCATTTTCGGACAGCCGCCGGGCGAGGGTTTCGTCATTCATCAGCATAACCACCTTCTCTGCAAATTCACGAGGTTCATCGGCGATTAGAATGTCCTCGCCGTCAGTGTAATGAAGCCCTTCAGCACCGATGGTGGTTGCAACTACTGGTATGCCGGCAGCCCACGCAGTCGGAATCTTGACCCGTGCACCAG
>CAZJVJ010000002.1:0-179255 GCA_964549635.1 uncultured Dehalococcoidales bacterium
GGCAATTTTATCTTCTGGCGGCTTTCTTATACATGTTCCCAAACTATAGCTCAGTCTTAGTAGCCAATAAGCTCATCTCAACAGTTCAAGCGGAGTTTCTTATTGCTGCCTGGGCATTGCTAGTAACCGGGGTGGCCCTCTGGTTTCGTGAAAGAGAAGTGAAAGATAAAACGAAATAGCAAAAGGGCGTATCTGGAGATGGAGGTGCTGTTATGGAAGTTGGATTGCTACGTGATTTAGTCATTATTATTTCAGGGTTAATTATAACATGTGTGGCTATATTCCTTGCTGTGTTAGCATACCTGTTGTATAGTCGGGCAAAGTCTTTTCTGGAATCGGTGGGGGTTGTAGCCACAACTGTGCGTGAGATTACCGCAGTGGTGAAGGACGAGGTGGTGAGCCCCGTTGTTCAGTTTACCGCCCTAATCAAGGGTATCTGTCAAGGTTTTGACACAGTCAGCGGACTTTTCAGAAAGCAGGAAGGAGGGAAAGATGGCTGAAAAAGATGGTGGTAGTGGATTTGCCGTCGGGTTTTTAGTGGGTGCAGTTCTCGGTTTGGCCATAGGTTTTCTTTTTGCTCCACGGTCTGGCGCTGAGACCAGAGAGCTATTGAAGGAGAAAGCGGCAGTGGCCCGAGAACGAGCGGCAGAGGTTGTGCAGAGGGTGAAGGAGGCTGCAAAGAAGGCGCAGACAGAGACAAAGGGAGCATAGCAGGATTTGAACTCTTTTATATCCCGAACCTCGGCGGTTCCCCTAGTAAGCATTCCCTTTTCAGTAAAGGTAGGGGCTCAAGACGGTCTGCCTTTACTTGTATCACTGACATGTCAGAGTAACTGGCACAGAATTCTTTGAAATATTATTTGGTGTTAAGGTGCGGCAACCTACTGAATAAGTTCCTGTAGCTGATACCGTCCAGCTGTAGCTGACCGTTCTTGTGTCGGCAGTAGTAAATTTGAGTGCTTGCGTAGGGTCTGTGGCTCCGTCACTCCTTTCAAAGTGATAACTCACTGTGCCAGCAGCATTCGTGTTATATCAAATATAAAGTTTATAGCGAAGGGACAGGGACGAGTGCCTGAAGCAAAAGCACCTTTAGCCTGTACTTTGGTAACGGCAAAGGCCTACGGACAGGTGAGAGAGAAATTAGCCTCATTTGAAATAACCTCATTGGTGTGAGAATAGGAATACGCACTTATCAAGAGTCAGACGCCTTGCTAGTCTGCCCAGTACTGACTGACTGCTAACCTGCAGCAGCAAAGTTACACTCTGTTCCGGCGAGCTCCTACACTTCTTTTCCAGACATAGGTGATTGTGCCAGAGGAGCATTAACGGTGATGACAACGGAGCAAGTTAAATTCTTGGGGCAGACGCTAGCGAAACTTGTGGTCGAAACGATTGTGGTAACACTTGTTACACGGAATGAAGGAGTCGGTGGGGTAGTGTACTATGAAATTGTGTAAAGCTAGTGGGATTATATAGAAAATACCTTCTGGTGGACAGGCAATAATTACACCAGGAGGCTGAGTCATGAAGAAGGAAGTAGAAGAACTCATCCATATTCTATAAGAGAGAAAAGGAAGGAAATCTTAAGGGACATTATCAAGGGTGAGCTGGCTGTATTCTAAAAGTTATGGAAGTTATGAGGTGGTAAGAGCTCCAGGACACGAAAGGAGGTCTTACCATGCTGACCAAAGGCCAGGAAGATGGTATCACAATTCGGCTTGGGTTTGGAGGGTACTATGTTGGGTGGATGAAAGAAGAAGACAAGGGGATAGTAGGGGAGGTTGGAACTGAGATAGGAGGCATTAGTTGTCCGAGCTGTGGTCCGGCAATGTTATACAGATACGAAGCATGTAAGCCGGTGGGGGTGTTGCGTCGTTGGAGCAATGGCACGAAGGTTTACTTTGAATTACATCGGTAGCGATGGAGATGCCGGGTATACGGCCTTTCTTTCAGTGATGGAACGGGACTACTGCGAACCTATTCCAGACAACCAGGCAAGTGGAGACAGAGGCACTGTTACAGCTCAAGGATCGGAGTTTTAGCCAGGTAAAGAGAGATACAGGGGTATGCTATAGCACTCTACGCCGTGTACTGGAGCGAGAAATAGATGAGGAAGCATCGGGTTGTGTTACTAACGAAACGGAGATATTCCTGAGTATTGATGAACATAGCTTAAAGCACCAAGAATTGGTGCACGTTGTAACCGAGGTGAAAAAGCGGAAGGTGTTAGGAATCCTGAAGGATGACTGCATAGCTACATTGAAGACCTTCTTGGGCAAAATGCCCGAAGGCAATGTCAAAGAGGTATGCGTTGACATGAAAGAAGGGCTGCGGAAGTCAGTTGAGTTATTGTTCCCCAGGGCTAAAGCGGTGGGCCGCTTGAATGTAGGTGTTGACTCCAACAAAAGGACGGACGAAGCTAGAAGGATAGAGCAAGACGTGCCCGGAGGAGACAGGCAAAGATACCCAGCAAGAGATTCTTGATAGCCAGAAAGAGGCTGCCAAACTACTGGACAATGTCATCTTCAATCTTAAATCTAGCGATGATGGACAAATCACAAAATGGGGCACTGTTCTCAAGCACTGGTGACAACCAATACTGAGCTACTTAAATGATCGGACGGCCAGTGGTTTCATTGAGGGTTGTAATACAAAAATCAAGCTGCTAAAACGTGTATCCTATAACCTGAGGAATGTCGAGGTCTAAGGAAGAAAGATGCTACCCGGGTTTGTACCAGCTCGTACCTATTGCCACAGGTTTTGATAAAGAGCCCCATGTTAATCAGGGACTAAAGCTGAACAAAACTCGGTTTTGTTCAGACCGGGCTTAAATTATCAGAGTATCCGAGCCTAAATGGTGGCTATCCTTGTGTAGCCAGCGAGTATTCCCTTTGCTGTCTTCGTAGAACACCGCGCAGGTACTGGCCGGTGAGTGATGTCTCGCTTTGTGCTACTTCCTCTGGGGTGCCTGTAGCTATGACATAGCCGCCTTCATCGCCGGCACCGGGGCCCAGGTCAATTATATAGTCGGCATTTTTCATCACATCTATATGATGTTCAATGATCACCACCGTGTTACCGGCATTAACCAGCCTTTGAAGTACCTCCAGCAGACAGGCTATGTCGGCGAAGGAGAGTCCGGTGGTGGGCTCATCAAGGATGTATAGAGTTCTGCCGGTGGAACTGCGTGATAATTCGGCAGCGAGCTTGACCCGCTGAGCTTCACCGCCGGACAGGGTGGGGGCTGGTTGTCCCAGCCGTATGTAACCCAGGCCAACATCTCGAAGCGTCTCCAGTTTTTTTCTGATTTTGGGGAAATTCTCAAAAAATGCCAGTGCTTCGTCAACGCTCATATCCAGAACATCCGCTATGTTTTTGCCCTTGAAATAAATTTCCAGTGCCTCGCGGTTGTAGCGTCTACCCTTACATACCTCACAGGGAACGGTGACATCGGGCAGGAACTGCATCTCTATCTGAATGTATCCCTCACCCTGGCAGGCCTCGCAGCGCCCACCTTTAACATTGAAGGAGAACCGACCTGGCTGATAGCCACGCATTCGTGCTTCAGGTATAGTGGCGAAAAGTTCCCTAATCGGGGTAAATGTCCCGGTATAGGTAGCGGGGTTGCTGCGCGGAGTACGACCTATGGGAGACTGGTCAATATTAATAACCTTATCAATATGTTCGACACCTATAATACCATCGCATTTTCCAGGCTTATCCTTAGCCTTATAGAATATCTGAGCCAGTTTTTTATATAGCACTTCGTTTACAAGCGTGCTTTTACCACTGCCTGACACACCGCTTATGCAGACGAATTTACCCAGAGGTATGGCGACGTCAATGTTTTTGAGGTTATTTTCACGTGCGCCCTTGATTATCAGGTACTTGCCTGCACCGGGTCGGCGTTTTTGTGGCAGTGGGATTTGTCTCGCCCGGCTAAGGTATTGTCCGGTTATTGACTCGGGGCAGTTCATGATGTCGGACAATGTCCCTGTGGCCACAATCCGGCCTCCATTTTCCCCGGCACCAGGTCCCATGTCGATAATGTGGTCAGAAGCACGCATCATAGCCTCATCGTGTTCCACTATTAGAATGGTGTTACCCAAGTCCCGCAGTCTTTTCATCGTCTCGATAAGGCGGAAGACATCAGCGGGGTGCAGACCTATTGTGGGCTCATCGCAAATATAAAGCACTCCCATTAGGCCACTACCTATCTGGGTAGCCAGTCGGATCCTCTGGGTCTCACCACCACTGAGGGTTGACGAAGGACGGTCGAGGGTCAGGTAGCCCAGCCCGATGTCTATAAGGAATCCCAGGCGAGTGCTTATCTCCTTGAGGATCTGATGGGCTATTTTTAGTTCATAAGCCGTCAAGAGTGGTTTGTTGTCATAATCACCGTTCAGGCGGCGTATCCATCTCAGTGTCTCCACGGCAGGCAGTTCAGTCACCTCTATGATGTTCATGCCGTCAATGGTGATAGCCAGTGATTCAGGTCTGAGTCGTTTTCCGTTGCAGGCCGGGCATGGAGAGGAGACCATATATCGTTCGATTTCGGCACGGGTATTGTTTGATTCAGTGTCTCTGTATATACGCTCAAGATAAGGGATAACACCTTCATAGCCGGTGAAGTACTCTCTAACCCGTCCGAAGCGATTGCGGTATCTTACCAGCTCACCATCTTCGCCGTAGAGTATCAGGTTAAGGTGTTCCTTGCTTAATTTACTGACTGGAGTTTGAAGGGAAAAGCCGTAGCGTCGGGCTAAAGCCTGCAGTTCATCAGTGTGCCAGGCAAACCAACCCCAGGCGCGAACAGCACCTTGAGCCAGGCTCAGGTCCTTGTTGGGTATGAGCAAGTCAGGGTCGACCTCCAGTTTCACACCAAGTCCGCTGCATGCCGGACAGGCACCATGTGGGCTGTTGAAACTGAAAGTCCTGGGTGCTATCTCGCCTAGACTAATGCCACAGTTGACGCATGCGAAATGCTCGGAGAAAAGCAGTTCCTCACCATCGATTATGGAGATAAGAACAACTCCAGCCCCAAGCTTTAAGGCTGTTTCCACCGAGTCGGCAATGCGACTATTTTCGGCATCGCCTATTATAAGTCGGTCAACCACAGCCTCAATGGTATGTTTTTTGTTCTTGTCCAGTTGAAACTCTTCGGAAAGGTCATATATACGTCTGTCAACCCTGACACGGACAAAGCCGGCTTTACGCAGGTCATCGAAGATGGCCTGATGCTCGCCCTTGCGGTCTCTGACCAGAGGTGCCAAAATCATTATTCGGCTGCCAGTAGGCAAGTCCTGTATAGCGTCCACGATCTGTTGTACGGTCTGCCGTGAGATTTCACGCCCGCAATTAGGGCAGTGTGGATGGCCAACACGGGCAAAGAGGAGACGAAGGTAGTCGTAGATCTCAGTTACCGTGCCTACGGTGGAGCGTGGGTTGTGTGAGGGGCCTTTCTGGTCAATTGAAATAGCCGGGCTTAGACCTTCTATGTAGTCAACGTCCGGCTTTTCCATGCGTCCCAGAAATTGCCGCGCGTAGGCGGATAGTGATTCAACGTAGCGCCGTTGCCCCTCGGCATATATAGTGTCAAAGGCCAGAGAGCTTTTTCCCGAACCAGAAACGCCAGTAATTACTACCAGCTTATCACGGGGTATAGCTACATCTATATTTTTCAGATTATGCTCTCGAGCGCCTTTTACGATTATGTAGTTTGAAGGCATATCCTATGTCTCGCCCCTGTTTTCAGCTATACATTTTATCACGGGACCATGATGCTCTGCATTTTGAGCCGTTGTGTGTTTATGCTGGGGAAGAGGAGAATGTTGTGTGGGCGGTGCTTTAACCTTACTGTGGCAATTCTGAAAGGGTCACGCTGCTTGTTGGAGCATCGTGACGGGCCGAAGAGCCCTGTTCTACGTTAGACTGTTGTTGTATAATGGCTGTGCTTACAAGACAAAACAGGGCCCATGCGCTACCACAGTCTTATTTATGGCAAGGCGGAAGCGATACGCACAGTAATCATTAACCGCCCGGAAGTGGGTAATGCCATAAATCTGCGACTTGCCGAGGAGCTGGCTGACGTCTTTGCTGAGATCGGCAGAGATGAAGAGGCCAGAGCTGTGGTTATTACCGGTGCTGGCGACGAAGCATTTTCTGTGGGCGCTGATATAAAGGATCTCTTCTCACAAGCGACTGAACCACCGTCTATTGCCGTGTCGATTTCAGCTCTCAATCTCCCGGTCATCGCAGCGATCAATGGCGAAGCGCTAAATCAGGGGCTGGAGCTGGCGCTGGCCTGTGACATAAGAGTTGCTGTGAACACAGCTCGCTTCGCTCTAAACTATGTTTCCCTGGGACTTATCCCCCGGGACGGTGCTACACAGCGATTGCCACGGCTAATAGGTCAGACCATGTCTATGGAGATGCTTCTCACCGGACGGTGCATAGATGCTGCGGAGGCTTATCGGATTGGCATGGTTCACAAGGTAGTTTCTAAAGTGGAACTGATGCCTGTAGCCATGGAGATGGCGCATACAATAGCTGCAAAGGCTCCTCTGGCG
This sequence comes from uncultured Dehalococcoidales bacterium, assembly GCA_964549635.1. Lineage (GTDB taxonomy): Bacteria > Chloroflexota > Dehalococcoidia > GIF9 > UBA5629 > VGNY01. The sequence goes on from CAZJVJ010000002.1 coordinate 6,570, forward strand.
GTTAGATACGTTAAAGAGGCGATATACAAGGGCTTAGATTTGACACTGGAACAGGGGTTGCAGCTGGAGGCCGACCTTTATTGTCTACTGCACACTACGGAAGACCGTACCGAGGGCATCAGGGCTTTTTTGGAAAAGAGGTCTCCGAAGTTCAAGGGACGGTAAAATAACAGCCATCAGATTATGGGTAACTTTGAGACTATAGTTTATGAAAAGAAAGACAATATTGCCTATGTCAGCCTTAACCGGCCCCGGGTGTTGAATGCATACAATGTCTGTATGCGGGACGAGTTGTACCAGGCCCTGGGTGCTATCAAGGATGATCCTGATGTGAGGGTGGCTGTTTTTAGAGGGGTGGGTGAAAGGGCATTTTGTGCTGGCGCTGATTTAAGCGAGTTTCTCACTGCGCCTTCACCGATAATTGCGCGCCAGGTGCGATGGGAACGGGATGTGTGGGGCCTCTTTTTGAGCCTGCCTCAACCTCTGATTGCCGCGCTTCATGGCTATGTTTTTGGGTCTGGTATTGAGATGGCGCTGTGTTGTGATATAAGGATAGCTTCTGATGATGCACAATTTGGTTTACCGGAAGTCGGTCTAGGCATAATTCCAGCTGCTGGAGCCACTCAAACTTTACCACGCGTGGTAGGCCAGGCCAGAGCTCTGGAGATGATGCTTACTGGCCGGCGTATTAGTGCAACGGAGGCATTTGACATCGGGCTCGTCAGTCGAGTTGTGCCTAAGAGCCAGCTTCTGGCAGCAGTGGATAATGTAGCTGAAGCGATTGCGCGTTTCGACGCTGCGGTGGTCAGAGGTATAAAGCAGGCGGTGGTTAGAGGTTTGAACATGACCTTGCCCGAAGGTCTGGAACTAGAAAAAAGGCTGGCAAGTCTGGTTTTGAGGTCAAAAATCGCAAATAAAGCGCAATAACGTCAGCTAGGCTCATATCTTTATGATTTACATCGGGCGAGCCTTGCTTTTCCACATTCCCATTACTTCCGGTGGAGTGGTGAAGCTTATAGCCTGCTCATCCGGCATTTAAGATTAGGAAAATCGTGGCGACTGCAAGGATGACGTCAATGCCTACAACGACCAGCAGCCACAGTGGTATGACTTCCGGCTCTTCATAATGTGCCGGGAGTGATGGCGCCGACTCGGTCTGGAAGCAAAAGGTAGCACTCCAATCGCTAGCAATGGGCTCAAGAGCCATGACCCGCCAGAAGTAGTTTGTCCCATAGTCCAGCTTGTCTCTGTATTCATAGGCAGTAGTAGCAACCGTGGCCTGAACAACCACCTGTGTCATGGCTGCATCTTTAGCCAGGACGAACCTGTACTTCGTTGTATCCTTATAAGGTGACCATGAGAAGGAAGCCGGTCTGACTGGGCATATTATGCAGCCGTTGTCTGGTGACAGCAACTCGATGCCATAGTAATCAGTACTGGCAGGAAGCCCAGCCTTTATGGTAAAGCTTCGAGTCTCGGACCATGGGCTCCTGATCACCTCTGTGGACGCGGCACGCCGAACTCTCACCCGCCAAAAGTAAGTATTCCCACATTCCAGGTTACTGGCAATGGCTAGCTCTGAACCTCCGGAAGTCGCACCACCGGCATGAAAGTGAACACATGGTGAGCATACAGATACCGGTACCAGGAAGCCTGTAAAAGCGTACTCAGATACCCAGTCTATAACATTTATACTGAAGTCCCTGTCTTTGGCTACCTCAATGTCATAAGCATCAGCTAAAGAAAGCTGCTCCCAGCACAGATTGACCTCTTGGGCACGTCCTGATACAGAGTCGCAGCCAATTTCTTTAGGTGATGTCGCCAACGGCCCGACTTTACATAAACTATCCCGAAACCTGAATATGGTATTGCTGGCGGTATCAACAGCCCACAGCTCATTCCCCTCAGCGCTTTTAGACAGCTTGAGGTGGGGCAGGTTATGAGGGAAAACCTTAGTGGGGTCGAAGGTAGTCCCGGCTGGTAATGTGCGGTCTAGAATGTCAAATTCGACTTGCCAGGCAAGTGATCTGGTGGGGTTAAGTGACCGAGTCATGCCGCCGGCGTTCTTGCCATCAACCTCCTCTGCCCTGAGGGCATACAGCGTTCCCTCCTGACCTATCGCGAGGCCGCTGATACGTTGTCCCGTGCAAAGCTTGGTAATTGACTGATCAATCTGCTCCCATTGAGTGGAGGTGCCAACTGTCCAGCGCCAGATACCGTCGTCACCAATATTAGTAGCAGCATAGATGATTTGATTCTCGCTGTGGTGAGCATCAGCTACCACCTGGACGTCCCCGGCCTTTGCGTTGGTGTTACCTATAGCCGGCGTGATTTCAGTAAAGCTGCTGCCGCCATCAATAGAATAGGACACATGGCTATCGCGGCTGCCAACTAGGATATGTCCTTTATCTACTACCGTCAACATATTGATTTCAGAAGCATTGTCAGGAAAACAGCTTACCTGCGGGCTTATCCAGGTGGCGCCGGCATTAGTGCTTTTTCGGATATAGCCTCTAGGCAAAGCAACATACAGAGTGTCCTTATCTTCTATGGCAACGTCGACCACCGGCCCGGGAATATAGCGCCTTTGCCAGGAGTTTCCCCTGTTGTGCGATACCATCATCTGGAAGCCATCCAGCTCAATGGCATAAATAGTGTAGTCGCTCATATAATTCGGGCTCAACCTTAGAATCATTTTGTTTGTAGTGTCCACAGTAAGGATGCGTCCCCAAAAGTGTCCCAGAGGCTCTCCAGCGCTGCGCCACACTCCTCCAGCCCCAAAGTCGCTATAGGTAGCCAGAAACAGGCTCTTGGAATCAGGTGCCGGGGCTATATCCGAGATATTGATAACCGTGTCTATGAGGCTGGTCTGCTCCCAAGTATTGCCGTCGTCAACGCTTCGTGATAAGGCACTTTCGTCTTTAGGGGAACCTGGACTCTGGCCCGTGCCGCAGAAAGCCATGCGACCCCCGTAGCTCCAGGCCACCTGGGCATTGCCTCGTCCTGAGGGTGGCTGACTGGCCGACCACCAGGATGGAGATGGCTCGTGCGGGTTTAAAGACCGCCAAACCTGGACAGTGCGGGAACCTAGAACTAGGGGGTTGACCTCTCCAGCCAGAAGCTTGCGTTTGGTAATGGTTTTGTCCTCGTAAACGTCGACGTAGGCAATACTGGAAATCCGCTTACCATTGGTACCCTGGTCCTTAGTGTCCATCAGCTGGTGAACTCGGGTATCATCAATGCGAAAGATGCCCTGTTCGGCGCTGTTACCATTGGCATCGGTGCTGACATAATACTGGCGTTTATTGGAGTCAGCCCCCAGAAAGTCAGATGGCAGCTCAAGGTCAGCGGTCATAATTTCAGTGGCTTTTGGCGAGGTACCTGCTACTGCACTGATTTCTACTGGGCTAGTGTATATGGCAGTCCAGTCAGTAGTGTTAGAGGCCAAATCTCGCTTAGCCGCATTCAGGTAAGTCCCGTCGCTATTGCAAAAGACAATGACAATGGTGTTATCGGTGTCATAGGCAGGTGAGAATTTGACTGCCATCACATCGCCGGTAAAACCTTGTCCTATCCAGCCTCCCAAGCCGGGTGTTCGTAGCATATAGACATCACCGTTTCCAGCTCCGTCTTTGGTGCCGATGGCTACATCTCGCCCCAGTTCGCTACCCCTGCCATAGCTTTTGGATATGGTTATACATTGAATCTTAGCGCCACTGAGGTTGGGCACACTGGTATCGCTCCAGCTGGCACCGCTGTCGTCAGATAAATAGACTTTTGTCCTGCTGTCAGTGACTATGGCTATGTTCTGCGGCCTGTCTGGAGACACGGCAATCTCACTGGCTGGCAACACGGCGCCAGCATGGTACAGGCCACGAGTTATGTCATTCCAGGTCAGCCCACCGTTATCTGACCGGTAAACCCTTTTATACTCGCTATCTATGGCATAGATAATGTCACCACGTCCCACAGCAATCCTGCTGACCTCCGAACCTTGGACAATGATACATCCCTTTGCTCCCGGGGCATCCACTTGTGTCCACTTAAGTGCTGGCACTTGTGCCTTTGCCGGCGGTGATACAACCAAAATGACTAGCATCACCGGCAATGTAAATATGGCCAAGCAAGCTTTCAGTTTCTCATGGTTTATTTGCATTTCTTATCGCTGGAGACTTCACCACAGGCAAAACAAGAGCATTTGCCAGCCAAGTTTATATTTAAGGATAGCCCCAAAATGTTAAGATGTTATTAACTCATTGCATTGTGTCATTTCCCCAGGCATGCTGGAGTCTTAATAAAATTCTAACAATTTATGGTTAGACTATAGGTGAACCCATGGTTGAACATTGTGAAAGCAGCAAAGGTTACGCTAGGAGAGTACTAAGGTGGCATGCAAAGGCTCTATTGCTACTGTTAGTTTGTCTGTTGTTGCTCAGCTGCACCTCAAAAGCATCTCCGTCGTCAGCAATAGGAGGGCAAATCTTTACGGTTAAGCGTGGCGATATCAAAGTAGATATTACGGCGAGTGGCAATTTGAAAAGTTCGAGAGAGGCCAAACTGACTTTCGGTTCGGCGGGCAAGGTGAAGGAGGTACTGGTAGGAATTGGAGATTTCGTAGAAGAGGGACAGGTGCTGGCCCGAATAGATACGTTGTCACTGGAGCGGAATTTGAGTCAGGCTCAGATAAACGTAAAGCAATCCCAGCTCAATTTGGAGAGGGCACTGGAACCGAAGACCAGTTCTAGCGGGACGGAGATTTTGTCAGCCCCGGACCCGCTGGATATTGAGATAAAGGAACTTCAGTTAAAAAACGCTAAGCAGAGCTTGAAGGAAGCCGAGGAGAAGCTTGCAAATGCCACACTCACTGCGCCATTCGCTGGGCTGATTGCTGAGGTAAATATATTAGCTGGTGACCAAGTGGGCGAGAATACTGTAGCTGTCAGGCTTATTGACTCGAAGCAATTTGAGGTGGAAGTGGCGGTCAACGAAATGGAAATCTACCAGGTCAATGTTGGGGCGCCAGCTATCGTAACAGTGGCGGCTATACCTTCAATTGCATTTCCGGCTAGAGTCACACACATTTCACCTGTTGCCACGGTGCAGGCGAATGTGGTTAACTACAAGGTAAAGGTACAACTTAATACGCTGGAAAAGTCGACTCTAGGGCAGACACAGACGGCGCCAAGGGTTTCCCAAAGAGACATACCTGAGCGTGTGAGACAGGCCATTGAGTCCGGTCAGATCAGTCAGGAGCAGGTAGAGGAGATGATAAGACGGAGGCAGCAGGTAGTCCAGCAAGGGCAGACACCGTCAACATTGCCTGAAAACCTTCATCTTAAAGAGGGACTGACCGTTACTGTCAGTATATGGCTGGATGAGAGGAACAATGTGTTGTTGGTGCCGAATAGGGCTATAACCAAACAGGGAGGGATGCCCTATGTTCAGGTGTTGTCTGCATCTAATACTACAGAAGCGCGCGTTATAAAAACGGGCATCAGTAACTGGCAATACACTGAGGTGATTAGCGGACTTAATGAAGGTGAGCAGGTGGTTGTCCCACAGGCGTCAACCAGCACGACAGCGACACAGCAACAGCGACCTCCAGGGGGTATAGTACCGGGGATGGGGCGAATGTTAAGATGATCAAATTACAAAACATAACCAAAGTGTATCCTATAGGCAATAGAGAGCTGAAGGTGCTCGCGGACATAAACCTGACGATTGAGACTGGAGAGCTGGTAGCCGTTATGGGGCCATCCGGCTCGGGGAAGTCAACTCTGCTTCATATCGTAGGCTGCTTAGATACACCGACTTCTGGCAGCTATTACTTCGATGGCCGAGAAGTGAGCCGCCTTAGCAATCGCGAGCTGGCCCAGGTAAGAGGTCAGAAAATTGGCTTTGTCTTTCAGACCTTTAATCTGCTGCCCAGGCTGTCAGCGCTGGCTAATGTTGAACTGGGCTTGAGGTATGCCGGCAAAAGTGACGGGAGGCGAGCTATGGCTATGGAAGCTTTGACTAAAGTAGGTCTTTCTGACCGTGCCCATCATAGGCCTGCAGAGCTTTCTGGAGGAGAGCAGCAGCGAGTAGCGATAGCACGAGCTCTGGTAAAAAGCCCGCCCCTTATCCTGGCAGACGAACCCACCGGGAACCTGGACAGCCGCTCCGGTGAAGAGATAATCTCTATTCTCACTTTACTCCACGCTGAGCAAGGGATTACTCTAGTGATGGTAACTCATGACCCGAATATCGCTCGGCATTGCGAGCGGATTGTATACATAAAGGATGGGCAGATAGAAAGGGAGGAAAGGATATGAGGACATGGTTTGAGCCCCTGTCTACTGCCTGGGTTGGGATAACTTCACACAAATTGCGCAGCTCCTTGACCGTGCTGGGCATAGTTATAGGCATAGCTGCAGTTATTACCCTGATGTCCATAGGCAAAGGTGTTGAGGCAGAAATCCTCTCGCGTATTGAGACTCTTGGCGCAGACCTTGTTACCATTAGACCTGGAGCATTTACGTTTGGTGGAGTCAGGAGTGCCGCAGGCAGCGCCGCCACGCTCACTATGGAGGATGCTGCTGCAATAACCGAACAGGTCCGATATATATCTTCGGTAGCCCCTTCGTACTCCAGCAACCTCCAGCTAATCGCTGGAAACAAAAACATGAGCTCACAGGTCATTGGGACGACTCCGGAGTACATACGGACAAACAATCTAAGCATCCGTAACGGGGACTTCTTCTCTGATTACGAGTATCAGCGCGGTGCTAAGGTAACTGTGCTCGGCTCAAATGTTAAAGAAACACTCTTTGGAGATATTGATCCTGTAGGGCAGCAGATGCGGATGGGCAATATCATTGTGCGTGTCATCGGCGTGCTCGAGAGCAAAGGGGCCATATGGGGCTCGCCAGACGATGTTGTTTTCATCCCTTTAACTGCAATGCAACAGACGGTCGCCCAACCTCGGACTGCAAAAGGTGAGCGGGTAGTTTCGTCTATATCACTTACCGTAAGCGATAGGGATAAAGCGCAGTATGTTGTAGGAGAGATTACCAGCTTACTCCGTTCTCGCCACAACCTTGCTCCGAACGCGGAAAATGACTTTACCATAACCTCCATGGTAGAGGTAGCCAGTACGGTCTCAGAGACAGCCGCCACTATGACTATTTTCCTGGGTGCCATTGCTGCGATTTCATTGCTTGTCGGTGGCATCGGCGTGATGAATATCATGCTCGTTTCTGTTTTGGAAAGGACCAGAGAGATAGGCATACTAAAAGCCCTGGGGGCCCAGGAGCGGGATATATGGATGCAGTTTCTTATAGAGGCATCTTTATTAACATTGGCCGGTGGTATTATTGGAGTCATGTTAGGCTGGGTTACGTCGTATGTCGTTTCCATAATGGGACTAATGGCGACGCTTGTCACTCCCGATGTCATTATTCTGGCAGTCTGCGTATCGGCAAGCATTGGTCTGTTCTTTGGTTTTTATCCCGCGTGGAGAGCCTCCCGGCTCAATCCAATTCAAGCCTTGAGATATGAGTAAGTCCCTCGGTTGCTTGCTGAAAAAGCGGCTTTAAAAGGTCGTATTACATCATCAGAAGATGTGATGAATATGGAGACGAAGTGAGTGGACTACCCAGCCAGGGGGACGGTGAAAGAAAAGCGGCTGCCCTTTCCCTTTTGGCTCTGGACTTGAATTTCACCTCCGTGCGCTTCTACCAGGCTCTTGGCGATAGCCAGTCCGAGGCCAGCGCCACCGGTAGCTCGAGTCCGTGACTTGTCCACCCTGTAAAAACGCTCGAATACAAATGGCAGGTCCTCAGCCGGAATGCCCTCCCCGGTGTCTTCTACGCTTATTTCCAGGCGGTTATCCAGCTTTCTGGCAACTATGGTTATATTTCCCCCTTGTGGTGTGTGGGCTATGGCATTGTCCATCAGATTAAGTAAAACCTGGCTTATTCTCTGAGGGTCAATATTCACTGGTGGCAGTCCCTCGGGCAAGTTAGCAGATATAAATATTCCCTTTGCTGCCGCCTGGATCTGCCTTAAAGCTATCGTTTTTTTGACCAGTTCGTTGATGTTTTCCGGCTGGTAGTTTAGCTTCAGTTCGCCCGCCTCGGCCAGACTCAGTTGTTGAAGGTCGTCAACCAGCCGCGATAACAGATTTACCTCTTCATCGAGGGAGCAGATTATCTGTCGGTTCGGCTTTATTACACCATCACGTAGTGCCTCCAGATAACCCCTTAGATTGGATAGTGGAGTTCGTAACTCATGGGCAATATCAGCTATCATATTGCGTCGAAGTTTTTCACTTCTTTCCAGATTTTCTGCCATGGCATTAAAGGCTTGGGCTAGTTCGCCAAGCTCGCCCTTTTCGTTAGACTGAACTCTCTGAGACAGATTTCCCTGGCCTAGCCTCCTGGTAGCCATGGTGAGGGCCTTGACCGGTGCTGAAATGCGACGTGACAGGAAGTAGGTTATTACGAGGGCAACAGCAGCAGCCAGCAGTGCGCCCCAGATGAGAAACCGGCCTATTGCCTGGGAAAGGCTCCCCGGTGAAGGAAACACTGCTGATGGTTCGGGGCTTATATACAAAATCCCTACACTTTTTTCTCCTTCCCATGGTGGGGGGAAGCGCATACCTGGTGAGCTTGGGCGGTATTTCTGCCCTAATAACTCCCCTTGGGAATCGGCAACTACTATCCCGCCGGGGTCTGTCAGTATAATCCTCCGCCCGTAGAGACTCCCCCACTGCTCTATATAGGCCTGAATGCCTTCCCAGCCGTTGTGCTGGCGGTAATAACGGTATAGTTCGAAGGCCACCCTTCCAAAGCGGGCTTGCTCGCTTCGTTCGCCATAGCGTCGGATTTCAACCTTGGTAGTATGGCCAACAAAGAAGTATATGGCACCAATTACGACCATTATTACCAGGACAAATGCCATGAGGAGACGGAATCGCAGACTATGTACCACCTTGGCCCTCACAGAACTTATAGCCAGCCCCGTATGCAGTCTTTATGTACCTAGGACGTTTGGGGTCAACCTCTATTTTGCTGCGAAGATTGAGGATGTGGACATCTATGGTGCGGTCAAAACCTTTGTAATCATAGCCGAGGGCTTTTTCGATAAGCTCAGCCCGGCTGAATACCCTGCCTGGTTCCTTGATGAGGACTCCCAGCAGTTTGAATTCGACGGGAGTCAGTTTCACGGACCTGCCAGCGACTGTCGCTTCCTGTTTAAGGAAGTTCAGAGTGAGTTCACCACGCTTAATTTCTACCGGGCCGCGTTCCCCTGGCAGTCGTCTGAGCACCGCTCGGACTCTGGCTGCCAGCTCCTTGGGGCTGAAGGGTTTGGTCACATAATCATCTGCCCCTAAACTCAAGCCAGCCAGCTTGTCTTCATCAGTAGTTCTGGCCGTGAGCATAATAATCGCCACATCCGATTCGCTTCTAAGTGTCCGACAGATTTCCAGGCCATCTATACCGGGCAACATCAAGTCCAATACAACAAGGTCGGGACGACTTTCACGAGTCAGGCGCAGAGCCTCGATACCATCGTTAGCTACCAGAACCCGGTAGCCGTCTCGACTCAAATAGAGCTTGACCAGTTCCACCGTCTTAGCATCATCATCAACCACCAGAACTTTTCTGCCAGGCATCTTCAGGTGCTCTAACCGTTCTCTCTGTGACTGTAGTATAGCAATCTTATGGTATAAATGTTAAGAAAATGTTAAGACTTTTAAAAACTTGCGCTTGGCTTAAAGACTCAAAGAGGCGGAGAATATTCTCCGCCTCTTTGGCTTGAGAATGGCGCTTGTTCAAAGTGTGTTACTTATTCTGCTGGGGAACAGGGCCATCCCTTACCGGGAAGACCGCCGCGGTTTTTGGGGCCGAATCCGAGTGGCACATCTGGTCTTGACTCCCACCACTTCTTGAGTGCCTCAGTTTGTTCTCGTGTGGGGATGTCTGGTCTTGACTCCCACCACCTCTGAAGTGACTCAGCCTGCTCCTGGGTTATTTTACCCTCTCTGACCAATTCCTGGAGTCTATTCTGCATAGCCTCAGTTCTCAATTTGAGGCGGTCCTGCCTGGCTTTAAGGCGCATTTCACTTGCCACCTGCGCGATGGCCTCCTTTAGCGCAGCGCAGTCGATGGCAACACCTGTCTTCTGCTGATATACTTCGCAGACCCTTTCGAGCGGAAGCGGAGGCCTATATCCAGGCTCAGGCTGACTGTAATCCCCGTTGTCAGCAGCCAGGGCTGCTGCGCCAATGCTTCCAGCGAGGAGTGCAACCCCCAGTACCGAAGTGGCAATGATAAACTTTTTGCCTCGCCACATTGAAGTGTAACCTCCTTTCTTATAGACTAAGAAAAGTCTAGCGTATGAATATTAAGATCTTATTAAGATTCTGGACACTGCCATATTCTGCCATTGCTATTGCCATTTTCTGCTTAGCCTGCTGACAATGATGGCAGCGGTTGATGCTGCGACAAGCAGCAGGACGATTGCTATCCAGGCAGGGAGGGGCAGATTTGTTAACCTGGATAAAAACGCTGGTTTCCTTGTTGAGCTATTTTGTGGTGGTGATGTCACGGGCTCGGCATAGACCGTCTCTTCAGGCTCCAGTGCTGCCACACTGAATGACATCACCTTGGACCATTCCCCCTCACCCTTTTCGCCTGTGGCCGCCTGGCTTACCCTTACTTTCCAGTAATATTGAGCTCCTTTTTCCAGGCGGGTTGTCTTGGGCAATATCCATCCGGGCGCCTCTCGATTGCCGGGGTTGATACTCTCTTTTAATATGGTTTTGGTAAAAGAGCTGTCCTTTGCCAGCCAAAGGTCATACTCTATAGCTCTTGTTGGGTGCCTCCATTTGAATACTATGTCGCCGATGTCTCCCGTCTCTATATATACAGGTATTGTTTCATCCATGGCTGGTGATGTCGGTATCGGCGCCTGGAACAATACTTCGCGGTCAGGTGGAGGCGGTGGTGTATGCTGGGGACTTGGTGACAGACAGTCATAAAAATTCCACAGGCGTCCCGTGTTAACCGTGTAAGGCCGGTTGTCTATCGCCCACAGGTTGATGCCAGCTGAGACCTTCAGTGAGACAGGTTCTCTGGTGAAGATGACCCCGGAGGGCAGGCTGGCGGTCAAGCAGTCCCATTCGATGAAGGGTGGCGCCAGCTTTTCCGGTTCCAGAGTGCGGTCGACAGCGGTGTTACCCCCAGATGACCAGGCGCCGTAGAGAGTGCCTAGTTGAGCAAGACCGTAGAAGCTGCGTCCTGGTGGCTTCATTGCGGCCCAGCCGAAGTTCGAGCCCACAACCCAGCAATATATTCCACTGTTTGGGCTATCGCTGGCAGCATAGATGATCAGGGTGTTTCGGAATCTGTAATCAGCGATGGCGTGCATTTTACCGGGCTCCGGAATAGCCAGCTTCCGGTGAAAGGTGACTCCGCCGTCCAGTGAAAAAGCTACTTCACCAGTACCATCGTCTCCAACTACTATGACACCAGTAGACGTGGCGGTTATGCTATGTCCAGTGCTCAGGGTGGTGTTTACTGCCGGTGCCCATTGCCATGCCCCGTATGCGCCAGTACCCCTGCGCACGTAATTGTTATTCAGCACGTACAGGTGGGGCATATTGTTAATTATGCTAACGGCGAAATCACTTATATTCACGCCTGGCAGCAGGCTGGACCACGTTTGACCTTTATCCTGTGATTGTCTCAGATCACCCGTGAATCTGGAAGCAAAGTATATCGTTCCGTCGTCGCCCAAACCGCTGTGGCGCAGAATCAAATCGTTGCTTGTTGATATAACACACAGCACTCGCTCCCAGATCCTTCCCGGCGGTACGCTGGTGCTCCGCCAAATGCTGTCGAAGTTGTTCACCCCAGGGTGGTTATTGATGGATGCCAGATATATGGCGTCTGATGCTGGGGTCACTGCCACATCGGCCAAAAAGCTTATCTCGGTGTCTATGAGGCTGAGCTGATTCCATGTTTTGCCATTGTCGAGGCTCAGTGACAGGGCTGATTCATCCAAAGCCGTGCCAATCAAATAGCCGCTCGGCCAACTTGCGGGGTTAACAAGTGAGGCAGAACTGGTGGCGCAATATGCCCGGCTGCCCTCAGGGCTCCAAGCTACCTGGGCATTGGCATAGCCGGAATTACCACCGCCGGTAGGTGCCTTATGTGTCTGGTACCAGCAGGGCTCGGGACAGGTCACCGGTGCATCGGTAAACCAGACAACAACTGAGGCGGAGGCCGGGCCGCCTAGAACCTCTCCAGCCAGCAATTTACCTGAGGCATAGCTGCCGTAGTAAGCGATACTCGAAATCCTTCTTTGCGCAGCCCCGGGCATTAGCACATGGACTACGGAGTCGTCAAGCCGATAAATACCGGCATTGCCTGTAACTCCGGCATCATCAATGCTCACATAGCAGCGGCGTAAGCTTGGTGCCTGTCCTGAGAAATCGGCGGGAAGCTCCACGTCAGCGGTTATAACCTGGTGTGCTTTGGGCGAGGTACCGGAGCCGGTGGTTGTAACCTCCACCGGGCCCCAGGTGCCCCAGGTGGTTGTGTTGGCTGCGGTATCGCGTATGCCGATGTTGACATAAGTGCCAGTAGCATGTGTTGAGACGACTACCACACTGGAATCTGTGCGGTAACTTGGCGAAAACTTTACTGCCAGTATATCCCCGGTAAAGCCCTGAGCTTTCCAGTTGCTCTGGCCAACCGCTTTAAAAATATAGACGTCACCCCCGCCTGCCGCCGTGCGTGTACCTACAGCGATATCGTAGCCGCTGTAGCTTGGCGATATGTCGATGGCGCTGATGTTACTGGTCACAGGGCAGTTAGTATTTTGCCAGCTGGCACCGCCATCTGCTGAAACGAAAACGTTTCTAGGCAGCCCGCCGGTGCTGGTGACCACAGCTATAAAGTTTTGGTTGTCCGGGGCAATGGCTATGTTCCAGGCAGGGAGCATAGCGCCGGCGCGAGTTAACTGGCTGGTTATGTTATCCCAGGTGCTGCCGCCATTCATAGACTTGTATATTCTGCCGTTGGCGCTGTCTACGGCATATATTGTCCTGCCGTCCCTGCCGATACCGATGGCATTTATTTCAGACGGGCTGGCGATGACGTGACCGGCGCTGTTGGGCGTGTCAACAACGCTCCATTTCAGGGTTCCGGGGGATGACAGAGCTGGCCCTGCGGGGATGAAAAGAATCAAAGGTAGTATTAGGCTAGCAATTAATTTCACAAGCTTCGTCAGGCTGTGGCACCCTTCATGGTAGTGTCTCAGCTGGCAGCCTGTCAGGGGTGACAATCTCATGTGCCGCTATTTGTATCTGTGGCATCCCATCGGTGTAGTGTGGTGATGGCGGTCTGGGTTGCTGCCCCTGTCTGTAGACTCTCTCTTCGGTGACGGTGTTGAGCCGGCTATAGACCGTCTCCACGCCACCGTCGTGTGCCTCCTTGTGCCCGTAGGGTAACCAGCAGTGCAAAATCTTCCACTCCTGATATATATCTCGTGCCCAGACCACAGCTATACCTGTTTCGCCTTCAGTGTTTTTTTCATCTGCAGGTGGCAGGACTAGATTTCTGGTTTCTGCCTGTCTCCATTCGCTGGTAACTACACGTAATGGTTTTTTGGCTGTGTAGCTACAGGTAGTACCTTTATCCTCCGGAATAACCTCTGCCTCGACTACACTTGGTGGCGCTGGAAGCCTCTTCTCCTCCCCGATGGTCGTTTTAACTTCAGGTAATCCCTTTGCAGCTAATGTGGTCTTAATCTCCTCTTCGTATCTCTCGAGAAGCTCGGCGAACTTTTCCATCAGTTGTTCCTTGGTGGATGGTGGCCCTAGTTTCGGTTTCTCGCCACCTATCATGACCACGGTGGGGGGTGGTGGTTGTGGTGGGGGTGGTGGGGCCATCGGTTGATAGTACGGGGGCGGGTATGGAGCAGGTTTAGGTTGCAGACTGCGCAGCAGGAGGTAAAGCCCGTAACCACCTAAAATCAGTAGTATGATTGTCAGTGGTATCATCACCAGTGGCATGGTATAGTCATGTTCCCACCTTATATCTATGGTCTTTGGCGAGTCCATCAAGGTGGTGCCGCTGTAGTTGACAGCCCTCAGCTTACCGCCAAAGACCCCCAGGATACCGGGCATGCGAACCTGCGGATTGGTCATACTCCATTCAGCCAGACTGCCAGCCTTATACCAGTTACCGCCCTCTGCCTCGCCGTAGCGAGATATCAAAGTCAGTTTATAGTACGTATCGTATTTAGCGGTGCAGGCTCCTGGTGCGTTAACCGTCAGGCTCAAGTCTCTACCTGATACCGTCTCACCTGTGGGCAACACCCACTGTGCAAAGCGGTACTGAGTACCAGGGTCATCAGAATCGTTCACTAGTTCAGGGGCATTAGCCCTCATGGTATAGCCCTCTCGGTACCAGCCGCTGCCGCTGAGCTGGCCGACCTTTGACGGTTCAGCCTTAAGTTCTATGTAATATTCTGTGTAGTAGGGGAAGTTAGTATTGGGTGAGGCCTCACTGACCGTCAACCTGTCCACCTCCGCTTTGAACCTGATACCTGACATTGTCGGATGAGAGACGAGCGGTTCAACTGCCACCGAGCGGCTTACACCAAGGTCAAGGCTGAGCTGCATTGACTGCCCACCCTGCAATCGGGCCATCTCACTCCCATTCACGAATACTTTTGTCTCGCCCGCCTTAAGCCCTGTGCCGATGGTGATGGTAGCCACATATCCACCCTTTTCCACAATGATGCTGAAGCTTTCCTGTGCGGTTATAGGCGGCGATGAGCTGTCAGTAACGCTGACTATGAAACTATATGTGCCGGCGGTACCTCTGGCCGGAATGCCTGAGATATAGCCGGTGGTAGCCCCCAGTATCAGTCCTGTGGGCAGACTACCGCTGGTGATTGACCAGGTATATGGAGAAGTGCCGCCGCTGACCATTATCCGCTCGGTATAGCTTTTGCCCTCCGTGGCCGTTGCCAGGTAGGTGGTGAGGAAGTTCAGTGGCGGTTGTGCCACGATGAGGACGAATGGCTGTGTCGCCGAGGCACTAGCACCGTCGGTCACTTTGGCGGTAAAATTGAAGGTGCCAGCTATTGTCGGTGTACCTGAAATAATGCCTGTGGCGGCAAAGCTCAGCCCTGTGGGCAGTCCTCCACTGATGATGCTCCAAGTGTAAGGCGGTGTACCCCCGGCAGCCCCCAGCGCTTTAAAATAGGCACTTCCCACCTGGGCCTGCGGCAACAGTGGTGGGGTGGTGATGACGGGCTGAGCTCTAACGGGTCTGATGAACAGGAAGCTGGAGACTATCATAACAAGCAGGCAGATTAGCGCCAGTCCTGAGATTCGTCTGCAGGTGCGTCGCAAGATGTCCTGTTTCAGCCGGTCCTTTGACTTCATTTTAAAATCGCCCAAGCCTATTATAGTAGCTAGAGGAAGATTTGTCGATATTCGATAGCCATCCTATTTAATCTTAAATCACCATTTAGTGCAAGTCTAACAGCCCCGCTATATAACCTTGCACCAAATTGTCCAGATTGTGTTAACATGTAGCGTAGAGCTTTGGCCCTGCCATGCCCGAGTGGCCAAGGTGATGCAATATCCACAAGCTCTGCGGCGCCGGAACCAGAAAGGCGGCAGCCTGTGCGGTGGGAATTACCTCTCTACCCCCACGCAGGTGCGCAAGGGCAATGATTTGATGGGATACTTTCGGTGGTTGTGAAGGCAAGCGTGTATAATTAGGATGCAGCCTTCTGCTTACAGATGAAGACTGATTTTGATGAAAGGATTAATACGCTGGTTCGGTGGCTTGCGCAGGCACAGCACCTGGTGGTGTTTACCGGTGCCGGCATCAGTACCGAATCGGGATTACCTGATTTCAGGGGGCCTGATGGCCTGTGGACAAGGCAGGCCAAGAAACTGCCGCCACCGCCACCAGTGGACTGGTCTCAGGTGCAGCCCAACAGTGCCCATCTGGCAATCGTCGAATTACAGGCCATGGGCAAATTAAAGTTCCTCATTACGCAGAACGTTGACAACCTACACCTGAAGTCAGGCATTAAGCCGGAGCTTATTGCTGAGTTTCACGGTAACATCACCAAACTTAGCTGCACCTTCTGCGAAAGCCAGTTTGATTCTTTCCCTGATTTGCTGAATATCCGTTGTCCGGTCTGTGATAAGGGCCGGCTTGTCTCCAGTGTGGTCAATTTCGGTGACCCGATCCCCCGCAGGGCTTATGAGGACTCCGCAAGGCACTCCAGGCTCTGTGACCTTTTCATTGTGGCTGGGTCAAGTCTGGTCGTCCACCCGGCGGCGTCAATGCCTGAGATAGCTCTCAAAGCTGGTGCCAGACTGGTAATAATCAACAGGGGTGAGACCCCGCTCGACAGGGTCTGCCATCTCCGTTTCTGGGAGAGCACTGGTGAGGTGCTGCCTCTGGCGGTCGGTCGCCTGAAGGAGTTTATAAAGTTTTAGCTGGTGACCTGCTCTGTGCCGGCAAAAAGTTGACAGCACAATATTGCTCTGGCCCAGACCGCCAGCTATCTGTTAGTCTTCGTGAACTTGATATATGCTGCTTGCCCTTTGGGGCGGTGAGTTGTGGTATACCGGCTTTCGCTCTGGCCTTTGCCGAATTTTTGTTATTCCGGGTAGCCTTGGTCTGGTGCAGCTCACCACAGGGGAAGTTGCCCAGGATAAGTTTCTGGACTGAAAGTATTTCTGGACTGAAAGTATCTGGCCAATATCAAAGTGATGAAGATAGCTCGAGCGGCCATTACCTTCGTCTCAATAGGCCTTAACCACAAAATCTCATGCGCTATCTTGAGGTGACAATTAAAGTCGTCGACCTGCTCGGTTGGTCTGGTATCCTTGCCGCTTTCGCCTAGCTATTTTATTCCGTCTTCTAGACATTTGAGCGCACGGAGTTCCAATCGGTAAGGCAGATGCTAAATGCGGTGCTAATTCTAGATGGTCTACTGGTTGTCGTTAAACATTGTTTTTGGCGTTATCAGCCTATTGCCCTTCTGTACCTTATAGCCAGTGCAATTGTCCTAATCTACAGATTTTGTTGTGATGAAGTTCAAGTTCTTCAACCTGGAGCCAGCCCTGGCAGCTAAAGCCAAAGAATTTGACTGACGTTTCTAGAAGACGGGTCTTATAGAGGCTTTGCCTTTTGGACTGACTAACCTGTCGTAGTCATTTGCTACTGGATCAGCTTGGTGACGATTTATCCGAAGGGTGGGGTGAAGCCCTGATACTGGGCAGTTTGGATTATAAGGATTAGGAAGGTGTGACTTAGTAAGAAGGCTAATAGTCCAGTAGGCCAGATTCTTTCAACCCTACCCGTCCGATCATAGGTGAGTAGTCCAAATTAGCTACAATTGGTACTGGCTTGATTCTGCACATGCTAACTTTGTTTTGGGTTGTTGTTTCTCAAGGAAAAGAATAACTGCTTCCATTCTAGTTTTAAACGGAGTTCCTTTAACAACCGAAAATCCAAAAACCTGCTCAGTTGTTTGTATCGTATGCGCCTCTTTTTATACTATCTCTCTGTTTAAAAGGCACCTGGGGCATTCAGTTCACCTTAATATATGCCATACCTTTCACTGCACAATAGCCCAGTATAAGTATCTCAGTGGCAGAGAAAACAGGAAAGCGAATTACGAAAGTCGAGGGTTTTAACGTGGACAATAGCAAAGCTTGGCGGTTTTTGTCAACGTTGTAAATCCTCTCTGGACTTAGTTTCAAAGCATATTTATGGTATACCACTGCCTGTAGCACACAGTACATCTGATAGCCCATAACGTTAACAAGCCAGGAGGTAACAACATCCTCGTTGCCCGTAAAGAAGTAATCGGGGGCACTGCCCATCTTTTCGAAGACGTCACTCCTTATTATTAAAGTATGAAGAACCGCTAACGCCGGATACCTTTTCGGGGCTGACTTTGTCGTTATCTGTTTTACCTGAGCCACGGCAAAATCCAAGCCCTGTGATATGTATGTCTAGCTCCCATGGTATTAATTTTTTGCTGCCATAAAAAACAAAATTTTCGGGGTTACAGCAGCCACCTGTGGGTTAACGTCCAAAAAGCTAACAAGTAAGTATGGCTAACCAGTCTGGGGTAAATTCAGTATCTATTAAGTGGTGCGATATACTCTCCTGTGGAATAAGCTAATCCGGAGTTGATGCCACCAGCATAACCTTGATTTTTTGGATTTTGGACGAAAATTAACCGAGGTAACTAGTTCAGTGACTTTTTGGCATACTCCAGGCTTCCATCGGTAGAGTTATTGTCAACAAAAATAACTTCAAAATTGGGATAGCTCTGTTTTGAGAGCGAAGCTGTGCAGTCGTCTGTATGAGGCATGCCATTAAAGTTAAACCACAATAACTGATACTTTTTTGTACATTTTTCCTATTCTGCGCCTGACACAAAGGCAACCCACTGACTGTTCCCTAACGTGTCGTGTTCAAGAAGTAGTTAAGCTGGTCATTTATTATGTCCTTCAGTGTGTGATTTATCTGAAGTCCTACACTACGGAGCTTCGCAGTTCCAGCCAGCAAAATGGGCACCTCAGCTGGCCTGAACTTTTCCTGATCAAACTCTATGGTTATCCTCCCTTTATCTGTAATAGCAACAATGCCTATGTCTGAGAGCTGATATTCCAGGCTGCCTTCCAGAAGCAGCTTGTCTACCTTCGTTTTTTCGAAGCGCAGACCGAACATCTCTGTATTGTCCAGTTCACACGGTTGATATACAACCTTGCCGCCACTAAGTGTCTCTATTTTGTCTATGGTATAACCGGCACACTCCAGACTTAATAAAAGATAGCTCAGTACTGAGTTCGTCCTCTCTGAGCCCTGGTTATAAACATCACCGTATTGGCCTTTCTCAGCTAGCAGGCAGTAACCCTTCACAATATCATTGACGTGCGACCAGTCCCTGAATGCATTTACATTGCCTATGGTAATTTTGTCAATCCCCCCCCGCTTTAGCTGCATTACCTGATGAGTTATTGCTGAAGTCACGAACATCTTACCTCTGCCAGCACCCTCGTGGTTGAACCCCCTAGAGACTATTGTTCTCAGCCCGAAGCAGGAATGATAGTTTCTGGTTAGGTAATCGGCATAGACTTTGCTCACGGCGTAGGGAGACATAGGGCGGAGTGGATTGGTTTCAGTGATTGGTAGCTCCGGGATACTTGCCGGCTCTGGGAAGACTGTGCCGTGTTTCTTTTTGATCTGCTGATACTGGAGCTGCGAGAAGAATACCAGGCCGTACTCTTCGCTGCTACCAGCAAACACTATCACCGGGTCAAGCATTTTGTTTCTAACTGCTTCGAGTAGATTGCATGTACCTAGGCAGTTTACCTCCATAGTTTCTCCGGGACATAAGAATGACCTTGGAATGAAAGACTGTGCGGCGAGATGAAAGATAACGTCTGGCTTAGCCTGGTCTAATGCGGAAGCGATGCTGGAAATATCCCGGATGTCACCCTCCAAAAATCTGACCTCCCTTTCAATACCCAGTTGTTTAATATTCTGCGGGATGCTACCGTCAGCCCGTCTCCTGACCAGCCCGAACACATTTGAGCCCTGGTCGAGGAGGTGCTTTGCCAGATGTGAGCCGACAAAGCCGCTTATGCCGGTGATGAATACACTTTTGCCCTTCAAACTCACTTCGACACCCCCTTTCAAGCTTGCCTCTTATCATTTGCGCAACTCCGATAGGCAATTTCCGCGTGCGGGCTACAGAATTCTAGAGCAAAAAGGATTTTCATTTATTTGAAAAGCTCGTCTTTAATCCTATGTTTGACTGTTTTCCAAGAAACATCCAGACCATGTGTAACCGGGTTAAGGGTGGACCCCTGAGGGTGGTAAATACAGGATATGGGCACCTCTTTGATAGTAAAATTCTTTTTTCTGGCTTGAATCAGCACCTGAATGCTGAAGCCAAAGCCACTTTCAGTGATGTTTATGGCCTCAAGCAGCCTTCGGTTATAGGCACGGAAGCAGCTCTGGGAATCTGATACCTTTACTATTGAGCGAAAGTTGTACAGCCAGGTGATAAAGTCAATGCCGAGTTTGCGGTATTTTGGGGCGTTTTTACGACCTGGGACGAGGAAGCGTGAGCCGATGACCAGATCTGCTTCGCCGCGAAGGACCGGGGCCAGAACTTGAGGAATTTCGTCAGGATTGTGTTGGCCATCCCCGTCCAGAGTTATCAGTATATCGGCGTCGTATCCTTTTGCTGCCAGGAATGCTGTTTTTGTAGCTGCCCCGGGCCCCTGTCTTTCGCTATGTCTTAAAACTTCGGCACCAGCAGCGTGAGCGACCTCGGCAGTCTTATCGGTTGACCCATCATCCACAACTATGACCCTGTCAACATATTTCCTGGCCCTGCTTACTATGTCAGCTATGAATTGCTCTTCGTTAAGGCAGGGGATGGCAGCAATTACCTTTGGTCTAGTCTGAGCCATTTTGGAAACAGGATGTTTGATTTTTTCATCTCATCTTTAACCTTACCAACCCCATAAATCTAATTTCACACTCTCCGTAAACGTTTTAAGAACCAACGGCTGGTTCTTTATCTCCTTTAGCATGAAAAATTTGGTAGCTTTTTCTGCTGCTTTCAGGCTACTTGGTATTGATCATTTAGTTCAGCGTGGCTAATTAGTTGCCATTTTGCCATTAGCGTCTAAACATTCGACTTCGCCTGGTTTGAGTACGGCTCCCCTGGTATTAACTAATGGTACCAGTTTGTTGGTTTTCATAGAGAAGGCTAGAGTATCGCTTGCGGCGAAATATCCTTTGTTACCCATGCCCATGACCAAAGGGCTATCCTTTTTTGTGTTGACGATTTTGCTGGGCCCGTGGGAACATACAGCCAGAAAGGCGTAGGAGCCTTTAAGCTTTAATGCTAGGGCTGGGACTGCTGGTTCCAGATAGCAGCCCCAGCCCACCTCATCTTCTATCGAAAGTGATATGATTTGGGTGTCGGTTTCTGAAATAAATCGGTATCCATGGTTAGCCAGTTGTTCACGGAGTTCCTGACGCTTTTCGATTGTGCCATTACGAGGGAGGGCTATGGTCTTAGTTGCGTCAAACTGGGAGTGAGCGCTGTTAGGGGTGACACTGCTATGAGTTGCCCAGCGTATGTGCCCTGTGGCCAGATTGCCTGGCGGAGAACTTAGATTGTGTCTGACATCAATCTTATTAAGCGTGCCCGTATGGTTCTTTATGATTAGTTGCCTGTTGAATAAGCCAGCTATGCCAGCCGAGTCATAGACACGACATTCAACACGCTTTAAATCTTGAAAGACTACGGGCGCCGCTCTTTGGATACCACTATAGCTAATAGTACCGCACATCTGGGTAATTACAGCTCGAAGCCGATTCCACAGTCGTTGTTTGTATTGTTGTTCATTTTGCTTGGGTTGTCAAGGCTTAGAGTTCTGGTCTTATAAAATTAACATGGCGTCGCCAAAACTGTAGAAGCGGTAACCTAGTTTTTTAGCCTGCTCGTAGGCCTGCAGGATGAAATCCCTGCCGGCAAAAGCTGAAACCAGCATGAGTAACGTTGACTTTGGTAGGTGGAAGTTGGTCACCATAGCATCTGTTATACGGAACTGGTAACCGGGGAGAATGAATAAGTCGGTCCAGCCAGTGTATGGCTGAACGGTGCCTGACTGACTTGCTGCCTCGATTAGTCGCACCGTACTGGTGCCTACAGCTACTATTCGCTTACCTTGCTCACGCGTCTTGTTCAGCAGTATGGCTGTTTCATGGTGTACCTCCCCATACTCTCTGTGAATCGTATGATGGCTAGGCTCGTCAACTCGGATGGGGCGAAAAGTATCAAGACCAATGTGCAGAGTGACAAAAGCCAGATTCACCCCCTTTTTTTGCAGTTCATTAAGCAGTCTCGGGGTGAAATGGAGTCCGGCTGTAGGTGCCGCCACGCTGCCATCTATTCTGGCATACACTGTCTGGTAGCGCGCTGGGGTAGTCAGTGGAGTACGGATGTATGGTGGTAGCGGGACCTGTCCAACTTTATTAAGCAGACTCTCGTCTGAAAAGCGTATAACCCTGGTGCCACCGCTGCCACATTCCAACACATGAGCCGTTAGTGCTATCTCATGACTATCGAGTTTACCTGATATGTTGATTTTCGTCCCCGCGGGGACCTTCCTACTCGGCCGTACAAGCGCCTCCCAGACATTTTTATCTATACAACGTAGCAGTAAGATCTCCACCCTGGTGCCGGTGTCTGCTTTTTGGCCTAGAATTCGGGCGGGGATAACGCGGCTATCGTTAAATACTATGGTATCTCCTGCTTGAAGATATTCCAGGATTTCATAAAAGTAGCGGTGCTCGACGGAATTGTCTGCTCTGTGAAGGACCATTAGACGGGAACTGTCCCGTGGTTCAACGGGTGTTTGAGCAATAAGTTCCGGAGGCAGATGATAGTCGAAGTCACTTATTTTCATAGACCAGAATTACCTGTGGAAGAAAAATAGTATGATATTGACTATGACAGTTATCAGAATGCTTAGTATGAGAAAGGTGACAATGGGGAAGTAAAAAGCGAAGCCGTTTTTCTTTATGAAGATGTCTCCTGGAAGCTTGCCAAAAAATGGGATGTGCTGACTGAAGGTTAATATCAGTCCCAAAACTATTATAATGCCGCCAGCTATCAGGAGGAGTTTGCCGATTGTTGTCATGTCATTGTCCCGTCACGATGGTTTGAATTCTGGAGTATTGGCTCAAGTTCATGATGGCTTTAGCGGCGCGTTCCATAGTGGGGAAAACCGGTATAGAAGCTTGGGCGAGCGCTTGTTCTATCTGGAGGCGCTCCGTTTCAGCGGCGCCTGGGGGAGATACGATGACTATTGGTTTATTCTGACTAGCTTGCAGTTCGATGAACACAGCTATTATGGCCTGCAATATTTCCAGAGGCAGATATTTTAGCAGCACCCCTGTATCAATCTGAATGATAACAAGGTCAATCAATGGGTCGGCAAGAATGAGTTTGAGAGCTTCTTTCACTACGGAAGGGTTGCTACCACTCTGGCTTACATCTACCGGATTGCGCAGGATACTTCCGACCTGTCCCAGAAGGTTGGCTAACCTTTGCCTTGTCCTGGTGGTTAGTTGTGGAATATTGAGCCCAAGTCCAGCACAGGCATCGCTTGCTGAGACAGAGATGCCACCACCACCATCGGCCATCCCACCAACAACAGCTACACCGCTGCCACTACCTTTATAACGTCCAAGTTGCTGAAAGATAAGCAGGGTATCGGTCAATTCTTCTATGCTATGAACTTCAATAGCGCCACATTGTTTGAGTGCGGCTGACCACAGAGCCGGTGAGCTAGCCATAGAGCCGGTGTGTGACATGGCAGCTGCAGCACCAACGTGGGTCCTTCCAGCCTTCCACACAACCAGAGGTTTGGCCCGTGTAGCTGCCGTAAATGTATCAAATAGACGGCGACCGTTGCGTGTCCCTTCTATGTAGGCACCGATCACCGAGATTTTCGGGTCGGCAGCCATGTACTCTATGAAGTCGGGGCTGTCGAGGTCAATGCCGTTGCCGAAGCTTATTCCTTTATTGTAGTTAATATGTCTGGCAATTCCCAGTTCAATCAGCTTTTCACCTATGCCGCCGCTCTGCGTAATGAAGCCCACTGAGCCAATCTTACCGATTTTGCCACCTGGTCCGTAGGGGACTTTACTCTCTGGGCTGTAAACACCTATGCAATTAGGCCCTATGATGCGGAAGCCACCTGCACGGGCCTTCTTAACCATCTCCTCTTCGAGCTTGTGTCCTGAAGGATCGCCTAATTCGCTAAAGCCTGCGGTGAAGAAATGGACAGCCTTTACCTTATTGGCGGCACAGTCGTCGAGCAGCCCGGGTATAGACTCTCTGGGGATGGAGACAATAACATAGTCCACAGGTTCTGGTATTTCTCTCAGGCTTGGATACACTTTGTACCCAAGAAATTCACCACCACGGGGATTGACTGGGTAAATGTTTCCGTCAAAGCCAGCGTCGACAATAGTCTTGAACCAGAAGGAGCCTGGCTTGAGCATATTTTGAGAAACGCCGACGACGGCGATAGATTTCGGATAGAATATGGGCTCGAACTTTTGAAGTAACTGCTTTCGCTCTAGTTCATTCATCCTTGTGATTTTAGCTTAAACGGCTGGGCGGGGCAAAGCACCGCCCAGCCTTTATTAGGGTAATGAAGTTGTTTTTGATTAGAACAGGCCCATTACTTTGCCTGTCTTTACATCTACGTCAACTCGCCTGAACGCCGGGTCGGAACTCGTACCTGGCATGAGACTAATAGTTCCAGCCATGGGACAGAGGAATTTGGCTCCAGAATAAATTAACACGTCTCGGACAGGCAAAGTCCAGCCTTTGGGAACCCCTTTCCATTCAGGAACGTGTGACAGGCTCAAATGTGTCTTCACCATCATGGTCATATAGTCGTCATACTGCGGGTCGCTTTCGAGCATCTTGGCTTTGGCCTCGGCTTCAGGCGTCCATGACACACCGTCAGCTCCATACACCGTCTTGGCAATTGTTTCTACACGCTGACGTAGTTTCATTTCTAGCGGATACAGGAATTTGAACTCATTTTTCTCATTGCATGCATCTATGACTGCATCCGCTAACTCCAGTGCGCCATCGCCACCTTTTGCCCAATGCTCGGATACAGCGCAGCGGGCTCCAGCTGCCTCGGCTGCTTTCTTCACCATGGCGATTTCAGCTTTGGTGTCAGTGTGGAAAACATTTATGCACACTACGGGATTTATGCCGGCTGTCCTTATAATGTTGATATGGTGTAGCATGTTAGGTATTCCCTTTTCCAGTGTGGCGAGGTCTTCTTTAGTGTAGGCATCAGGTAGAGGTAGACCTGGGGTAACCTTCGGCCCGCCTCCATGCATCTTTAATGCCCTGATGGTGGTGGTCAGCACTGCCACGTGTGGCTTAAGCCCGCTTAAACGACATTTCACATTCCAGAACTTCTCGAAGCCGATATCTGCGCCGAAACCGCTCTCGGTTACATGGTAATCGAACATCTTCAGTCCGATGCGGTCGGCAATAATGGATGACTGCCCTATAGCGATATTGGCAAAGGGACCGGCGTGGACCAAGCAAGGCTGGTATTCGACCGTGCACATCAATGTGGGGTTAATAGTGTTGCGCATCCAGGCAGTCATGGCACCACCTACTTCCAGGTCACCCGTGGTAACGGGATTACCCTTCATATCAAAAGCAACAGTGATTTTGTCCATCCTTTTACGCAAATCTGCTAGGTCTGTGACGATGGACAGTATAGCCATAAGCTCCGAGCTGACAGCGATGCCAAATTTCGATTCCATCATGACACCGTCCATGCGCCCACCTATGCCTATGATAATACGTCGCAGGCTCTGCGCACAGAAGTCTATGACCCAGCCCAACTCCACACGGGTGGGATCGATGTTAAGACGACGTAAGTTTCGCTTTGCCAGTTCAGCGTCGTCGTAGTTACGTTCGTGCATCATTCTGGATGTGAGTGCCACCATCGCCAGATTGTGGGCATTCATAAGATCATTTATATCACCAGTAAGGCCTAAGGAGAACTCTGTCATTGGAATAAGTAGCGCGTTACCGCCACCAGCAGCCGTCCCCTTAATGTTCATCGTAGGACCGCCAGACGGCTGTCTGAGTGCCCCGCCTACATTTTTGCCCCGCTTACCCAGCCCTTCCATTAGGCCAACTGAAGTGGTGCTTTTTCCCTCTCCCAGAGGTGTAGGGGTGATAGCGGTCACATCAATGTATTTACCATCAGGCCTGTTCTTAAGGCGCTCGATGATCTTCATGAAGTCGAGCTTACATAGCCTCCCGTAAGGGATGATTTCATCTTTTTGCAAGCCGAGCCTGTCCCGCCACTCGTCTGGGGTCGGCATGTTCTTTTCGGCAGCCTCTGAAATTTCCCAGTCTTTCATTTTTGTTGCATCGTAAGCCATATAGTAACCCTCCTTACTTAATGTGTTTTGTAGACAATTGACTAAGTGCTATATGCTTCTTGAGCCGCCGATATTTTAGCTACTTATGCCAGCCTTTCTCTCGGCAGCCTCGACCGTGTTCATCAGCAACATAGTTACCGTCATTGGGCCAACTCCGCCTGGAACTGGAGTTATTGCCGATGCTTTTTCTTTGACGGCGTCAAAGTCAACATCACCGACCAGTCGGAAGCCTTTTTCTTTGGTCTTGTCCTCCACACGGTTAACACCGACATCAATAACCACTGTACCCTCCCTTATCATATCGGCAGTTATGGCTTTTGGACTGCCCATTGCAGCCACTACGATATCAGCCTGCCTAGTGAAATAGCCTATGTCCTTGGTTCCAGTGTGACAGATGGTGACTGTAGCATTAGCTCCTTTCTTTTTTTGCATCAGAATGGCCGCCAGCGGTTTGCCGACTATATTGCTCCGGCCACATATGACCACATGCTTGCCTTCGGGGCTGTTACCACTCCTTATCAATAACTGTTGCACACCGTGTGGAGTACAGGGCAGCGGACAGGGTTCCCCCCTGAGCGCCTTGCCCACATTGACCGGATGGAAACCGTCCACGTCTTTCTCTGGAGAGATATAATTGATCACCTTATCAGTGCTGATGTGGTTAGGCAGAGGTAACTGCACCAGGATCCCGTGGAATTTTGGGTCTCTATTCAGCCTGTCAACTGTTTTCAGCACTTCATCCTCGGGAGTATCTGCCGGTAAGCGGATGGTTTCCTCGTACATGCCTATTTCCTCAGCTCCCTTAGCCTTTGCGGTAACGTAGGATACTGAGGCTGGGTCTTCTCCTACGAGCACCACAGCCAATGCCGGAGTTATTCCCTTTTCCTTAAGCCTTTTTACTCTCCCCTTCAATTCTTCGCGGATTTCAGCAGCTACTTCTGCGCCACTGATGATCTTTGCAGGCATAACTTTACTAACCTCCTTACCTCGCAAAAGCTATTTAGAATTTGCCCAACTTTAGCATGATTCAACTACATACCCGCAAAACCTTCACCTCCTTCAATCAATATTCGCCAACTGCCCCGGATTTAAGTGTGTACAAGCCGCGGCAACTTTGTAATTTAGCTAATCAGAGTGACCACAGTACAGTTTAGTCAGCCAAGCCAAAGCCCTAAAACACTGATAAAGTTGAAAGCTTTAATTCCAGCTGTCCTGCGAGGCTCGTTTAGATGCCTCGTTAATTGGCAGTGCACCGTCACACAAATTTCCTAGCTTTACATTAAAGCCAAATTGTATCATGAGCAACTAGGCAGAATCAACTGTAAAAAAGCTTAGGTGGTTATATCAGACTTGCGCGCTACTTTAGCCTAGCAAGCCAGCCCCATTTACGGGCTGGCTCACGTTGCAAAAATTGTAACAATATCTATCAAAAGAGTCAGCGCATGTCACGGAAATTATGGCCTCTCCAAGTTGCTCTTCCTTTGCAATAAATGATGCCTTTTCCGTCACTCAAATTATTTAACAAATTCAAAGATTTTCACTTCTGGGACCGAGCCACCGCCAGGCAATGTCTTGGAACCTTTAGAGCTGTAAACCAGTTTATAGTGTTCCAATTTCTCGAGGGGCACGGGACTGGCGAATGGGTTGGTACCCACAATCCGGTGCATGCCTGTTTTTTGACTGGCAACAAAGTCCTTAGCTTCTGCATAGGTGGGAAAAGATTGTATGCCAGTTATCTCTTTGTATTTTTGACCTTCGGGGCTTACCCTTTCCCTGTACGAAACCACTGTGCAGTTTCTGGGTACTATTCGTTTCCCATCGAAATTGTACAATCTGACAACCAACGAGCGGTAGTACTCTGGATAAAATACTAACACTGGCTCAGCAACGTTGCCGCGTGGTTGATAATATAAATCGTAAAAATCTTCCGGCTTGTTACCGCTAAGCGTTGCCAGCGCCCGAAATTTTCCACCTATTGTCATGGCTGTCGCATAGTCAACAATTATGTATTTCGAATTCCACTTTTCTTGCAGGATTTTGTTGGCTGACGCCTCGTCCTGGGCAACAAAAAAACCAGCTTCGCCGAGGTTATGAGTGTAAGGATTAGAGGTGGGTATTCGATGTCCCATTCGTGTTATCCAGTAGCCATAATCCCACCAGGCAGTAACGCTATAAACAGTTTCAGGGTAGTCAAGTTGTCTTTCATAAAGTGCATAGTAGAAATCGGGTTTGCCGAACGGTTCTGGAGTATTGTTTTTAAGCCAATGGAGAGCTTCACACCATGCGTCGCTCGGGGCAAAAGCCGCCTGGGTGGCGGTGTCTTTAGCTCTTCCAATATTGGGGAAGAAAACAAGGAAAAAGACAACGATTATTGCCAGTGCCATGTTTGCTCGACGATCAAGGCGAGAGCCAACTCGTTGTTTCCTTTCTTTTTTCTTCACAGCAAATGTTTCGGATAGGACAGTTGCTGGTACTTTGAAGCCGCTAAATTCAAGGACTAACCACGAGATATACCCGGTAAGCAGTGCCACATTAACAGCATAGTAGTAGCCAAAACGCCGCATGGATAGAGTAGCTGCCAGTATTATGCAACTCCAAATTAGAAGCAGCATCTTGTCAGCCTCGCTGCGTTTAATGGCAAAGTAGATCAGTATGCCCAAAGAGATTAAAGAGAGGAAAAAGCTGGTAGTGAAATTGCCCCAGGCTATAGCCAGCGAGAAGTGACCACCCGGAAACAGCAGAGGCTGCATCTCAAGCACAGTGGTGCCAATAGGCCAAGAAAAGATACCCAAATGCCCCAGCATAGTTTTGAGAAGTGATGGATTGACACCATAGAATATCCCTAAACCGAGTATGCCAACCCCTGCGAGAGCTGCTGGATAAAGAGCTGGATGCTTATGACGCCTAGCCATGAGCCCGGAAATCAAAGCTAATACTATGGGAATAATAATAGCAATAGCCAGGGAAGCTAAAGACACTCTGTTCGTAGTTCCGGCCAAGGATATCACCAAGGTGGTGATAAAAGTAACCGTGCTGATAAAGCTGAGATACGCTGTAGGCCTGCGTCTTAAATGGTCGGTAATGAACTGTACGATAAGATAGATGAAGATAATAAAGACAAAAAGAGGTGCCCCTTGCCAGGTGAGAAAATAAATTCCCAAAAAAATACCAGCAAGTAAACTATAGACGGCTGGTTTGACCATATTGCTCCAGTTCAGTTCCTTTATCTGTTGGAAGGTTAGCCCCTTTTCACCTGCGCTCTTAATTGCGAAAATGAGAAACAGCATGGCAGTCGTGGTAAATAACACTTCGGCAACGTGGTAATCAGTAAAGCCGAGTATTGACCTTCCTAAGAATTCCCCCGGGACAATGCCAACCAGGCCAGCGCTTATAACCCCTGCCCATCGGTTGAACACTGCGTTACCTATAAAGTAGACAGGCACAACAACTAGAGCACCCAGCACAGCGGGGAAATATACTCCGATGACATCGATAGTGTGCTGTGTAGGGGAGCCTAGTCCGAAAATCCAGATAATGCCAGCAAGTAGATAGACAAAGAAGGTAGTAAAACCGGTAATATCAAATCCGCCGGGGTACAGGAGGTAAGGATCAAAGGGGATAAGATTAGGAAAGTTGTGGGCAAGATTATCAACAAGTCGCATAAAGAAATAAGCATCGATGCCGGTAAGCTTTATCCAGTCACCCGCAAACACCTTGTCGTGAGGCGGAATGATTCGAAGGCACAAGGCAACCACAAAGAAGAATGTTACCAGTATGCTTGTAGCGAGCTCTTGGCGAAACTTTCTCGGGTGCATCTATCAGTCTTGCCCAGATTATAATCTGCCTCCGCTTGTGTCGCAAGGGTAGAGCCTTCGGGCACTATTGCAAAGAGAATTAATTTAATTAAAACTGGGATAGCGAAACATAAGGTTCTTTTTGGGTCTGTTTGAGTTAGTAATAATTACCTTTGTTTGTTACCTATAGAATCCAGCGAATTAATCTGCATGCCTCGGTAAAATGTTTGATGCGGTTCGTTGATATGACTATGGTGTCAAAATAAAGGGGTTAGCTGTTGTGAGGTACGAGTCTATTTATCATGACAAAGATGATGGACTACATCTGCACAAAGGCGATGGCTACTATGAATGGTGGTATTTTGATGCTCAGTTTGATAATGGATATTCATGTGTGTTAACGTGGCATTGGCGAAATGTTTTTTTTGAAGCCACATATTCCTACCATTCAGATATTCGTTTATACCCCCGGTGGAACACGGCGTGTTGGGATGGCTGCTGTGAAGCCGAAGGAGTGCAGAGCATGTGAAGATGGCTGTGATGTACAGATGGGAGACAGTTTTTGCCGACAAGAGGGCGGTTCATATAGGGTTAGGATGCACGCCAAAGGTGTTGGAGCTGAACTGGTATTCCGAGGTGTTCTCCCGGGCATTTGAGCCATTATCTGGTTTCGTATAACGCTCTAGCCTGGCTGAGCATGGGCATACCATTGCTCTACCCAGGGGTGTAGTTGAGGATGGTCTTTATCTCGACGGTCAGATTCTGCCCGTTGAGCGATGGAAATATCACGCTCACAATTGGGGTAGTGTAAACATGTACGAATGCTTCGGTGGCTGGTACTGGGGACGTCTCTTTGACCCTGCTTACACGCTGATTTGTGCGTGGATGTTACCATTAAAGGAAGAAAAACAAAATCCTCTAATCTGTATTTAGCTACGCGTGATAAGCCATTACTGGCTACGGACGAATTGCAGTTTATCGTAGAAAGAACAGACACCGATGATATTACGGGAAAATCTATCGCAAGGGACATTCTGATAAAGAGCCAAGGAAGGGGAGCTGTCCAATTTGAGTGCCGTCTGAACACAAAAAAGGTAGTCGAGAGTGGCAGGTTACCACAAACAACCGATTGGTTGTAATACACTTGAGATTTCTAGCTGATTGGCAGGCTGAAATTGAAGGCAATGGAGTTGCTGATAAAGTATCTGGCGAAGCGGTTCACGAATTTCTTCTCTTGAAAGAGTAGTGCAGTTTCCCTTCGTTTGTTCTTTCTGTTTTTAGTTCCCCCACGATTTCATCTTTCGGGCATCCTTTTGTTAGAAGCAAGCTTGCCCCACTAAGCAAGCTTAATTCCCGAATTTGTTTCGCACCAATTTGATGCTCTGGCATCAACTAAAAGGCAGTGGAGGCAAATGAAGTTGGTCTATTATCCAGAGACGCCCTTTCCTTGCTCGAGGTAGGGACAGGAAGTCCCTATTGACTTTCATCTCGCTTCGAGCTATTCTATTCTAAAAAATTGAATTTGGTGGGGTGTCCGAGGGTGACCGAGGGCTTAAATGAGATGCAAACCGGTGTAATTCCGGTACAGTCCCGCCTGCTGTAACAGTCAGAACGTCGGCCCTACCAGGTCAAAAAACTGCCTCCGCGGAGTAAGGGGGTGGGATTTATTACTTTATACCAAATCCCTTTGCTTTCCGGAGCAAAGGTTTTTTGTTTTACTCTACACATATGTGAGGCATACAAAATGTGGGCCGTGAGCTAGTAAGGATTTTCTACGAATGGCATTAGAACTTCTCAAAAGGGTGACCATGCACAGAAGCGTTGCTGTCTATCCCAAATGGTGGCGCGGTCGTGTCTACGCCATAATTGGATTAGCATTACTGCTGGGCGTAACTTTGATGGTGACTTTGGCTGTAGGTAGCACACACATATCTATCGGTACAGTGTGGCATATTTTTATGTCCAAAATGCCTTTTATCCAAAGTGATTCTGCCTGGTCGAAAAGCCTAGAAACGATTGTGTTTGATATACGCTTGCCACGACTGCTTTTAGCCGGTCTGGTGGGGGCAGCTCTGGCTGTAGCTGGAGCTACATACCAGGGACTTTTCCGGAATCCTCTGGCTGATCCTTATCTTATCGGTGTCGCTCAAGGGGCCGCCTTTGGAGCTGTAGCTGGGTTCTTACTACCAGTATCCTGGCAGGCTGGCTTTATTCCGTTGCTGGCATTTTCAGGGGCTCTTTTGGCAGTAGCTGTCGTTTACTCTATAGCTCGGGTTGGTAAAACGCTACCCATGACGACTCTTGTATTAGCTGGTGTTGCCCTTGGTGCCTTTTTGGCGGCAATTACTTCATATTTGATGATAGTATCCGGAGACAAATTGCATGGCATAATTTCGTGGCTTCTAGGTACATTTTCATTAACCAACTGGCGGCAGGTGATGGTGGTGCTTCCCTATATCTTTGTGGGCATAGTAATTATCTGGCTTCATGCCCGACCTCTGAATGTGATGCAGCTTGACGAGGAGCAGGCACAGCAACTAGGGATTAATGTGGAGCAAGTCAAGCTAGTTTTGCTTGGTGCAGCTACGTTGATAACTGCTGCGGCAGTTTGCTTTTGTGGAATCATCGGCTTTGTGGGAATTATAGTTCCGCATGCGGTACGCCTTATCTGGGGTCCTGACCACCGGTTTTTGCTTCCACTGACAACTTTTGCTGGAGCCATTTTTTTAATTCTAGCTGATGCTGCTGCTCGAACGGTACTTGCCCCTACTGAGGTACCCGTAGGTATTGTCACTGCCTTTTTGGGTGCTCCCTTTTTCCTATATCTCTTGCGACAAAAGAAGAGGGCAATTTTCTAAATGTTAAATTTACGCCTAAATGAAGTTAGCTTAGGCTATGGCAAACGAATAGTGTTGCACAGTATCAGCTTGGAAGCTAGACCAGGAGAAATACTTGGCATCATTGGTCCAAATGGTTCGGGAAAATCAACGTTGATTCGTGGTATGACGAAATTTATTCAACCAACTTCAGGGCAAATTTTTGTGGATGGAAAAGACATATCGAAGATGAGTCGCCAAGATTTAGCCCGCCTGGTGGCTGTTGTGCCACAAAACCCTGTGTTACCGGAACTGTTCACTGCCTTTGAAGTCGTATTGCTGGGGCGGACACCACATCTGGGGCTTTTTCGATACGAAAGCAAAAATGACCTGCGCATTGTGCAAGAGGCGATGAAAGCTACACACACGCTTGCTTTCGCTGAGCGCAGGGTGAGTGAACTTTCCGGCGGGGAAAGGCAACGTTTGACCATCGCCAGAGCATTGGCTCAAGAACCAAAAATAATCCTGATGGATGAGCCGACTGCTAATCTTGATATTAATTACCAGATGGAAACACTGGACTTCATACGACAACTATGTCAGGAGCAAGGATTAATAGTAGTAGCAACACTGCATGACTTGAACCTGGCAGCTCAATATTGTGACCGATTGGTGATGTTGAGCAATGGAAGGGTTTATTGTCAGGGGCCACCGGAAATGGTAATAAACACACAAACCATTAAAGCAGTTTACGGGGCTGAAGTTTACGTTTATCCTCACCCTATCAATAGTATACCGACAGCTTTAATTGTATCTGACAAAGACAGAACAAAAAGCTGAAAGCCATTTTTAGGCACTTAAGAGTGGAGAATGTACTTATTCTGCTCATAGCTCTTGGTCTCGACCTGGCCTTTGGTGAGCCGTCTAATACCCGGCACCCAGTAGCTTGGCTGGGAAGGCTCATCTCCTTTGAGATGAAGTTAGCCCCTCAAAAAGGTAAGGTGAGGCAGTTTACCTATGGCGTCAGCATGGTCTTGGTAACAATATGTGTCATTGCTTTGCCAATCTACCTTCTGGTCAACTGCTTGAAGGGGGTTAATACAGTGGCATATATTGCTGTTGCTGGCCCCTTACTAAAATATAGTTTTTCTTTGCGTGGGCTTAGGCAGGCAGTCAATGCGGTCAGGCGGTCGCTAGCCAGAGATGATCTAGCCGAGGCTCGTATAAATTTGAGAACTTTAGTTAGCCGTGATACCTCCGGTCTGAATGAAAGTCACGTGATATCAGCTACAACAGAATCTGCAGCCGAAAATAGCTGTGACAGTATTGTAGCTCCACTATTTTATTTCTTGATTTTCGGAGTACCGGGAGCAATAGCTTACCGGGTAGTTAATACCTTTGATGCTATGGTGGGGTATCATGGTAAATTCGAGTATCTGGGCAAGTTCGCTGCTAAACTAGACGACGTGGCGAACTTTTTACCCGCACGGATTACCGGGATGATAATAGTTCTGGCTGCTTTAGTCTGCAAGAAAAATATGCCCCAGGCCTGGCGCATAATGCTTCGAGACCATAGTAGAACAGAGAGCCCTAATGCTGGCTGGACAATGAGTGCTATCGCCGGTGCTCTAGGTACACAACTGGAAAAGGTCGGTCATTACAAGCTGGGTGATAACTTGGAGCCATTATCATTAGCCACCATAGATGCTGCTCTGCAAATGATTTTTGCAGTAGCCATAATCTGGAGTTTTGTGTTCATTTTGGTTGAGGTGATACGTTTTGCTGCAGCCTAAACCGAACATAAGTAAACTTGCCCCATGTATCCACGGTGGGATTGATTATGCCGAGCTTAAGGGTTTGGGCATCCCGCCAGAGGCAATATTAGACTTCAGTGTTTGTTGCAATCCCTTTGGGCCGCCACCAGGCGTAAAAGAGGCCTTAGCCAGCGCCCCAATTGACAATTATCCTGACTCAGAGGCCAGCCATTTGAAACAATTGCTCGCCGAAAGGCTGAAAATAGCTGCCGACAATATTCTAATAGGTAGTGGCTCAACCGAACTCATCAGGTTGTTGACAATTGTCTACTTCGGCAGAGATGATTTAGTGCTTATTCCGCAGCCAACTTATGGTGAGTATGAAATAGCCTGCCATATTGTTGATGCTCAGATATTGAAGCAACCGGTGTTGTCAGGGCCGTGTTTTCGTCTAAATATTGCTGAAACAACTAACCTGATTCAAAAATACCGACCTAAAGGGGTATTCCTGTGCAATCCGAACAACCCTACCGGAGAGTACCTGAGTAAGAGAGAGGTCAAACATATTATGTTGGCTATGAAAGATGGCCTGCTTATTCTGGATGAGGCCTATATTGCCTTTACTGAAAAGGCTTGGCTGTCACAGGATTTGGTAGATAATGGCAATCTGGTTATCCTGCGATCAATGACCAAGGATTATGCTTTAGCTGGATTGCGTCTGGGTTATGCCATAGCTGCCAAGCCGGTAATTTCTGCTCTAAAACGAGTTTGCCCACCGTGGAATGTAAATTCTTTAGCCCAGAAAGCTGGAATTGTAGCCATTAGTGTGCGAGGCTATCTGGACGAATGCAATAAAAAGATAAGCGAGGCCAAAGCTTTTCTAGTAAGAGAGCTGGAGTGTCTGGGGTTATCACCAATACCCTCGCAAACTAATTTTTTCTTGGTTAAGGTGGGCAATGCTACAAAATTCAGATTGGCGTTGCTGAAAAAGGGGTTCCTAGTTAGAGATTGCACCTCGTTCGGTTTACCCGAATATATCCGTCTGGCACCGCGCACCTTGCCTGAATGTCAGAAGTTAATCGTTGCGATTAAGGAGGTGACTAGCGCGAACCATGTCAGTTAGGCATGATTTAATTTTGTTTATAATTAAGGAGGAATATGATAAAGCAGTTAATAAACGAGAAAATATTCTTCATTACAGCAACATGTCTACAATAATTAGTTTCAGGAAGGAATAATGGTTGAAAAAGATTCTAAAGGTCTCGTTCATATCTACACAGGTGATGGTAAAGGCAAGACTACGGCAGCTTTAGGTTTGGCGATGCGCGCTGTAGGACAGGGGATGAAAGTAGCTTTCATCCAGTTCCTGAAAGGGATGCAATGCGGGGAACATTTTTTTATTTCACAGTATCAACCTTTTAAAATAGTCCAGATAAGTGTTGGCAACAGTTTCGGCAAGTCTAAAGAACAGCTAGGCCGGGAAGCCCAGCAGACACTAGCTTACGCTGAACACGAGATACTTAGTGGGGCATATGACCTGGTCATTCTAGATGAAATTTTTGTCGCAGTCAGCCAAGGCCTAATAAGCGTTAAACAAGTGTTAGATTTACTAGATGAGAAACCGAGCTCGGTCGAGTTAGTTTTAACCGGTCGCGGGGCACCGCCTGAGATAGTCCAGCGGGCTGACCTGGTTACTGAAATGCTCATGATAAAACACCCCTTTACCGATGGGACAGGTGCCAGACGTGGCATCGAATATTGAGCGAGGTGCTTAAAGCAATGGCTAGTTCTTTAGATAAAATACTTAAAGAAATAAGGCCGTTAGATAGTTCGGCAATGGCTGCTGCTCAGCGTCGTCAAAATAGCTTGACAAAACCACAAAATAGCCTGGGCAGGCTGGAAGAACTATCAATTCAAATTGCCGGGATCAAAGGCGAAGCCATGCCTAAACTGGAACACAAAGCTATAATCGTAATGGCGGCCGACCATGGCGTGGCTGAGGAAACTGTCAGTCTATATCCGCAAGAGATCACTCGGCAAATGGTTTTCAATTTTCTCAAAGGTGGTGCTGCCATAAATGTCCTGGCTGAACAAGTAGGTGCTCGCGTGGTTGTGGTAGATATGGGAGTAAAAGGTGGTTTTCAACCGTTGCCAGGGCTTATGTGTAAAATGGTCGATTTCGGCACAAAGAATATGGCGCATGGGCCAGCTATGACTAGACAGCAGGCCATAGACAGTATTGAAGCTGGCATTCAGGTAATCGAGGCTGAGCTTGGTAAGAGGCTTGACATTATTGGTACAGGGGATATGGGCATCGGCAACACCACGGCCAGCAGTGCCATTTTTTCTGCTTTCAGCGGTCGGCCGGCCAAGAAAGTCACCGGCCGGGGCACCGGGATAGGTGATAGGCAGCTCTCTCACAAAATCAAAGTGATCGAAAGGGCTCTGTCGGTCAATAAGCCGAACCCTAAAGACCCGATTGAGGTGCTGGCCAAGGTTGGCGGTTTTGAAATCGGTGGCCTAGCTGGGGTTATGCTTGCTAGTGCTGCATACAGAATACCAGTAGTCCTTGATGGATTTATATCAGGGGCAGCAGCACTTATTGCTTCGGGATTATCGCCTCAGGTAAAAGACTATCTCATTGCCGCCCACCTGTCAGCGGAAGCAGGCCATGAATTACTGCTTCAATTTCTTGGATTAAAGCCGCTGCTCAATTTGAACATGCGCCTGGGAGAAGGTACCGGTGCTGCTGTAGGTATTTTTTTAGCTGAGGCTGCCGTGAGGACTCTAAGCCGGATGGCTACTTTCGCCGAAGCCGGCGTTTCCGAGGCTAAGCAACTTGAAATATAACCGGGAGTTTCAATTTTGGGATTTTGGGCAGCCGTCCAGTTTTTGACTATACTCCCAACTCCGCTTCGTGACAAAATCACAGCCGAAACATCCGGTCAATCTTTAACCTATTTTCCTGTGGTAGGTTTAATTTTGGGAGCCATACTGTTCGGATTGTATTACGGGATGTCTTTGATTCTGCCTTCTTCGATAATATATGCAATTCTTATCGCATCTTTGGCAATACTCACGGGTGCTCATCACCTTGACGGCTTTATAGACACATGTGATGGACTTATCGCTGGCAAAAGCAGCGAAGAGAGGCTTGCTATAATGTCAGACAGCAAAGTCGGCGCTTTCGGCATTGTTGGTGTAGTTGTTTTGTTGCTACTGAAATACGTTTCATTATCCGCAGCACCGACATTGCAGGCCCTTTTGCTTATGCCAGTGATTGGTAGATGGGCAATGGTGTCCGTTATTTTCACCTTCCCCTACGCTAAACTTTGGGGTATGGGGTTAGCCTTTAAGCAGGGGGCCACTTGGCGAAGGTTGACCCTAGCCACAGCTGTAGCTTCAATCGTATCTGTAGCACTTCTAAGGTGGTGGGGGTTAGTGCTGATAGCAGTTATCTGGCTTGTCATTTTCGGTGTCGGCAGTTATCTTTGTTCGCGGTTGGGAGGACTCACCGGCGATAACTACGGTGCTATGAACGAGATCGTTGAGGTTCTAGTGCCGTTGTTACTAGTCGTATTATGGAGGCTAATTTGACGAAATATCCAAACTCGTTGAGCTGTAACAAAAACCTGTATTAAAGTATGTTAAAACGGTAGGCAATCCGTTCCGAAGGTTGAAAAATAACTATAGCTACTTGGTCCTAGATATTTTGGAGTGAGACTTTGTCTAAGGAGTTAATCCTCATTCTCGGTGGTGCTCGCAGTGGCAAGAGCCGATTTGCTCAGGAGCTTGCTGCCGGAATAGGCGATAAGGTTCTTTTTGTAGCTACTGGTGAGCCCCTGGATGAAGAGATGCAGGCCCGCATTGATGAACATAGAAAGAACCGTCCGGAGAACTGGCGAACCCTGGAGGCCCGTGCTGGCATCGGCAGACAGATTAACAAACAAGCCGGCGATGCCGATGTGGTGATTGTTGATTGCCTTACTTTGCTCCTGTCGAACCTGCTTAGCGATGAACCCAACTACATTGAGGCAGAGAACCGCGTGACTGCTGAAATAAATGAACTCATCGCCTCTATAAGCGGATTAGGTGCCACCTTCATCATTGTCTCAAACGAGGTCGGTATGGGCCTTGTGCCCGACAATAGGCTTGGCCGTATATATCGCGACATGTTAGGCAAGGCCAACCAGCTAATTGCTCAATGTGCCACTGAGGTCTACGTAATGGTAGCTGGTATACCGACAAAAGTGAAGCGGAAAAAGTGAAAAGAATTGTTTTAAATTAATCGATTGCATTAGCGGAGGCGAAAGATGAAATTCTGGGATTTAAAATCAGTGAAGCTGAATGAATTTCGTCCCGGCATCTGGAGCAAAATAGAAACTGGGGCAAACCTGACCATGGCTTTCATGAAGATAGAGGCTGGTAATGAAGGTACTGCCCATGAACATCCCTTTGACCAATGTGGCGTGGTAATCGAGGGAGAAATAGAGATGTCCATTGGTGAGGAGAAGAAATTGCTGAAGCCTTTGGAGACATATTTTATTACAGCGGGCACACGTCACAGCTGGAAAACACTAGCATCGTGGGCGAAAATTTTAGATGTTGCGCCAAAACAGAGCTGACAGCTAAGATTAAGAATTGAAATCATCTGAATAGAGGCTAACTTACATAAGACCTGCCTATGTTGTGACTATCTAAGCGACTGTATTCTTATTTGCCCCGGCTCCAGTGATTGTTTAATCTACTTGATAGCTGCTGGCCAGGAGTACTTTCGAAACCTTGAATTTTTTGTGACATATATCGACAAGCCGGGCCCTGTTCATTTGAGATCGTAGAAATTCAATAATTTGGACGTTGTTGTGATATGGATTATTGTTGATGTGACGCTTCCATAAACTCTCATTCCCTCTGCTGGTTCAGTACAACGAATTGACACCCAAGCGATGCTCTATTAAAATCCAAACAGGTGATAACAAGTGACCAGTGATGAAATCAGGGCAGCATTTTTACGCTTTTTCGAACAAAGAGGGCACCTGATTATTCCCAGTTCGTCTTTAGTTCCACACGGTGACCCTACTCTGTTGCTAACAACTGCGGGTATGGTGCAGATAAAGCCCTACTTTTTGGGGTTGGCCGTGCCACCTAGCCCAAGGTTAGCCTCGTGCCAGAAATGCTTCCGTACCACGGATATTGATTCAGTTGGCGATGCCAAGCACTTGACATTCTTCGAGATGCTGGGGAATTTCAGCGTAGGTGACTATTTCAAGAAAGAGGCTATTGCCTGGGCGTGGGAGTTTATCACCGAGCATCTGCACATTGTGCCTGAAAGACTGTGGGTGACCATCTATTTAGACGATGATGAAGCGTTTAAGTATTGGCAAGAGATAGGTTTCCCTGAAAGCAGGATAGTGCGACTTGGAGAGGAGGATAATTTCTGGGGCCCTGCTGGAGATTCAGGCCCGTGTGGGCCATGCAGCGAAATACACTATGATTTTGGCGGAGAATTTGGTTGTGGTAAGCGTGATTGTCAACCTGGCTGCGAATGCGGCCGCTTTTCTGAAATATGGAATCTGGTGTTTACTCAGTATGACCAAGACCGCAGTGGCAAACGAACTCCGCTGCCCAAGCCTAATATCGATACCGGGATGGGATTGGAAAGAACAGCGGTTGTCATGCAAGGAGTATTATCTGTTTATGATACAGATGTTTTCATTCCTCTGCGTGATGCGGTATGTGATTTGGCAGGTGTTATTTATGGCCGTGACAAAGCTATTGATCAGGCTGTCAGGATCGTGGCTGAGCACAGTCGGGCGATTGCCTTTCTTATTGCTGACGGTGTGCTACCTTCTAACGATGGCAGAGGCTATGTTCTGCGTCGGATATTAAGACGTGCTGGTTTCTTTGGCCGCAAACTGGGCATAGACAAGACATTCTTGGGCACGGTGGCTGATGCTGTAATCGCCAAGATGGGGCATGTGTATCCCGAGCTTATCAAAAATCGAAGGCTTATACAGGAAGTGGTTAAATTAGAAGAAGAAAAATTCGTCAGCACGCTTGATGCTGGAATGAATCTTGTTGATAAAGCTATTGATGAGGCCTTAATGCAGGGAAGAGATTATATTTCAGGCGCAGAGGCTTTCAGGTTCTGGGATACTTACGGTTTTCCTCTGGAATTGACTGTTGAGGTTGCCCAGGAGAAAGGATTAAGTGTTGATCTTGAAGGCTTCAGGGCTGAGATGGAGCAGCAACGAGAGAGAGCCAGAGCCGGTCATAAGTTTAGCCAGCCCATTACTTCAAAAGGTGTGCCCTCAGTTGCAGAACTTGGTACCACTGCAATTGTACAGCCGAGCCCAACTAGGTTTGTAGGTTATGATAAGATGAGAACCCGGTCAAGGGTAACTTGCCTCTTAGATCAGGATTCGGGTCTTAGCATAGTATCTGCCAGCCAGGGTCAGAAAATTGCTGTTGTTCTGGAGGAAACACCTTTCTATGGTGAGATGGGTGGTCAGGTGGGTGACACTGGTAGAATAACTGCTGATTCCAGTCAAATCGTCGTGCATGATACCATATGGTCTCCCTATGGCAGCTTGGCTGAAGGGGCTATTGTACATTTAGGTGAAGTTAGTAAAGGTACAATATCATTGGGCGATACCGTTGAAGCTGAGATAGATGTAAACCGCCGCCTCGATATTGCCCGAAATCATACCGCAACACACTTATTGCACGCTGGTTTACGACAGGTGCTGGGTGCTCATGCTTCCCAGAGGGGCTCTCTAGTTCATTCTGAAGGCTTTCGATTTGATTTCTCGCACCTGACTCCCATGAGCAAAGAGCAGCTCATTGATATCCAGCGTATTGTCAACGAGATGATACGCCAGAATTTGCCGGTTAGAAGCAAGATTGTGACTTACCAGGAGGCCATTAATAGTGGCGCAATTGCCCTTTTCGAAGAAAAGTATGGAGAAAAAGTTAGAGTGCTGGAGATAGGTGAGCCTGCCATAAGTGCCGAGCTTTGTGGAGGGACGCATGTCAGATATACCGGAGAGATCGGCTTTTTCATCATAACAAGTGAGGGTAGCATAGGTACAGGTTTGCGAAGAATTGAAGCTGTCACCGGGAGAGGCGCTGAGAAATATTTCCAGCAATGTCTTGGGGTATTGGAAACCGTAGCTGAAGAACTTAGAAGCTCGCCAGCAGAAGTTGCAGGCAAGGTAAAAGCTCTCCTAGCTGAACTTACGTCAGAACGCAAGCGTTCTGCTTTTATGGAGAAGGAATTACTGCGAGGTGCTGTTGAGACCCTGCTTAGTAAAGCAGAGCAAGTGGGTGGAATAACAGTTTTAGCGGCTAGAGTGCCAGCTATTTCGATGTCTGCCCTAAGGGAGATGGGTGATTTACTAAAGGATCGTCTGAAGAGCGCTGTAATAGTTTTAGGAATGGTTCAGGATGGAAAGCCTAATTTTATAGCTGTCGTCACGCCGGATCTGGTGGACAGAGGGTTGCATGCTGGTGATATTATTAAACATGTGGCTTCAATTACGGGGGGTAGTGGTGGCGGAAAAGCAACAATGGCACAAGCTGGCGGTAAGGATAAGAACAAACTCGATGAAGCTATTAATACAGTAAAACAGCTAGTCAGCAAGTATGGTAACCTTTGAGATGCGTGCTATGGGGCTGGACATTGGCGATAGAAGAATAGGGGTCGCTATCAGCGATCCTGAAAAGATTTTAGCCAGCCCCCTGGTTACTATAATCAGGGATAGTGATGATAAAGCTATAAATGCTATAGTCAAACTGGTCGACAGGCACAACGTGGGGCGAATTGTAGTGGGTTTACCTTATTCGCTTGATGGTAGTATTGGTAGACAGGCTAGCAAAGTAATGGATTTCATTAAAAGGCTTTCCACAGCCACGAACGTGGAAATCGAAACAAGGGATGAGCGTTTATCCACTGTAGCTGTTGAGCGTATGCTGGCAAAAGCTGGTGTCAAAAGCATCAGATCGAAATCACGACGTGATGCTGCAGCAGCTGCCTTTATCTTGCAAGGATATTTAGACAGTCTAAAAGACTGCGACTAATGACAAGTTTTATTAGCGTTATAGGATACCCGCTGAAGCACACTGTTTCTCCAGTTTTTCAACAGGCCGCTCTGGATTATTACCGTCTTGATGTTCGCTATGAAGTGTGGGAAACGAAAGCCAGAGACCTAGCAGTTGTGGTAAATCAATTGCGACAGCCTAAAAGTCTTGGGGCAAACATAACTATACCCTACAAAGAAGCGGTATTACCCTTTATGGACGAGTTGGATGACTTTGCCAGCTTTGTAGGTGCGGTGAATACCGTGGTCAATCGTGGCGGTAAACTGGCGGGTTTTAATACTGATGGGTATGGCTTTATCAAATCTTTACGAGAGGAGGCTGAATTTCAACCGGCAAATAAGAAAGTGGTGATTATTGGCGCTGGTGGAGCTGCTCGTGCAGTGAGCTTCGTTCTTTTGCGAGAAGGAATAGATTTGCTGGCCATCGCCAATCGGACATTGGCACGAGCTGAAAGCTTGGCAGATTCGCTAAAAAAATATGCTACTAATGAGGGAATTAAGGCTGCAATAATTGCTTTACCATGTCATGGATTTGAGTTTTCTAAGATGGTTAAAGGGTGTCATTTGATAGTAAACTGTACTTCATTGGGAATGAAAAATACTAATGAAGAGGGGCTGTCACCTTTAACGGGAGACTTAATCCCGCGAGGTGCTTTGGTTTATGACTTAGTGTATAATCCTTTAATAACACCTTTGATGAGGATAGCTAAAGAATCAGGAGCTTATACAATGGGCGGCTTACAAATGCTGGTTTATCAAGGCGCTGCCTCATTCAAACTATGGGTAGGTAGGGAAGCCCCAGTGGACATAATGCTTTCAGCGGCTGAGCAGGCTTTACTTAAGATGCAGGAGTAAGGGATGAAAAAGGCAGCTATCTTAGGCACATTTGTTCTGCTGGTGTTGGCTAATCTATCGATTGCCTGTTCCATTGGAACGAACAAAATTGCAGTAATCCCGCTAAGAGGACCGATACAATCGGAAGGAAGTGGGCTATTTTTCACCACCGATGTTATTACTCCGCAGATAGTCAGAACTCATTTAGAACGAGCCAAGAATGATACTGCTGTGAAAGCGATTGTCCTTCAAATAGAAAGTCCTGGGGGCAATGTTGCTGCCTGTCAGGAGATCGTAAACGAGCTCAGGCGTGTGGAGAAACCTGTGGTAGTTAGTATGGGTAGTGTAGTTGCTTCCGGAGGGTATTATATTTCGGCGCAAGCTGACAAAATTGTGGCTCTGCCTGGTACGTTGACCGGGAGCATAGGGGTTATTGCTCAGGTCCCCAACATTAAGGGGCTTTTTCAAAAGCTTGGCATAGAGATGGAAGTGTTTACAGGGGGAAAGTATAAAGACATGTATGCTGGGCTTAGAGAGCTAACTCTCGAAGAGAGGATAATAATGCAGGAAATTACCGACCAGCTATATGATCAGTTTGTTCAAGTAGTGGTTGAAGGCAGAGGCTTGACGGAGGAGAGGGTTAGGGAATTAGCTACAGGTCAATTATATACGGGAGTACAGGCGAAGGAGCTGGGTTTGATTGATGAGCTGGGTGGAGTTAACGTAGCTATAGAGCTAGCGGCTGGTTTGGCTGGTATCGAAAAGCCACAGGTTGTGTACTACAAGCGTGAAGTTCCTTCTTTACTGAGTACTTTGCTAGGGATGAATTTGCGGAATTTGAAGGGTCTAATTCGACTAGAGCCATTAAGTGTCGAAAGCCTTATTCTTCTGGAAATTCTGAATAACCCTTACCCACAGCCGGAATACCGTTAGCAAATCAGTGGTTAGGTACCTTGGGGCATTTTAGCTTTTACACTGCTGGAGAATCGCACGGCAAGGGTTTAGTTGCTGTTATTGAGGGAATGGTAGCCGGCTTGCCTCTAAGTGAAGAGTACATAGCGAAAGATTTAAGAAGGCGACAAATTGGTTATGGGCGAAGCGCTCGTATGGAAATAGAACAT
The DNA here is from genome assembly GCA_964549635.1 of uncultured Dehalococcoidales bacterium. GTDB lineage: Bacteria > Chloroflexota > Dehalococcoidia > GIF9 > UBA5629 > VGNY01. The sequence goes on from CAZJVJ010000002.1 coordinate 51,057, forward strand.
GACAGGGCCGAGATTATCTCTGGCGTGCGCCACGGCTTTACAATAGGCACCCCGATAAGCCTGCTGATATGGAATCGTGTTTGGGATGATTGGCATGAGATAATGAGCATTTCCCCTATAGATAAAAAAATACCATTGTTAACCTTGCCCAGACCGGGTCATGCTGACCTTGCTGGCGTAATCAAGTATGGTCTAACAGATATTCGTCCGATTTTGGAGAGGGCAAGTGCCAGAGAAACAGCGGCTAGAGTTGCTGTTGGTGCTGTAGCTCGAAGATTTCTCGAAGAGTTCGGTATAGTAATTCGCAGTCATACGATAAGTATTGGCAAACATCGTTTGGTGAAGTTGCGCAAGCCGATAGATTGGCAACAAGTTGAGGATTCACCTGTTCGCTGCGCTGATCCTGGGGTGGAAAAGTCAATGATTGCGGCCATTGAGGGGGCTAAAGCTGAAGGAAATACACTTGGTGGTATTTTTGAGCTAATCGCCGTTGGAGTGCCTGTCGGGCTGGGTAGTCATGTACAGTGGTCTCGTCGGCTTGATGGTCAAATTGCCCAGGCGATAATGAGTATCAATGCTGTGAAAGGTGTTGAGATAGGAGATGGCTTTTCTTTAGCTAAGATGAGAGGTTCCCGGGCTCACGATGTAATCCAGCGTGGTTCGCGTGGGGCAATGCCATTTTACCACCGAACTACCAATAGAGCTGGGGGCATTGAGGGTGGAATAAGTAACGGAGAACCAATTGTAGTCAGGGCGGCGGTGAAACCAGTTGCTACGCTTGGTAAACCATTGCCATCTATAGACCTGCGCAGTAAAAAAGCAAGCAGAGCTCATTATGAAAGGAGCGACGTTTGCATTGTTCCCGCCGCTGGAGTTATCGGTGAGGCCATGTTGGCGATAGTTTTGGCAAATAACATGTTGGAAAAATTCGGTGGTGACCACCTAAAGGAAACATTAAGAAACTATAACAACTATATGAGCTCTGCTTTTTCTTTCGGTTATCATGCATCGTCCGAAGCCAAATAGAAACATTGCTCTTACAGGTTTTTCAGCTACTGGCAAATCAACTGTAGCCAAGAAAGTAGCTGAATTTTTGAATTGGGCCTTTATAGATACGGATGATGAGATAGTCAGAATTAGCGGCAAACCCATTCCGGAAATTTTCGCGCAAAATGGAGAGTCTGAATTCAGAAGGCTTGAACGTGAAGTATTACGGGAAGCTTGCCGAAAAAGGAATGTGGTTATAGCTACGGGAGGTGGAGCTATCCTAGACCCTGTGAACCAGGAATTGCTTTGTAAGACTAGCGTCGTTATTTGTCTGGAGGCCAAGCCGGAAACTATATATCAACGCCTGCTCCGTGATGGTATTTACTCTTCTAATCCTGTGGTACGACCGTTGCTCGTTGCTGATAATCCTCAAGAACGTATAAAGCAGCTTAAGGCTTACAGGCAGCCTTATTATGCTATTGCGGATTGGACGGTCCATACAGATAATCTGACCGTTCAGGAAGTAAGTCAGGAGGTGATAAAGGGCTGGCGGTATATAATTCGCACTGAGGGTAAGCGACCTGATGATCCTGATTTGGCTTGTGAAGTGAAAACAGCAACTTCCAGTTATCCAATCTTTGTTGGATGGGGTCTGTTGAGTAAACTTGGGGACAAAATGAGACAGGCTGGTTTATCGGGCACAGCTAACCTTATTAGCGATGAAGTCGTTTTTTCTATTTATGGGGCACATGTTACAGAGACGTTGGAAAAGGCGGATTTCAACGTTAACTGCTGTGTGGTACCTCCCGGCGAAGCTACAAAGAATATCGCACAGGTAGTCAAAATTTATGATTTTCTTATTGAGCGCCATACTGAGAGGACTGATGTAATAGTTGCTTTGGGCGGTGGAATGGTTGGTGATTTGGCTGGCTTTGTTGCGGCTACTTTTGCAAGAGGATTGCCTTGGCTTCAGGTTCCTACCACTTTGATAGCTATGGCAGATGCCAGTATCGGGGGAAAGGTAGCCGTTGACCATCCACGAGGGAAAAACCTGATAGGTGCTTTTTATCAACCAAGCCTTGTTTTGGAGGACATTCAAACTTTGACCACTTTGCCTGAGCGGGAGTTCATTTCAGGGTGGGCTGAGATTATCAAACATGGTTTAATTCTTGATGGCGAGCTTTTCCAACTTATAGAAGGCAATGTTGACAGGCTTATTAAATTGATACCCGATATCACATTAAACATTGTTGTCCGGAGTGCCTGTCTGAAGGCTCAAGTTGTTGCAGAGGACGAGAGAGAAACTGGGAGACGGATTATACTAAACTATGGACACACCATAGCTCATGGGCTTGAAGCTGCTACCAGATATAGACGCTTCCTCCATGGTGAGGCGGTAGCTATAGGAATGATGGGAGAGGCTAAACTGAGCAATAGGTTGGGTCTATTACCTCAACATGTTGTTGAACGGCTGGAGGCACTTTTGCAGAGATTTAATTTGCCTACCTTTTGTTCGAGAGTAGCTTTAGCTGATGTGCTTGCAGCTATGAAGCTGGATAAGAAAGTCCGTGGTAAAGAAATACAGTGGGTTTTACCAGTGGATATTGGCAAGGTAACAATTCGCGGCGATGTGCCTCAAAAAGAAGTTGTGGGTGTCCTTAAAGAGGTGATAAAACTTTGAAGATTTTGGTGACCAATCAGAAAACGTTTCTTGATCACATTGGCGTATTAAAGCCTAGAGAGACGGCTTTACTTACCTTTATTGGTGCTTGCTCATCAATTGTTGCTGCCGGGAGATATTTGCCTTTAGATGCCTTTGTCCTTGCTTTAGTAGCCATTTTTCTTGGCAGTGCTGGGTGTAACGGGCTAACTAACTACCTTGACAGAGATGTGGATGTCAGGATGGTGAGGACAGCTAATCGGGCTTTGCCTTCAGGACGTATTTCACCTCCACAGAAGGTTTTACCGCTTATCATAGTGCTTTTGATAGCTGCACTTGCATTAGCCTGGCTGTTACATCCTCTTTGTTTCCTATTTGGCTTGATTGGCATTGTTGCCGCAGCAGTGTGGCGAAAGACTGTTTCCTGTACATTTCTTGGCATAGTTGCCGGTTGTAGCCCAGTTCTTATCGGCTGGTATGCTCTCAGACCTACCTTTGATTTTGTTATCCTGCTACTTTGTTGCCTGGTTGCTATCTGGACTCCAATTCATGTCTGGAGTGTCATGATCGCCAACCGGGATGATTATTTAAGTGCCGGTTTAAGTTACTTCCCATTAAGCTGGCAAGTCAAGGATGTGGTAAAAGTGCTTTTTGTTTTAGCCATTTTCTTATATCTTGTTTCCATTCTTATTTATCTTGTCGGCGATTTTCATTATCTATATCTAATTGTGGCAAATATACTTGGACTATTGATGATTTATGCTAATGCCCGATTACTGTTCTCAATAACATCGACAGATGCCTGGCGAGTATACAAGTTGTCTGCATTTCCCTACCTAGGTGTAATCTTTTTGGGTATGTGTTTAGATATTTGGCTAATGCAGTAATGGATGCGAGCCTGATAGATACGTTAGAAGCTGCCTTTCACGCTAAAGCTATTGCTGTAGTTGGAGCATCTGAAACACCGATTTCTTTCGGTTATCATTATATGAGGCATCTTCTGGACTATGGTTACCCTGGCCGCATTTATCCCGTAAATCCCGAAAAGTCCACGATTTTAGGCCTGAAAGCTTACCCAGATGTATCCAATATACCGGATACCGTAGATTATGTTATCTGTTGTCTTCCAGCAACTAAAGTTTTGGAGTTGCTGACACAATGTCGCTCTCGTGGTGCGAAGGTAATTCATCTCCTCGCAGCTCGACTGAGTGAAACAGGTCGACAGGCCGCCAAGGACCTCGAAGCTAGTATCCTTCGGGAAGCTAAAAAGCTCGGTATCCGACTTATTGGGCCTAATTGCATGGGGATTTACTATCCGCGGGGCGGATTAGGGCACGGTTATGACTTATCGAGGGAGCCAGGAACAATAGGCTGTGTGTTTCAAAGCGGTGGTTCTTCTACGTTGCTCGTTCGTTATGGAGAATTGCGCGGGCTTCGTTTCAGCAAGGTCATCAGCTATGGCAATGCCCTTGACTTGGACGAGAGCGACTTCTTGTACTATCTTGCACATGATGACGAGACAAAAATTATAGCAGCTTATTTTGAAGGCGTAAAAAATGGCAAAAAGTTCCTCAAAGCTCTGACTGATGCAGCGCGGGTCAAGCCTGTTATTGCCATTAAAGGTGGGCGGAGTATGGCAGGGGCAAAAGCAGCTGCTTCACATACCGCTGCGATAGCCGGCTCTGCAATTGTGTGGCAAACGGCTTTCAAAAAGGCAAATGTAGTAATAGCCCAAGACTTGAATGAGCTTGTTGATTTGCTTGTTGCCTTTTATTTCCTGCCCAAGATTACGGGGAACAGAGTTGCCATAGTCAGTGCCGGCGGTGGCCTAACTGTAATGGCTGCCGATCTTTGTGAGGAGGCCGGACTTGTCGTGCCACCGTTACCTGAAGAGATTAGAGAGGAACTCAAGGTACGAGCACCGGAAATATGGGATTGGCTTAACAATCCCATAGATGGCTCTGCCGTGGCTACAATCTCTACAGGTTTTCCAGAGACTCTTATGGAAATCACAAAAATTCTGGCCAGTAGCCCCAAATTTGATTTGGTCATTGCTGAATTCACTGATGACAATCCGTTTCAAGAAGAAATATGGTCCAACGTTGCAAAGAGTCAAACCGAGGCATTTATTAATCTTTCCAGAAAAAAGTTGAACCCTTTAGTCGCCGTAGTTAGCAGTGGAATAACCGATTCCAAGCGCTGCAGGCACGGGCGCTGGAAGATGCTTGCCGAACAGAGAATGAGACTTATTGATGCCCACATTCCGACCTATTCTACAGTCGCTGAAGCTGCGAGGGCGGTCAGCAAGTTTATAAATTACTGGAAAGCGCGAGCTGAAACTTAGCTTGGTGGCAAGGCAGCATTACCCACGTCTTTGTCAGCTTGGTGTTAACATAAGAGCTTGAGGATAGAAAAACATTTTACAGTTATAGAAACCTGCTCGAATACAAAAGCGCGCCTTGGAGAGCTTGTTACGGGGCATGGGGTTGTGCCGACCCCGGCATTCCTTCCGGTGGCAAGCCAAGGCACGGTTAAAACCTTAATTCCAGAAGAACTCAAAGATATCGGTGTGACTATAATACTGGGTAATGCTTACCACCTGTACCTGCGACCTGGCATAGATGTTATTGAGAAATTAGGGGGATTGCATCGATATATGGCCTGGGATAGACCAATACTTACCGACAGCGGCGGTTATCAGGTTTTTAGCTTAGCTCGACTGTGTAAAGTTTCTGATGGTGGTGTTATTTTTCGTTCTCACATAGATGGTAGCGAGCATATGCTTACTCCTGAACTTGTCATTGAACTTCAACAGAAATTGGCAGCAGACATTATTATGACGCTGGACGAGTGCCCGACTATCAACGCCGCTGCCTCAAAGATTTACGAAGCTGTGAACAGAACATTTAAATGGGCGGAAAGGTGTCGAATCTACCATCAGAGAGATGACCAGCTTCTTTTCGGTATTGTTCAGGGGGGTATTTTTCCGGAGTTGCGCCGACAGTCAGCGAAAGCCATCACCTCCCTGGACTTTGCCGGCTATGCGATTGGTGGTTTAAGCCTAGGCGAGCCTAAGGAATTGACTTGGGCAATGGTGGATGAAGTGGTAGCCTACTTACCTTTAGACAAACCGCGTTATCTTATGGGCATAGGTTCGCCTGAGGATATCATTGAAGGGGTAAGCCGAGGAATAGACCTTTTCGACAGTGCGCTGCCTACAAGAGTGGCCCGTAATGGCGGTCTATTTACTAGGTGTGGAAGGCAGAACATACGGAAGGCACTGTACAAGACGATGGAACTGCCTGTGGATAGCGATTGCGATTGCTATACCTGCCGCACCTTCTCTGCTGCTTATCTCCACCATCTATTCAAATGTGAAGAGCTTTTAGGCTACAGGTTGGCTACTATACATAACCTACGTTTCATCATTAGAATGCTACAGAAGATACAAGATTCCATCAAGCAGAATACCTTTAGCAGCTTCAAAAACGATTTTCTAAGCCACTATCAGGTTACCGATGAGGAGGTCAGGCTCGCCCAGAAGCGAAAATGGTTAAATTCATCTAGGCACAGTGATGATGTCCATGTTTAGATGAATTCATACATTTACACATTATTTTGGGCAAACAGGACTAGCTAGCATACATGTGAGATCGTACCCGCCGATTAGTCGCTTGTTTACAGATTTTGAGTTTGAGATAAACTGGCAAATTGAATAGGGGTCTGGCTTAAGTTATAATCTTGGGACATCTTTATATGGGGGTTCCCTTGCTGAAAACTCATTATTGTGGGGAGTTAAAAGAAGAGCATGTTGGTCAAAACGTCATCCTAGCCGGGTGGGTTCACCGTCGTCGAGACCATGGAGGTTTGATATTCATTGATTTGAGAGACAAGGAAGGCATAGTCCAGGTGGTATTTAACCCAGACACATCAGAAAAAGCACATAAAACGGCAAGTGAACTTCGCATCGAGTACGTGGCTAAAATTGCTGGCAAAGTAGTTAAGCGTCCTCCTGGCACTGAAAATTTAAAGCTACCCACGGGGCAAATAGAAGTTATCGCCAGTGATATACAGATACTCAATACAGCGAAAACACCACCGTTTTACATAAATGAGGATGTGGAGGTTGACGAAAACCTTTGCCTTAAATACCGCTATCTTTATCTCAGACGCCCTAGAATGAAAGACAACATGATACTTCGCTACAAGGTCGAGAAATTTATGCGCGATTTTCTCGATGCCAGGGGCTTCGTTGAAATTGAGACGCCCATTTTGTTCAAAAGCACTCCTGAGGGGGCACGGGATTATCTTGTGCCCAGTCGTCTACACCCAGGGAAGTTCTATGCGTTGCCTCAATCACCTCAACAGCTCAAACAACTATTAATGGTCGCTGGCTTTGAAAAGTACTATCAGATAGCTCGCTGTTTTCGCGATGAAGACTTGCGTGCTGATCGTCAGCCTGAATTTACACAGCTCGACCTGGAAATGAGCTTTATTGACGAGGAGGATATCCTTAATCTTCTCGAAGAAATGTTCACGTCTCTGGTAGAGACCGTTAAACCGGAAATGCGGGTGTTAAAGCCTTTTCCACGAATTTCCTATGCTGAAGCGATAGACCGGTATGGTACTGATAAGCCGGATATGCGGTTCGGTCTTGAGCTAAAGGATCTGTCGACGATATTTGCTAATTCCGAGTTTTCGGTTTTTCGTTCTGTCCTCGAGAGCGGTGGTGCAGTGAGAGGTATATGCCTGCCGGGCTGCGCCGAATATTCGCATAAGCAACTCGAAGAATTGACCGAATTGGCGAAGTCTTATGGAGCCAAAGGGCTGGTAACGATGGCATTGCCTTCGGGTAACTACAAGTATCCGGAACAACTGACTCATGACAAGGTTAAATCTGTAGCCGCCAAATATCTGACTTTGGAGCAGCTAAGGGATATAGTCTGCAGGTTTGAAGCTAATCCTGGTGATTTGATATTAATTGTGGCCGGGGAGCGCAAGATGGTTGGTAAAGTGCTGGCTGAGTTGCGGCGAGAAATGGGGCACCGTCTTGGCCTCATTGACCGAAGTCTGTTGGCTTTTGTTTTTATTGTAGATTATCCCTTGTTGGACTGGAATGAAGAAACAGGGAAGTGGGAGCCGATGCACCATCCCTTTACAGCACCTGTGGAAGAGGACGTTCCACTACTTGATATAGACCCAGCCAAGGTGCGGGCGCGCCACTATGATATTGTGTGCAATGGTTACGAATTGTCAAGTGGGAGCATTAGAATTCATACGCGTCAACTGCAAGAGAAGATATTTCGGCTGCTTGGCTATAGTGATGAAGAGATAGAAGCACGTTTTGGGCATTTGCTTGAGGCATTTGACTACGGCGCACCCCCTCATGGTGGTATCGCACCAGGTATTGACCGTCTTGTAATGTTACTGGCAGGGGCAGAAAACATCAGGGAGGTGATCGCTTTTCCTAAGAACCAGAGCGCTATTGATGTTATGAGCGACTCCCCTTCCCCAGTTTCCAAAGCCCAACTTGGTGAGTTGCATTTGGAACTGAAGGTTGAGAAGATTACCCAGATGTAGCCTAAAAATATAGGATGAAGAGGTAGTACATAAAATAATGAAAGTATCCACAGAGCCAGTCAAGAATGGCCAGATGACATTGAAGATCGAAATGGAAGGCACGGAGGTAGACAGATACCTGGAGCGAGCTTACAATCGTCTGGTCAGGAAAGTCTCTATTCCGGGTTTCCGTAAAGGGAAAGCGCCAAGAGCAATACTCGAGCAACACATCGGTAAAGAAACTTTACTTCGAGAAGCTTTTGAGGATTTGATACCAGAGGCATACAAGGAAGCTACACAGAATATTGAAATAGACGCTATTGCGTCGCCCCAATTCGAGATTATTCAGACTGAGCCGTTAGTTCTAAAAGCAGTGATACCGTTGAGACCTACGGTCAAAATTGGAGATTACAAACAAATAAGGATTGATCCCAAACCTATACAAGTTGGGCAGGACGATGTTGATGCGGTTATGGAACAACTTCGTCTTCAGCAAGCGGTCTTATTACCGGTAGACCGTCCAGTCCAATTTGGAGATGTAGTAACTATAGATGTAGAAGGTGAGAAACAGGGAGAATCGTTCCCCATCCGTAAGAATCTGGTATATGAAGTTATTCAGGGGGCTAGGCTGCCCCTGCCCGGGTTTGCAGAGAAGCTGGAAGGCATGAGAAAAGGCGAGGAAAGGCACTTCGTATTATCCTATCCTGAAGATTATGAAATGCGGGAACTGGCTGGAAAAGAGCATACCTTTAAAGTCACAGTTACGGAGATAAAAGAGAAAAGACTGCCTCCGGTAAATGATGAATTTGCTAAGAAATTCGGTAGTCAGGATTTGGCTTCATTCCGGGAATTGGTATTTGCTGATCTAAAGGCAAGAGCGGAGGAGAGGACCCGAATGGAGCTTGAACAACAAGTAGTTAACTCCGCTATTGAAATGAGTGAAGTGGAATACCCACCGATATTAGTTGACAGGGAAATCGAGCGATTGCTGAATGAGGAGTCGAGGCATTTTCACCAGGGGATCAAAGGCCTAGCGAATTACTTGAAAAGTGTTGATAGAACGCTTGATGAGCATCTTGAGGAATTGCGCCCTGTAGCAAGCAGGCGTGTTGCCCGCAGCTTGGTCTTGGCGAAGATAGCAGAAGAAGAGAATATCGAAGTTGGTGAGGCGGAGATTGATGAGGAAGTAGAGAAAATATTGAAAGACGCAGGCAAACAAACCGAGGAGCTTAGTAAATTATTAGATTTGGCACAAACCCGCGAGTCTATAAAGCAGTTTATAATTGCTCGGAAAACTGTGGAACGGCTAGTTCAGATTGCCACTCAGAAAAGTTAATGAAACGAACCTTTAACACTAGCGTTTTTCCTACCAGTCAGTTTATGCTAAAATTCAACTGAGCACGGGTGGAAGGGAATGCCGCTTTATGAGTACTGGTGTAGCAATTGCCAACGCAAGGTCACGATATTTCACGTGACCTTAACTCAAGACTCGCCTATTTGTCCAAGATGTGGTAACAGCACCCTACGCCGGTTATTTTCTACCTTTTCCATACGTAGTAAAACATATAAAGATGTTTATGAAGATATCCTCTCCGATTCTAAGCTAACCAGGGGTATGTTGAGCAATGACCCGAGAGCTTTAGCCGAATGGAATAGGCGAATGAGTCAAGGTGAGGAAGTTGCTCCTGAATATAAAGAAATGCTTGAGCGGATGGAAAGAGGAGAGATGCCCACTGCGTTAGCTGGCACCGGTGCCGACGAGTCCTTTGAGGAATGTGAGTAATACTATGCCAGTTTATGAGTTTTACTGTTCAGCATGTGGTAAAAAGAGTAGCTTTTTTACAAGGACCGTCTTGACCTCTTTTGTGCCGAGTTGTACAAGCTGTGGTAGTCACGATTTGACTCGCATTATATCAACCTTCGCTTATCATAAGTCAATTAAAACCATTCATGAAGAGAGTGGCGAGCCGACTATGTATCCAAGTCCTGACTACTATAAGGATCCGCGTAACATAGGCAGGTGGGTGGAGAAGAGGTTTAAAGACATGGGGATGGAGATGCCTGATGAAATTCGGCAGAAGATTCAAGCTGCCAGAGAAGGTGTACTACCAGAACCCTTGAAGGACTTACAAAGTGCCTCACCAGATGCTGCGTATCATTGATGCTAATTGCAACCGTATTGGCGAAGGATTGCGTTTCCTAGAGGACGTTGCACGCTTTATAATCAATGATGCTGAACTCACACAGCAGCTGAAGGCAATGCGGCATGAACTAGTCAAAGGGCTCAGCAAATTTGGTATCCGCCTCCTTTCTGAAAGAAACGCAAAATCAGATATTGGGCTGAGCATTGAGATGCCTCAACAAAAACAGGACTTGCCATCGCTAATAACAGCTAATGCAAAAAGGGTAGAAGAGGCTTTACGTGTCGTTGAGGAGCTGGCCAACTCTCCGGATTTAGGGATAGAATTAAGCTCGAAGGAATTTGAGCGGGCGAGGTTCGGTCTCTATTCACTAGAGCGGGAGCTGTTATCTAAGGTATCACGTCGGCAAAAATTGGCACGCCTAAGCGGCCTTTACGTCATAATTGATACCGAAAAGTTGGGCCAAAAAGATGAAGTTGATGCCGCCAGTCAAGTTATTCTTGGAGGAGCCAGTATTATACAACTTCGTGACAAGCGTTATGATAAAAATAAACTTTTCACAATAGCGCAAAAAATAAAGGACCTGTGCTATAAATCGGGTTCACTTTTCATAGTCAATGATTATCTAGATATAGCCTTAGCTGTTAATGCCGATGGGTTGCACATAGGGCAAGAAGATTTACCATTGCCGGTAGTTCGAAGATTGTTGCCTATTGACAAGCTTGTTGGCGTGTCGACACACACGTTGGCGGAAGCCCAGCGGGCGGAAATCGAGGGCGCGGACTATATCGCCCTTGGCTCCATATTTCCGTCGCAAACTAAAAAAGATGCCAAAGTGGTTGGTCTAGAATGCTTGCGTCAAGTCAGGCAAGAGATATCTATTCCCATAGTAGCTATTGGTGGCATTGATAAGGAGAATATTACTGAAGTTATAACCGCAGGGGCTAATGCAATAGCAGTCATCAGTGCTGTCATGACTAAAGGAGATATAGAGGCGGCAACTCGCCAACTGGTGAACGCGATTGAGGAGAAAACAAAAAGCTACAAAGAACCTTGAATCTATCGCTGAGAAAATCCGCCTCGATTTTTCAACCAAAGATGCAGCGAGAGAAAATGCTTTACGCCTTTGCCGAGAGATAATTCGTTGTAGCGCCAGTGCAATTCGTACTGTGCACCGACGGGAGAGTGCGAAAGCCAAGCGCATGTTGAATCTGGCACACACCTTGCTTCGGGAGTTGAACCAGGATATACTCCAGAAACATAATGATATACTTCATTCCGGCTTTGTTCACGACGCTCAAAAAGAGTTTGCCGAGGCAAGCGCTATTTATGCCATAGTCACAGGCAAAGTGATTCCAGCACCGGAGGATATTGGGGTTAGCTATGCGGCGTACCTGAATGGTTTAGGGGAAGCGGTAGGTGAACTCAGGCGCCATATCTTGGACAACCTACGGCGTGATGACCTTGGTGGATGTGAAGAATTATTGTCAATTATGGATGATATTTATGCTGCGTTGGTAACCATGGACTTTCCAGAGGGCATTACCTACGGTTTAAGAAGGACAACTGATTCTGTTCGCGCTATTTTGGAGCGCACTCGTGGAGAGTTAACTTTAATCCTCAAACAGAGAGAATTTGCAAAAAAACTAGAACAGATGACTGTAAAAGAAAGAAAGAAGTAGCAAACGCACCTGTTTACTAGCAATGCGCGGCATTTCCAGACATGTGTCCAATTCGAACAAATATTTCTTTGTAGATTTGTTATGAAATTAGGCTGCGGTATACCTTATTTTCTGTATCGGGATAACATGCTTTTGAGATGTCGCAAAGACAACTATTTTGGCAGCTTAGCTAGTTGCCTGCCAGTCTACTCGTTTCTCTGAAAATACTTAGATATCAATGCCTTTATGCTGCTGGTTGCCCAATACCGCCTTTGTCATAATGATGGCATTTTTACTGAACAGTTGGGCGGCAACAAAATAGTAGGACATCAATGTCCCAATTATGCTTTGATTGACAGCGTTACAATGCATTAGCTAGACTAACCACCTGCTGGCTAAAAAGTGGATCAAAAATAGCCTACTATGCGAATTCTGCAACAGATGAAGCAATTTATGGAGCCACAATCAGTGGCCCTCATCGGGGTATCACGCTACACTGGCGAAGGCACTTTTAATGTGCTGGAGAACCTGCTTAGCTATGGCTACAAGGGCAGAATCTATCCGGTTAACCCAAGCGTTAGTGAAATACTTGGTATGAAAACTTATTCCAAAGTCACTGAGATAAATGAACCTGTTGACTTAGCAGTGTTAACAACACCGCGCGTCTTGGTGCCTTCTCTGCTGAAAGAATGTATCTCAAGCAATATTAAATCAGCGATAGTAGTAGCCCAAGGCTTTTCTGATGCTCGTGACATGGAAGGCAGGGAACTTCAAAATGAGTTGAACAGTATTGTGGAAAGCAAACAAATACGAGTGGTTGGGCCTAACACCTTTGGCACTGCCAATGTGTTCATCAATTTTAGCTCATCATTTGTAAAAATAAGAATGAAAAGGCAGCCAGTCGGTATCATTTGCCAGACAGGAGTCTTTTTCATTGGCTTTTCGGAGATGACGTTCATAGGTAAAGGTATTGACCTGGGTAATGCCTGCGATATTAAATTTTCTGATTGTTTAGAATATTTTGAGCACGATGTGGAAACGAAAGTAATAGCCCTTCATATCGAAGGTATGCAGGATACGCAGGGTTTCATTAACGTTTGTAAACGCATCGCCCCCAAGAAGGCCATAATAGCATTGAAAACCGGAAAAAGCGAGCTTGCCGCTAAGGCAGTCCAATCTCATACCGGTTCTATTGCAGGTAAGAAGGAAGTTTGGGACATAGCCTTGAAGCAATCCGGTGTAATTTCAGTAGCTGATTTAGAGGAGCTTATCGATTTGACCAGAGCATTCTGCATACTGCCCCCTATGGAGACGCCCAAGGTCGGCGTTATCACTATCACTGGTGGCTTGGGTGTTATGGCCATAGATGCCTGTCGGAACTCGGTTGTAAGGATAGATACGCTATCACCAAAGACAAAAAGTTTACTGAATGCCATGTCGCCTGTCTGGCTTAGCGTTGGAAATCCAGTAGACATTTGGCCGGCAATGATGACATCACAAATACCACTAAGACCGCTGATAGATGGCCTAAAAATCCTTCTATCGGACTCTGACATAGGCGCAGTTCTGTTTATAGGAGCCGCTTTTGACGAAAAATGGGGTAGCGGCATTTGTCAGCTTTTGACCGAGCTGGCTACGGCATATGAAAATAAGCCTTTAGTATGTTGTATTTATGGACCTTACGCCGCTGAAACTGTAGAGAGGCTACAAAGTGAAGGAAAAGTGGTAGGTTTTGCAACCCCTGAAAGAGCTATGAGAGCGCTTATCCGACTCTACGAATATTCAGAATTACGAAAAGGGCTCTAAGATAACCCTGGCATCAACCGCAACGGCCCCATTTTTATAGGCAAAAATCGGGTTAAGGTCGAGCTCCTTTATCTCCGGGTTATTCTGGACAAAATCAGAAACCTTTAATATCAAATCTTCCAAAAACTCAATATCTGCTGGCTCTTGCCCCCTATAACCTTCAAGCAGAGGGTATCCTTTTATCTCCCGTATCATCTCTCTGGCATCTCTCTTAGCCAGTGGAACAATCCTGAAAGCTACATCCTTCAATACCTCTACTAACACTCCTCCCAAGCCAAACATCAGCACTGGCCCGAACTGTGCGTCTTTTGTCATACCTATGATTATCTCTATTCCAGGACGTGCCATCTTCTGTACAGAGACCCCATGAATTTTTGCCACGGGATTATGTTTCTTAATGCTAGCGAGAATCTCGCTGTATGCGTTTCCCACCTGGGTAGCATTTTTTAAGTTGAGTTTGACACCGCCAGAATCGCTTTTGTGGATAATATCAGGTGAGACTATTTTAAGTACCACGGGGAACCCCATGCTTTTGCTAAGAGCTACAGCTTCCTTCTTGGCTCGTGCCAGCTTGGCCTCAACAACAGGTATCCCAGCTTCCTTAAGCCATTCTTTGGACTCAATTTCGGTCAATTGTGTCCTGTTCTCTTTTCTGGCCAGTTTTAATATCTCGTTCTTCTTCATTTAATCCCCCTTATAGTTCATCGGCCATAAAAACGCGAGCAACATTTTAGCTAATTTTGTTTACCTATGTAAAGAATTTGCATCTGCGAGGTCTTTTTTCAAGCACAATTAACATTATTGGATTATTTGCCTACAATACGCCATATCGCTGTCGGTGTTATACATAAACTCATACCTAGAAAAGAATTTACTACAATCTCCGTGCTATACTTTGTGGTGCAAGATAAACCACTGTAGGGGGGAGATAATTGTCGAGGCACGAAAGCTTATCCAGATTGAAAGTCCTGGGCATCGCCGGGAGTCCTCGTCGAAACGGCAATACGGATATCCTATTGAAACAGGCAATGGCTGGTGTTACAAGTCAGGGTGCCGAGGCAAAAACAGTCATTTTAAGTGAATTGAATATTTTCCCTTGCCGGCACTGCGATGGTTGTATTAAAACAGGCAAGTGTGTGATAAATGATGATATGCAATGGTTGCACAACGACCTAAGAGAGGCTGACCGGGTGATTCTAGCGTCACCCATTTTTTTCATGGGGGTTACTGCTCAAACAAAAGCTATGATTGACCGCTGTCAGGCATTGTGGGTGATAAAATATGTTCTTAAACTTCCAGTGGCAACTGACCCTGAAAAAGGGCGCAGAGGCATCTTCGTTTCGGTAGGTGGGACGAAGCTTCGTAACTTATTCCAGCCAGCGATAGCTACGGTCAAAAGCTGGTTTACAACACTAGAAGTCAAATATGCGGGTGAATTAGTTTTCCCAGGTATAGATGAAAGAGATGCCATCTTTAAGCATCCTACGGCGATTAGAGACGCATATATTATGGGCCAAAAATTAGTCAGTAGCCTCGGTGATAAGGTAGATTTTTAACTGCTTGGTTTAGCAAAACGCGGGATTGACACAGGTTGTAGCGTGTGCTATATTGCCGTTCGGCTTTAAACGCTGACATCAGGAGGTTAATTACATGGTTGGTATTAAGTCCTATGGCGCTTACATCCCGCGGTACAGAATGAACCGCAATACTATCTTTGGAGCGGTGGGGTTTCTGGGTACATTTCCAACACCTGGCGAGAAAGCGGTTGCCAATCACGATGAGGATACCCTTAGCATGGCGGTAGCTGCTGGGATCGACTGCATCGATGGGCTGAAAAGAGAAGTAATAGATGGTTTGTATCTTGCTACTACCAGTCAGCCATATGTGCTGAGACAAAACTCGGCGATAGTTGCTGTTGCTCTTGATTTGCAGCCTAATATAAGGACAGCTGATTTCATCGCCTCCAACAAGGCGGGTACTACTGCTCTCATTGCTGCCTTTGACGCTGTAAAGGGGGGTACCTCGAGCAATATTTTAGTCTGCGCTTCAGATTGCCGACTGAGCAAGCCTGGTGGTCCTCAGGAACATCTGTATGGTGACGGCGCTGCAGCTTTATGGGTAGCGAATGACGATGTAATTGCTACTTTCGAGGGTTTTTATTCTGTTTCCTACGATTTCCCGGACCGCTGGAAGGCAAGCACCGAGGACTTTGAACATGCTTGGGAAGATAGATTCATTCGGGACGAAGGCTATACAAAAATGATACCCGAAGCAATTGCTGGCCTACTTAAGAAGTATAATTTGAACATAAGGGAATTTGCCAAAATTGCGTTTCCCGGTATTTATGCCAGAGAGCATGCCGGTATTCTCAAAAGACTGGGTGCAGAACCGGGCCAAAGTCAGGATACCTTAATTGACAAAGTTGGTGATACCGGGACAGCTTCACCCTTAATGATGCTTGTAGCTGCGCTAGAGGATGCCAAACCTGGAGACAAGATTCTGGTTGCCAGCTTTGGTAACGGCAGTGATGCCCTGTTTTTCCAAGTGACCGAAAATATAAAGAACGTAGGCGAGAGGCGTGGAGTGAAGAAACATTTGGTTTCAAAAAAGGAGCTCACCAGCTATGAAAAATATCTGGCTTTCCGTAAGTTAGCGCCGATGGACGTTGGCCTTCGGGGTGAGGTAGGCATTCGCACCCCAATGTCTGCACTATATAGGGAACGAAAGACGATCCTAGGCTTGGTTGGCTCCAGGTGTAAAAAGTGTGGCACTCCGCAATATCCACCTCAAAGAGTTTGCGTCAACCCTGATTGTGGATCTGTGGATGAGATGGAAGACTATCGCTTTTCAGATAAGAAGGGCGTTGTGTTTACTTATACTGGAGACAATTTAGCTGCAAGTATTGACCCACCGTCAATTTATGGTCTGGTGGATTTTGAAGCTGGTGGAAGGTACTGGTTTGATTTTACAGATTGCGACCTTGACTCAGTTAGAGTAGGTATACCTGTGGAGATGACCTTTCGCAAAAGGTATGCGGACGAACCAACAGGTGTATATGGTTATTCTTGGAAGGCAACACCTATACGTGACTAGAGTTGCCTAATTGAATAAAGTACGGAGGATACAAAATGGCAGAAGGCATTAAAGACAAGGTAGCTATTATAGGTATGGGATGTACTAAATTTGGAGAACTGTGGGACAAGAGCGCTGAGGATTTGATGGTTGATGCGTTTAAGGAATGCATTGAGGATGCGGGGATAGATAAGAAAGACCTTCAGGCTGCTTGGTTTGGGGTACACTTTGAAGAGCAAAGTGTCGGCAAAGGCGCCACATCCTTGGCGCTGGCACTTAAGTTGCCCTTTATTCCGGTCACACGGACAGAAAACTTTTGTGCTACCGCAACCGAAGCTTTCAGAGGTGCCTGTTACGCGGTGGCTTCTGGGGCTTATGACATTGTGCTTGCGTTAGGCGTGGAGAAGCTCAAGGATACTGGATATGGTGGACTTCCTGGTGGCCCTGGTTTGATGGGGACGAGAAATGCACTTATCATGCCCAAGCTGACTGCCCCGGGGGCTTTTGCTATGATGGCTACTAGATATTTTGCCGTGTATGGGCTCAGTCCGGAGGAAGGCAAAAGGATGTTGGCTAAGGTGTCAGTCAAAAGTCATTACAATGGAGCCAGGAATCCAAAGGCACACCTGCGCCGCGAGATAACTGAAGAGCAGGTGGTTAACGCCCCTATTATTGCTTGGCCGCTTGGGCTTTTCGACTGCTGTGGAGTGAGTGATGGCGCGGCAGCAGCAATTGTTACTCGAGCCGACATGGCTAAAAATTTCAGGCCTGACCCTGTATATGTGAAAGCGCTCCAGGTTGCCGTAAGTTCAGGTGAAGAGTTGATGTATACCAAGTGGGATGGCGCTCATGTTGAGACGGGGTACCGGGCCGGAGTCCTTGCTTACAAAGAGGCTGGTATCAAGAATCCGCGCCAGGAGATAAGTATGGCCGAGGTACACGACTGCTTTTCGATTACTGAAGCAGTAACAATGGAGGATTTGCAGTTCAGCCCCAGAGGAAAGGTTAAAGAAGATATTGAATCTGGTCGCTTTAATATTAATGGAGAGCAACCTATCCAGCCTGATGGTGGCTTGAAATGCTTTGGGCATCCTATTGGCGCTTCTGGGTTGAGAATGCTGTATGAAATGTACAAGCAGTTACAGGGGAAGGCTCAGTTGCCCGAGCGCCAGATAAAGAATCCCAAACTGGGTCTCACTCATAACATGGGTGGCTTCCCGGCGATGAATATAGTCAGCGTGGCTATCGTCGGACTGTAATAAGTAACTAAAGTTAAGGAGGTTTATATGATGGCTGAAGGCTCCCTAATTACGGATGCACTTAAAAAGCTGATAGGTGTTCCTGGAGAGCCAGTTATTTTTAAAGTTGAAGAAGGAGCGATACAAAGGTATGCACAAGCTATAGGTGACCCTAATCCTTTATTCAACGATATAGAGAATGCCAGCAAGAACAAATATGGCAGGTTGATTTGCCCTCCAGGCTTTACCGGGTGGCCGATAAAGCCCGGATTTTCTATGTTTAAACTGATTGATTCGTTGGTCAAAGCTGGGGCACCACCTCGGTTGCTGGACGGCGGTGTGGAATATGAATTTTTTGAGCCGATAGGGGCCGGAGATGTGCTAGTTGCTACCACAAAGGTTGCTGATATCACTGAACGTGAAACAAGAATGGGCAAGACCTTGTTTACCACTGTCGAGACGACCTTTGTCAACCAAAAGAATAACAAGGTCATGCTAAAAAGCCGTTCCACGTTGATCCAATTTTAGGTGGCTTGTAACCATTTCAGATTGAGGAGGAGACATGGCTAAGCAAGTTTATTATGAAGATGTTGAAGTGGGAACCGAAATACCCCCGCTAGCTAAAATTGCCACAACTCGGATGCTGGTTCAGTGGGCAGGAGCCAGTGGTGATTTTAACCCATTACATTATGAAGATGACTTTGCCAAAGCTATGGGTGTAGGTGCACCTATAGTGCACGGTGCACTCAAACGTGCCTGGCTTGGACAACTGATGACAGATTGGATTGGTGAGGAGGGGGTGCTAAAAAAACTGTCATGCCAGTATCGTGGCATGGACTACCCGCGTAAGATGAAAACCATAGAAGAACCGCACGATGGTGAGACATGGTGGTGCAAAGGTAGGGTGGTCAAGAAATATGAGGAGGGTGGCGAGCACCTGGTAGAGTGTGAAATCTGGGTAGAAAATGGTAAGGGGGAAAAGACGACACCGGGTAAAGCCTTGGTTGCCCTACCATCAAGAGGCAAGAAATAAGCATAGAGCTTGGCTGGATAGGTAATCGAAGAGTGATTTGTACGAAACATTTGAAACGAGCTGGCGTTCCGCCAGACGAAAATAACAACGTAAAGGAGGTAAAGATAGAAAATGGGAAAACTTGATGGAAAGGTAGCAGTTATTACCGGAGCGGCAAGGGGTATAGGCGAAGCTGATGCGGTATTGTTTGCCAAAGAGGGCGCTGCTGTTTTGTTGAGCGACATTGATGAAGCTCCGCTAAAGGAAGTGGTTCAGAAGATAAGGGCTGCTGGTGGAAAGGCCGAAGCTTGTGCCGGCGATGTTACGAAACCGGAGGATTGCCAGAGGATGATGGATATGGCAGTCGAGAAATTCGGCAAAATCGATATCCTAGTCAACAATGCCGGGCTTACCAGAGATGCCTTAATACATAAGATGACTGATGCCCAGTGGGACTTGTGCATCAACATTAACCTTAAGGGGACTTTCAATTGCATTAGAGCTGCTTCCAAATATATGATGAAGGAAGGGCATAACGGAAGAATAATCAATGTTGCCTCTGTGGCCGGACTAATGGGCAATGTAGGGCAGATAAACTATTCTGCGGCTAAGGCAGGTCTTATTGGGCTCACCAAAACCGTGGCCAGGGAATGGGGTAGATACGGTATTACTTGCAATGTTATAGCTTATGGTTTCGTTGATACGCGGTTGACAAGAGAGAAGGAAGTACAGCAAGAGGAAGTAGCTGGTGAACTAGTAGGTATACCAAAGAAAGTGAGGGATATGGTTCTTTTGCAAGTTAAGCCTATGACACCTGAAGATGCTGCCAAACCTGTACTTTTCTTGGCTTCTGATGATGCTGCTTTTATCACAGGCCAGGTATTGAACGTTTCAGCCGGAATGTATATGTAGTTTTACCATCTAGCCTGTTGGGGACATCGGGCTTATTGATGAGATAACAACTACGGGTGGGCAACAACCGAAATAAATATGAGGAGGCCTGAGATGGCAAGGAGGCTGGAAGGTAAGGTAGCTGTGGTTACTGGTGCTGGGCGTGGTATTGGTAGGGCTGAGGCGTTGGCTTTAGCTGCCGAAGGGGCCAGGGTGGTGGTTAACGACTTTGGTGGTGCTGGTGATGGCACTGGTGCCTCTAAGGCTCCAGCAGGTGAGGTTGTCCAGGAGATTAAGAAACTTGGTGGCGAGGCCGTTGCTAATTATGACACTGTAGCCACTCCAGAAGGCGGGGAGAATATCATCAAGACCGCAATTGATGCTTTTGGTCGCATCGATATCCTAGTTAACAATGCCGGAATCCTTCGCGACCGCATGATTTTCAATATGAGCGAAGAGGAATGGGATGCGGTAATTAAAGTTCATTTGTATGGTACTTTCCATTGTACAAAACCGGCATGTGTCTATTTCAGGCAGCAGAGGAGTGGCAGGATAGTAAATACGTCCTCTACCTCAGGTTTAGGTAATATGGGACAGGCTAACTACAGTGCTGCCAAAGAAGGAATTGTTGGCTTTACTCGGACAGTAGCCAGGGACATGGGGAGGTATGGTGTAACGTGTAACGCTATTCGCCCCAGTGCCGGAACAAGGCTGACGCTAACGCCGGAGCTGAGAGCTGCCTGGGAGAAGGCTAAGGCTGAAGGCTTGCGTCCTCAAGCAGGTGTCATAACCCTCGATGAACTTGAAAAAATGACCCCTGAGATGGTAGCTCCGCTGGTTGTATACCTGTGCACTGACGAAGCAGCGAACATAAACGGTTGCACCTTCTGGGTGGGTGGTGGTGAGATAGGTATTTACTCGGAACCGGAAGTAAGAAGCCGGATATATAAAGAAGGTATATGGACAGTGGATGAACTGATTAACATCGTTCCCAGAACTCTGGCTAGGGGACTGATAAATCCGGCACCTCCACAGACACCAAAGCAATAGTTTGGTGATATACACACAGCATGGCTTGGCGCACCAAGAAATTAGTCAGTGTAGCTAACAGCGATATCTGCGTTGGCGCTGCCTGCTTGTTAGTGTTTAGTTTCTGCTGGTAGGGGGCACTTGCTTTAGTTGACATCGTGCTTCACTTAATGACTGGAGACTCAACAAAATGTCTCGTTAACACCAAGTTTTGGGAGGCTTTAGGATGGATTTCAAACTGAGTGACAAAGAAAAAGCTTTAATAGAAGAGATTGCAAAATTTGCCAAGGAAGAGCTACCTGAAGATTTTGTCGGCACTCATCTAATTGACCAAGAGTACCCAAACTTCGAATTCGAAATATCTATGTCCAAAAAGCTGGCCCAGAAAGGGTGGCTAGTAATGAGCTGGCCGAAGGAGTATGGTGGGCAAGGAGCTTCTTTACTTGAACAAACAGTGTATGAAATGGAGATATCCTACTGGGGGATACCAGGAGCATGGATGGGCATAAGTGGCACACAGTGGGTGGGGCCATGCCTCATGCTGTTCGGAACAGAAGAACAGAAGAAGAAATACCTGCCGCTCATTGCCTCCGGTGATAAAGACGGTGTCTGGTGCACCGGGTACAGTGAGCCAAATGCAGGCTCTGACCTTGCCAATCTGCAGACACGAGCTGTGAGGGATGGTACCGATTACATAATCAATGGCCAGAAGGTATGGACTAGCAAGGCCCACCACGCAAGGTGGTGCTGGCTTCTGGCGAGGACAGACCCTAGTGCAGCGAAGAAACACCGTGGACTTAGCCTGTTTATAGTGGACATGAAGAGTCCGGGAATAACGGTCAACCCTATATTGAACTACTACGGTCGGCATCACTTTAATGAGGTGTTTTTTGACAATGTTAAGATCCCGGCTTCTAATCTGGTTGGTGAGGAGAACAGGGGATGGTATCACCTGATGCAAGCTCTGGCATTTGAGAGACGAAGTGTGGCCCCCCTAGCTTATGGAAGTTCTAAGAGGTTGCTGGAATCACTGGTTAAGTATGCCAGAGAAACTCATTACCAGGGTAAGTTACTGAGCCAGGTTCCCGCTGTCCGTCATAAACTGGCTGAGCTGGCGATAGATGTGGAGGTGATTAAACTGTTTGCTTACCAGTTTACTTGGCGAGTGATGCAGGGTGCGATACCCGCCTATGAATCCTCTAGAAATAAAATCATGGGTGATGACGTGCTTCGAAAGGTGGCCATTTTGGGGGCAGATATATTAGGAGTATACTCGCAAGTTGATCCGAATTCGAAATGGGCCCGACTTAAGGGGGCCATTCAGGGGGCTTATCTCGGTTTTCCTGGCTCTATGATTGCTGCGGGTACTGCTGAAATTGAAAGAAGCATTATAGCCCAGTTTAAGCTGGGCCTGCCGAAATCGTACTAGACGTTTGTAGGAGGTCACCATGGATTTTGGTTTCACAGAAGAGCAAGAGATGCTCCGAACCATGGCAAGAGATTTTCTAGCCAATGAATGTCCCAAGTCGAAGGTTAGAGAGCTGGACAGAGATGAAAAGGGCTACGATCCTAAGATGTGGCGCGATATGGCAGAACTGGGGTGGATGGGACTTATCTTCCCGGAGAAGTATGGCGGGACTGGAGCCAAATTTGTAGATATGGTAGTTTTGATGGAAGAAATGGGGAGGAATATTGTACCGGGGCCTTTCTTTTCAACCATTGCCCTGTGCGCCTTACCCATCCTTGAATTCGGTACGGAGGAACAGAAATCTAAATTTCTGCCAGAGATAATAAAAGGTGAAGCTATATGGACGTTAGCTCTGATGGAACCATCAGCTAGTTATGAGGCACCAGGGATAAATTTTAGTGCTTATTTGGAAGGAGATGAGTATGTACTAGAGGGTGAGAAGATTTTTGTTCCCGATGCTCACATAGCTGATTACGTTCTTGTGGTAGCCAGGACGGGCAAAGGTGAAACACCTGAAACGGGCATCGCGTTATTCATAGTCCAGGGCAAATCTCCAGCCCTCAAAATTGAAAGAATACCTACCATGGCTGGAGACAGGCAGTTTCAGGTTATTTTTGATAGAATCAAGGTATCTAGGAATGACATTCTGGGAATAGCAGGTAAGGGATGGGAAGTAGTGGACTTTATTTTACAGAGAGCCGCTGTATTGAAATGTGCTGAGATTTCAGGCGCGTGTCAAGCTGTTCTTGATATGACCAGCACGTATGCCAGGGAGCGGATTCAGTTCGAACGTCCGATAGGAGCGTTTCAGGCGGTACAGCAAAAATTGGCTGACATGCTTATAGATGTTGAAGCGATTCAGTTCCTTGTTTACCAGGCGGCCTGCAGTATTGATGAAGGTAAACCATCCCAATTACTGATTTCAATAGCCAAAGCTAAAGCAAGCGAGGCTTATCAGAAGATTTGTATTGATGGCATTACCTCACATGGAGCGATAGGTTTTACCTGGGATCACGATATCGGGCTCTACTACAGGCGAGTCAAGGCAGCCCAGTTCACTGCTGGTGATATTGATCTGCATCGGGAGAAAATAGCTATTGAGCTGGGGCTTCAGCATGACACAGAGCTTAATTAGTTTCCAGCGTTCCACTACATACATTAACATTTACTGGTTTTTGGCTAAAGTTCATGGTAAACTGTAAGGGGGCATGTATACGAGAATCATGGTGAAGGGAGGTGGTGTCACTGAAAGACTTGTGTAATTTGCTGGAGGAAATTCTAAAGGTCGATTTTGTCTGGCAAAAGTGAAGAGTTATCCCAACAAGTGAAGGTGTAATAATCGAGGGAGGTTAATTGGCAAATGAAAAAGGGTCTGTTTCTATTGTTAACTGGTCTTTTGTCGGCATCATTGTGCCTGCCAGCGTGTCAACCTAAGGCTATAGAGGAGAACATCATCAAAATCGGCATCGTCGGGCCGATGCAGTTCATGCAAGGTGAGCATCACTGGATGGGTGCGACTATGGCTGCTGAGGAAATCAACAATGCTGGCGGAGTAAGTTTGGGCGGGAAAAAGTATCTTATAAAGCTCGTCAAAATTGATAGCAATGAGATACTTGATGTTGCTGGTGCTGCATCCGCAGTGGAGAGAGCCATAACCGTGGATAAAGTTGACTTCCTAATGGGCGGTTTCAGGACAGAAGCAGTTTACCCCATGTCCGATGTAGCCATGGACTATAAAAAGATTTTCATCAACTGTGGCGCTGCCACTGCAGCACTTCAGAAGCGAGTGGCCGATGATTACAATCGTTATAAGTACTTTTTCAAGGGCACTCCGTTCAATGAGTACTTTTTGGTGGAAAACAATTTCCGCATGTTAGGAATGGTTGCCGCTATTTTAAAAAAGGAACTGGGCATAGAAGAACCTAGGGTTGCCATAATTGCTGAAAAGCTGGAGTGGACTGAAGCAATGGTGCGATTAGCCCAGGCGAAATTACCGGGTATGGGGATGGAGGTAGTTGGTGTGTGGCGGCCATCGGATACGGCTACAGATGTCACCGCCGAGCTGACGGCCATTGCTGCCAAGGAACCCCACATTATATTTACCGTGTTCTCTGGCCCTGTGGGCATTACCTATGCTAAACAACGCGGCGAGCTGAAGATACCTGCTTGTTCAGTTGGTATTGTTGTTGAAGGTCAGAAAAAGGAGTTCTGGACAGCTACCGGTGGCAAAGGCAACTATGAGACATTCTTAAACACGTATGCCAAGGGTGTAGCCTTAACTCACAAGACGGTACCTTTCTTCGAAGAGTTCGAGAGGCGAACTGGTCAATTCCCGACATACACCGCGGCTACTTATGATGCTGTCTGGAGTACCAAAGAAACGATTGAAGCGCTTCAGACCCTAGATGCTGATGCTCATGTTCCCTATATTGAAAAGTCATCATTTGTTAGCACTGGTGGGGTTCGAGAGTACTATCAACTGGGTGATTCGCCATGTCCGCCAAAGTGTCCTCATGACCTAGTTTATGGTCCGGGCAAACTAACAGGTATTTGCACACAGTGGCAGGATGGAGAGCTTAAAGCTGTCTGGCCAAAGAAGGAATATGGCACGGGTGAGTGGGCATTTGAGTATCCAGGCACTGTTCCATTCAAGATACCGCCTGAGGTAATCGCTAAGTTTAAGGACGCCAAACCTGTACCGAAACCGGAAGCACCGAGACCTAAAGTTAACGAGTATGTCAATGCTGACTATGGCTTTTCAGTGAGATATCCAATACAGTGGGTGGCGGCAGCACCTACTGCGCCGGCTGTGCTATATGCTGCTAGCCCAGCTAGGGTTCCAGCTATTCATGTTTTCGTGCTAGAAGGTGCCACTTTTGCCGATGCGGTAAAAACCGCGCTGGAGAAAGGGGCTGGTGGTTCGGCTATTAAGATTGGGGGTGAGAAGGAGACAACCCTAGCTGACGGCACTAAAGCTACGGCAGCTAAGGTGGACTGGACAGTCCTGGGATTTTCAGGCGAATCATATGCCTTGGGAGTGAAAAAGGCTGACAAGTGGATTATAGTTACTATAACCACTGTAGCCCTGGTTGAGGCTTATGACGAGGCTAAATTCTCAGAGATAGCGCGCACTCTTGAGTTTAAAAAGTAGTTTAAAGATAGTTTGTTGGTTGTGCCAGATGGTTCCCCGGTTAGCTTCATCAGCCTGGGAACCATCTGGACGGATATAGAGCTTTTTGAATTTCAGTTTGGAAAGTAAATGATTCAGGCATTCATTGTCCAATTGTTAATAGCTAGCGGGATATATGCACTGCTGGCCGTCGGTTTTTCTCTTATTTTTGGTGTAGCCCGTGTGATAAATCTAGCCCACACTGCATTCTTCATGATAGCAGCGTATGGTATGTTTTTTTGCAGCTATCAACTTGGTCTGAATCCCATTTTGTCAGTAATTCTGTCGCTATGTGTTGCTACCTTCGCTGGCGTTGCAAGCTACAAGCTGTTTATTGATCGAGTAAGAGAACATCACGCAGCAGTATTATTGATAACTTTGACACTGGCTATGATCTTCCAGGAATTGTTATTATTGGCTTTTGGTGCCCATTTTCGTGACACCCCTGTTATCGTAGCTGGCTTCGCGGAGGTATTTGGCGTTAGAGTGGCCTATCAGCAGTTGCTATCGCTTGGTATAGTAATTGTTGTGCTGCTGGGTGTTATAACGCTGTTAAATTGGACAAAGTTGGGCATTGCTATCAGGGCAACGGCTCAGGATACAGAGATCGCTAATCTTATGGGAATAAACGTCTCCAGGGTACTTTTGGTGACTATGGGCATAGCTTCGGCTCTGGCGGCGATTGCTGGTGTGGTAGTGGCACCATTATGGGTAACTTTTCCTTACATGTGGATGTCTCCGCTGGTGATGATAATGGCGATTGTGACTCTAGGTGGATTAGGCAGTATCAAGGGAAGTGTTATAGGGGCTTTCATAATCGGACTGGTTGAAACACTGGTTGTTTTCTTGATTCCAGCGGGTGCGTTTCTCAGGCTGCCCTTCGCTTTGCTTATCATGGTAATAATACTTGTGGTCAGGCCCGGAGGCCTTTACGGTATAGTTTTTGAGGAGGAAAGATTGTAAGTGTTAAGACGGTTGCTCAAAGATTTTCAAGGCGATGTACTGGCTATTCCGGGACGGCTTCTTGCGCTTATTTTCTTTTTGTTCCTGTTCATGATGCCCCTGATTACACAAGACCCTTATATTCTCCGCATTCTTATCTTTTGCAATATTTTTGCCATTTTTGCTGTTAGCTGGGACTTTTTGTCAGGCTACACCGGCCAGATAAACTTTGGACATGCGCTGTTCTTCGGTGTTGCTGCCTATACTGCAGCCATGCTGAATAAATATTTGGATTTTGAGCCGTGGGCAACGATATCTATAGGTGCAATTTTCGCCGTGCTGGCTGGAGTACTTATGTGCCTACCTGCATTAAGATTGAGAGGGCCTTATCTATCGCTGGTTACCCTGGCCTTTCCTCTCATAATGCTCGGAATCATCAAAGCGTTTCCCGATATTACTGGCGGGGAGCATGGTATAACAGGCCTTTCCCGTCTCTCTGAATCCCGTGTGGCCGACTATTATATATCAGCGCTGGTCATGACTATTTCTGTCTTGATAATGTGGAAACTCACTGATGCTAGGAGTGGCCTGGTCAGAACAGGAATTATTCTCCACGCCATCCGTGAGGATGAGATTACGGCTCGGGCTACCGGAATTAACACCATACGTTACAAGATGCTTGCCTTTGCTGTAGGTGGTTTTTTTGCTGGAGTGGCTGGCGGTTTATATGCCCACTTTATGAGAATTGCAGGCCCATCAACTCTGGACCTTCTCCTATCTTTCCAGGCAGTGATATGGACTATCTTTGGGGGCATAGTCAGCATATATGGACCAATTGTTGGCGTCTATGTGCTATATCCACTTACAGAAGTACTGAGGATTATTCCTGAGCTGCGGTTTTTAATCCTTGGTGCTATAGTTATAGTGATTATTCTTTTTATGCCTGAGGGGATTGCAGTATGGATTAGAGATAAAATTGAGAGGCGTTGTCCACGCTGCAAATTAGCTAACGCCTCGTTACGCCGTGAATGCAGAGCCTGTGGTGCTTCTTTGTACTAGGCGCAGTTAAAGTCTTATAAACCTAGATAGGTCTTTCTGATAGTTTCGTCTTTAAGTAGCTCCTGGGCTGTTCCTTGAGCTATTATGTGCCCTCTGGACATAACGTAGTTTCTGCTTGACAAGTTGAAGGCGAAGCTGACGTCTTGTTCAGCCAGAAGTATAGTGACGCCCAGTTCGTGATAAATTTCCTCTATGCGTTTAAACAGGTCGTCTTTCAGTTTTGGTGCCAGTCCACTTGATGGTTCATCGACCAGCATAAACTTCGGTTTACGCATCAGTGCTCTGCCGATAGCCAGCATTTGCCGTTCACCGCCGGATAAAGTGCCAGATATCTGATTTTCTCTTTCCTTTAATCTGGGAAACAATTCATAGACCTTGTTGAGACTGTCGTTGACTTCCTTTTTATCCTTGACTAGGAAGGCTCCGGCCAGCAAATTGTCCTTTACCGTCATTTCGGCGAATGGTCTACCTCTTTCTGGGCAGAGAAGCAGTCCTCTTTTGGCTATTTCGAAAGCTGAAAGTTTTTCAATCCTCTCTCCTTCGAACTCAATAGAACCCTCAAAAGTTATGTCTGCTTGCCTTGTCCCTTTTAATATTTCCTTCTCCCAGTTTATCAGTCCAGCTATAGCGCGAAGGAGAGTGCTTTTACCGGCGCCATTAGGACCGACAAGCCCCACCAGCTCTCCCCTCTCAACCTTGAGGTCAGCTTCATCCAGCACCATTGCCGTATCATAACAAACGGTGACATTCTTAACTTCTAGCAATGAGCACCTCCCTACCGGTATAGGCTTCGATTACCGCCGGGTTTTTGGCTATTTCTTCAGGTGTGCCCTGGGCGATAACCTCACCGAAGGCAAGCACAATAACTCTATCAACAATCTTCATGAGTTCGGTTAGCTTATGTTCGATAATCAGCATAGCTGGCCCTTCGCTGTGCAGTCTGCCGAATCTTCCACCCTTGTGTAACCTTTTCATTGATTTGGCTACGAGATCCGTTTCTGCTGGATTTAGCCCGCCGAAAGGCTCATCAAGTATAAGTAACTCCGGCTCGGTGGCAATGGCTCTGGCTACCTCCAGTCGCTTTAGGTCCCCATGGGAGAGGATTGAAGCTGGTTCAAGGGCCAAGTCAGCGATTCCGACAAACTCTAAAGCATCCCTCGCCTTCATCTCAGCTCTCTTGACCCACTCACCTCGTTTGGTTATCCTGGGACAGAGACAGCCTACCATGACATTTGCAATGATAGGTAAATGGCGGAACGGCTTAACTACCTGAAAAGTCCC
Source organism: uncultured Dehalococcoidales bacterium (assembly GCA_964549635.1). Classification (GTDB taxonomy): domain Bacteria; phylum Chloroflexota; class Dehalococcoidia; order GIF9; family UBA5629; genus VGNY01. Next base: position 80,032 of record CAZJVJ010000002.1, read on the forward strand.
TACTACACCCTTCTGGACGATTTCCCAGGGGCGTCGTCTAGTTATGTCTTCGCCTTTGAACCTGACCTTTCCAGAATCGGGCTTTAATATACCGAGTATGCACCGTATGAGAGTGGTCTTACCAGAACCGTTTGGCCCAATGAGACCAACGATTTCATCTCGTTCTATTTTGAAGCTTACATTGTTGACAGCAACTAGCCCACCAAAGCGTTTTGTAAGGTTTTCTACTTCGAAGAATGGTACCATTCTACATTTCCTCCTCCCTCAGCTCTCGGCGGGATACTTTGCCCACATCTGTCTTAGGCACTTCGCCTCTAAATTCAACGATTTTCGGACATTTGTAGTGTGCCAGCCGTTCCCCACAATATTTTATAATCTCTTCCTCTGAGATTTTGCCCCGTGCTTCTGTTTCTAGCACTACGATAGCTTTGACTTTTTCGCCAACATCGGGGTCAGGCACGCCGATTACTCCAGCCTCTTTAACTTTTGGATGGGAAACCAGAACCTCCTCTACCTCGCGCGCAAACACAGCCAGCCCTTTGTATTTGATCATGTCTCGTTTTCTATCGTAGAAATAGAAATAGCCGTCCTCGTCCATTTTTGCTAAGTCACCGGTCCTAAGCCACGTTTCGCCATCTATATCGACAAACATTTTCTTGGTCTCTTCAGGCTTATTCCAGTACCCTTTGCATACTTGTGGCCCCTTGACTACAAGTTCTCCTATTTCGCCCACAGGTAGGAAGTTAGTGCCTTCGGGATCGATAATGCCTGCTACGGTATTGGGAAGAGGAATGCCGAATGAGCCAACTTTCGGTTTACCATAGGGGCTGACCATACCTACTGAGCTGGTCTCAGTCATACCCCAGCCTTCGTGTATTTTAGTACCGGTGCGTTTTTCCCAGCCTTTAGCGGTGTCTTCAAGCAGTGCATCAGCACCGGAGATGAGAACTTTGATGCGTTTCCAATTCACCCTGTCGGTGCGGTGATAGTCTCTGAGAAATTCATATAAGGACGGCACACTGTAGAAGATGGTTGCCTTGTAGCTCTCCATTGAGTTTAAGATGTCGTCAAGGTCGGGTGTAGTGAATATCACGAGTGTATAGCCTTGGGAAAGGCCACCCATCATAACCACGGCTTGACCATAGATATGATAGAAGGGAAGATAAGCTAGTATTGTTTCTTTGCCCTCCTGGACAACATCACCCCAGAACTTTTCTCCTAGATATCGAGCAGCAGTGAGATTGTAATGAGTTATCATTGCCCCCTTGGGCAGTCCTGTGGTGCCACCTGTGTAGGGCAAGGTTACTAAATCCTCTCTGATGTTGAATTTGATTTTGGGTGGATTGGGTGGATATTTTCTGAGCAAGTCCTGGAACCTGTAAAATCCCTCCCGTTCATATATCTCTACCGGTGGTGCTGCCATCTTTTGATATACCGCCCGGAGTACGCTGCTACCGAGGAACTTCTTTGTTCCGGGTAAATACTCAGTAATGCTGGTTAGTATGACCCTATCTAGCTTGACACCTGTCCTTTCTACATTATCATAGAGGATGTCCTGGCAAACAATAGTCTTAGCCTCACTGTCTTCAAGCTGGTACTTAATTTCAGGACTGACATAAAGTGGGCTGATGGCAGTTATGGTGGCACCAGCTTTTAAGGCTCCGAAATAAGCAATGATAAACTGCGGGGAGTTCAGTAGCAAAAGGGCAACTCTGTCACCCTTTTTTATACCTAAATCATGTAGCGCGGTAGCAAAGCGATCAACCTGCTCCCTTAGCTCCTTGTAACTCATTTTTTTACCATAGAATATTATGGCGGTTTTATTTTTCCATTTATCCGTGCCTTCATCGAAAGTTTGCACGACGGATTTCTCCGGAATTTCCACATCTGGTGGCACATCTTTAAGATACCATTTTAGCCAGGGTCTGGACTCATAAATAGCTTTATTTGGATCGGTTGGCACCTTTTGCCTCCTTCATTTTGCTACAAGCACTATAACATAACTTGTCGGGCTTTGACAAACACTCACAAGTTTGCAAATAAGTGGTTTCACATGTGAGTATTGACAGATGTAGTATAATTATCTAAATCATCTTTGCGGAACGTTTTATAGAGTTAAGGAGCTTTTTGGGGGCACGAGATCAGATCAAATTAAGAGTTGAAGACCTCGGTTTATATTTCGGAAAGCTCCGTGCTTTGGACGGGGTTAGTTTGGAGGTCAGGGGGACAGAAATACTGGCTGTTATAGGGCCGAATGGTGCTGGAAAGAGCTGCCTCCTCAACTGCATAAATGGCTTCTATCGTCCCCAGCAGGGAAATATCTATTTCGAGGGCAGGAATATTACCCGGATGCCTCCTCACAAGATTGCCGAGATGGGCCTGGCTCGGACCTTCCAGAACATCGAGCTCTATACTGGACTTACTGTTCTAGACAATATTATGGCAGCCAGGCATGTTAAAATGAAGCAAGGAGCACTGGCTTGTGCCTTCTATTTTGGTCCGGCCTATCGAGAGGAGATAGAGCACCGAAAGGTGGTTGAGGACATAATAGACTTTCTGGAACTGGAACCGATTAGGAAGAAGGTGGTGGGTCTTCTTCCCTATGGAATGCGGAAGCGAGTGGAATTAGCTAGAGCACTGGCTTTAGAACCGAAGCTCCTTTTACTTGATGAGCCTATGGCGGGTATGAACATAGATGAGAAGGAGGACATGGCTCGTTTCATTATTGATACTATAGAACTACGTCGTATACCTATTGTCCTTATTGAACATGATATGGAAGTGGTGATGGATATTGCTGATAGGGTAGTTGTCCTTGATTTTGGACATAAAATCGCTGAGGGTACACCTGATGAGATAAAGGTCAACCCTGCAGTCATTAAGGCATATCTGGGTGAATAGGAGGCCGTAGATGGAGGAAATTCCCTTTTTTGACACTGCGGCAAAATACCTGAAATACAATTACGAAAAATGGGGCGATAAAAAAGTAGCGCTGCGGGTTAAGGACCGGGGTATCTGGCAGTCATACACCTGGAAGGACTACTACGAAAAGGTTAAGTATTTCTCGCTTGGCCTGATCAGCCTCGGCCTGGAGAGAGGGGATAAGGTTGCCATACTGGGTGAAAACAAACCCGAATGGTTCATCGCTGAGGTCGGCGCTGGTGCTGCGGGGGCTACTGTGACCGGCATATTTGTGGACTGTCTACCGATTGAAGTCAAGTACTATGTTGAGAATTCAGAGTCTAAGTTTGTCATAGCTCATGACCAGGAGCAGGTAGACAAGTTCTTACTCCCATATAAAGATAGGGAAGGTAATGAGCACCCACCTCTTAAGGACGAGCTACCGCTATTAAAGAAAATTATTTTCTGGGATCCGAAGGGGATATTGGGTTATGAAGGGACTCCTATAGGTGCGTACGCCGACCCGATTTTAATGGGCTTCGACCAGGTTATGGAGCTGGGCAAGGAGTACGAGAAATCCCACCCTGGCTTGTTTGAGGAAAACATCGAGAAGACGAGCGGTGACGACATAGGCCTTTTCATGTATACATCTGGCACCACTGGTCTACCCAAGGCTGCTATGCTCCGAAACAGGGTGTCACAGCTGACCAACAGGGCATGGTGTTCTGTGGACAAGTGGAGTCCTAATGAGCAATATGTCTCCTTCTTACCGCCAGCCTGGGTTACAGAGCAAGCCCTTGGCGTAGGTGCCAATTTGCTAACGGGCATGGAGGTGAACTTTCCTGAAGAGCCGGAGACGGTACTGGAAAACATAAGGGAGATCGGCCCTAGTATTCTCTTCTGGGGGCCGGCTAATTGGGAGAGTATAAGTCGGATAATTCAGGCGAAGATCATTGACACTAGTCCGTTAAGAAGATTTCTATACCATCTTTTCTTGCCGGTTGGCTATAAAGTAGGTGACCTGAGGGTGGCTGAGAAAAAAGTTAACTGGTTCTGGCGAACGCTATATGCAATTGCAGAATTAATCATGTTCCGGCAGCTCAAGGACAAGGTCGGTCTGTCAAAGGTGAGGGTTGCCTACAGCGCTGGGTCGGCGATAAGCCCTGAAATCTTCCGCTATTTCCAGGCCCTTGGTGTGAAGCTCAAGCAACTATACGGCAGCACGGAAATGGGGCTGGTTACCATACATCCCGATAATGATATCAGGCCGGAAACTTGCGGGCCACTTATGCCTGGATATGAATGCCGGTTGTCTGAAGACGGCGAGATCTTGGTGCGGAGTGAGATGCTCTTTGCTGGTTATTACAAGAAGCCTGAAGCTACAAAGGAAAAGTATATAGGAGACTGGTATCGCAGCGGTGATTTTGGCTATATCGAAGAACATGGGCATCTTATCTGCATTGACAGAATGGACCATTTGAGGGAATTGAAGGGCGGTCAAAAGTTTTCGCCACAATTTGCTGAAATCAGACTGAGGTTCAGTCCTTTTATCAAGGGTGCTTTGATCGTAGGAGGCGAGGACAAGGATTTTGTCACTGCCATAATAAATATCGACCTCGATAATGTAGGTAGGTGGGCAGAGCAAAGACGTATAGCATACACCACCTTCACTGATTTGTCCCAGAAGCCTGAAGTCATTGACCTGATAAAGAAAGAAATACAGAGGGTTAACAGGGTACTTCCAGAATGGACAAGGATAAAAAGGTTTGTCAATTTGCACAAGGAATTTGATGCTGATGATGCAGAGCTGACGAGGACCAGAAAACTACGGCGAGATTTTATCGAAGAGCGATATGGATATTTGATAGATGCGCTCTACGGTGATAAAGATGAACTTAAGGTTGAAGCGCCGATTACATACCGAGATGGTCGAACAGGGACGATAACAACGACGGTGAAGGTTTGCACGGTTGCGTAGAGCAAAGCTGAGTTGAAGGAGGCGAAGTGCAGTTTTTCCTGGATCTGAGTGTTAACGGGTTGATTATAGGGGGGCTTTACGCCCTGGTGGCACTGGCTATAGTTCTTGTGTGCAAAGCCACGGAAGTGGTAAGCCTAGCCCACGGTCAATTGCTTGCCTTCGGTGCTCTGTTTTTCTATGTTGGCTATGTATTGCTTGGGCTACCTCTCTGGACAAGCTGGGTCCTGGCTATAGCAATGGGTGCCTTGCTGGGTTTCACGGTGGAGCGTGTCTGCCTGCGGCCATTGATCGGGCAGCCCTTATTTTCAGGCTTCCTCATGACCTTTGCTGTATTTATGGTGCTTGACGGCATTTTTGCGCTCATCTTGAAGGGTGAAGCCTGGGGATTTCCTGATTTTTTGCCCAAGGGTGAAATCAACATTGTAGGTGTCAATGTACATCTAGGCGGCCTATACAGTCTGGGTATCAGTATCTTAATCTTCCTGTTGACGACGGCTTTCTTCCGTTACACCAAAATTGGCTTGGGAATGAGGGCTACAGCAGAGTCGCACCAGCTAGCCCAGAGCGTGGGGATAAATGTCAGGACGATATTCTCGCTTGTCTGGATTCTGTCAGCGGTGGTGGCTGTGGTGGCAGGTGTTATGCTGGCAAGGTACTACGACATCCGTTTTATGTTGACGCTTGTTGCCTTCAAAGGTCTGGTGGTGGCTATGGTCGGGGGCCTTGACTCGTTGCTTGGCGCTATTGTCGGCGGTCTGTTTCTGGGCTGGGTAGAGCATGTGGCTGCCGGCTATCTTGACCCGATTGTCGGTGGCGGCGTCATGGAGGTGGCTGGATACATTATACTCCTGTTCGTTTTGCTGGTGAGGCCATACGGGTTCTTTGGCTTAGAAAGAATAGAGAGGATATGAAATGCTTCCCTGCGGTACTTTCAACCAGGATTATGGCAGAGATACAGCGGTTATACGGACAAGGTTGCAGTGGATCATAACCATACTTGCCATTGTGGCGCTGTTAACTGTACCGCTTTATGGTGGCCATTACTTAATTGGTCTAATAAACAAGATGTCAATTACCATAATTGCTGTGCTGGGATTGCAGTTGACGATGGGTTATTGTGGGCTCATCTCATTTGGTCAGGTGGCGTTTGTAGCTATAGGTGCATTCACCTCGGCTATTCTCTGTGACACCTATAACTGGCCATTCTGGCTGGCGTTACCGGTTTGTGGCATTTTTGCAGGGGTAATTGGGGTACTCGGTGGCACTCCGGCCCTAAGGATTAAAGGATTCTATCTTGCTATCGCCACTTTAGCGATCCACTACCTCGTATCATGGCTGATAATACACCTGAAAATCACCGGCGGTGTTATTGGTTTACATGTGCCACCCCCCACGGCGTTTGGTTTTACCTTCGATGATGATGGGAAGATGTATTATATAATCGTACCCATGATGCTGCTGATGACCTATTTTGCCAAGAACCTGGCTAGGTCAAGGATAGGCAGAGCCTTTGTGGCCATAAGAGACAATGACCTAGCAGCCTCGGTAATGGGGGTGAGCCTGTTTAGGTACAAAATGCTTGCCTTTTTCATCGGCTGTTTCTACGCAGGTATTGCTGGCTCACTGTTTGCTCACTGGATGCAGTTTGTTCACGTAGAACAGTTCCCGCTATCTGACGCCGTTTTTTACATAGGTATGCTCATCGTCGGTGGTCTGGGAACCATAGTCGGCGTTTTCTTCGGTACCATTTTTATAAGCCTGCTTATTGAGGCAGTCACGTTTGCTTCGCCGACTTTAACCGCATTGTTCCCGGCGCTTGGTATTGCCCCAGCAGCGGCGCTTGGGGTTACTGCCTTCGGGGTCATAATTGTTCTTTTCTTAATCTATGAGCCCAGAGGGCTAGCTCACCGGTGGAGTATTTTTAAGGCTTCTTACAGGCTCTTCCCGTTTGCGTATTAAGACGGGGGTGAAAAAATAAAGGGAGGTTTGGAAATGGGAAAACAAAAGTCTCTGGTGGGCGTTATTTTTCTCGCAACAATGTTAGCTTTGGCATTAGCCTGCGCTCCTGGAGCTGCGCCAGCGCCGAAGGAGAAAGTGGTCACCTATCTGGATTTGGCAGATTATACTGGACCGATAGCCGGACTTAATGTACCTGTGGGTATAGCTACTGAAGACATGTACAACGAGATAAATGCCAAGGGTGGTGTTATGGGGGTTAAGATAAATTACCTGAGCGTGGACACCCGCTATGATTTAGCACGAGGAGTATCAGCCTACAAAAGGTATAGAACTGAGCCGAAGCTGATGGCGGTGGTTGCCATAAGCACAGCGCTGAGCAAAGCTATAACTCCCATGACCGAAAAAGACGAGGTGGTCCAGTTCGTGACAGGCGATGGTGAGCCACAGGCCCGCCTGGGCTGGGTATTCATCATAGGTCCGGCTTATCAGAACGGCTTCGGCGCTAGTGTTGATTTCCTGCTGGAGGACTGGAAAAGGAAGGGTAATCCAGGTATGCCTACCATCGGTTACATAAACTGGGACAACCCCTACGGTCGGGAGTTGCTGCGTGGTGGTAAGGAATATGTTGAGAAACTGGGAGTGAAATTGCTGCCGCCGGAGTTTTTCCCAACTGGTGCTCCAGACCACACTGTGTGGTTGAAGAGACTGGCTGAAGGCAATCCTGATTACATACTTATTGCTGGTGTTGACCCGACACCGAGCAATATATTGCGGGATGCATACAAGCTGGGGCTTACTAAAAAGATACAGTTTATTGACGCATCTTACTGGGGGCCCACCGAGGCAGTTGGCATCAAGCTGCACCCTGAGGCTACAGAAGGTTGCTGGGTTAATTCTTATTATCTTCGTGGTGATGAAGCCTGGGCACATCCACTGGCTGCCTCCATGGTGACTAAGTATCATGGCAAGAGTGTGGCGGAATTTCGTAAAACGACGGCCACAATATATGTTTCCGGGTTGACTCGACCGCTCGTTTTTGCCAAAGCCTTGGAGATAGCCCTTGGCAAAGCTGGTGGCTACGAAAAACTGGATGGCAAAGCTATGAAAGCCGGTTTTGAAGCTCTCACTGGTATGGACTTGTCACAAGGTCTGACAGGGCCAATTGCTTACAGTCCTACCAGCCGCCAGAATGTCGAGGAGGTAAAGTTTTATCAGGTTAAGGGCGGTACAGAAATACCTATAAGTGGCTGGAGAAAGGTGCCCGACTGCGTGTCGCTTCATTATAAATAAATGAGAGGGGGTGGTAATAGGCATTGTTTGATAGGAGACATGAAAGCAAGAGAATTGAATCAAGGAGGTGAAAGGTCGAAAATATGAGTAAAAAGATTTATTTACTAATCGGTGCTATTCTAATCTGTGCTGCATTAGTGCTGCCGGCGGTATCAGCCTGTGCCCCAGCTGCAGCGCCACCACCTAAGGAGAAAGTGGTCACTTACCTTAGTCTGGCGGACTATACCGGACCTATTGCCGGCCTTAATGTTCCAGCCGACATGGGCTGCGAGGATATGTTTAAGGAGATAAACGCCGCAGGTGGAATTGACGGCATAAAGGTCAATTTCATAGGTGTTGATACCAGATATGACGTAGCTCGTGGTGTTTCCGCGTATAAGAGGTACCGGACGGAGCCCAAGCTGCTGGTGGTGAATGCCATCAGCACGGCGTTTGGCAAGGCAATTTATCCGCTGACAATGGCTGACAAGGTGGTACAGCTGGCTCCGGGCGACGGGGAAGCCCAGGCAAAGATAGGTTGGGTGTTCCCCTGGGGGGTCTGCTACCAGAACGCCTTCGGTGCTACCATAGACTTCATACTGAACGACTGGAAGGCAAAGGGCAAAACTGGCGTGCCGACCATAGGCTATATGAGCTGGGACAACGCTTACGGCAGAGAGCCATTGCGTGGCGGCAAAGAATATGCTGAGAAAATGGGTGTTAAGTTGCTGCCTCCAGAATTCTTCCCTACTGGCGCACCAGACCATACGGTGTGGCTGAAGAGGCTAGCTGAGGGTGGTGCGCAGTATATCATCATCGGTGGCGTTGACCCGACGCCAAGCAACATACTGCGTGATGCCCACAAACTGGGACTGACCAAGACGATTCAGTTTGTTGACTCTACCTTCTGGGGGCCGACTGAAGCTCTCGGTGTTAAGCTGCATCCGGAAGCTACTGAGGGCTGCTGGGTAAATAGCTACTATCTGCGTGGTGACGAAGTCTGGACCCATCCTTTGGCTTCAAGGATGATACCGAAGTATCGAGGAAAGAGCGTGGACGAGTTTCGTAAGACCACGCCGGCTAACTATGTAACAGGCATGATATGGGCGCTGGTATATCAGGAAGGCGCAAAGAGAGCCATCAAGGCTGTTGGCTATGACAAGCTGGACGGTTCAGCCATGAAAGCAGCCTACGAGTCGCTCACCGGCCTGGATCTGGGCCAGGGGCTGGTGGGGCCTTGCACCTACAGTCCCACCAACCGGCAGGGGAGCGACGTGACAAGGTTCTACCAGATACGGAATGGTAAAGAGGTCCCTATCAGTGGCTGGGTGAAGGTGCCTGATTGCGTTGCCCTGCATGATTGGAGCAAATAGGCGGAAAGGAGGCCTGAGATGAAATACGGTTTTAAGGCATTAATTATCATAGCTGCGGTGGCACTTCTGATATTGCCGATGGCAGCCTGTGCTAAACAGCCGCCTGCTCCTCCTCCCCCTCCGCCCCCTCCAGCAGGGACAATTAGCGTGGAGCCAGCGAAGGTTGACTTCGAGCTTTTGAAGAAGTACTTCCCGCCGATTGCCAAGGCGTTGGGACTTCCTGAGGCTATGTCAGCAACGGTGCCGCATTTGGCTATGCTGGCTGTTCCCGTGACATTCAAGGGGAGCGGCTGGCGGCCCAATGAGATAATCACAGTGGAGTTGGTCGTACCTCCCGATATTGAAATACCGGGGCTTGACCGGGCTCGCGGCGAGGATTCTGTTGGTATCGCTTATGCGACCGCAGACAGCGCAGGAAACTTTGAAGCGAAGCTGGAGAGGACGGCGACTATTGGGTTCATACTGCGCGGTGGATTTCAGCCGACACTGGCGATAGACCCAAAGACGCTAATCCCAGGAAACCCGTTGCCCAATGGCAGCTATACGTTGAGGGCTATGGGTGATGACCCCCGTGCCGTAGCTACCACGACCTGGGTGTTAGAGCTAAAGCCACCAGCAGCGCCGCCAACTCCACCGGCAGAGAAGCCAGCTGAGCCTGGCAAACTTACGTTTGAGGCTGCAGAGTACACCAACGCTGAATTTGGTTTCTCAGTCAAGTATCCTAAGGAGTGGAAGCCTGAGAAGTCTGAAACGCTTCTATTCTATGCTGCAGCACCTACCATGGTTCCGGTTTTGTTTGTTGATGTTGAGACAGGGGCCACCTGTGCCGAAGCACTCAAGAAAATGCTTGAGGCTGCCGGCGGGACTGCCTTTAAAGTCCTCTCTGAAAAGGACAGCACTTTGGCCGATGGTACAAAGGCCTCAACAGTGACATTCGAAATATCGTTGAGGGGATTCGCCGGCAAAGGCTTTGCACTGGGCACGAAAAAGGATGACAAGTGGATTATGGTTTCAGTTGGAACCGTGGAGATGCTGGCGAAGTATGATGAGGCTAAGTTCTCGGAGATAGTCCATACCCTGCAACTCAAGAAGTAATGCATCGGGGCAAGATAGATAGCCGAGGAGGGCAAGGAAGGAGAAGCCTAATTCTGTGGCAAGGGCTTCTCCTTCCACCTCCAATGTATTCATCATATTCTGTATGGAAGACAACATTTGCCAATGTAGCGCGAGGCTTCAGCTTCGCTGAGGAGAGAGGCGACCCTGAAGGGTCGCGCTACATCGGACAACAAATTTATAAGGCTTTTTGTGAGCTTCCCATAAGCCAGCGGGAAAATGTGTGAATAAGCGGCGTCACTAAGGAAGGACGAACGAAATGAAGACAGGGTGTATCGTTATTCGGTTTAAAGCGAAAGTAGGAGAGGTATAAAGTATGTTAAGGTTAAACAATATTGAAGTTATCTATCTGAATGTGATATTGGTGCTGAAGGGGGTATCTCTGGAAGTGCCAGATGGGCAGATTGTGACGCTGCTCGGCGGCAACGGTGCTGGTAAGACGACAACACTCAAGGCTATTTCCGGGCTGCTTTATACAGAAGAGGGCGAGGTGACCGACGGCAGCATCGAGTGGGACGGACACCGAATAGATAGAATGAATCCCGAAGATGTGGTCAAGTTAGGGATTGTCCAGGTTTTGGAGGGGCGGCCGATGTTCGAACACCTATCTGTGGAGGAGGAATTAAAAGTAGGTGCATATACGCGGCGTGATGCTGCGGGGGTAAAAAGGGACCTTGATATGGTATATAACTACTTCCCAAAGCTGAAGGATCTGCGTCATGCCACGACAGGCTATCTTTCCGGTGGTGAAAGGCAGATGGTGGTGATGGGGCGGGGGCTGATGGCACGTCCAAAGCTGATGCTTCTGGACGAGCCATCTCTTGGGCTCAGTCCTATACTTGTAAAAGAGATCTTTGACATAGTGAGGAAAATAAACGCGGAGGAAAAGACATCTTTTCTATTAGTGGAACAAAATGCCAGGGCTGCACTGGAACTAGCTAACTATGGGTATGTAATGGAGAATGGCCGGGTGGTTATGGATGGGCCAGCTGAGAAGCTTAGAGATAATGAGGACATAAAGGAATTTTATCTGGGGTTGAGTAAGCTGGGCCAGAGGAGGAGTTACCGAGAGGTCAAGCACTATAAGCGACGTAAGCGCTGGCTGGCTTAATGGAATGACATTGAAATGCACGGCTCTTTGATTTGGAGCCTGTCTGCAGATAATAGGTTTTAGGCAGGTCTATTTCTGACCTGCCTCTTTTTTGCGCCATTACTGGATAAAGTTACACGATCGCTTAAGGGCAAAACTTAGGTGAGCCACCTCAAATCTTTGAGCTGAGGGATAGAAATCTATAGGCCTAATTCCCTGGCTACGATGGCACGTTGAAAATTACTATCGCCGAACATTATATCGCCAGTCTTGGCCCGTCTGTAGTACAGATGAATATCGTGGTCCATAGTGAAGCCGATTGCACCGAATATTTGGTGTGCAAGCAGGGTAACCCGGCAACAGGCTTCGCCGGTCCACGCTTTGGCAATAGCCACGTCCATATCAGAAGGTAGCCCCTCGCTCACCTTCCAGGCTGCCTTATACGTGATAAACCGTGCTCCATCAACATCGGTCACCATATTGGCACAATAATGCTGAATAGCTTGAAAGCTGCCGATAGGTCGGTTAAACTGAATTCTTTCTTTGGCATACTGTACAGCCATCTCTAATGCGGCTTGGGCACCACCGACCATTTCAGCGCATTTTGCCACAGTGGCTTTTCGGAGCGTTTCTTTCACTATAGGCCAGCCTTGGTCTAGACTTCCTATAATATTCTTCTGCGGGACGCTTACATTGTCGAAAACGACCTCACACTGTTTGTCACGAGCTAACGTTTTTAGTAGAGTGCACTTAACTCCTGGGCTTTTGGCATCAACAAGGAAAATGGTGATTCCATTCTCCGGGTCACCTCCATCCTTTGTCCTGGCCACGCATAGTATGTAGTCAGCTACATTGGCATCAGGAATGAAAAGTTTGATACCATTAATAATGTACCCGTTGCTGCTAGCCACGGCCTTGGTCTTGATTGATGGAGCATCATACCTGGCGCTGGGTTCTGTTAGTGCTAGTGTGAGGAGCATCTTACCACTGGCGATTTGAGGCAGGAATTCCTTCTTTTGCTCCTCGTTTCCCGCTGCCAATATGGTAAGACCACCGAGAACGACGGTGGAGAAAAATGGGCCGGGCACAATATTGTGGCCCATTACCTCAAGTAGGACTATCAAATCCAGGAATCTGCCGTTGCTACCGCCGTATTTTTCGGGGAAAACCAACCCCATCCAGCCCAGTTCAGCCATTTTCCTCCACAAATCAGGGGAGTAGCCTGTATCGCTTTCGTCTAATTGCCTAACCAACTGCTTGGGGCATTCCTTTTGCAGAAAGTCACTGGCCGATTTTTTCAACATCTCTTGTTCTTCAGTTAGACCAAGGTCCATCTGGTTACCTCCTAGTCTATTTCATGAAGTCTTTATATAAGCTGCGCAGCACCATTTGTGTAAACATCTAAAATAGCGTAAGTGGACATAATTTCCAGCTCTATCCACGAGGTAATCCGAGTCCTCTCATAGCGATGATGTTTCGCTGGATTTCAGAGGTACCAGCACCGACGAGGGCAGAAATACAATCCAGGTACCCGGCTTGGACTCTGCCCCTTAGAGCTGCCCACTTAGCATTTTTTTCCAGTAGCCCGTAATGACCCAGGATCTGCATTCCAGCGCTGGCTAACTTTTGGCTAAGCTGGGTGGTGAACAGCTTCAGCACAGAGGCTTCAATGTTCGGGACGAGGCCTTTGTCTAGCATCCAGGCCGTTTGCCAGAAGAACATGTAGGCGACCTCAATCTCGATTGCCGTGGAAGCTAACAGGTTCTTAACCATGGGGTCTTGGCTTAAGGTGCGGCCGTCTAGTTTTGTTTCTTTGGCATACTGGACTATCTCTTCGAACGTTCGCTTAAAGCCTCCAATGGGAATTACAAGTCTCTCAAAATCTAAGGCTACCATTACATAGTACCAACCCTTGTTCTTTTCGCCCACGATGTTCTTTTTGGGTACGCGTACATTGTCAAAAAATACTTCATTGAAGGAATGGGTACCGCAGATGTTTATCAAAGGCCGGATAGTAACGCCCGGAGACTTATTGTCCACTATAAGCAGTGTAATTCCTTTGTGGGGAGCAGCATTGGGGTCTGTTCTGACAATCATCCAGGCATAATGCGATACATGGGCAGCCGTACTCCAGATTTTCTGTCCGTTGATAACAAGGTAATCACCATCCTCCACAGCACGGGTTTGAATGGAGGCAAGGTCGGAGCCGGCATTTGGCTCGCTATAGGCGAGCCAGAAACGCACCTCACCTCGGGCTATTCTAGGGAGCCATTCCTTTTTCATCTCGTCGTTACCAAATAGCATAATCGTTGGTCCGCCAATGAGCGTGGCTACTTCACCGCTAGGCGCCCTGTAATAGCTCATTCGCTCATGGAAGATGGCTTGTTCAATATTGGAGCGGCCAGCTCCACCGTATTCTTTAGGCCACGAAATAGTAAGCCAGCCTTTCTGGGCTAGTTTGTGTCTGAACATTTCTATCTGAATGTTGATCTCTTCAAATTCTGATAGCGTGCCATATCCGCCGGGCCAGTAGATGGTTTTCTCAGCCCAGTCCGGCGGCAGTTCCTGCTTTATAAAGTCTTCGACTTCTTTTCGAAATGCCTCTTCCTTCTCACTGAAACGGAAGTCCATGTTGTGTTGCCCTTTCCTTAAAGCCGGTGTTGTGCTTACTATCGAGGTAACCCTAAACCTCTCACCGCAATAATGGTACGCTGGATCTCGTTAGTACCACCGCCCACGCCTATTGAAACTGAGCTTAGGTACATACGCATTATCATAGCATTGAGGGGAGCCCATTTGGATTCTCTGTCCAGTGCACCATAGTGTCCTAGGATGCGCATTCCAACATCAGCCACTCGCCTCGTTACTTCGCTACTAAAAACCATTGCCATGGATGATTCGTAGCTTGGGTGAAGGTTCTTACTGTACATCCAGGCGATGCGGTAACACATCATTCTGAGGACTTCATTTGCGACTGTTACTTCTGCCAGTGCGTTTCTAATAAGCGGGTCATTGGCGATTGGTTCGCCGTTAACCTTGGTTTCTTTGGCATATTTAACCAGTTCCTCGATGACTCTTTGCTGTGCCGCTGCGGTGCCGACTGATGAGCGCTCATAGTCTAGAGCTATAACCAGTTGATACCAGCCGTTGTTTTTCTGCCCTACCAGGTTTTCTTTAGGAATGCGTACATCATCGAAGAAAACCTCATTAAACGAGTGGCGGTTCAAGATGTTTATCAAAGGACGAATAGTAATCCCTGGTGTCTTCATGTCAACAATAAACATGCTGATCCCTTTATGCTTAGGGGCATTCGGGTCAGTTCTGGCAGCTAGCCAGCAATAGTCAGCTAAGTGACCGTAGCTACACCATATCTTCTGGCCATTGATCACATAGTAGTCACCGACTTCGACAGCGCGGGTCTGGAGTGCAGCAAGGTCGGACCCTGCGTTTGGTTCGCTATACCCAAGACAGAAGATGATATCACCTTTTGCCACCCGGGTTACATAGTCCTTTTTTTGTTTCTCAGTCCCGAAGAGCATTATGGTGGGGGCAACCCAGTTGACTGTTATCTCTACTTCAACGCTTACTGGTGCTCTGTTGTATGCTAACTCTTCGGCAAGAATGAGCCGTTTTGTATGGCTCAATTCCAAGCCACCGTACTCCTTAGGATATGCTGGTGCCAGCCAGCCTTTTTGGCCAAGTTTGCGATGAAACTGACGAGAAATTGCCCAGGACTCTTCTGTTTCCTCCCACACGCCAGGGGAAAGTTCAAACCACCTTGGCGGGATTTCCTTTTTTAGCCACTCACGCACCTCTTGCCTGAATGCCTCCTCCTCCTCGGAGAATCTGAAATCCATGCTTACCCTCCGTTAGTAAATTGGGTTGGTTGCGTCTATTCAATAATGGCTATAATGTCACCCTCTAAGATGGAATCGCCTTCTTTCACCCTGATTTCTGCCACCGTGCCATTATAGGGTGCTTTCACTCGGATTTCCATTTTCATAGATTCGAGTATGACAATAGTTTCACCCTCATTGACTTTCGCACCAACCTCTGCCAGGATTTTCCAGACACTGCCTGTTATTGGTGAAGCAACTTCTTTCATGGCTATTTTAATTCGGTTCACTCGTTCTTTGTTTCACTCAGCCCCAGAATGACTTTTGCCTCCTCCACTGTAGCTGGCTCTCTGCCGATATCTCGCGTCATCCTTACTGCTTTCTCCACCAGTGGGCCGTTTCCCTCTGCCATTATGCCGGGTGCTAGATAGAAATTATCCTCCAGTCCGACCCTAACATTGCCACCAAGAGCCAGCGCAGTGGCTACCAGCAACCATTGCTCCTCGCTGATACCTATTACCTGCCACTGTGTTCCCTGAGGGACTACACTAGAAACGTGGGCTAAATTTCTAGCCGTGGCAGCCATCCCTCCCACTACGCCGAAAATAAGGCTTACTTGAAAGTTCTTAAGCAACCCCATGTCAATCAGCGGAAATAGGCTCTCCAGATGTCCGAGGTCAAAGCATTCGCATTCTGGCTTTACCCCACTCTTGTTCATGGTGTCCAAAAAAAACATTATATCGTCGAATGGGTTTTGGAAGACTACAGAGAAAACGAAATTCTTTCGCCTTGGACTGTACTTGGCATAGTTCATTGTTCCCATATTAAGTGCTGCAATTTCCGGCTTCAGTTCACGGATGTGAGCGATTCTGTTTTCCCTGTCGATGCCTACAGCACCAGTAGAGAAGTTTATTATGATGGGACATCTTTTCCTCACCTCGTCCATGATTTCCTTAAAAATTTCCACCCTCCATGACGGCCTGCCATCGTATTCTCTACCGTGGATGTGTACCACGGAAGCTCCGGCATTGTAAGCTCTTAGTGCCTCGTCAGCAATTTCCTGTGGGGTATAAGGTATCCATTTGCACTGGTCTCTGTTAGCTGCTACACCGGTCAAAGCAGCAGTGATAACTACCTTGTCTTGCAGCCCCATGTTTACTCCTCTCTTTAAATTATTTTCCTTTCCAAACTGGTTCTCGCTTCTCAAGAAAAGCGGCTATACCTTCAGCTACGTCTTCGGCCATAGTGTTGACAGCCAGCATTGAGGCCAGATATTCCAGAGCTTTTTCATATTCCATATCTCGCATGGTGTAGAAAGCTCTTCTACCAAGCCTCAGAATGGCTGGGCTTTTGTTGACTATTTTCTTGGCGACCTCTTCAACTTTTGCATCTAACTGTTCCCTGGGCACGACATAGTTCACCAGCCCGAGCTCCTGGGCTTCTTTGGCATCTACTCTTTCACCGGTCAGCATTATTTCTAGAAGCCGTTTGGGGGATGAGGTGAACTTAATCAAGGTAGCCATGATGATGTAAGGGAACAGTCCCACGTTTATCTCCGGGGTTCCAAAGCGGCAATCGTCAGCCGCGATTACTATGTCACAAGCTGCAGCTAGTCCAAGGCCACCACCGAGGGCGTGACCATTTATCCGGCCAAGCAGCGGTTTCTTAAGTCCGCGGATCAACTTAAAGAGCTCGGCAAAATTCCTCTGACCTTCGTAACGGTCAAGAAAAGTTGTTGGGGTGCCCATCGATTCTGCAAAGTCAGCACCGGCGCAGAAAACTTTGCTACCAGCTCCTGTTAGCACAATAACTACTGTTGACGGGTCCTCGTCATATTGCTTGAAGGCATTCAGCAGTTCAACTAACATTGTTGGGGTTATGGCATTCCTGCGCTCTTCGCGAGACAAGGTGATTGTAGCTACTTTATCTGTAACGGCGGTTGTTATGGTTTGATACATAGGTGACCTCCTTATACCGGGTAGACTCCATGCTTTCTCGGATGTCGATATATCTTCTTATCTTTTGTAAACTCAAGGGCTCGGATTAAGACCCTTCTAGTTTCTCTGGGGTCAATAACGTCATCTACGAAGCCAAGTCTGGCTGTCTTATAGATGTTAATCTGCGGCCTTATCTCGTCGGCAAGGCGTTCTATCATTTCCTGAGGGTTTTCAGCCTCAGCTATTTGTTTTCTAGCGAAGATAGACACCATGCCTTCAGGCCCCATAACTGCTATTTCAGCTCCCGGATAGGCGATCAGCAGGTCGGGATCAAAAGATCTGCCACACATAGCGTAATAGCCGGCGCCGTAGGCTTTTCTGGCAATTAGGGTAAATTTGGGGACGGTAGCTTCAGCTACAGCATGAATCATTTTAGCACCGTGTCTAATTATCCCAGACCTTTCTGCCTTGGACCCTACCATAAAGCCAGGAACATCGGCTATGAAGAAAAGTGGAATATTAAAAGCATCGCACAGCCAGATGAAACGAGCAGCTTTGTCAGCAGCATCTATGTCAATAACTCCACCGTAGAAGAGAGGGTTGTTGGCAACAAATCCTACTGAATAGCCAGCTATCCTGCCGAATCCGACAATAATATTTCTGCCCCATTTTGGCTTAATCTCGAAGAAGTAGCCATCGTCAACTATATATTTTATCAGGTCATGCATATCGTAGGCTTCTCGACGATTGTCCGGTATGACATTTAATATACCATCGGAGATCAAGGCTTCGGGGTCTCCAGTCCACTCTTTTCTGAGCGGTTTCTGGTCGCAGTTCTGGGGGAAAAAGGAGAGATACTGTTTTATGACTTTAATACATTCCTCGTCGTTAGCTACTTCCAGATCACCGCAACCACTTATCTCACAGTGGATCTTAGAGCCGCCCAGTTCGTCTTCAGTTAAAGTTTCCTTGATGACCATTTTTACAAGGGATGGTCCCCCGAGTCCCATAAAGCTGGTTCCTTTAACCATGGGTACGAAATCGGAAAGTCCAGGGATATAAGCGGTGCCAGCATAACCTGGGCCCATCATAGCGCACACAAGGGGAATTACTCCTGACATCAATGATTCTTCCTTAAAAAGGTACCCAGAATCGGCAAACATGGCTACCCGTTCACCAGAGAGACCTCCACCGCTCACTCTGGCACCACCGGAGTCACTCAGCCATATCATGGGGATTCTCTCCTTAAGGGCGATTTCTCTTATTCTGGTTACTTTAATCTCGTTGACTACGCCCATGGAGCCGCCTCTAACAGTGAAGTCATAGGCTGCAACAGCTACATCTCTAAGCCTAATACCATCATTCAGCTTGCCATACCCGGTAATGCATCCGTCTGCCGGAACAAGTTCAGGCACACCAAACTCGCTACCGAGCATACCAATTTCAACAAATGTTCCCTTTTCAATTAAAAGGTCAATCCGTTCTCTGGCCGTTAATTTTCCTCTTTCATGATGTTTTTTGACAGCCTCTTCGCCGCCCATCTTCATGATTTCAGCGCGGAGTTCCTGAAGCTTTTTAACTTCCTGTTTCATCCATTCACCCATTTTTTGCCTCCAATAACTTTGGTATAAAGTGTGTATCGTAGGTTCCTGATTTGAACATGGCAGAATGAAAGGCTTTTTTCAGAAATGGGATATTGTTTTTAATGCCAGTTATTTCATAATTTTCCAGAGCTTTAAGCATTCTCTCGATTGCTTTATCCCTATTTTCACCCCAAACAATTAGCTTTGCAATCAGAGGGTCGTAAAACTGACTAATAGTATCACCAGCTTTATATCCGGAATCGACTCTTATTCCGTCCCCCACTGGTTCCACATACGACAGCAGTTTACCTGGTGATGGATAGAATTTTTCTGAGTCTTCAGCATAAATTCTGGCTTCAATGGCCCAGCCTTTCCATTTTATCTCCTCGTCCTTAATAGACAAAGGCTGTCCCGAGGCAATTTCGATTTGTTTTTCAACTAGGTCAAATCCAGTGATCATCTCTGTGATCGGATGTTCTACCTGAAGCCTGGTATTTATTTCCAGGAAGTAAAAGTTTCGGTTTTTGTCGACCACGAACTCTATCGTGCCGGCATTAGTGTATCCAAGCTCCTGAGCTAGCGTCTTGGCTGCCCGTCTCAGCCCGGTTCGAAGCTCCGGAGTGGCGAATGGTGATGGTGATTCTTCGATTACCTTTTGATGTCGTCTTTGGACTGAACATTCTCTTTCCGGGAAGGTAACCACATTGCCACTATGGTCTGCTAATACTTGTATTTCTATGTGATGAGGAGATTCCAGATACTTCTCTATGTAGACTCTTTCATCACCGAAAGCCAATCTAGAACGATTTGTGGCTTGCTCAAAAGCTTCAGCTATATCCTCCATTCGCTCTACTTTCTGCATCCCTATTCCACCACCGCCGGCTGATGCCTTGAAGATAACAGGGAGAGAGAGTCTTTCTGCCCATTCTTTTGCCTCTTCAGCATTGCGCAATATATTGCTACCAGGCGGTATGGGGATACCCAAACTAGTAGCAATTTCTCTGGAGCGTGCCTTATCGCCCATTCTGTGGATGACTTGAGATTTTGGGCCGATAAAAATTATTCCCTCCCTCTCACATCTCTCAGCAAATTCCCATCTTTCAGAAAGGAAACCATATCCGGGATGAATAGCCTCTACGTTTAGTTCCTTGGCAATAGCAATAATATTGTCAATGTTAAGGTAACTATCTTTGGGTCTTGGACCGCCAACATTTACAGCTTTATCCGCTTCTTGGACAAACAGGGCTTGCTCATCAATGTCTGAGTAGATGGCTATGGTTTTAATGCCTAACTTTTTGGCAGTTCTGATTACACGCCTCGCAATCTCCCCGCGGTTAGCAACGAGTATGGATTTAAGCATGCTCCAATAACATCCTTAAAAATTAGCTAGTTCCCTTCAGAGTGTGACCCCGTTTTTGGTAGAGGTTTGAGGGACAATTGCTTGTCAATCCTGCAGCATCATCCAAGCGAAACGGCATTCTGTCGATCTGCTTAGCCGCTAAACTATACCTTATTTTCTAACTATTGTCAAGCTATTGGGGGCTCATCGGGCTGAAGCTGATATTCTCTGAGATAAAAACGCAAGTGAGATATTAAACATTAGTTGCAGGTGTGTTCATATGTTTGGCAATTAGGTTAGACTGTAGATATCCAGGTGACACTTGGTTTTAAACACTGTATAATCAGATGGCAGTGAAGGCTTTTGTTTTTGTGAAGGAGGATTCATTGAGAAGCAACAAGAAGAATCAATTACTGTTTTTTGGACTTATAGTTTTGCTGGTTGGCCTGTCTACTGCCTGTGGTAAGCCCACAGGTTATATTACGTATAAGAATGATGCTATGGGATATGCCATAAGTTATCCATACAACTGGCAGCTTGAGGTTTCTGAGGATGGGACAAAATGTTTCATAGTATCCCCCATGCGTAGAGCTTCGGTTATGATAGACGTGTCTCCACCTATGGCAGCACGAGATGCTGCCAACCGCTGGATTATGGCGCTGGGAACGGCGTGGTCTGAAATCACCTTGCTCAAAAATGAACCTGGGCAGGGATTGTGGGATTGGTATCTTTCATATGATTATGAGGGTCAATATGGTCTTTATCATGGCGAAGCCTATTTCAAAAGAACTGAAAAAAGACTTTATAAGGTGGATACGGCAGCAGACAAGAACGGATATGAACATTATCCTTTTGATACGATAATTTCAACATTCAAGTTGCTGGGGAGATAATGCAATTTGCTTTTCTACGTGGTGCACTGTCGAAAGATTGGTTCAGATACAAGCGCTCTACTCAGTGTTTACTACTGGCTTGTTGTATAGCTTTATCGCTGATTCACCCATTCACAGCTTGTCGACCAAAACCGCCAGTTATTATTACGTTCAGTGTAATACCAAGTGAGATTACTGTAGGTGAGGAAACGACTTTAAAATGGATCGTTGAAGGTGCAACCACTGTGACTATTGACCATAATATAGGCAAGGTTACTGCTACTGGCTCAGTAAAGCTGCTACCCGATAAAACTATTGCCTATACTTTGACAGCCACAAATGCAGGGGGCACTGTTAGCAAGTCGGTGGTCATCAATGTAGTGGCTGCACCGTTACCACCTCCTGACACTAAGGCGCCAGTAATTTCGAATGTATCAGCTTCATTTGAGTCAGGGGGAAAAGTGCTTATCACCTGGACAACAGATGAGCCTAGTACTGGTCAAGTTGAATATGGAAAATCTGTTGACTATGGCTTCGTATTGTCTACAAGTGAGGCTCTAACTACTACCCACAGCGTGACTTTAAATGGGCTTGAGCCTAACACCACTTATCATTACCGGGTGAGGTCCAAGGATGAGACTGGAAATGAAGCTTTGTCAGGAGATTACAGCTTTGTTACCCCGGCACCTAAGTCGCCATATGTTTTGGAACTGGAAAAGTTCGAGTGGGGACGGGTTAAAGAAGACATTGACCAGGGATTAGACACAGCATCAGTAAGAACGTACCTTTTTGTTAAGGGTTCGGTGAGGAATAACAGCCGGGCTACTTTGAGGGCTTTAATATGCACAATGAATTGCTGGAGCGGTAGTACTCTAGCAAAATATGCAACGTATGTGCATCATAGCCCCATTTTGCCGGGGCATGTCTTGAATTTCGACATTAGGACTCTTGATGATCCTTCTGTTGACAAAGTGACCATAGAGTTCGCCGATGCTTTGGGGCAGGAAATCCAAGTTATTAAAAAATAGTGAGATACAGCCATCACACTGATAGGCTGATAAAAAGTATTTTGATGCCGTGGAGTACTATCAGCATAACGCTTTAGTGACAAACTGCACGTGATTACTGTGTCTTAAATTTTGGGCTGAGATAGAATGACAAAGTGTCGGGGTGGGCGGATTTGAACCGCCGACCACCTGAACCCCATTCAGGTGCGCTACCAGGCTGCGCTACACCCCGTGGCTTTGAGATAATCAATATGTTATCATAAGTATCGATTTACTACAATTGAGCTTGCACTCACGCCGTGATTAGATAGAGCGTCAAGGAGACTTTGTAGACGGTGAGTAAAAAGAGAGTTGAGACAAAAAGGCCACTCACTAAACGTCAAATATCCAAGTGGCAGCGTGAACGGCGAATACAGCGTATAGCAATAAGCGTAGGTGTCTTTTTCTTCGTTTCCATAGTGGGGTGGATTGCTTATGGGTACTACACTGAACAGGTGAAACCTCTGAGACAGCCAGCAGTACGCGTAAATGACGCTGTTTTTGACATGGGCTACTATGTCAAGGTGCTTGACATCCTTAGCCAGGGGCAGGAGCCTGCGGCAATCACGTCCGCAGCAGATACTGCCATTCGATTTATCGCTCAAGCTGAGCTGATAAGACAAAAGGCGGCTGATTTGGGTGTTGGTATTACTACAGACGAAGTCAGCAATGAGCTAAATAGTCTTGGATTACCTGATGCCAAGATATACAGAGATATTGTTGCCGCTAGAATCCTAACAAGCAAATTAATCAAAGACTATTTTGAACCTAAAGTCCCGGCTGCGTGTGAGCAGGCAAAGGTGTACGCCATGTTCTTGGAAAGCAAAAAGGTAGCTGAGGAAGCAAGAGAGAGGCTTCAGGCTGGCGACGATTTTGCTTTTTTGGCCGAGAAGGGCTCTAGAGAGGCAATGACCAAGGAGAGGAAAGGCGACTTGGGCTGGCTCCCGAAAGGTTTCACCGACAAATTGTTTGGAGAACTCGGCAATTCTAAACTTGAAGAGATCGTTTTTAGCCTTGACCCTGGAATGGTTAGTGAACCAGTATACGATGATTCTGTGACAAAGAAGATAGGTTACTGGGTTCTAAAGGTGGTCGAAAAAGATACAGCCAAAGGATCTCACGTCTTAGGCATGTTGTTGAGCACTTGGGATGAAGCAGCAGATATAAAAGTCAGGCTGGAAGCTGGTGAGGATTTCAGTGACTTGGCCAAAAAATATTCGCAACACCTAGGCAGCAAGGAGCAAGGTGGTGATTTAGGCTGGACACGAGGTGGTGAATTTCGCAACAGGCTTATTGCAGCATTTGCCGAGCCGCTAGAGCCTGGTGGCATAAGTAAACCGGTGACTGATGAATCTGTACAGACCAAGGGTGGTTACTGGCTGGTAAAGGTTGAGCAGAGAGACCCTAACCGGCAGCTAGATGAGAAGTTAAGAGAAGCTCTAGTATTTAAACTTTTCCAGGACTGGGTTAATGAGCTGTTACAGAATAGTATGTTGGAAAATTATCTCACTGAAGAAGATAAGGCATGGGCAGTATCTCAAGTGCTGAGAAGCAGGAGATAGTACATGGTTAAGGAAAGCATTGGCATAGGCTTAATGGGTTTGGGTGTAATTGGAGGTGGTGTAGCTAAAGTTTTGCTATCCAAATCTAATATGTTGGCCAGAGAAGCCGGCAGCCAATTAGTGTTAAGAAAGGTCTTGGAGAAAGATTTAAATAAGCATGGTTCACTTGGAATTGATCGTGGTATTTTTACTACTGAGTTTGAGGAGCTGGTTAACCATCCTGAGTTGGATATCGTTGTTGAGCTTATAGGTGGTGAGTATCCCGCTTTACAATTTATAAGGGAGGCGTTATCTCGTGGTAAACATGTTGTCACCGCTAACAAGGAGGTTATATCCAAGCATTGGAGCGAGCTTTTGACTATAGCCCGCGAGCATAAGGTGTCGCTTCGCTTTGAAGCAAGCGTGGGTGGAGGTATACCGTTGATTGCTCCGTTCCAAGAAGACCTGGTGGCTAATGAAATTTCTGCTATCTACGCTATCGTTAACGGTACTACTAACTACATTTTGACTCAAATGGCTAAGGAAAGGGTGGACTTTTCAGCGGCCCTGAAAAAGGCCCAGGAGTTAGGCTATGCTGAGGCTGATCCTTCTAAGGACATAGAGGGAGTCGATGCTGCGTATAAGCTGGCTATTCTGGCAACCATTGCTTTTGGAACCGAGATTAAGCCCGATAGTGTGTACCACGAAGGGATTTCAAGACTCCAAGCTCGTGATTTCCGTTACGCGAGTGAACTTGATTATGCAATAAAGCTTCTAGCCATTGCCAAACGAGTGGGAAACTTTGTTGAGGCTCGTGTGCATCCTGTGTTTATACCCGAAGATTCTTTGCTGGCCAAAGTGGACGGGGTTTATAATGCTATTCATGTAGAGGGGGACTTAATAGGCAAGGTTATTTTTTATGGTGAAGGCGCGGGCCCACGGGCAACTTCAAGTGCTGTCGTTTCTGATATTGTCAAGATAGCTCAGAACATTAATAGGGGTATAACTAACCCGCCTAGATTACCCTTTGATAGCGGATTGAATGTAAAGCCGATGGATGAAATAGAGACGCGATACTATATAAGGATGAGCGTTGATGACCGGGCAGGTGTTCTAGCTCAAATCTCAAAAATTTTAGGCGATCACGCCATCAGTATTTCCTCGGTGATTCAGAAAGAGACGGATTTATCTGCTCAGACGGCTGAAATTGTCATAATGACTCATCCAGCTAAGGAAAAGGCGGTTCAGCAAGCGTTAAAAGAAACTGAATGCCTACCTGTGGTCAAGGAAATTAGCAATTTCGTAAGGGTGGAAGCTTAAAAAGAGCATATGAAGCGCGGCGTCTTATACAGATATCGTGATTTTCTGCCCGTCACATCAGCTACACCTCTGATAACATTAGGTGAGGGCGATACTCCGCTTGTTAGGTCTGTTGCTTTGGAGAAAGAGCTTGGCTGTGGCGAACTATATTTCAAGCTCGAAGGCTGTAACCCCACCGGCTCGTTTAAAGACCGTGGCATGGTTGTAGCTATGGCCAAGGCTGTGGAGGGTGGTAGTCGAAGTGTAATATGTGCCTCTACAGGCAATACCAGCGCATCAGCCGCTGCCTATGGTGCCCGCTTTGGACTAGATGTAATTGTCATTGTGCCGAAAGGAAAGATTGCTTTAGGTAAATTAGCACAGGCTCTTGCTTATGGTGCTAAAATCATTGCCATAAAGGGCAACTTCGATAAAGCTCTCAATATAGTACGATGCTTAGTCAAAAAACATCCGGTAACATTAGTGAATTCATTAAATCCAAATCGTATTGAGGGTCAGAAGACAGCGGCTTTTGAGATTGTTGACGATTTGGGTGATGCTCCAGATTATTTGTTTATCCCTGTGGGCAATGCTGGAAATATCACTGCCTATTGGAAAGGTTTTGTAGAGTACAAACAGGCTTGCAAGGCAAAACTGACTCCAATGATGATGGGATTTCAGGCTGAAGGGGCGGCACCTATAGTTAAAGGCAAACCTGTCAAAAGGCCAAAGACGATAGCTACGGCGATTCGTATAGGCAATCCTGCCAGCTGGCAGGGGGCAGTAGCTGCACGTGACCAATCCGGTGGGTCCATTGGCTGCGTTAGCGATGATGAGATCCTAGCTGCGTATAAGCTTCTGGCGCGGAAAGAGGGCATTTTCGGTGAACCAGCTTCGGCGGCCTCAGTGGCTGGGCTTATTAAAATGGTTAATCAGGGATTAAAGCTAGCGGGCAGAAAGGTAGTATGCGTCATTACAGGTACTGGGTTAAAAGACCCTAATCTTCCAGCCAAGTTTGCGGAACCTGTGCCAGAGTTACCCGGTGATGTAAGAATGGTAGAACAAGCTTTAGGTTGGTGTTAATGTTCAGCGATTTACGCACCAAAGGCCAAAAGGAATTAACAAATGCCTAAAATAATCACGGAGAGCATCGGCAAATTTTATCAGCACTATCCGAAGGTAGCGACTATCGTCACAGCCTGTGCCGGGGACAAGAAGAACGCTATGGCAGTAGCCTGGCACACTGCCCTTTCATTTACCCCGCCTCTCTATGGGATAGCTATAGCACCGAAACGGTTTACTTACCGGCTTATCCTGGAAAGCAAGCAATTTGGCGTTAACTTTGTACCTTTTGAGACTGCCGAGCTTATAGCTTCGGTGGGTGGCAGTGGTGGCGAAGCGGTGGATAAGTTCCAAAGATTTAGAATTGCCGAGACCAAGCCTTCAAAAACAAGGGTGCCAATACTAGCGGATGCTTACGCGGCCTATGAGTGCGAGCTCGTGGACAACAAGACCTACGGTGACCATATCTGGGTGGTAGGCAAAATTGTAGCTGTACATTTTCTTGCAGAAGTCTTCACTACCGATGATACGTTGAATCTATCTAGGGTAAATCCTGCCCTTTATCTGGGTGCAGAGCTTTATGTGACTGCCAGCGCTGACTCCGTTCGGTCGCTAAAGCGTGAGATTTATGGCAAGCGTTAGTGGAAAAGCAGCGAAAAGAGGAGGCAATATTGGTTGACATAAACAAAATTAGGGCAGCTGTGTATTCTATAATTGAAGCTATTGGTGAAAACCCAGAGAGAGAAGGTTTGAAGGATACCCCACAACGCATAGCTGATATGTATGTTGAGCTTTTTTCAGGTCTTGATGTGGATGCTAGGGCAGAACTTAGCGTGGGTTTTGAGGTGGGGCATCGTGAGATGGTGATACTCAAGGACATTCCCTTCTATTCGATGTGCGAGCATCATCTTTTACCCTTTTATGGGGTGGCTCACGTAGGCTATATACCGAATGATGAAGGACGAGTCGTTGGGGTTAGCAAACTGGCGCGTGTCGTTGAGATATTTGCCAAGCGCCCCCAGTTACAGGAAAGGATGACGACACAGATTGCAGATGCCATCCTGGAAGCCCTTCAGCCGGACGGTGTGGCTGTGGTTATTCAAGCGGAACATTTGTGCATGACTATGCGGGGTATTAAGAAGCCAGGAAGTAACGTCGTTACTTCTGCAACCAGAGGGCTCTTCCGTAGTAGAGCGGCTACCCGGGCTGAGTTTCTATCCCTAGTCCAGGGCAAGTAACGTTCACTCGTGACGCAGCGATTCAATCGGGTCAAGTCTAGCAGCTCTGTAAGCGGGATAAATGCCCGAAGCCAGTCCAACAAAAATTGCTACTGAAACAGCAATTATCACTATATCAGCTGACATAGGAGCCTGAACTGGGTATGGTCCCAGTTGCACTCCGGTAATTAACCAAGCTCCTATGGAGGCTAGGGTGAGTCCGATTATACCTCCAGATAGGCTTAACATAGCTGCCTCGACCAGGAACTGACGCAAAATATCACCGCGTTTTGCACCAACAGCTTTACGTATACCTATCTCACGGGTACGTTCAGTCACCGAAACTAGCATTATATTCATGATACCTATACCTCCGACGATGAGAGAGATAGCGCCAACACTGGCGATAAACACCTGAAAAATGCCAAGCACCTGATTCATACGGTTAAGGATTTCCTGCATATCAATAACAGTGAAATCATCGTCTTTCCCCTCCCTGATATTATGACGCTGTCTCAGGATGGAGGTGATCTGCTCTCGGGCAGCATCTATCTCGTCAGTGCTCACTGCTCGCACAGCGATGGTCTGTACGGGTCTTCCTCTAGGGGTTGTTTGACCCAGAATTCTTGACTGCATGGTAGTTAACGGGATTATTATGAAATCGTCTGCAGCAGCCAAAAAGGCCCCCTTTTTTTTCAAAACGCCTACTACTTCAAACTTAGTCCCGCTTATTCTAATCGTCTCTCCCAAGGGATTTTTTGTACCAAAAAGATCCGAGGCCGTCTTGTTTCCTAATACGGCAACATTTGCTCTACGAATGATATCTTCATCAGTAATGAACCGTCCGGTAGCGACCGGATAATCTATAATCTTCGCAATTTCAGGAGTAGTACCCATTACATTGACGGTGCTATTTTCGTTCCCGTAGACAGCCCTAAGCATTTTTTCGATCATAGGGGCAACTACATCTACAGATGGGGCCCGGTTGGGATCAACCAGAGCTTGAGCGTCTTCAAGTGTCAGACTACCAGCAGCTCCGGACAATCCCTGAGTCATGGTAGTGGCACTTGTGATATAGATTGCGTTTGCTCCCATAGCCTCAAAAACAGCGGTGACATTTGCCTTGTGCCCTCTGCCGAAGGATACCAGAAAGACAACGGCGCTGACGCCAATTATGATACCAAGAATGGTCAGCGCTGAACGCATCTTGTTATTGTACAGCGTCTGCCATGCGGTGACTATGCTTTCCCAGAGGTTCATATTCTTCCAGTGAGTTAGTTAATTTCCATTCAGTCGATTGATGTTATTCGTGGCGTAATGATTCAATTGGGTCAAGGCGGGCCGCCCGATATGCTGGGTATATGCCAGAAACTAGACCGATAAAGATTGACACTGAGAGGGCAACAATGGCGATATCAACGGACATAGGAGCGTTGACGGAGTAGTCCCCCAACTTCGCTCCTGTGACTGATAGGCAACCCAGCCAGGCCAGCATCAGCCCTATGGCACCACCGGAAAGGCTTAGCATAGCTGATTCGACGAGAAACTGGCTCAAGATATCACGCCTTTTTGCACCAACTGCTTTACGAATGCCGATCTCTCGGATGCGCTCAGTTACGGACACCAGCATTATATTCATAATCCCAATGCCACCAACTACCAGTGAGATGGCCCCAACGCTTCCGATGAAAACTCGAAAAATACCCAGCACCTGATTCATACGATTTATGATTTCCCGCAAATCAACGATACGGAAATCATCATCCTCACCTTCTCTAATATGATGGCGTTGTCGTAGAATTGCGGCAACCTGCTGTTTGGCAGCATCCACCTCCTCGGTAGTTCTTGCTTGAATGCCGATGGTTTGCACAGGCCGTCCTCTAACGCTTGTCTCCGTTACAATTCTTGACTGATAGGTTGACAAAGGAATCATCACGAAATCGTCCGGCTGCCCGAACATGCTGCCTCTCTCTTCGATAACACCGATGATGTCAAATTTACGTCCATTTATACGTATCGATTTGCCTACAGGGCTCTCTTTGCCGAAAAGGTCTTTAGCAGAGTCGCTTCCTAGTACGGCAACTGTTGCTTTTTTTAGAATGTCGCGGTGGGATATAAAGGTACCCTCAGCTACAGGATAGCTAGCAATACGTGCTATATCAGGGGTGACACCCAATAGCCGAAGAAGGTGCTTCTCGTTGCCGTAGGCGACATTTGCCCTGGTACTAGTCATGGGAGCTACTATAGCCACTGACGGAGCCCGCTGGCGATCCATTAGAGCTTCAGCATCCTCAAGAGTCAATTTCCCGCTGCTGCCTGATGCAACTGCCCGGCTACCAGTGTGGCCGGTGCTGAGTTCGGTAACATAAAGCGCATTAGCCCCCATTTGCTGAAAGATGGCTGTGATATTAGCCTGATGCCCTCTGCCGAAAGATACGACAAAAACTACAGCGCTGATGCCGATAACAATACCGAGTATAGTTAGAGAAGACCTTAGCTTATTACTATATATAGCTTGCCATGAGCTGATTATGCTCTCCCAGAAGCTCATCTTCTCCTCTCACCGACTATCTGACCATCCCTGAGATAAATGGTCCGGCGTGTATATGCGGCAATATCCTCCTCATGGGTAACAAGTACGATGGTAATGCCACGTTGATTCAGTTTTTGTAGCAAGGTCATAATACCCTTGCTTGTCTGAGTATCCAGATTACCGGTAGGTTCGTCAGCTAAAATGATTGACGGGTTATTAACTATAGCCCTGGCGATAGCTACCCTCTGTTGCTCGCCACCGGACAGCTCTGTAGGCCTATGGTTAGCCCGGTCAGCCAACCCTACTGCCTCGAGGGCAGCCATGGCGCGCTGACGCTTGTTTCTTACGCTGCTGTAGACCAGCGGTAATTCTACATTAGCTACAGCCGTAGCTCGTGGTAACAGGTTAAAAGATTGAAAAACAAAACCTATCTTCTTGTTCCTTATTTCCGCCAGTTCATCGTCTTTCAAACGGCTGACATCTGTACCATCTAACCTGTAGGTTCCAGCAGTTGGTCTATCCAGACAGCCAAACAAGTTCATCAACGTGGATTTCCCTGAGCCGGATGGGCCCATTATGGACACCATTTCTCCTGCCTCAATTTTACAGGTTACTCCATTTAATGCTACCACCTGCACATTCCCTAGCTTATATACTTTTACTATATTCTCTACATAAATCATTTGTGTTGTTTATTAAAAAATTTATGAGGTATTTGTGCCCGTATCTTGCCTAAAGCTGCTCGGTCAACGGCCCGGACGCTTTTTTGCACTTTCTGCTGCAGGCATTATCAATACCTTTTCCCCTTCGCTGAGGCCGGATATGACCTCGGCAAATTGATAATCTCGAATGCCTAAATCGACCTGCCTTCTCTCAGGCTGTTTGGTAGTATCATCCTTCACCACAAGCACGAAGGTGCCCGTAGGTGTTTCTATGATAGCATCTTTAGGTATCAGCAGTACGTTGTTTCTTTCTGCCACAATTATATCCGCTGTGGCTGTCAACCCTCCCTTCAGCTCTATATCTGTGGGGTCAAGTGCTATGGTGACGGCAAACTCGACGACACCAGCCATTTGGGTGCCAAATGGTGAAATGAAAGTTACCCTGCCCGTAAACTCTTTGTCTGGCATTGCATCTATTGTTATGATAGCCTTCTGCCCTACCTTTACCTTAAAAATATCTATCTCGTCTATCATACCCTCCAGTTTGACGGTACTAGTATCGACGAGGTGAACAGCGGTCACCGTGGAATAATCGAAGGACGAAAGCTGGTCAGACTCTTTGACACCGACTCTAACTACAGTGCCATCGAATGGCGCCAGGATCTCTGTTTTCATGAGTTCCTTTTTAGCCCTGTCCAATTCTTTCTGGGCCAGTTGCAGCTTGAGATTGTAGGCTCTTAAAGCTTTAAGGTTGACGCCACTTCTGAAGATAAGCTCGTCATTCTCAAGTATCGTACGGCTCATTTCCACATCATGTTGAGCCATGCGCAATAATGTTGCCAACTCGAGGTCGTTACAGGTTTCCTTTTCTTTACAATCCTGCAGTACTCGCAGGCTTTCTTCGACCTGTCGCAGCCAGCTAAGTGCAGTCGAGGTATCAGGATAGGGCAGTGACATTAAGCCTGTTGCACCTTCCCTGCTGCCCTGGGTAGTTAGCTGCTGGCAACACTCACCGATTCTCTGGGAAACCCTAATCCTGCCGCTCAGGCTTTTGACCAGAAGATGGGTCTCCTTTAGGCGTGACTGTGCAATATCCAACTTGGTCATGGCATCATCATAGCTACCGTGCTGTATCAGAGTTTGTATTTCGGCTAATCTTACTAGGTCCTGCTCGAGAAGTTGAATTGCCTTGGATATGTCGGGGTAGTTTTCTACAGGTGTACCCAGTAGCTCATCGTATCCTTGCAAAGACATGGCTATCTCTGGCACGTTGAACATTTTGTAGCTTGCCTCAAGGTCATGCATGGCTAGACGTAGTTCATGTGCGGCCTCTTTATATTTGCCCTGGCTGAGAAATTTCTGTACCCTTCCCAACTCCTCTTGAGCCTGTTCAACGCGGAAAACACTGCTGGTATCGGGATAAAACTTCGGGTAGCCCATCAGCGCCGGGTGTATTTTTTCTAAGAGCTCGTTCATGGCCAGTTCCACATTGTACTGTGCTGAAGCTACAGCGAGTTTGTGAGTGGCATCATCCAGTTTGGCTAACAGTGCACCCTCTTTGACTTTCTGACCTTCCTCAACAAATACCTCTTTCACTGTTCCAGGCGTGCCGAAGCGGAGCTTGGCTTCACGCGGCATAACCAGATTACCATCGGCGGTCACGGTCAAAACTAAGTCTCCCCGTTCTGCCAGGGTTATCTGTCTGGCAGCCTCCGTCTTCTTCTCTGCAGGACGGCAACCAACAAAGCCCATTGTCAACACCGTTATAAGCAGTAAAGTAGCAATTATCGGTATATTTTTCATGTGAACTCAAGCCTCCATTTTTGTAAACATGATGGCAGATTACTACTCAGTTCTTGTCTGGAAAAACAGTATGGTGTCAAGTACATTCCCTAAGACTACAGGCATCAGCGATACTGCAGTAGTCCTTAGAAAATCAGCGGCGTCAGGTGCAGTCAATTGTATTATCCTATTTCAGCCCAGTTTTTGCCTATTTTGATATCTATTTTTAATGGCACTTCAAGCTTTACAGCTTCAGGCATTATATCGCCGACCAGCGTTTTCATCAAGTCTATCTCCTCAGGAGGCACTTCGAAGAGGAGCTCATCATGAACTTGGAGGATCATTTTGCTCTTTAATTTTCGTTGCTGTATTGCGCGGTGTAGATTGACCATGGCGATTTTGATTATGTCAGCAGATGTACCTTGCACTGGCATGTTTATAGCCATCCGTTCAGCAGCCTCTCTTACTGTCCTATTTGGTGAGTTGATTTCAGGAATATAGCGCCTCCTGCCCAAAAGCGTCTGCACGTACCCCAGTTCTCTGGCCTGGTTCTTGGTTTTTTCAACGTATTCTTTAACCTTGGGATATTTCTCAAAATAAGCACTTATGAACTGTGCAGCTTCGTCTCGGCTTAAGCCAGTGGCTTGCTCAAGTCCATAATCGCTCATACCGTATATAACGCCGAAGTTCACTGTTTTAGCCACACGCCGCATCTCCGGAGTCACTTTATCAGGTGTAACATTGAAGACGCGAGAGGCAGTAGCAGTATGTACGTCTTCATCTCTGAGAAAGGTGGCGATAAGCTGCGGGTCCTGTGAGATATGGGCTAATACTCTGAGATCGATTTGTGAATAGTCAGCTGATAGGAGGTACCATCCTGATACAGCGATAATAGCCTGTCTTATCTTGCCCCCCAGTTCGCCTCTTACTGGTATGTTTTGCAAGTTAGGTTCGCTGGAAGATAGTCTGCCAGTTGTCGTGCCTGTCTGATTAAAGCTAGTATGGAGCCTGCCTGTTTTGGGGTTTACTAAAGCAGGTAAGGTATCAGTGTAGGTGGACTTTAACTTGGCAAGCTGACGGTATTGCAGGACGAGTTCAACTATAGGATGAGTTCCTTTTAGTTCTTCCAGGGCTGAGGCTTCTGTTGAATAACCGCTTTTTGTCTTGCGCGACTTTGGGAGTTTTAGATGTTCATAAAGAACGTGGGAGAGTTGTTGTGACGAGTTTAAGTTGAACTTATAGCCAAGACTATTGTAAATTTCAGTCTCCAGCCTGAGCATCTCCCTTCCCAGATTATGTGACATCTCTCGCAGCAAATCAGTATCTAAGGCCACTCCGTTTCTTTCCATGGATGCTAAGACAGGGATTAGCGGCATTTCCACTTCATAAAAAAGCCTCCAGAGCCCTTCTTTTTTAAGCTCACTCTCCAGCACACTTTTGAGGCTCAGAGTTATATCAGCGTCGGCACAAGCGTAACTGGCAACTTGTTCTATTGTGGCCATCGCCATTGAGAGCTGTTTAGGTCCTGTACCGATTATATCGGTAATTGGCGTCATCTCTATCCCAAGTTTTTTAAAAGCTAGTGCCTTGAGGTTTAATGGCTTTTCACCTAAAAGGTAGGCAGCAATCATAGTGTCGAAGGCTAAGTTTTCCAGGTTTATTCCGCGTTCAGCCAGCACCAGTATGTCAAATTTGCCGTTATGGGCTATTTTGGCAATCTTGTTATCTTCGAGTATGGACTTCAGCTTAGCTATAACTTGCGATAGCGGTAGCTGGGCACTTTGGCTTAACCCCCGATGGCCTATAGGTATGTAATAAGCTTCACCTGGCAATGCTGAGATGGCAATACCCACGAGGTCTGTCAACATGGCTTCTTTGCCAGATGTTTCCACATCTATGGCAAATTCTTTAACAGTTGATACTTTGTCAATGAGTTTGTCCAGCGCTTGCTCCGTATTTACTATCCGGTATTTTCTTTCAGGTGCAGCCTGCTTGGAGACTGGTACTGGCGTTGCCTGTCCTACTTCTTCTGGCAGCCTGGAGAGTAGCTGCACGAAGCCGAGTTCGCGAAAGAGCTCCACCACTCGTTGGCGGTCGTAAGAGCTTACTTGGCAATTAACCAGGTTCAATGTAACAGGCACATTGGTCACTATAGCTGCAAGTTCCTTATTTTGAAAAACTTGAGCTTTGTGCTCAACAAGTGAAGTGCGTAGCTTATCAGGCTTCACGTGATCAATATTTTCATAAATTCCCTCAAGGCTACTGAATTGCTGCAGTAGTTTAGCGGCTGTTTTTTCGCCAATGCCAGGAATGCCAGGTATATTGTCCGATGGGTCGCCAATTAGCGCTTTGAAGTCGGCAAGCTGTTTTGGAGATACGCCGTACTTTCGTTTGACAGCTGCCTCGTCATAGATTACTGTATCACTAAAGGTGCGTCTGGGTGACATTACCTTTGTGCTTGGCGACACAACTTGGAGAACATCATTATCTCCGGTAACGATAATAACATCCATGCCCTGCTGACCAGCTTGCTGACTGAGAGTACCTAGGACGTCATCGGCCTCATAACCATCTATTTCGAAAGTAGGTATATGGAATGCTTTAGCCAACTGATGAACTCGTAGTATCTGGCTCACAAGCTCATCAGGAATTTTAGGGCGCTGAGCTTTATAGGACTCAAATTTTTCGTGCCTAAAGGTAGGGGCAGGACGGTCGAAGGCAATGGCCCAATGAGTGGGCTTGATTTCGTTTAGTACTTTCAACAACATGCTAGCGAAGCCCTGGACGGCGTTAATCATTTCCCCAGTTTTGGATATTGTCAGCGGAGGAAGTGCATGGAAGGCACGGTGTACTAAGGCATTTCCGTCAAAAAGCAACAGCAATGGCTTGATCTTACTCATAGCTCAAAAAATTTTGATGGTTAAATTAACCATATTTTTCACTATTACGCCTTGGGTATGTGTTTTTGTTGTGAACACAAAGCGGGCTAAAGCCTTTGACACCGCCTGTGGTAAGGACCTTGTGAATAATCCCTTGTTCGAGTTCATTATATACCAAGTTGACATGCGTGGTATACTAAAAGTTAACGAATAGAGGTGTAACAATGAAAGTAAGACATTTTCTTTCCGTGGCCGATTTGAATGCTGTCGAGCTGGAGAGAATCATTGATAAGGCGATAGGACTGAAGCGAGCACAAATGCCCCAGTCTTTGCATGATAAGGTTCTTGTTCTTGTTTTTGAAAAACCTTCATTGAGGACACGGGTTAGTTTTGAAGTGGCGATACGCCACTTGGGGGGTTATAGTTTTTATCTATCGCCTGATGAAATAGGTCTGGGCAAGCGGGAGCCGGTCGCTGACATAGCTAGAGTGCTTAGCCGTTACGTAGATGGTATTATAGCGCGCACCTTTTCGCACAAAACTCTAGAAGAATTAGCAAATTACTCAACCGTGCCGGTAATAAATGCTCTTTCTGATTATGAACATCCATGTCAAGCGCTGGCTGATATGGTGACAATTCGAGAGAAGAAAGGTAGGCTAAAGGGCATAACCGTAGCTTATGTTGGAGATGGCAATAATGTGGCCCATAGCTTGCTTTTAGCAGCTGCGCTTACAGGGGCAAACATGCAAATGGCCTCGCCCTTCGGCTATGCAGTGAGCGGAGCGATATTAAAGATGGCTAAAACGTTTGCAGCCCAGAGTGGAGGCCGGATTCTTATAACTGAAAAACCACAAGAGGCAGTCAGAGATGCTGATGTAGTTTATACTGATGTCTGGACAAGCATGGGACAGGAAGCCGAAGCTGAAAAGCGCCGCAATGCCTTCGCGAAGTATCAAGTAGACGCTGATCTGTTGTCTTTAGCCAAGAATGATGTCATCTTAATGCACCCCATGCCGGCTCATCACGGGGAAGAAGTTGCAGTTGGGCTCATTGATAGCCCCTGTTCAGTAGTATTTGACCAGGCCGAGAACAGACTTCACCTGCAAAAAGCATTGCTGGCTGAGCTATTTAGCGCTGCTGAAAGGATTGATACAAAGCAAAATTCTAAAGCTTGATATGTTACTGCGCTGCAGTTTGGCCCGGCTCTGTATGTCCGCTGAAGAACAGCGCCTTAAATGGTGGCACTGCTTTAAAAATTGTTTAAAAATTGAATATATGATTGTATCACTGACTGAGAGGTTGTCTTGCAAAGGTGTTGAGTAATGAGGCCGATTATAGCTATAGTGGGCAGAGCTAATGTGGGCAAGTCAACATTATTCAATCGTCTAGTGGGGAAACCTGTAGCCATTGTTGAAGACTTTCCGGGAACAACTCGTGACCGAGTCTTTGCTGATGTTTGCTGGCAGGGGCGTGAAGTAATTTTGGTTGATACCGGTGGCCTGGAGACAAGACCGGCTACCTCCATGGCCCAGAAGATTAAAATGCAGGTGGAAGCAGCGATTGCTGAAGCAGACATCATTATTTTTCTGATGGATATACGGGATGGTGTCATTACTACGGATGAGGAAATCGCTGACCTGCTGCGTAGCTGCAATAAACCAGTTGTTTTGGCTGCTAACAAAGCTGATAATGACAGGTTGGAGAGTCAGATAGCTGATTTCTATCGGTTGGGCATTGGCACTCCACTTGCTATAAGCGCCAAGCACGGACGGGGCATAAACAGCCTATTGCAGGCAGTGGCATCTTTTCTACCAGAACCTTCACCAGTTTCTGTCGCTCCCGAAAGGCCCAAACTGGCTATTGTAGGACGACCTAATGTTGGAAAATCAATGTTGCTGAATAGAATAGTCGGTGAGGAGAGGGCCATTGTTGACCAAATCCCTGGAACAACACGAGATGCTATAGATACTATTTTTATTCATGGAGGACGTGAGGTGGTGTTAATTGATACCGCTGGTATCAGGCGACGCGGCCGCATTGATTCAGGAGTGGAGTACTATAGCGTAATCCGAGCATTGCGTGCAATCAGCTGTTGCGATGTTGCCCTGCTGGTTACTGATGCCACCGAATTTATCACTGCCCAGGATGTACATATCGCTGGCTATATAAAGGAAGCCGATAAGGGTATGGTGCTTGTCATTAACAAGTGCGACCTTGTCACTGAGCAAGCTAAGGAGGCGTACGCTGAGCAAATCGAAGAGCGGCTAAAATTTATGTCTCATGCCCCTGTCCTTTATGTCTCGGCAAAATTTGGGCATAATATAGATAAGGTAATACCTAAAGCCCTGGAAGTATGGCAGGAGAGGCAAAAGCAATTGCCTGATACTGTGATAGACAGACTAATTAAACAGGCGGTAGTGTCCCAGACGCCACCGCGGAAAGGCTTTAGACGTTTGGAAGTCATTCGTGCCTATCAGGCCGGTGTTAATCCACCAAGTTTTGTTTTTCTGGTTAACGACCCGAAACTTATGCACTTTTCATATCAGCGTTATCTGGAGAATAAGTTCCGGCAAACTTTTGGATTTTACGGCACACCGTTGAGACTTCTTTTTAAGAAAGTGCCATCAAAGCGATTTAAGGAAGTGGGAGGTGAAAAGACATGATAGAGGGTAAGTTCATACTAGCCGCAGCGATTGGTTATCTACTTGGGGCTATTCCGTTTGCCCTTATAATCAGTAAGCGGATGGCCGGAATTGATATTTCCAGGCACGGCAGCGGTAATATCGGGAGCACTAACGTGTTGCGGGTGCTAGGTCTAAAGGCGGGGGTCATTGTTATTGTTCTGGACTTGGCCAAGGCGATTGTACCAGTTATGCTGTCTAAATTCATAATAGGTGATAGCCTGTTGTCATTAGGTGGTTTATCGCTTAACTGGCAATGGGGTCAGGTCTTGACTGCCCTTATGGTGATGGTGGGTCATAACTGGTCAGTCTATATAAAATTCCGGGGCGGTAAAGGTGTGGCTGCTTACTATGGCGCCTGGTTTGCAATCTGGCCTGTAGCGGCTCTGTTTGGAGGTTTGATTCTGATTGTGACAGTACTGCTAAGTAGATACATGTCGCTTGGTTCCATTCTTAGCTCATTAGGCATACTTTGCTTATTTATAGTGCTGACTTTGGTATTTGAGTTCCCTCCCGTCTACCTGGTTTACAGCCTTGTAGCTGCTGCACTCATTGTCTATCAGCATCGCAGCAACATAATCCGGTTGCAAGCTGGCACGGAGGCCAAGCTTGGTGATAAGAAGGGCATGATAGACCTATGACCGGCGTTTGATAACTTCGACCATGTCAAAAGTCGCTATTATTGGTGCTACTACCTGGGGTAATACCCTGGGTAGACTATTGGCACACAAAGGGATCGAAATCAGCATCTGGGCGAGGACTGAAGCTAAAGCTGAGGAATTGAGGCGGAAACAGCAGGACGACTTATCCTTAAAAACAATTTCCAATCATCTGTCCTTTACCAGTGATATCGGTACTGCCTTGCATTCAGCGCAATTTGTAATCTATGCGGTACCAGCTCAGCGCCTGCGCCAAAACGTGAGGCTTATTAATTCCCACTTAGAAGCTTCTATGATTCAGGTAAGTGCAGCTAAAGGGCTGGAAGCAACGACTGGCAAGAGGATGTCAGAAGTGATAGCGGAAGAAGCTCTCAAAGTACCGGCGAGGCAAATTTGTGCTCTCTCGGGGCCAAATCTTTCCGGGGAGATATGCCTCGGCTTACCGGCTACTTCAGTGATAGCTGGTCAAGATATTGGGGTTGTCAGAAAGGTGCAGGAATTATTCGATTCGCCTAACTTTTCCGTCTTTGTCAGCGATGATATTGTTGGTGTTGAATTGTGTGGTGCCTTGAAGAATGTTATAGCTTTAGGTGCTGGAATGTTAGATGGTTTGGAATTGGGCAATAATGCCAAGGCCGCGTTTATCGTATTGGGCTGGAAAGAGGTTGTTGCATTGGGAATGGCTCTGGGTGCAAAGCAGGATACCTTTTATGGGCTGGCTGGCTTGGGGGACTTGATAGCCACAGGTAACAGCTCACTGAGTCGTAACCACTATGTTGGTTATGAACTGGCAAAAGGGCGTTCTCTGAATGATATAATCGCATCAATGCTAAATGTTGCCGAGGGGGTTGATACCACTGTGGCAGCCCATTATCTAGTGAATAGGCTGGGCTTAAAAGCGCCGATTATCGATTTGATATACAGGGTGCTATTTGAGTCCATATCACCGTCTGAAATAGTAACACGGTTTAAAGATGGACTAAAGCCGGAATCAATGGTCTAGGTCTCTGGTGGATATGTTCTCAGTTTTCTCGATTGACCTTATGTTTGTCATCTTTTAGAATCTCAGCTTTAGGCAGAACTTTGGCTAATTCTTCGAAGAGCCGGCGTTGATTTGAGTCCAAAGATTCAGGAGTTACCACTCGAATTAAGACTAGTTGGTCTCCTCTCCCCCTGCCATTGAGATGGGGCACCCCTTTACCTTTGAGGTGAAATACTTTACCAGTCTGAGTCCCAGGGGGTATTTTAAGTATTGTTTTGCCGTTCAACAATGGCACTTCCACTTCGTCTCCAAGAGCTGCTTGAGCAAAATTTATTGGCAACTCATAAACGATGTCAATGCCTTTGCGGATAAATAACTTGTGAGGTTTTATAGAAACGTTTATATAAACGTCACCCGGTGGCCCACCATATTTTCCAGCATCACCTTCGCCACTTAAACGGATCTGGTGGTTTTCGTCTATACCTGGTGGAATAGTAGCTATGAGCTTTCGTTTTACCTTTTCCTTACCGCTACCTTTGCACTGGCGGCAAGGCTGGGTAATAACTGATCCTTCGCCATGACATTGTGGACAGGTGGTACTGTGAACAAAACGACCGAAAAGGCTTGGCTGAATCCGGCGTATTTGGCCGCTACCATTACAGTTTGGGCATTTTTGAGGATTTGTCCCGGGGTGGCTACCGATACCATGACATAGAGAACAGTTTTCTACGCGCCAAATCTCGAATTGCTTATCTGTACCGAACACAGCTTCTTCAAAAGATATGATGAGGTTGGTTCGAATGTCAGCCCCTTTTTGGGGGATGCGGTGTTGGGGTCTTGTGCTTGTAGCGCCAAAGAAAGCATCAAAGATGTCCCCAAGACCGCCAAAGGTAAAATCTTCAAAACCAAACAAATCCGAAGTAGATACACGGCCATAGCGGTCGTAGTAGGCTCGCTTTCTGGCATCGGAGAGAACTTCATATGCCTCATTTATTTCCTTAAACCTATCTTCAGCGCTTGCCTCTTTGTTGTGGTCAGGATGATATTTGAAAGCTAACTTGCGGAAGGCTTTCTTAATTTGTTCGTCAGTTGCGTTTCTGGGCACCCCCAAAATCTCATAATAGTCCTTGCTAATTGACATGAAAAACAAACCTCAATTGTCCAGTATATCCGATAAATTAATTCTTAATCAAATTTTGAATTGGAAAATGTTCAGTAGTTGTAATACTGCACTTGTTTTGAAGATGCATAGCACCGTGTTGTGGATAGCCTCGTTACTTTGGCTGGCGTTGACTCGAAGAAAAGATGGAAAAGGAAAGCATAAAGCCCCAGCTCGCCTCGACGGCCTTCAGACTTGACAGGATAGCGGAAAAATGCTTATAATATCAACCAACTGAATATCGTAAAGGCTGGGAACAGGACTAGTAGGCTTTGAAGCGGGGCTACAGAGAGTCAGGTTAGGTGAAAGCTGATGCCAGCGCAAAAGCTGAATGGCCCTGGGAGCCGCAAACCAAAAGGTTAAAAACCGAGTAGGCTTTGACGCAGAGGGTAGCGTTATCATAACCCAGGGTATCGCTTTAGGTTAATAAAGCTGTACCTGAATGAGATGGCCTATAAAAGGCCAACAAGGGTGGCACCGCGAAGGTTTAGCCTCTCGCCCCTTGGGCGAGGGGCTTTTTATTTCTGGGACTATCAAAGGAGGTTCTGAAATGCTAGCTATATCACGAATGTGGCCCCTTGTGGGCCAAAGAGAAGCTTTGTTCTATGCCGAAATCGAGACAGTTTAAAAATGAACTAATAAGGAGGAGCAAAAGTGAAAGACACTAAGGTCGTCTTAACAGAAAAGGAAATGCCTACAACTTGGTATAATATTCTGCCTGACTTGCCGAAGCCATTACCACCGTTGCTGCACCC
The DNA here is from genome assembly GCA_964549635.1 of uncultured Dehalococcoidales bacterium. Classification (GTDB taxonomy): domain Bacteria; phylum Chloroflexota; class Dehalococcoidia; order GIF9; family UBA5629; genus VGNY01. The sequence goes on from CAZJVJ010000002.1 coordinate 121,539, forward strand.
GGTTACAGGGGAGCCGACAATCCTGCCACCGCCACTGTTCCCATCAGGAGTAAGGGAACAGGAGTTCAGCAAAGAACGTTACATTGAAATCCCAGACGAGGTGCTGGATATTTACAAATTGTATCGCCCCACCCCTTTAATTCGTGCCTACCGCCTGGAGAAGGCGCTGGATACCCCAGCGAAAATTTTCTATAAATATGAGGGAGTAAGTCCAGCTGGTAGCCATAAGCTCAACACTGCTGTGGCTCAGGCTTATTATGGCAAAAAGGATGGCATAAAGCGCTTCACTACTGAGACAGGTGCTGGCCAATGGGGCAGTGCTCTATCACTGGGTTGCGCTTTCTTTGGACTGGAGCTCAAGGTGTACATGGTCAAGGTAAGCTATAACCAGAAACCATACCGCCGTATCTTGATGGAGACATGGGGAGCCAAATGTGTTCCCAGCCCCAGTCAGGATACTGAAATAGGGCGCAAAATCCTGGCTGAAGACCCAAATTCCCCGGGCAGTCTGGCCATTGCCATTAGCGAGGCAATAGAGGATGCTTTCAGTCGCGAGGATACATACTACTCAATAGGCAGCGTTATCAACTCGGTCTTGCTTCACCAGACAATAATAGGCCAGGAAGCGAAAAAGCAGATGGAGAAGGCAGGCATATATCCGGATATCATTGTTGGCTGCATCGGCGGCGGTAGCAACTTCGCCGGTATGTTCTTACCTTTTGTAAAGGATAAAATTGAAGGTAAGAAACCGAAGTTGCGTATTATAAACGTGGAGCCAGCGGCCTGCCCCAGCGTGACCAAGGGAGTTTATACATGGGACTATGGCGATGTTTGTGGCATGGCCCCGATAGTTAAAATGTATACACTAGGTCATACATTTATGCCGCCAGCGATTCATGCCGGTGGGCTTCGCTACCATGGCATGGCCCCGATAATTTGCCACCTTCATAGATTAGGTTTTGTGGAGGCTAAAGCAGTACCCCAGGTGGCAACTTTCCAAGCTGGCGTCCAATTTGCTCGCTCTGAAGGCATTATCCCAGCCCCGGAGCCAAACCATGCTATCAGAGTAGCCATAGACGAGGCTTTGACTTGTAAGCAATCGGGCGAGAGCAAGACTATCCTTATAGCGCTAAGCGGGCATGGTCATTTTGATTTGGCAGCTTATGACGAGTATCTTAATGGGAAACTTCAGGATTACGAATATCCTGAAGAGAAAGTCAAAGAGGCCTTGGCCCATTTGCCTAAGGTAACGTACGCCGAAGCATAAGTTTTCAAAGCTGCCTGCATTTCCCCCTCATCTCATGCTGTTTAGATGATGAGGGGGAAATGCTCTATTATGCAGTATCGGCAATAAATTCAAAAATGCCAATTTGACGTTTAAGATAATCTGACTTGTTTTGCAGACACGGATTCGTTCGCATTTAGAATTTTAAACGTCGATTTTGCTAATCACAAGCTAATCCTCATATTTTCGTAAGCAACATCAATACTAATTCCCAGTTGACGACCTATTTCTTTCACCTCTTGTTCTACCTCCCTCCGAAAATGCAGTGGTATATGGATAACAACGACCCGCGGCAAAAAACCCTTTATTTGGCAAAATCGTATGAGTTCCTCTTTAAGAAGCTGAGCTGAAAGATGCCCCACCGTTGTAAGAAAATTTTGGACTGCATTGATGCCAGAAACTTCGATTAAGAGCAATTGCGGTGATATTTGTTGCCAGCATGATGCCAAACCAGGGCCGGTATCACCAGTGTAGAACAAGCTTTTACCATCTTTAGATATGACCCAATAACCTACAGAAGGCACTGAATGATTTACGGGCACTGGTAATATATCGTAGTCGTTTATAGTGTACCTTTCGAGTGGCTTGATGGCTATCGGTCGAAGGAAAGGTTTATCCTTTGACGGCCATTTGGAGAAGTCGGCATACATTTTACCATCGAGAAGGCAGAAATTAACTATGTCCAAGGTTTGGCCCAAGGCGTATATTTCAACAGGAGTGGAAAACATAGCGCCGTTGGCCCCAAAAGTAACCAAGTCGCGGGTATGGTCAAAGTGATGGTGACTAAGGAGGATAGCCCTTATCTTTTGTTGTTCCTGCAATGAGAGGCTTGAGGTAAGACTACCAGCATCTAGGGCGAGTACATCATCAATTAGAATTGATACCATCCTTTGTCCCTGTGCTTCAGTGCTATGTGCACCTAAAATCCGAACTTCCATTTGCACGCCTCCATCACAAATTCATTTCGGTGTGAGCTATAGGTCTTTAACCATACATTATGCTGAAACTTTCCGTATGGAATCAAATGTTTTAAGTTGTGCCCTACATCCTTTTTGTTTCTTATAATGGCGTATGGTAGAATTTAAAAACTGTGAACTGGATGATATTGAAACGTATTATTTTTTCCCTATTGATCTCCTTCCTAGTGATAAGCCTAGTGGGCTGCCTTCAGCCTATTATTCCTAGCTTGTCCAAATCTGAAACACCGACACCGGCTACTTATCCAGTTGGGGCGCCAATAGACCCATCGTGGTCACCACCTTTGGGTAAGACTGAAGCGCCAGTATTGCCTAGCATAGCTGATGTTGTAGAGAAGGTTTATCCGTCGGTAGTAGCGATAAGCACGCGAGTGGAAATGGTGGACATTTTCCTCATGCCACGAACGCAAAAAGGTGCGGGCTCAGGGTGGATCATAGATAAAAACGGAATCATAGTTACCAATTATCATGTGGTTGAAGGGGCCAAGAAGGTGACTATAGAGCTATCCGATGGCAGGTTTTTCGAAGTGGATCAAAAGGATGTATATGGAGACCCTCTTACAGATCTAGCGGTAATTAAAATCAGCGCTAGTAATTTGCCGGCTGCTAGTATTGGAGATTCGACCAAGCTGAGGGTTGGCGACTGGTTAGTGGCGATAGGTAACCCCTTGGGCCAAGGGTTAAGAGCCAAGGAAGGAACTGTCAGTGGTCTGAAGGTCTCTCTAAATGTAGATGGACAGACTCTGAGTGACCTCATTGAAACGTCGGCAGCTATAAACCCGGGCAATAGCGGAGGCCCTCTTGTGAACATGAAGGGGGAGGTAATTGGTATTACCAGTGCCAAAATCGCAGCAATCGGAGTAGAAGGAATGGGTTATGCTATAAGCATTAAGACAGCTTTGCCTATTATCGAGCAGTTGATTAGACAGGGCTACGTAATCCGTCCCTGGTTAGGTGTGGTGCTGTATACTGTTGACCAGTACATTGCAGCAGTTAACCGCTTATCTGTCAACAAAGGGGCAATTGTTACCTATGTAAAAACTGGCAGTCCAGCAGACCAAGCGGGATTGCGAAGGTTTGATGTAATTGTCCGTTTTAACGATAGAGAGATAACCACTGCTGATGAGCTAATAGATGCCATACATAATTCCAAAGTGGGGGAGGAGGTAAAAATAACCTTTGTCAGGGGAACAGAGAGAATTACAACGTATGCCCGTTTGATACAAAGTCCACCACCACAGCGATAAGCGAATAGGTTTCCACTTTACCTAGACTGCCTTTTTGATGCCAAGCGAAATTTCATATCCTGAAATGTGGTGCTTTTCACTATAGCTTTCATTAGGAGGTAATGCCGGGATTAACTCACGTGATAGAGTTTCTTGCTTAACGTACTCGGCAAACTCCATTATCATATATCGAATTGATTCGTCACCGTAGTAATAGGTGACGATGTGATCAGTGATGTTTAAATTTGCTGAGCGGCGCATTGTCTGCAGACGTCTTACCACCTCGCGGGCGATACCTTCTGCTTTGAGTTCAGGTGATAGGTCTGTAGCTACTGCTACCCAATAGTCGCCGTCACTAGCCCAAACGTGGTTCAGTTTATCAATAAGGCTCTCCACCTTTTCGCAGAATTCAAGTTCCTTAACATTAAGCTCATCCAGTATCTGATAGTATAGCCTTTGTAAGGCATTTTTTTCTGAAGCTGATTTTACTTTTATTAGTACCTTGGCTAGAGGTTGACGGACCTTTATGCCTGCCTTAGCACGCGCAGCACGACCGATGCTACATACTTTCATAACGAGATAAGTAGCCTCATTCAATTGCTCATCTATTCGAGTTTCATCAGCAATAGGAAAATCGGTCAGGTGCACGCTCTCCGGAGCTTGAGGATCAACCGAGCGCACCAAGTTCTGGTATATCTCTTCGGAGATAAACGGCGTAAAAGGCGCCAGAAGTGTACATAAAGTTACCAGGCACTGGTATAATGTAGCATAAGCTGCTAGCTTGTCTGCATCGTTCTGGCTTTTCCAGAAACGGCGTCGGCTGCGTCTTACATACCAATTGGAAAGCTCGTCCACAAAAGTCTCGATCTTTCGCCCAGCTGAAGTGGGGTCGTAGTTGTTGAGATCTTGGTCTACATGAGATATAAGCTGATTAAGCCGGGAAAGAATCCATTTGTCTAAATCAGAAAGTAATGGTGCCGTTGCTGACTTTGGGTCAAATTGGTCTATATTGGCATAAGTAACAAAGAAGGAATAGGTATTCCATAGGGTGAGAAGGAAATTGCGCAATACCTCGGCCACTGCATCAATGGAAAAGCGGCGCACATTGCCTGCTGGTGCTGAAGTAAATAAATACCAGCGAAGCGCATCTGCACCATGGGTGTCAAGGACTGTCCACGGGTCGATCACGTTTCCCTTGGCCTTACTCATTTTTTCGCCTTCGGCATCTAGAACGTGTCCCAGACAGATAACGTTCTTGAAACAGGGGCGCTCGAAAAGCAATGTGGATATGGCGTGCAGGCTGTAAAACCATCCCCGCGTCTGGTCCACTGCTTCCGAAATGTAATCCGCAGGAAAGCTTCGCTGGAAGGCATCCTGGTTTTCAAAGGGATAGTGCCACTGGGCGAAGGGCATCGCCCCTGAATCAAACCAGCAGTCGATCACTTCCGATTGGCGTTTCATCTCTGCGCCACACTTAGAACAAGAAAAGGTGATGTTATCCACAAAAGGACGGTGCAAATCCAGTGGCTCATTGATGCCCTTAAGGTCTTGTTTGCTTTTGAGTTCATCGAGGCTACCGATGCACTCGTAGCTACCACATTCAGAGCAGCTCCAGATATTTAAGGGTGTTCCCCAGTAGCGCTCGCGGGAGAAAGCCCAGTCGACATTGTTTTCTAGCCAGTTACCAAAACGCCCGTATTTTATATGCTCGGGATACCAGTTTATTTGATTGTTGCCAGAGATGAGTTCTTTCTTTTTAGCTGATGTCCTTATGTACCAGCTTTTTTTGGCATAGTAAAGCAGTGGCGCTTCACAACGCCAGCAAAAGGGGTAGGTGTGGACGATCTTTTCGCTACGATAAAGCAGCCCCCTAGATTTCAAGTTTTCGAGAACAAGAGGGTCAGCATCTTTAACAAATTTATTAGCAAAAGGATAAGAACCTGTTATTTTTCCATCTAAATCCACATGTTGGACAAAATCCAGCCCTTCAATCTTTCCTATCTCGAAGTCGATTTCACCGAAAGCTGGCGCTATATGTACAATACCTGTACCATCATCCATGGAGACAAAATCACCAGAAATCACTGGATATGTCAAATCGTTCTTTGCTGGCTGCAGGGTCAACACTTCAAAGGAGACATTTTCTTTAGTAGCTTTGGTGATGAAGCGCTTTCGTTCAACACCAAACTCATGTGGGTTGAATAGTGGGCTGTATTCAACCCCGACAAGCTCTTCTCCGAGCACTGTAGCCGTTGATTTATAGCCATCAAGTCCGACGCGCTCCACTAACTCCGTAGCCAAAATAAGATAATCATCTGGGCTTTCCATTATGCTGTATTCTGCTGCGGCAGCTATTGCCAAGGCTGTGTTGCCGGGCAATGTCCACGGAGTTGTTGTCCAGGCTAGGAAAAAGGCTGGTTTCGCTAAACAAGCCGAAAATAGGCGCGAGTGAAGCCTCGTTCTTTTCTTAAACGAATCAGGGATAATCTTGAACTTTACGTAGACTGACGGATCCTCAGCATCATCCCTGTAGCCCAGAGCCACCTCGTGTGAGCTAAGTGAGGTACTGCATCTTGGACAGTGTGGGGTAACTTTGTACCCCAGATAAATGAAACCCTTGTCCCACATCTGTTTTAATGCCCACCAGCACGATTCGATATAAGTATTTTCAAGCGTCTTGTAGGCATTTTCTAAATCAAGCCAGAAGCCGATCCGTTCAGTCATGGCTTCCCATTCTTTAAGGTATCTGAACACGCTCTCTCGGCAGAGTGCATTGAATCTGGCTACTCCGTAATCTTCGATCTGGGCTTTACTTGTGAAGCCCAGCATCTTTTCTATCTCTAGTTCGACTGGTAGACCATGAGTATCCCAGCCTCCTTTGCGAGGTGCGTAATATCCCTTCATTGTCTTATACCTGGGTATGATGTCCTTGAATGCGCGGGACAATACATGGTGAATTCCCGGGCTGCCATTGGCTGTTGGTGGTCCTTCATATAAGGTGAATTGCGTTGCCCCGCGCCGTGATTCTAGACTTTTTTGAAAAATGTTATTAGCTTTCCAAAATCGGATTACAGAGGTTTCTAGGTCAGGAAAACTTGCTTTGCTACTTACTGGCCGAAACATAGTTAAGGCTTCTTCAGTAAAATGGCTACTCTGCGCATTTCGCCTTCACCCATGCTCTGTGTGGTTACATCTGGGTGATTAGCTAAGGCTAAATGAATGACTCGGCGCTCGTCCGCTGGCATAGGTTCGAGCGTAATTAGGCGTCTAGTTCTTTTAACTTGCTCTGCCATTCGAAGAGCCAGGTTTTGTAAAGATTCGTAGCGGCGCTTTTTGTAGCCGGCGACATCGACATTGAGCGGCACCCATATCTTCAGTCTCTCAGCGACCATTAGCCTAACTATATATTGGAGAGCCTCAAGAGTCTGCCCGCGACGGCCTATTAAAACCCCGAGGTCATCGCCTTCGATATTCAATATCAACGGTGATTCACCCCCGGGCGATTGTGCCACCGAAACATTAGCCGCTATGCGCATTGTTTCAATTAGTCTCTCCAAGGCTTCCTTGGCTACTCCAATCACGTCTGTCTTTTCATTAGCCACAGGCAAAAGCTTGACCCTGATTCTGGCTTCTTCAGCACCCATACCCAACACGCCTGGTCTTCCCTTTTTCAGGACCGTTATCGCCACCTGCTCTTCGCTTACCCCCAGCTGTTCAAGAGCTGTTTGTATAGCCTCGTCAACTGTCTTGCCGCTTACTTCTAGCTCTTTCATTTCCTAAAAAGACCTTTTTTTCTCTCTTCTGATGCCTGTTTAATCGATTTGGACTGTTCTGATGCCTGTTTCAACACCTTTGATTGTTGTTCTTTTGGCATAGGTTTTTGCGCGGCAGTCGTTTTTTGCTCCGGTGTTTGCACAGGTGCAGATGGAGCCCTTAAGTAGCCCCAGCCACCGGTAGTAAAATACTGGATGATTATGCCGATAATATTTGAGACAGTCCAGTACAGGGCTAAGCCACTGGGAAACGATAAGGCAAACAAGCTGAACATTAATGGCATCATTAACGTCATCATGCTGTTTATGGACTGCTGCCTGGGATCAACCGCTGGTGGCGTTACCATTTTTTGCTGTACCCACATAGTGGCGCCTACCAGTACAGCAATAAACAAGTCAGGTCTTGACATACGCAGCCATAGGAAATGTTCATTAAGAGGCACTGCTTGACTAACTGCTGCCCATGGATAAAGGTGTTGTGACAAACTTAATAAATTCTCAGGAGTAGCTGCTAGAGCTTGCATGATCGACTGATAAAGGGCGATCCAGATCGGCAACTGTATAAGCAGTGGCCAGAGACAGCCTAGCGGACTTACGCCGGCTTCCCGATATAGCTTAATCATTTCTTGCTGCAGTTTTTGCTGATTTTTGGCGTATTTCTTCTGAAGTTCCTGCAACTTTGGCTGCAATGACTGCATTATTTTGGTGGAACGAGTCTGCCGAATCGTAAGTGGAAGCAACACTAAACGGACGATAATCGTGAGAACAATTATCGCTAACCCAAAGTTGCTAAATAAAAGTCCGGACAGGGCAATTAAGCTGTTAAGTACTGGCTCAAGAATGATGGTATTCCACAGTTGTTCCATAATCGGCTCTACTTAATATTGGAATAAGGAAATTTCCAGAGCACTTCTCCTCTGTACACGTCTATGCAATAAACACAGCGGTTGCTGGCATGCACATAAACTGTGTTTCCTTCTGCGTAAAGGGGTGCTCTTACCGAAATCCTGGCCGAGGCATCGAGCGGCACAGGGTTATACTCCAGCCTCCCATTATCGGCGTTTAGGATGTAAAGCGTCCCCGAGTTTGAAACTACTATCAGGAGGTTATCTATGAGTGCGGGCGTTGATACAATCTGACCATCGGCAGAAAAATGCCATATTTCCTCTCCCAAATCAGCCATAACAGCGTAAATCTTATGGTCAAGACAACCGGCATAGACAACATCATCCCTGACCACTGGAGCTGACCAGAACCAGCCGTTACCTTTAAATTTCCACTCAATATGTCCAGTGATGGCGTTAACAGCATAAAGGTTGTGATCAAACGTACCCAAAAATATCTTGTCTTTGCAGATAGTTGGGGATGAGGCGATTGTCGCTGGTAACTCAATCTCCCAGATAAGGCTGCCATCTGCACTGGATAGGGCGAAAAGTTTACGTTCATAGTTACTCACATAAATGACACCGTCATTGAATGCCGGAGATGTCCATATCTTTGCCTTTGTATCAAATTCCCATTTTTTCTCTCCGTAAAGCGCATCCAAGGCATAAACTTTGCCATCAGAGGTACCTACATAAATGGTGTTGTCAGCCAATACGGGACTGCCAACAATAGCCCCCATAGGTCTGACATTACTGGGGTAAGTCCACTCACCTTTTGACCGTAGTGGAACACCTTCTGTATAACCGGGTGATAACCTATTTAAGGCCACCAGCTTACCTTCGTGACCAGCATAAGTGGCCATGCAGACTAGGTCATTAATCACCACTGGGGTGGCATAAATATCTACCGGTGGAGCTGCTGGTGCACAGCCTAAAGGCCCACACATTCCACGCGGAGTGGCTGCAGTCGGAATTTTGAAGACCCATTCCCTATCGTCAGGAAAAGCCTTCCCTTGCTCTCGAGCTACGGGATTTATTGCAAATACTCTACCGTCCATTGAGCCGAAATAAAGGATTCCGTCCTGGCTAGCGAAACCGGACCATCCACGCCACGTTGGACCTGCACAGCCTTGATTAGCTAGTCCGAACGCGAGTAATAAGAATAGTAAAAAAATCGGCACCTTTAGTTCGGCTTTGAAAACCTTAATCATTCTTTTCACCGATATAAAATTGAGCGGCATTATGGTACCGGGTCGTAGCCGCCGTTTGACCAAGGGTGGCAACGCACCAGGCGCTTAGCCGCAAGCCAGCTTCCCCTTAGTAATCCGTATCTTTCTATTGCCTCGTAGGCATACTGAGAACAAGTAGGGGCAAACCTACAAGCAGGTGGAGTAACTTGTGATATCGTGGATTGATACAACCTAATCAGATTCAGCATGAATCTTTTCATTTCCGTTCATCAGCAAATGAGCCCGTGATAGGAGCTTGCCTGTCGACTTTTTAAGTGTATGATAGTCGGCATTTACTGCCCCTGGCCGAGCAATAAACACGATATCCCATCCGGGTTTTACCGGTGTTAATCGGACGACCTCCTTTAGTAAACGACGTACGCGATTGCGCTGCACTGCCTTACCTATTTCTTTAGCGACTGAAAATCCGAAGCGACTAAATCCGAGCTCGTTTGGCAATGCCTTCATCACGATAAGTTCATCCACCCAAGCTTTGCCCGATTTATAAACAGTTAAATACTGGGCCCTTTTTGTTAAAGCCCATTCGCTTGCCATCTGCTAAACTGATGTTAGTTTCCACCGCCCCTTAAGCCGTCTAGCTTTTAAAACCTTCTGTCCCCCACGGGTCTTCATTCTAGCTCGAAAGCCATGTTTGCGTCTTCGCGAGATTTTCTTCGGTTGGTATGTTCTTTTTGGCATTTTGTTTTTTCCACGAACCCAAGGCCTAGCTTTGGGACTCGCCCTTGGATGGGCGTAAGTGGTTTGGAGTATAAGGTAATAAGGCTAGGAAGCGGGCTCTTTTGATTGCTTGAGCTAGACGCCGCTGATGTTTAGCGCAAACTCCGGTGCGCCTACGCGGCTCAATTTTAGCCCTGTCAGAAATATAATGTCGCAATCTTGAAATGTCCTTATAGTCTATGGTTATCTTTTCAGTACAGAAGGGACAGACCTTCGGTCTGAAAACAAACCGCCGCCCCTTTTCTTTAGTTTCTTTAGGCCCACCACCTTCCTCCATAGCTTATTCCTTGCCTCCTTTGTAGCTAGAATGGTAAGTCCTCAGGTGTAACATCATCTTCTCCAGCGTCAGCTGTAAATTCTTCGCTGGGAAGAGGGGATGTGGCCTGTCTATCAAGAAATAACACTCTATTGGCTATCACTTCAACGCTTAGGCGTTTCTGGCCATCCCGTCCTTCCCAGGCACGAGTGCGTAGGCTGCCTTCAACGTAGACTCGCTGGCCTTTAGTTAAAAACTGATTGCAACTTTCAGCCTGTTTCTTCCACGTGACTATCGTGAACCAATCCGTTTCTTGTTTACGTTCTCCATCAGGTGCCGTATACAGTCGACTGGTTGCAAGACGAAATGAAGCTACTGGATTACCGTTTGGAGTAAATCTCATCTCTGGATCAGTACCAACATTGCCTATCAGCATAATCTTATTTAAGCTCACCATACTGACACTCCTTACACCTTAGTCCGCCAGCTTTATTAGTAGATGGCGTAGGACCTCCCCCGAAAGGCGCAGATTCGCATCCAGCTCCTTTGTTGAAGCTGGTTTCAGCTTTAATTTCGCTAATAAATAATTCCCCTCAGCACGTCTTTTTATCGGATAAGCCAGTTTTTTTCTCCCCCATTGATTAATTTCGTCAACACTCCCACCAATCTTCTTAATCATTTCGCTGAGCTTGGTGATAACATTAGGCATTTCTTCATCAACTATTTCAGGGTTGATTATAACTACCAATTCGTAGTTTGACATTATTTACTACCTTGTAGGGTTTAAAGGTGAAGAAATTATATCATATCGAACAAAATAGCAACAAGCCTATCTAGAATGGCCTAAGCATGAGTGCCTGACCTTGCTCAGAGGTGCGAAAGTGCACAGGATAATCGTCAAGTGGTTCCTCTAAGGTAGGCATCTATTGAAGCCGCAGCTCGTTTGCCAGCTCCCATGGCGCTGATAACTGTAGCGGCACCGGTCACAACATCTCCTCCAGCCCAGACTCTTTCCTTTGTTGTCTTACCAGTATTCTCATCGGCCACTACAGTACCGTTTTTCCTCGTCTCCAATCCCGGGGTCGTTGATGGGATCAACGGATTAGGTGTGGTTCCCAGAGCTACAATAACCACATCAACCTCCATTATAAACTCGCTGCCCTCTTTTACAATGGGGCGAGGTCGACCGCTGGCATCAGGCTCCCCAAGTTCCATTTCGTAACACTCCATTGCAGTAACCCAGCCATGGGCATCACCGATGAATCTTTTTGGATTGGTAAGGAACTTGAATATAATCCCTTCCTCTTCGGCATTTTCTACCTCTTCACGCCGTGCTGGCATTTCAGGCCTTGACCTGCGGTAGACAATATAGACCTCTTCAGCCCCAAGTCTTAAGGCACAGCGAGCTGCGTCCATAGCTACATTGCCACCACCGATGACTGTCACCCTCCTCCCTATTTTTATCGGGGTATCATATTGGGGGAAGAGGTAGGCCTTCATCAGGTTTACCCGGGTAAGGAACTCATTTGCTGAATAGATGCCGTTAAAGTTCTCACCAGGCACGTTCAAGAACATAGGCAAACCAGCGCCGGTGCCCAAGAAGACGGCACTATAACCGCTCGCTAAAAGCTCGTCAACAGTTGCCAGCTTACCCATTACTGAGTCTAGCTGAATGTCTACTCCTAATGACCTGACATAATCTACTTCACCTTGGACAATAACTTTTGGCAACCTGAACTCTGGTATCCCATACATCAAGACCCCACCAGCGACATGTAGTGCCTCAAAGATGGTCACTTGGTGTCCTAGCCTGGCTAAATCGGCAGCACAGGTCAGTCCGGCAGGACCTGAGCCAATGACAGCTACCTTCTTGCCTGTTGGTGGTCGCAGTTCTACTGGTGAATTTAATTCAGTGGTATGGGTCCGTTCCCAGTCGGCAACATATCGTTCCAGTCGACCTATAGCTATGGGTGCTCCCTTTTTAGCCAACGTGCATACTTCTTCGCACTGTGTTTCCTGTGGGCAGACTCGCCCGCAGATGCCTGGCAAGGCGTTTTTACTTTTCATTATCCTCACTGCCTCAGGCATGTTGTTGTCGCGTATTGCCTTTATAAATTCGGGGATATCTACATATACCGGGCAGCCTGCAACGCATGGTCTTTTAGGACATTGGATACAGCGGCTGGCCTCTTTTATAGCCATGTCTTCACTATAGCCCAGAGCCACCTCGTCGAAGTTTTCTATTCTGACCTTAGGGTCTTGGCGAGGCATGGCTACTCTGTTTAAGTCTAGCTTTGGTTTCGGTTTCTCTTGCATTTTAGTCTTCCTTAACTAAAATTTGTTAAAATTAAATTTCAGTCGCGTGTGGGGCATTGTTCAGGCAAAGCAGCACGATGAAATATGGCGACAACTCTATATAAGTCAAGCGTGCTGGCACTGATGTAACTTCCATAGTTCGAAAGATTGTCTTTCCTCATCACAGTAGATCCGCTGACGTGCGAACAAAAGCTCCCAGTCAACTTGATGTCCATCAAATTCTGGACCATCGACACAAACGAATTTGGTTATACCGCCTACTGAGACGCGGCAGCATCCGCACATTCCTGTGCCGTCAACCATAATCGGATTGAGGCTGACGACAGTGTGTACCCCGAATGGCCTTGTGGTCAAAGAGCAGAACTTCATCATTATGGCTGGGCCAATGGCGATGACGCGATTAATTTCACGATTCTGTTCAAGGACTTCTTTTAAAGGTTCGGTAACCACTCCTTTGCGCGCATATGAGCCGTCATCTGTGGTGACTATGAGTTCATGGCTTACGCTCTGCAATCGGTCTTCCCAGAAAAGCAAGTCTTTGCTTCGAGCTCCCATTATCGTAATAATTTTATTTCCAGCCTCTTTCAGAGCCCTGGCTATGGGATATATTGGGGCGACACCAACACCACCGCCCACACAGACTACCGTACCAAAGTTGTCTATCTCTGATGGTAGCCCTAATGGCCCTATCAGATCAAGTACATTATCACCAGCATTAAGGCAGGACAGCTTATAGGTTGTGGTTCCTACCTTCATAGCCACAAGTGTGACTGTTCCCTTTTTATCGTCCCAATCAGCCAACGTGAGTGGGATGCGTTCCCCGACCTCGTCAACCCTGATAACGACAAATTGGCCGGCTTTAGCCTTTCTGGCGATTGCTGGTGCCTCAATTTCCATTAAATATACCACGGGACAGAGATTTTCTTTAACCACGATCTTATACATATTTCCTCCCGAGTTGTTTAGTCATATCAGTTGTGTTGTGGGTAGCATAGTCTGATAAAGCTGGACTGCCTCTGCTGCGGCAGCATAATATTGCTAAGACAGTTCTCCCCATTTAGCAAAGCGCACCTTAAATAACCAGCTTTTGTGTCGTTTGACATAATCTTCAACCTCATTTAATCCGCTCAATCCGTACGGCACATACTTTAAGTTCCGGAATTTTTGATACAGGGTCTAGTGCTGTGTTGGTCAGGACATTAGCCGGAGTTTCGACGAAGTGGAATGACATGTAGACTACCGTTGGTGGCAATTTTTCAGTGACTTTCGCCTTGGCGATTACTTCACCGCGACGTGAAATGATTTTGACCTTCTCGCCGTCCCTAATTTTCAAAACGGCGGCATCTTTCGAGCTTATCTCCACCACTCCTTCTGGCTCGATTGTATTTAGTCCGGCAACTCTACGTGTCATACTGCCAGTGTGATAGTGATACAGGCTACGACCAGTAGTTAAAATGAGAGGATATTCTTCATCAGGCAATTCAGCCGGCGGCCTGTATTTGAGTGGCGTAAATCTTCCTAGGCCGCAAACGAATTTGCCTACGTGTAATATAGGTGTCCCCGGATGATCTTTGGTGGGACAGGGCCATTGTAAACTACACTCTTCCAAACGCTGGTAGCTAACACCTCCATAGCTAGGTGTCAGGCTAGCGATTTCTTCCATTATTTCTGAAGGATGGTCAAAGTTGAAACCGTTGGCACCCATTTTTTGGGCTAGCTTGCTGATGATCCACCAATCGGGCTTGGATTCCCCTATTGGTTCGATTGCTCTTCGCACTCGTTGTATTCGTCGCTCGGTATTTGTAAATGTCCCATCCTTTTCGGCAAAACTACTTGCTGGCAAAACAACATGAGCCAGTTGAGCAGTCTCAGTTAGAAACATGTCTTGAACTATGAGGAAATCGAGCCTGCTTAGTGCCTCACGAACATGCCTTGTGTCTGGGTCGCTTAATATCGGATTTTCACCCATAATGTACATTGCTTTAATGCGCTTTTGATAAGCGGCGTCAAACATCTCGGTCAAAGTTAGCCCAGGTATGGGGTTCAAATTGCATTTCCAGGCAGTCTCGAATTTCCTCTGAATATCTGAATTGTCAACTCTCTGGTAACCTGTGTATACGTTTGGTAAAGCTCCCATGTCGCAGGCCCCCTGGACATTGTTTTGCCCACGCAATGGGTTCACGCCAGATGAACGTTTGCCTATATTGCCAGTCAACATAGCTAAATTGGCTATAGCTAGCACATTATCAGTGCCGTGGCTGTGCTGGGTCACACCCATACAATAAATAATACTTGCTGGTTTGCGGGTGGCGTATAATCGAGCTGCTTCAGCTATATCATCTCTGGATACGCCAGTAACCTTTTCTACAAAGTCGAGGTTAAAATCCTTCAATGATTCCTTGAAGGCATCAAAATTGTCGCAACACTCACTTACAAAAGTCAAATCTGCCAATCTCTCTTCAAGAATAACTCTTGCCATGCCCATAAGTAGAGCCACATCGTTACCAGGTATGGGTCTCAGCCAGATGTCAGCGTAACGACAAAGATCAATTTCCCTGGGATTGACTACAATAAGCTTCCCGCCATTGTGCACTGATTTCTTTATCTCCAAGGCTAACACAGGATGGCAGGCGGTAGTGTTGCTACCGATGACGATGGTACAAGCAGAGCTGCTGATTTCACCAATAGAATTAGTCATTGCGCCGCTACCGAAACTAGTGGCCAGACCGGCCACGGTGGGAGAATGTCAAAGACGGGCACAGTGGTCCACGTTATTAGTCTGCATGACAGCCCGAGTAAATTTTTGGGCCAGGTAGTTTTCTTCGTTGGTGCATCTGGCAGAGGCAATGAAGGCAAATTGTTCCGCTTTGTAACTTGACAATCTACTGGCGATAAGTTCCAGAGCCTCATCCCACGCTACCTCAACAAACTTACCGTTTCTTTTGACCAGTGGTGTTTTTAGTCGCTCTGGATGGTTGATAAATTCATAGCCAAATCTCCCTTTGACACAAAGGTTACCTTTGTTAACAGGACTTTCGGCATCAGGCCTTACGCTAACAACAAGGCCACCCCGGACGCCCAGGTACAAACCGCAGCCTACACCGCAATAACAACAGATGGTCTTTACTTCACGTTCAGGGCGCATTTCATTTTTGGGGACGAGCGAACCTACTGGGCAAACGGAAAGGCACTGACCACAAGAAACACAGGCTATGCCTGGCAGTGGGCTACCGTAACCCTTAAAAGCCTCAACTCGGTAACCTACATTAATGGCACCTATGCCTTGGATGTCACGGCACATTTGGACACAGCGTTCGCAGGATATGCACTTATTAGGGTCTCGTTCTATAAACGGGTGATTTTTGTCTACAGGATAAAGAAACTTGGTGCCAACCGTTGCTATTGATGGGATATCGTATTCTGTTGCCAGCTGGCGAAGCTCACAGTAGTATGCTGCTTTGCAGCCGCATTCTAGGCATCGCTCAGCCTCTTTCTTGGCCGCTTCTTCAGAGTAACCGAGTTCGATCTCATCGAAATTATTACGCCTGTTTTCTGTATTAAGTTTCGGCATCTTCTCTCTTGGCTTTCGCTCCAATTGAACAAATTCGTCCAAATTTAATTCAGTCAATTGTCCTTTGCTGATGCTAAATGGTTCTTTGGTTCGTGGAAGTTCTTCACCCCTTAAATAGCTGCAAATGGCGGCAGCCGCTTTTCTTGCGGTGGCGATAGCTTCCACCGCTGTGGCAGCTCCCGTTACACAGTCGCCACAAGCGAAGACTCCTGTTATATTTGACATGAAGGTGTTACGGTCAACCGCTATATTCCCCTTCTCAATTCTGAGATCGGTTACACCAGTTAGAAATGAAAGGTCAGGCTGTTGACCAATAGCAGCGATCACCGAATCAACAGGTATAATAAACTCAGAACCCGGTAGAGGTTTAGGTCTAGGACGCCCACTGGCATCTGGCTCGCCCAATTCCATTTTGACGCATTCTATAGCGGTCACCTTTCCATTTTCAGCTATGATTTTGGTTGGTGCAGCCAGAAAGTGTATTTTGACTCCTTCTTCTTCAGCCTCCTCGACTTCCCAAGGACTGGCCGGCATTTCAGCACGGGAGCGCCGATAAACAATGGTGACGTCTTTTACCCCCAAGCGAATGGCAGTGCGGGCTGCGTCAATAGCAGTGTTCCCCCCACCAATTACCGCCACTTTGTTGCCAAGTTGTATATGTTTTCCGAGATTAATTTCGCGGAGAAATTGAGTGCCCGGCAATACCCCTGGCAGGTCCTCTCCTTCAACATTCATTCTTTGGCTCTGATGGGCACCTATTGCAAGCAAAATCGCTCTAAAACCATCATCCAAAAGACTCTTGATTGTAAAATCAACACCTAAAGTTCGATTGGTTAAAATGGTTGCACCTAAGTCTGTAATTGTTGAGATTTCTTGGTCAAGAATGTCACGCGGCAACCGGTAACTTGGTATACCATAGCGTAGCATACCCCCAGGTTGAGGCAGTGCCTCAAAAATTGTAACATCATGGCCATCCTTAATTAAGTAGTAGGCGGCGGAAAGACCAGCTGGCCCAGAGCCAACAATGGCCACTTTAAAGCCACTCTTTGGTCTGAGAACAGGTACAAACCTGTCTTTGCCCAAAATGTCTTGGTCAGCAGCGAAGCGCTTTAAGCTACAAATGGAAACAGGCTGGTCTACCACGTTCCTGCGGCAGGCTTGTTCACAGGGATGAGGACAAATACGTCCTATGATTGCAGGTAGGGGGAGAGTTTCTTTAATAACCTCTACTGCCTCTTTGTAAGCTCCCCGTCTAATTAGCGCAATATACCCGGGGATGTCAATGCCGGCAGGACAAGTTGACTGGCATGGTGCAATACAGTCCCCGTTATGGTCAGACAGAAGTGACTCCAGACATCGTCTTCGAGTAGCCATGACTCTATCATTGCCGGTCTCGATCACCATTCCATCTGTTATGAGTGTGGTACAAGGGGTGACTATTCCTAATCCCTGGACATCTACAGCTGAAACCCAGCAACAATCAAGAGGCTTAGCGTGACTACCTGAGCATAAGGTATGAATATGAATCCCGTTTTGTCTACACGCGTTGAGGATAGTTTGATTAACGTCGGCAATTATTTCCTTCCTATCAACTACTATTTTGACCGGTGACACTTTTCCCCTCCAACATATTGATGATTTTTGGTGTTATTTATTTGTCTGTCATTAGGTGAAACAAGATGCACACCGTATTTTTGTGAGGCATCGCAGCCAAATTGGCAGTGTATCAAAAAACAATATTTTCGGTCAACTTTATTGTCTGTTTGTGTTAATGTTCTATGATTTGGTCACTGAACAATAACATTCTTGTCTCGATAGCCTACGTAGTATTTATCGATATCTCGAGTTGAATCTAAATAGATTTACTTTTTGTATCCCATCGAAATGGGCGAAAGCTGCTTTGAGGTACAATAAGGGACACTTGAGAGAATGAGAATCTTCATCAGTACGAGATACAACAGGGATGAAGGCTTATAGTTTGTAGTTAGGGCATTATTCTCTATTTGCCCGGAGTCAGTATCAGCCTGTTAGCAATGGCCTTCTCCACCTGCTCTCTTGTCCAAAGCATGGGATGATATTTCATATTCAGCCACAGTCCGATCATATCATCATAGTGTTTGCTATAAGGATGACCGCTCTGGCCAGTGGTGTGGATGGCGACACTCTCCGTGAAATCGCCAAGGTCTACTATCATGCGCATGGATGCTAGCCATGCTGTAACAGTGAAATTGCCAGTTTCTATACTCCAGGCGGCATTGTTTACCGTGTCGGAGCTACCCCCTGTGGGGAAGGGACCACGATTGACTATCTTCTCGATAAACCCTATGCCGCTCTGGCCAAGCGGGCTACTGATGAAGGTTACAGTATGAAGTTCACCCCATTTCCACTTACTGGGATCCTTGCCCAGTGTTGCTACTGTGCCGGCATAGCCTTCTTTGAATGAACGAATAAGTATGTCATCACGCTTTTCAACTATTTCTTTTGTCCTTGTATCATCCCACCAAACATTGTCAGGCTGTTCCATGAGCAGTGCAGTAGCCCACATCTCCCGACTGTAACCATCCGGGTTATAAACCCCGCCTAACTGGTCGTAGTACAGGTTTCTGATGAGGCTTGCCCAGAATTGAGCGTAGAGAGCAGCTTGTGGGCTATCAGCATTGCACTGGCAGTCCCAGTTCAGTAGCCAATCCCTAGTTTCAGTTAACCTGGCATCATCGAATTTCAATTTGGCAAGATAAGGCATCACTTCTTCGGCGCTAAGAAGCTTATTATCAGCGAGTATCGACTGAAAAGTGTCAACAGTGTGTGGTGCCAACTTTTTAAGCAGCTCTTCGATGCGCTGACCGCGATAGCCGTAATTCCACTCGCGACCGAATATGTAGTTCAAGCCCTTGCCCAACTTTTTCTCCAGATGATCATAATATTCCGGTGGAACTACTGCCTGGTTTGCGGTAGCAATATAACCGCGCTCGGGGTTAAATACGCTGGGTAAGTCATTGAACGGAATAAAACCTTTCCATACGAACTCATCCGTCCAGCCTGGTGCCGGTATAAGTCCGCTGTGGTTTTTGGCACGGATGGGAATGCGCCCAGGCATTTGATAACCAATGTTTCCATTCACATCAGCGTAAATAAAATTTTGTGACGGCACATCCCAGTAGCTCAAAGCCTTGCGAAACTCATCCCAGTTCGTTGCCTTGTTGAGTCTGGTGATTGCCTGCATCAGGGTACCTGGCTCTAGGGCCGTCCAGCGTAATGCCAGTGGGTCTTCGTTATTGAAACCCAGAATTTCGCCGGTTTCCTTGTCTATTTTGTTGTCATTGATTATTGGGCCAAGATGTGTTTCTCGAATCTTAACAGTGACCGGCTCTACGCCGTTTCCGAAGCGAATAGTTTCTTCATAAACTGTCATATCTCGCCACTGGCCATTCCACTCATACTGAAGTGGGTTGTTCGGGTTCACACGGATACGGTATAAATCAAACACGTCTGGCCCAACGTTGGTCACTCCCCAGGCGATGAAATTATTGTGACCGATGATTATTCCGGGCGTAACGGAGAAGGTGAAACCGACTAGGTCAGCCGGGGCCTCCCCATTTTCGGGCCGGTAGTGCAAGCCGATTTCATACCAGATGGATGGCATCTGAGCTTTCAGATGTGGGTCATTGGCCAGCAGCGGTTTGCCGCTTTTTGTCATCCTGCCACTCACTACCCAGTTATTACTGCCAGCGCCTCCACTTTTGCCGAATACTAGACTAATTGAAGGTAGTGAATCCGAAGTTGACAGCTGCCCAGTTAAAAGCATGTCAAGTCCATCACATTCCTTGAAAGCAGTGGATTGACGGTCCCATCTTGGTCCGTCCGCCTTGGGTAGTTCGTCGTATCTAATGATAGTGGGCCTTTTGCCAAACGGCCACGGAGGTGTCAGTAGCTGGTCGGTCATCTCTTGGCCGAGCAACTCATATAGTGTAGCGCGGTGTGTCTCATAGTTTTCACTAGGTCCCAGGTCCCATGCCATCATCTTTCCGAATACCAGCGTGTCAACGGGTGTCCATGGCTCGATTTTTATATCGATGCCTATCGATTTTAATATACTGTACTCTAGGGCCAGCTTGCCTGGCTTGCGACTGATAATATAGGCGTTAACACCATCAGCGAAGGCCTGCAACCTGGCAAGAGACTCTTCGTCGCAGATCTGTATTTCTTTCTCAGCTACTCGTCTCCAGCCAAGAGTACGAATAAATATATCTGTGCCTAGCAGCGCATTCTTTTTACCAACTAACTCCCCGATTCTGCCGTTGCCTATGTGGCGCCAGAACTCCATCTGCCACCAGCGGTCTTGTGCCTGTGTATATCCCTGAGCAAAGAACAGGTCATACATGTTTTTGGCATAGATGTGCGGTATACCCCATTTGTCCCGCAAAACCTCCACCGTGTCCTGCAGGCCAGCTACTTTTATTTCTCCGCTGTGTTGCGGCAGCGGTGCCCTGGTCATGTTGTAAAACAGGCCATAACCAATTGCTAATGGAAGAATAAGCAGGATTACGATAATGGGTACTACAATCTGAACAATCTTCTTGTAACGGCTTTTTTTCATGTCAGTCCCCCTTTAAAGAATTGGGTGCACAGTTTACATATTCGATCAGGGTTTACTTTTGCCCATTTTAATCTATTAACTGCCTCATTACAATACCTAACTCGAGGAATTTCACTTCTAAAACCCTCTAGTGTCCTGGGAAAGTTTTTTTACGCCTGGGAAGCGAAGATAGAAAAGAGGTCAAGGGAATTCTTTGACAAGGCCGTCAGCTAAGATTAAAATGGATATGACTCCGGCGGGAGTAACTCAGTGGTAGAGTTCCTGCCTTCCAAGCAGGCTGTCGCGGGTTCGAATCCCGTCTCCCGCTCCAGATATCAGTTTTACACGAGATACTGATTATTATTCTGGCTTGATAAAATAGATAAATATAATGACAGGTTGAAACACAAGATGCAGCCCAATGGGTGGGAGGGCAAGAATCCTCCCACCTTATTATATTTTGATATTGTAGACAGGGTAACAGGAAATCAAGAAAATGTGGCTACGGAGAAAAAGCACTGGTGTGGCACATGGAAAACCGGAAATCGCGCGAATCGGACTATAAGACTAAGCTATTAGGCAGCGAGGATGTTTCTGCCGATAACAGCCAGCGCTCCCAAAGAGCAATGGCTCCTAAAGAGGAGGCGCAACGTCGGAATATCAGTCTTATCACGACAATCGTGACGTGTGTCGCAGTTTTGACACTTGTCGCTGCCACGATAGTGGCTGCGATATATGTACCTCAAGTAGCTATCTATGTGCCTATCATTGCTGTGGCACTGGCACTGGCACTCCAGAAATATACTGCCAGCTTTTTTGCCTTCTTCGTCATTACCTTCTCCAAAATATATGACTTGGGCGACAGAATTCGCATCGGTAGCATAAAAGGAGATGTAAGACATGTTGGGCTTCTCCATACTACACTCGAGGAAGTGGGGGAGGATGAGAAACTGGGTGGTGAACTCACGGGCAGGCTACTATATGTGCCCAACTTGATTATACTTGACCAGCCGGTACTCAACTACTCTAAGGACTACTCGGCAGGCTTCGAACCGATCTATTCAGATTTTATGTTCGATGAAGTACGTATTCCCGTGACCACTGATAGTAATGTGGAAAAAGCCTGTAAAATCCTCGAGGACATTCTGAAAAAAAAGGACGAAGCCTATATTGCTGAAGCTGGCAAGATGTTCCGGAACGATTACCCCAAGTTTCTTGATGAAGCCCTTAACGGTCCTCGTGTGCTTGTTTTCGTCGAGCCCAGGCAGGTGTGGATAAAGGGTAAGTTCGTCACCCCGATAAAGGGGCGCAATGAACTCCGTAGCCAGATACTGGTCCAGTTCATGAAGGAGACGGCTGGTTCACCAGACATAAAGCTGGCATAAGCCACAGGTTCAAAGCTCTATCGTCTTGCCCAGCTTGGGGAGCCTGATCTTTGTCTGGCTGTTCTTAAGGTAGGCGCTATAATATGTGGCATGCTCGGTGTGGACGGGTATGAGGTACTTTGGGCTTACTCCCCTGACTATCTCAAGTAAATCGGGCCCACAGGCATGCCCCGAGGCGTGCAGTCCCCTTTGCTCTTCCGGTATCTCCCATTTCCCGTCCCGCTCCACGGGCAGGCCGAAGCCCTTAATGTCGAAATGCTTCAGCCAATGTCCCAGCCGCCAGAAGTCCCTCTCCTGCTCCTCGTCGTGCGGCTCGCTGGAACTGTAGATGTATAGGCTGTCATTCCGCCGGGGCTGCAGGCTGGGCAGCTCATTCAAATCGAAAAAGCTGAAGCACAGGATGAAGTCGCCCTGATTATTCCTCACATCCTTAGCTACCACCACCTTATGCTTGTATTCACGACTCATCTCCTTAATCCATACCCGTGATGGCTGCTTGGTGCCGATGGTTTCCTGGTAGATAACGATGTTATCGTCGGTGGCAACGTCCGGCATTTCCGGCTCCAGTAGCCTCACTGTTTTCAATAGATAAGCGTCCTTGGGCAATATCACCAGCCTTCGCCCGGTATCTTTGGCTATCTCCAAAAATGTCAACAGCCTGTCCACATCGCGCGGTGAAAAATCGGCGATCACCAGTCCTGTGGCATTCCTAACCGCTCGGCAAGCGTTCTCACAGACGGCGATTTCTGGCACGTTCTCGTCCTTCTTTACATTGGTGCCCTCTATTATCAGCGCTGTGGGCTTCAATGTTGCTGCCTCTTCGATAAACCTTTCTGTCATCCTGCCTCGCTTACCGTGGAGGCGCAAATCACCGCTGTAGACTATCCATCCTACACTTGTCTCCACTCCCCAGGCGCAGGCACCGAGTATAGAGTGGTCGACGCAGAAACAGCGCAGCCGGAACTGGCTCTGTCCGCAGTCCGCGAGTGGCTGCGAGCATAGCGCTTTCTGCCTTGGTGTTTTCTCGTAGAAACCCCATGACCAGAACTGCTTAGCTTGTTCGCTCAGGGTCTCAAGTGGCATATCGCCGATGCGAAACTGCCGCTGCACCCTTTTCGCTTTATCGTCGGTGATGCATGCTTCCTGCTTCCAGCCGGTGGGGTGCATCAACTTTGTCGGAGTAAAGTAGCAAACCTGCTGGTCGAAGTCGGTTTTTCCTACATCCTGCATTGCCTTGGTGATAAAGGCGGTCATCGCCGTAGAATACACTGGAATATCACCCCTGAGCAGGGCTATGTGCCCGGAATGGTCTAGGTGAGCATGGGAGAGCAGCACCCCATCTACCTCCTCCAGCCTGCGGTAGCCTTCGTTACTCCGGAAGTTCTGCCAGGGTACAGGCATTGCCAGGTCATCGCGGTACAGCCCCTCCATTGGTGGCAGCAACCCTAGCGTCAACAAGTCAAGCAGCCCGGCACCGGAACGTGGCTTAAGATACTCTTCATAGAACCACTTATACCGCTTATACGGAAAACCGAAGTCAAGCAGTAGCCTCTTTCCCTCGTCCTCCAGCAGTATCTTATTACCCCCTATCTCATTAATCCCGCCATAAAAACTCAGTTTTACCATTCCATCTCCTCCCACATTATAGCGCACACGCGGCCTTTTGACACAATCCGGTCACCCATAGAAGTTTGTGCTGGGCTATTTGTTCCATTGTGCCCTTGGGCAAGTTATGCGGTAAAAGGGAGACTTTCGGTGGACGCAGTACCAATTGACAGCTTATCTTAATTTACGATAGGATAAGGTTCTATGAAAAGAGAGTTGATGGATATACTGGCGTGTCCATTGTGCAAAGGTTCACTCGAGTTAAACATAATTGAGGAGAAAGAGGGCGAGGTAGTGACAGGCTCTCTATTCTGCCAGAGGTGTGGTCAAAGCTATCCCATTACGGATAGTATTCCTAATTTGCTACCCCCTCACCTCAAAGAATGACTTACCAAGGGCTGTATGATACACAGCTTTGCGGTGATTCCCAGACCTCCACGTTTGACAGTGAAACATCGCCGGAAAAGCGGCCTTTAAGGTGTTCATAGATAGTCATTGCAATATTCTCCGATGATGGATTCAACCTATCAAAGGGCGGGACGTCGTTAAGACATTTGTGGTCAAACCGGGTGAGGACTTCACCCAGATGACGCTTTAGTTCCACAAAGTCATAGGCTAGGCCAATTTCGTTTAGCCTCGTTGTCTTTAAGCTGACTACCACCTTAAAGCGATGACCGTGCACGTTCTCGCATTTACCTCCATAGTCTCTAATATAGTGGGCAGCATCGAAATGTCCTTCAACAGATACTTGGTACATTTTGCCTCCTGTTAAATAATTGCACCAGCTTCAGTCCACTTGTTGACACCAGCTGCCTTACCTAAATCATCCAACAGTTCCTTAACCCTCCTGCCGCTCACAGGATGTATTAGGTCAGGAGCGATTTCGGCCAGCGGCACAAGCACAAAAGCTCTTTCCGTCAAACGCGTATGAGGTATGGTGAGTCCCTCGCTGTTTAGAACCTTATTTCCATAGAAAAGTATGTCTATATCTATGGTTCTGGGAGCGTTGCGGAAACTGTTTGTCCTGCCCAATTTTGCCTCGATTTGCTTAGCCAACTGTAACAGCCTAGCAGGACTTAGTCTAGTGGAGATGCGGCACACAATATTGAGAAAAAGCGGCTGGTCTCGGTAACCTACAGGTTCAGTCTCGTAAATAGATGACACCTTGTCCACTACCACTTGCTGTGATAGCAAGTTTAATGCCCTCGCCAGGTTTCCCTTTCTGTCACCTAGGTTGGAACCAAGGCTAAGATAGGCAGTCACCATTTTGTCTTTCTACCTCGAATAATGGCGTCGCTCATACGGCAGACGCGTATCATCTCCTTTACGTCATGCACGCGGACCATATCTGCTCCTTTAGCGATGCCTATGGCGATACTGGCTGCGGTTCCCTCCAGACGTTGTTCAGGCGGCAAGTCCAGCACTAGTCCAATCATAGATTTACGCGAAGTACCCAATAGGATAGGTCTGCCTAATACTTTTAGTTCGTCCAATTGC
The DNA here is from genome assembly GCA_964549635.1 of uncultured Dehalococcoidales bacterium. Lineage (GTDB taxonomy): Bacteria > Chloroflexota > Dehalococcoidia > GIF9 > UBA5629 > VGNY01. Next base: position 146,857 of record CAZJVJ010000002.1, read on the forward strand.
CGTACCAGTTCAAGGTTCTGTTCTAGTGTCTTTCCAAAGCCTATACCAGGATCAATGATGATATTGTCCCAAAGTACGCCAGTTTCAAGTGCCAGATTTATGGACTTTTTCAAATCTGAGATAACTGCAGCTATGATGTTATGTCTAGGTTTATCTCTCTGGTTGCTCATCAGGATTATGGGCACGCCTCTTTCTGCTGCCAGTTGAGCTAGCCTTGGCTCTCGCTTCAATCCCCAAATGTCATTTATCATGTGGGCGCCAGCATCGAGAGCCTGGCGTGCCACTTCAAATTTATAGGTATCAATGCTTAGGGGCACATTTATTTCTTTTGCCAATCGTTCGAGCACTGGTATTACTCGTCGCAGTTCTTCCTTAACTGGTATTGGTTCTGAGCCTGGACGTGTAGATTCACCACCGACGTCAATGATGTCAACCCCTTCGGCAACAAACCGCTGTCCTTGGGCTACAGCGGCATCGACACTGCCTAAACCATCGCCAGAGAAAGAATCGGGAGAGACATTTACAATTCCCATCACGTACGTCCGCTCGCCCCAGCGGAAGATTGTGTTTCCGCAACGAGTAACACCTGTTGAGGCTTTTGCTTTGGCCTCACGCCACTTCAGTAATGAAGTCTTGCTCAATGTTGCGGTCATCAAGTATTTATTCTACCATGCGTGGTGGTGTGTTATGTAGTTGTATATGGTAAGGTGACTCGAAGATTGAGTCAGGATTGGCTCGAAGCTAGACATCGCATAGGTGCGGCTAAATGTGGGGTAATTGCGTAGGTAATAATAGGCGAACCTTGTGTCTTAGACAAAGTAAAATCGAAATCATGGACCAATGTGGGGAATGATGCAGATGGTCAGTTATTCTGTTCAAAAAAGGTCGTTTGCGAGATGCAGACTGGGCATTTTCATGTCAAAAGTATAGAATATAAGGACACGGATAACTATTTGTACAAACAGAAATAGGGGTCTTGCTATGTTTCGTTTTTGCCATGTGTTGATGGCAGTCTTTTTAATTACCTGTCTAGCTGTTCTCGTTGTTTATTCTGTAATTGCGAATGGTACTAAGGCATCAAATTTGCCCACGCAGGATTTTGAATCTGCGGGTGCAATTGAACAACAAGCCTGGCAGCTGGCTATAGAGGTGGTTGGAAATAACATTAATGCACAGAAGCAATTTATTGCTGAGTTGTTATATCTATACGATAAAGCTAAGGGAAATGATATTGTCGTGTTTTCAAGCTCGGGTGGTTGGGGTGCTAAACCGTTGTCTTCCGATTACCAGGGGCGAAGTTGGCTGAGTGGGATAAAGGATGAACTAACGCAATTGGGGTGTAAATTTTGCATCATTGAGAATGTCCGCACCGGGAGCGGTTTGCTTGAGCGGTTTTTCGAACTTAAGGAGCATTTAACTCGCTATCCTGTGAAGGCAAAGAGATTGGCTGCTAAAATTGATTTTCTGACCCAAAATATTACTGATTTGAAGGTGCTGATAACTGGTCAGAGTGCCGGTGCTGCTTTTGCTGGCTCGGTAGCGAGGTACCTGCAGGACAATCCTAGAGTGTATTCTATTCAGGTAGGGATTCCTTTCTGGCAGCGGGTGGAGCAAGTCAGTAATTCACTGGTTATAGCTAGTAGTGGAATTAGTGCTGATGTGCTTTCTGAAAAAGATTTAAAGTCATTTCTTAAAGCTAACATAGGCAAATTGTTTGTCATAGGTCATGCACCTTCTTTTACGACTGTGGACTGGTTTACAACCAAGGCAATTATCATCTTTACATCTTATGCCCTCGGTTTAGGATTTGAGGCGCCGGGACATGAATATATGTGGGAGTATCCAGGGGTTGGGCCGGTGATTAAGGCATTTCTGGCGGAAAATTTTGGCGCGCAGTAATCTTATAGGAGTGGTAAGAGTAGTTACAAAAATGAGTGATTTGCCAGAAGAAACAGTTTCACAGATTGATAAAGCAATCGAGATTCTCAGTACGGGTGGTATTGTTGTTTACCCTACTGACACAGTCTATGGCCTGGGATGCAATGCTTTTAATATAGAAGCTGTGGAGAGGGTTTACAAAGTAAAGAAAAGACCTTTGAATCTGCCCCTACCAGTTCTTCTGGCTGATACCTCGCAGTTAGATATGGTGGTTGACTTTGTTCCAGAAATCGCTCGATTTTTGATTAAGCGATTCTGGCCAGGTGGTCTGACACTTGTTTTGTACAAAAAAGCTTGGCTACCTGCCATTGTTACTGCTGGAAGTGACAAAGTTGCAGTACGTGTTCCCAATCATGCTGTGCCTTTAACTATCATTCGAAGGTTGGGGGCACCTATTATAGGAACGAGTGCCAACATTAGTGATAGACCTAGTCCGGTTACAGTCGAGGAGGCGAAGGAACAGCTGGGCGAGCAAGTTGATTTATTCATTGATGCTGGCAGGTGTCCCGGTGGGATAGAATCAACCATTGTTGATGTCACCACGGAGACACCAGTAATTCTGCGGGCGGGGATTATACCTGAGAGTGAGATTAGAAGGTATGTCAGAGAATATGTCGGGGGGTGAGTTGATGCACATAGCTGTGGGTTGTGACCATCGTGGTTTGAAACTGAAGAAAGCTATTATAGGGCTCCTCACCGAGTTAGGTCATGAATATCACGATTTTGGCTGCTATAGCACTGACCCTGTTGACTATCCTGATATTGCAAGAGAGGTGGCTGGGGCTGTGGCATCAGGGAAGTTCGAACACGGGATTCTGGTCTGCAGCAGCGGCATAGGTATGAGCATCGCCGCCAATAAGATAAAAGGCATAAGAGCGGCATTGTGTTGTAACATGTTCAGCGCTCAGCGTGCCCGGCAACACAATGATGCAAACGTGCTGTGTTTAGGTGAAGATATACTAGAGCCAGGTTTAGCCTTAGATATTGTGAGGGTTTATCTTTCTTCTGTCTTTGAGGGTGGCAGACACCAGCGTCGCTTAGAAAAAATACAACATCTTGAGGTAGCTTGACAACAACTAGCTGCTATGCTAGTTTACTTGTTATATCTCTAACCTCCAATCAGTTAGGGCGCTTTTTATAAGTAGGAAAGGCGGTCTCAAGTATGTTACGTAGTGACAACGTTAAAAAGGGCATCGAAAGAGCACCACATCGGGCCTTGCTCCGAGCTCTTGGTGTATCCAGCGAGGATTTCGGAAAGCCTTTTATCGGTGTGGTGAACAGTTTCAACGAGGTGGTACCAGGCCATGTTCACCTGCGTAATATTGCTGAGGCGGTAAAGGCAGGAGTACGCAGTGAAGGTGGTGTGCCTTTTGAATTTAATACTATTGGTATCTGTGATGGAATAGCGATGAATCACCCGGGTATGAAATACAGCTTGCCCAGTCGCGAGCTGATTGCTGATTCTATAGAGGCTATGGTTGAGGCGCATCAATTTGATGCTCTTGTATTTATTCCTAATTGTGACAAGATAGTTCCAGGTATGCTTATGGCCGCGGTAAGATTGAATATCCCATCTATCTTTATCAGTGGTGGGCCAATGCTAGCTGGCCGTTTGAGTGAAGATAATAAGATTCGAACGGTTGACCTTGTCAGTGTGTTCAATGCTGTAGGTGGTGTTGTTCAGGGAAAACTGACTGAATATGAGCTTGAGGAAATTGAGATTGCTGCCTGTCCCGGTTGTGGTAGCTGTTCTGGAATGTTTACTGCCAACACGATGAACTGCTTAACTGAAGCACTCGGTATGGCATTACCTGGCAATGGCACTATACCAGCTGTGGATGCCAGAAGGATTGTGTTGGCTATGAGAACAGGAAGGCAAATTATGGCTGTGCTAAAAAAGAATCTGTTACCTAGAGATGTTATAACCAAAGATTCGATTTCGAACGCCTTTGCTGTGGATATGGCACTTGGTGGTAGCACTAATTCTGTTCTCCATCTTATTGCGGTGGCTCATGAGGCTGGGATTGACTTTCCTTTGTCATCGATTAATGAGATAAGTCAGCGCGTGCCACATATTTGCAAACTGAGTCCAGCAAGTGAGTTACATATAGAGGACCTCGACTTAGCTGGCGGGATTCCGGCAGTTATGCACGAAATAGTGAACTCATTGAATGGAAAATGTCCCACTGTCTCTTTAATGCCTATATCGAAGCTTATAGAGAAAGCTAAAGTCAGAAACCGTGAAGTCATCAGGTCAGTAGATGAGCCGTATTCTAAGACTGGTGGGCTAGCCATACTTTTTGGAAATCTGGCACCAGAGGGGGCAGTGGTGAAGAGCGGCGCAGTCGCTGCTGGAATGATGGTGCATGAAGGACCGGCCAGGGTTTTTGATAATGAGGAAGAGGCGACCAAAGGTATAATGAGGAATGAAGTTAAGAAAGGCGAGGTTATCGTTATACGCTATGAGGGGCCTAAAGGTGGACCGGGTATGCGGGAAATGTTGACCCCTACCTCTCTTTTGAGCGGCATGGGACTGGATAAAGATGTAGCGCTTGTGACTGACGGAAGATTTTCTGGTGGTACTAAGGGGGCAGCCATCGGGCATGTGTCTCCAGAGGCTGCTGACCGTGGGCCTATAGCAGCAGTAAGAAATGGCGATCTAATAAGCATAAATATACCAGCTTACAAGCTGGAGTTGAAGGTGAGTGATGTAGAGATCAAGAAGCGGTTGTCTGAGCTACCTGAGTACAAGTCTAAAATAAAGGCGGGTTATCTAAAGAGATACGTTGAGAAAGTGGGCTCAGCCAGTGCTGGAGCCGTATTTATCTAATCTAAATAGGTTGCCTAATTATGAAGAAAACCGGTGCACAGATTTTGTGTGAAGGCTTGGTCAGGGAAGGAGTTGAGGTTATCTTCGGCTACCCTGGTGGAGCTGTACTACCACTTTATGACGCGCTTCCGCAATATCCAACACTCAGACATATTTTAGTCCGCCACGAGCAGTGCGCTGCTCACGCTGCTGATGGTTATGCTCGAGCCACTGGAAAAGTTGGGGTCTGCTTGGCTACCTCAGGGCCAGGCGCTACGAACCTGGTGACTGGGATTGCCAATGCCTATCTTGATTCATCTCCTGTAGTTGCTATTACCGGTCAGGTGGCGACTCCCTTCATTGGTAAGGATGCTTTCCAGGAAATAGATATTACAGGTATTACTCTTCCTATCACCAAGCATAACTATCTTGTTCTTGATGTTACGAAGTTAGCTAGAGTGGTTAAAGAGGCCTTCTATATCGCGCAAACGGGTAGGCCAGGTCCGGTACTTATTGATATACCACGCGATGTTTTACAACGAGAGACAGAGTTTGTCTATCCAGATAGCGTAAATTTGCCTGGCTATAAACCAATCTTATACGGTCACCCTGCTCAGATTAAGAGGGCAACCGAAATGATAAACGGAGCGGAACGCCCCGTCATCATTGCAGGCAGAGGTGTAATAATTTCAAAAGCCTTTGAGGAGCTTAGGGAGCTGGCTGAGAAGGCGCAGATACCGGTAATTACTACTTTCTTGGGGATCGGGAGTTTTCCAGAGACCCATGTATTGAGCTTTGGCTGGCTGGGAATGCATGGCATGGCTTATGCCAACAAGGCTGTGCATAATGCTGACGTAATTCTTGCAATCGGAATGAGGTTTGATGACCGGGCTACTGGGGTGGTAAGTGCTTTTGCACCACAAGCTCGCATAGTCCACATAGATATTGACCCTGCCGAGATAGGCAAGAATGTGCGGGTGGATGTGCCTATAGTTGGCGATGTCAAAAATGTGCTCAAGGCGCTAAACCAGCAAGTCATTCCACGAGAACATGCGGAGTGGTTAAATCGACTGGACAAGTGGCGGCAGGAACATCCGGCATTAGAAATCAGGGAAACTGAATCCTTGTTACCGCAGTATGTTATCCGTCAGATTTATGAGATTACCAATGGTGTTGCCACTATAGTTACCGGCGTTGGCCAAAATCAGATGTGGGCAGGACAGTTCTTTTTCTATGATAGGCCGAATAGTTTGATTTCCGCAGGGGGTTTAGGCACCATGGGGTTTGAGCTTCCAGGGGCTATTGGTGCCAAGGTTGGTCGTCCTGATGAGACAGTTTGGTGCATTGCCGGTGATGGTGGTTTTCAAATGACTATACAGGAACTAGCCACGGTGGTTCAGGAGAATGTAGCTATTAAAATAGCTATTATCAATAACGGTTATTTGGGTATGGTAAGGCAGTGGCAGCAATTGTTCTACGGACGGCGCTATGTCTGTACACGACTCTCTGGCCCAGATTTTGTGAAGATCGCTGAGGCCTATGGCATTCCCGCGTTAAGAGTGAAGAATAAAGCAGAGGTAACTCCAGCGATAGAAAAGGCGATGGAACACAATGGACCGTTCCTCATTGATTTTGTTGTTGAGCCTGAAGAGTGTGTTTTTCCCATAGTCCCACCGGGCGCAGCTCTAGTTGAGGCTATTGAAATGCCAAGGCCAGAGAAGGTGACCCCTTCAAATTAATATAGAGTTTGAAATGAGGAGGGATAGTTGGCTACGACAAAGCATACCTTGATCGCTTTGGTGGAAGATAAGCCCGGGGTGCTCAATCGTGTGTCTAGTCTTTTCCGACGACGCAACTTCAATATCGAGAGCATTGCTGTAGGACAATCTGAACAGCCAAGTTTCTCTCGGATGACAATTGTGGTAGAAGGCGATGATGCCAAAGTGGAGCAGGTCCGGAAACAGTTGGATAAGGTTATAGAAGTGGTCAAGATAGTAGACATAACTCACGATAATTCAGTGGCACGAGAGCTAGCGTTGATTAAAGTAAAAGCTACGGCTTCCACGAGGAGTGAAATAATTCAGATTGTAGACATCTTTAGGGCCAATATTGTAGATGTTTCTGTTGACTCGCTGATAGTGGAAGTTACTGGAGACGAGGATAAAGTCAATTCGTTGCTGGAACTTCTCCGTGGCTTTGGTATTAGGGAGATAGCCAGGACTGGCAGGGTTGCTTTAACGCGTGGAGGTGTTGGGCCACTGGAAGTGGAAGATGTTAAAATGCTGAAGTCACTACCGAAGCCCACCGTACGGGAAACAGAAACTGCGCCTGACTGGTGATTTATAGACCGGACAATTCTGTTCCAATAGTCTCATAAAAATCGTTAAGGAGGGTACTGTGGCCACAATATATTACGAAAAAGATGCAAATTTGAATTTATTAAAGGGCAAGACAATCGGGATCATCGGCTTTGGTAGTCAAGGACATGCTCATGCTCAGAATTTGAGAGACAGTGGATGTGATGTAAGTGTTGCTGAAGCTAAAGGTACCGAGGGCTGGAAAAATGCTGAAAAGGCTGGTTTCAAGGTTGCTGATGCCACCAATGTGGCTAAAGAGGCAGATATCATAGTCATGCTTGTCCCTGATGTTATGCAACCGAGAGTCTACCATGAGTCGATTGAAAAGGGGTTGTCGAAGGGTAAAATGCTGATGTTTGCTCATGGGTTTAATATACACTTCGGTCAGATAGTGCCACCTGAAGAAGTGGACGTAACCATGATTGCTCCAAAGTGCCCGGGCCATATGTTGCGACGACTTTACACAGAGGGTTCTGGAGCACCGGCTCTTGTGGCTGTTCATCAGGATGCTACCGGCGAGGCGCGGGATATCGCTCTGGCCTATGCCAAGGGTATAGGATGTGCCAAAGCCGGAATCATAGAGACCACTTTTGCCGAGGAGACTGAGACTGACCTCTTTGGTGAGCAGACGGTGCTCTGTGGTGGGATTACCTCTCTGGTTAAGGCTGGATTTGAGGTTCTGGTGGAAGCTGGTTACCAGCCGGAAATTGCTTATTTTGAGTGTTTTCATGAACTTAAACTTATCGTTGATTTGATGTATCAAGGGGGCATGAGCTATATGCGGTATTCAGTTAGTGATACAGCTGAATACGGTGATTACACTCGAGGGCCACGTGTCATTGATGACTTGGTCAAGGATGAGATGCGGCAAATTCTTGCTGAAATCCAGAGTGGCAGCTTTGCCAGGGAGTGGATTTTGGAGAATCAAGCCAATCGTCCCGTCTACAACGCATTAAAACGTAGGGAAAGTGAACACGAAATCGAGATTGTGGGCAAGAAACTCAGAAGTATGATGCCTTGGCTTAAAGCTTGATTAAAGTGATTTATGGACAAAGTTATTATTTTTGATACTACATTACGTGATGGTGAGCAAGCGGCTGGAGCGGGTTTAAGTGCCCGGGAGAAATTGGATATCGCTAAGCAGCTGGAGAAGCTGGGTGTCGATGTTATCGAGGCTGGCTTTCCTATAAGTTCACCAGGCGATTTTGAGGCGGTCGAGCTTATTTCAAAGGAAGTCAAGGGTTCGATTGTCTGCGCTTTGGCCCATGCCAGTCCTGAGGCAATAGATAAAGCGTGGGAGGCAATAAAGGAGGCAAAAAGTCCCAGGATTCACATATTTTTATCCGCTTCAGATATACATCTTTTTTATCAGCTAAAAAAGACCCGTGATGAAATTTTGCAGATTTCACATAACATGGTAGCTCGGGCTAAGAGGTACACGCATGATGTGGAGTTCTCGCCGATGGATGCTAGCCGCACCGAACCTGCATTTATCTACCAGATAGTCGAAGCGGTTATTGAAGCTGGGGCAACCACAGTAAATATTCCGGACACTGTCGGGTATGCCCTTCCTCAGGAGTTTGGCGACCTGATTGAAGGCATTTTCAAGAATGTGCCCAACATAAGCAAAGCTGTGGTTAGTATCCACTGCCATGACGATCTGGGCTTGGCGGTAGCTAATAGTCTTGAAGCAATCCGGAGGGGTGCAAGACAGGTGGAATGCACGATCAATGGGATCGGTGAAAGGGCAGGCAATGCTGCTTTGGAAGAAATTGTTATGGCGCTCAAAACCAGAAAGGACTTTTTTAATCTGAGTACTAATATCGATACCACGCAGATTTATAAAACGAGCCGGCTGGTGAGTGAGCTCACCGGGTTTGTTGTTCAGCCCAATAAAGCCATCATTGGTGCCAATGCGTTCCGTCACCAATCAGGCATCCATCAAGATGGAGTGATAAAGAAAGCAATTACATACGAGATTATAGACCCGAAGTCTGTGGGCATTCCAGCCAGCAGCCTTGTTTTGGGAAAACTCAGCGGTAGGCACGCTTTTAAGGAGCGATTGGCTGAGCTTGGCTATGTTTTGAGCGATAAGGACTTCAATCACGCCTTTAAAGCTTTCAAAGAGCTGGCTGATAAGAAGCGGGAGGTTACTGAACGTGATATTGAATCTTTGATAGCTGAGGAAATGCGCACTGCCTTGGAGGTCTATCATCTCGATCATGTGGAGGTTTCTTGCGGTAATCGTAGCATACCTACAGCCACGGTGAGGCTCGTAGCTCCTGATGGACAGGTTCTGGCTGATGCTGCTTTAGGTACCGGACCCGTTGATGCTGTATACAAGGCTATTAATCGTCTAGTCGGAGTGCCCAATAAGCTTATCGAGTTTACCGTTAGGTCGGTAACCGAAGGTATTGATGCCATAGGCGAGGTATTGATTAGGATAGAAAGCGATGGCGTAACGTATACTGGACGTGGTGCTGATACAGATATTATCGTTGCCAGCGCTAAAGCCTATATGAATGCCTTGAATCGACTACTGGCAGCCAAAAAAGCAAGGGAGGACAAGGGGGGCTCTTGATGAGATTAGAATTAGAGATAATTCTTCGTTTGTTGCTGGCGGCAGCCCTCGGGGCTGGGATTGGCTATCAGAGAGAGCGAGCTCGCAAGCCAGCCGGGCTGCGCACTCATATCCTGATCTGCCTGGGTTCTGCCCTCTTTACTGTGGTTTCGGTTTTTGGTTTTGCTAATGGAGCAGATGTGACCAGAGTTGCTGCTGGGGTGGTAACCGGTATTGGTTTTCTAGGTGCTGGAGTTATATTGCGTGGTGTGCGAGGTGATCAGCTAGTTGGTATAACCACTGCGGCGAGCGTGTGGGTTACGGCAGCGATAGGTTTGGCTGCTGGTACAGGGATGTATCTTGTAGCCTTAATTTCCGCTGTGGTTGCTATACTGGTGTTGATGATTCCCAAAGTGAAAGGATGAGTTAAAAACCGAGGTGGCGTTTCTTGACTTTAGCTGAGAAGATCTTGGCAGCCCATTCAGGCAAAGACAGAGTCAGCCCTGGTGAGTTTTTAAACGTCAGGGTTGATTTGGTTTTGGCAAATGACGTTACTGCTCCACTGGCAATTAAGGAATTTCAGCGTTTGGGAGTGAACAGAATTTATGATCCCGAGAGAATAGTCATAGTGCCTGACCATTTCTGTCCTAATAAAGACATACTGTCTGCTGAGCAGGCTAAAGCAATACGAGAATTTGCCCGACAACATGGCTTGGTCTATTTCGAAGTTGGCAGGATGGGTATCGAGCACGTGCTTTTGCCTGAGCAAGGCATGGTATTGCCCGGGGAGGTAGTAATCGGTGCCGATTCACATACCTGCACTTATGGAGCTTTGGGAGCTTTTGCCACAGGTATGGGATCAACCGATATTGCTGTGGCTATGGCTACTGGGGAAATATGGATGAAGGTACCCCCGACTGTAAAGTTTATATATAGTGGGAAGTTGGGAAATTGGGTTGGTGGCAAGGACCTTATCCTTTATACCATCGGTGATATCGGCGTCGATGGCGCTCTTTACGCAGCAATGGAGTTCACTGGCGAGGTGATCGATGAACTGTCTATGGACGGACGTTTTACAATGGCGAATATGGCAGTTGAAGCTGGGGCTAAGGCTGGTATCTTTAGGGTAGATGGTAAAACAAAAAAATATGTCAAGACAAAAGCCCGTCGTCCCTACAAGGTGTATGAATCGGACAAAGATGCCGAATATGCTAAGGTAATTGAGTATGACGTTTCAAAGATTGAGCCGCAGGTAGCCTTTCCACATTTACCTTCAAATGTCAAGCCAATAAGCCAGATAGGAAATATAAAAATTGACCAGGTGGTAATCGGGAGTTGTACCAATGGTCGTTTGGATGACCTGAGGCTGGCTGCCAGAATACTTAAAGGAAGGCAGGTTAGTCCGGAGGTGCGGTGTATTATTATCCCTGGCACTCAGCAGGTGTATTTGGATGCGTTGCGTGAGGGTTTGATAGAAACCTTTATTAAAGCTGGTGCGGTGGTCAGTACGCCCACATGTGGGCCTTGTCTGGGCGGGTATATGGGTGTTCTAGCTGCGGGGGAGAAGTGTATATCTACGACGAATCGTAACTTCGTTGGCAGGATGGGTAGCCCGAAGTCTGAAGTCTATCTGGCAAATCCAGCCGTGGCTGCTTCCAGTGCTATTTTGGGCAGCATAGCCAGCCCAGAGGAGGTACTAGATTAAATACTTGTGTGCTGTCAAAAATTGTATTAAGAGGACTCATGGGCTATAGTCTTTGTTATGTTTGTTGGCTGTTCATGACTGTCTCCCTGTAGATGGATGAGTTAACAAAATTTTTATGGATTTATGAAGATATATGTTTTGCTACCAGTACTTTGAGAAAGAGGCTAGAGGTTGATTCTAATAAGAGGTAAAGTTCATAAATTTGGTGCAAATGTCGATACGGATGCCATTATTCCGGCACGTTATCTAAGTCTCTCTGATCCGTATGAGCTGGCCAGGCATTGTATGGAAGGGATTGACTCCGATTTCTTAACAGAAGTTGAGCCTGGGGACATCATAATGGCTGGTGCCAATTTCGGCTGTGGTTCTTCGCGGGAACACGCACCGCTTGCTATCAAGGTTGCTGGTATATCCTGTGTTATTGCTAAAAGCTTTGCCCGCATTTTTTTCCGCAACGCTATCAACATCGGGTTGCCACTTCTAGAATGCAGCGAGGCTGTGGACAACAGTGAAGCAGGCGATGTGCTTGAGATTGACCTTGCCAGTGGTCAGATAAAGAATGTAACCAGAGGCAAGACTTTTATAGCTGAGCCGTATCCTGACTTCATGATGGGCATAATAAAGGCCGGTGGACTGGTGGAGTATACAAAGAGAAAATTGGCCGGAGGTTCTTAAGTTGCAGCTTGATATAGCGATACTGCCTGGTGATGGTGTAGGTCCTGAGGTGACAGCAGAGGCAATAAGAGTCCTTGAGGCTGTAAGCAAGAAGTTTGGTCATAGTTTTCAGTTCCATTATGGTTTGGTTGGCGGGGTGGCTATAGATGCATGTGGTGTTGCTTTAACCAAAGAGACGCTGGAAATGTGCAGAGCTTGTGATGCTGTTTTGCTCGGTGCAGTTGGTGGGCCGAAGTGGGATGACCCAAGCGCTAAAGTGCGTCCTGAGGATGGACTTTTAACTTTGCGCAAGGAATTGGGGCTTTTTGCCAACTTGCGGCCGGTTAAAGTCCTGCCCATGCTGGTCAATTCGACGACTCTCAAACCTGAGGTGATTAAAGGCGTAGACCTTATTGTAGTCCGTGAACTTACTGGTGGTCTTTATTTCGGTCAGCCAAAGAAACAGTGGAGAACTGCTGAAGGCAGGCGGGCGGTTGACACGATGGCCTATTCTGAGCAAGAGATCGAGCGCATAGTAAGAGTTGGCTTTGAATTGGCTAGAACACGTCGGAAGAGGTTGACCTCTGTGGATAAGGCAAATGTGCTTGAATCATCCCGTTTGTGGCGGCAGGTAGCGATAGAGGTTGCTGTGGATTATCCTGATGTGGAACTGGAGCATATGCTGGTGGATGCTTGTGCTATGCGGCTCATTCAACGTCCAGCTCATTTCGACGTACTGGTGACTGAAAATACCTTTGGGGATATTTTAACTGATGAAGCCTCAATGCTGGCTGGTTCTATGGGTATGCTACCATCAGCTAGCTTGTCTGGTATACCCAAGGGTAATACTGCTAAAGCCTTTGGTTTGTATGAGCCGATACATGGCAGTGCTCCGAGCCGTGCCGGACAGAATATGGCGAACCCTATTGCTACCATACTGAGTGCTGCCATGATGCTACGTTACTCTTTCAACTTGTCGGCCGAAGCAGAAGCAGTTGAGAAAGCGGTAGTGTCAGTTTTAGAAGAAGGCTATCGTACTTATGATATAATGGAGGAAGGCAAAACAAAGGTCGGTACAGCGGAAATGGGTAGGCTCATAGCTGAGAAGGTGCTTGGATAATAATCATGGCGAAGGTTCAACTATACGATACGACTTTGAGGGATGGAGCCCAGCAGGAGGGCATTTCATTTACTGTGGCTGATAAGCTCAAAATTGCTCAAAAGCTGGATGAATTGGGCATACATTACATTGAGGGGGGTTGGCCCGGGGCGAATCCTAAGGATACGGAATTCTTTATAAAAGCACAGCAGCTGAAGCTAAAAAACGCAGTTTTGGTTGCTTTTGGTAAAACCAAGCACCCGCGTTCCAAAGTCGGCAAGGATCCTGACCTTCTATCGTTGGTTGAGGCTAGGACGAAAGTGGTCACCATTGTTGGCAAGAGCTGGCACTTGCATGTGACGCAGGTTCTGGAAATCAGCCTAGAGGACAACTTGCGACTTATAGCCGAGTCCATAGATTTCCTTAAATCAAAGGGACTGACTGTTTTTTTCGACGCCGAACATTTTTTTGACGGCTATAAAACTAATGCTGAGTATGCAGTTAAGGCGGTTGAGGCCGCTGCTAGAGCTGGGGCTGACTGTGTAGTGCTTTGTGATACTAATGGGGGTGCCTTACCTTCGGAGGTTGTAGCTGCGATTAATGGAGTGAAAAGGGCAGTGAGCGTTCCCCTGGGCATACATGTTCATAACGATGGTGAACTGGCAGTGGCTAACTCGCTAGCTGCAATTCAAGCTGGAGTTGTTCAGGTGCAGGGAACTATCAATGGCTATGGCGAACGCTGTGGCAATGCCAACCTTTGCTCTATTATCCCGACGATGAAACTTAAACTGGGTGTTGATTGCGTTACTAATGAGCAGCTGGCCAGGCTCACTGAAGTTTCGCACTATGTGGCGGAATTGGCTAATCTGGCGCCATCAGGCCATCTGCCTTATGTTGGCACCAGTGCGTTTACCCATAAGGGAGGGTTGCATGTGTCTGGGATGCTTAAGTGGGAGGAAAGTTACCAACATATTAATCCTGAGCTGGTAGGTAATCGTCCTAAAGTGGTTGTTTCAGAACTATCAGGAAAAAGCAACATAATCTATAAAGCAAAAGAACTCGGCATAGTTTTATCTCCAGAGAGTAAACAAGTGCGTCATGTGTTAGAGCAAATAAAGCTAATGGAGAGCCGTGGTTTTCAGTATGAGGATGCCGATGCTTCTTTCGAGTTATTGCTGCATCGAGCCCAGCCTGGATATGAGGCTCCCTTTGAGCTTATCGATTTTATGGTTGTGGTGGAGAAGCATCGGCGTCCTTCTAGTGATGATGACTCGGAGTTGCTCTCTGAGGCTACCGTAAAGGTAAAAGTTGGTGACAAGATAATGCATACTGCTGCTGAAGGCAATGGTCCGGTAAACGCGCTTGATCGAGCGCTACGAAAAGCACTTCTTGAGTTCTATCCTAGCCTAGCTGCTGTTGAGCTAGTCGATTACAAGGTGCGTATTCTTGAGGAGAGTGCTGGCACTGCTTCGCAGGTACGAGTGCTCATTGAGTCCAGCGATGGGCAGAATCAGTGGCGAACTGTCGGCAGTTCTACCAACATTATTGAGGCTAGCTGGCTCGCCTTGGCAGACAGCCTGGAATACTGGCTACTTAAAAATAAAGCAGGCAAGGTAACTTAGCTATTTAGTTTTGTGTTGCCTGCATATGAGCTAAGGACCCTTTAGTTTTCCCTTTTGATGATTGTGGCCACTCCTTGGCCGCCACCGATACAGGCGGTTGCCAGACCGTAAGTACCGCCTTCAAGGTTCAATATTCTGGCTAATGTGCCGACTAACCTGGTTCCGCTGGCACCTAACGGGTGACCGATGGCAGTAGCGCCGCCTTTTACATTTACCTTTTCGGGGTCAATGCCTAGCTCTTTTATAGCATAGAGTGTTACTATGCAAAATGCCTCATTTATCTCCCAGAAATCAATGTCCTTCACATCAAGCCCAGCATGTTTGAGTGCAATTTTGCTGGCTGGGACTGGTCCCTTACCCATAAGACTTGGCTCTACACCAGCCCATCCCAAGGATACAATAGTGGCTAGGGGTTTTAGATTGTACTCTCTTGCCTTTTCCTTTGCCATAAGCATTATGGCAGTGGCACCCGCATTCAAAGGAGAGGAGTTGCCAGCAGTAATTTGGCCGTCTGGCTTAAACGCTGGCTTTAACTGGGACAAAGCCTCCAAAGTTGTATCCTCTCTGATGCTCACATCATGTTCGATAATCTGCTTTGTGCCGTCTGCGAGCGTTACTTCAATTGGCATTATTTCACCTTTAAAAAATCCCTCTTTTAGTGCCTTCGCTGCTCTTTGATGGCTTCTGAGTGCCCACCTGTCCATATCTTCTCTGGTAAAACCACTCTCAGCGAACAGTTTTTCTGCCGTTAACCCCATGTTCATGGCAACACCGAAGTCGTATTTCTTGTATCTTTCCGTAAACAGGTCAGGGTTTGGTTTAATCAATATTTTGCTGGGGTCGATGCCAGGGCCAGGCATTGGGTTATGTGTCATATGCTCAATTCCGCACGATATAACGATATCTGAGTAACCAAGCATTATTTCCATGGCGCCTGTGTGTATCGTTGACATAGAGGAGCCACATTGTCTATCTATTTGCTGGGCTGGCACATTGACTGGTAATTCTGCTTGGAATACTACGTTCCTGCCACCATACACCCATTGCTCTCCTACCGGAAAAGCAGTACCAACTAACACATCATTGATTTCCTCTGGCTTTATCTTCGTTCTCCTGATCAACTCTTGTATCAACATTCCGGCAACAACGTCCATCCTAAGGCTATTAAAAACGTCTTTTTCTGGCTCTCTGGGTCTTGACCTAGAAAAGGGTGACCGTAGGTAATCAACTATGACTACTTCTTTAAGTTGCGCCATTTTCTGAAAACCTCCTTCTTTCGGAAATTCATAACGGTTTACCTACTGGAATTATGTACAAAGGCCTAATCTGCTCTTCGACTTTTAATACCTTTCTCACCTCCTCGTCATCAAAAGCCCCAACCATTACAGTAGCCAGTCCTAAAGCTACAGCCTGTAGGGCGACATTCTGGCCGACATGGCCCGCTTCCATATGCACATATCTTTCAGCACGCCTGCCATATCTATAGGCAGTCCTCGAATAAAGAGCGCAGACGATTATATTAATCGGACAGTTGGCAATGAAGTTCTGATTTAGAGCAGCTGCTGCCAGCTTTTGTCTCGAGTCCCCATTAAGGTGAAGGCTAAGGTAATGGCCATCTGTTTGATAATGGTATATGCCGGCTGCAAGGTTGTCTACCCCTCGTTCACCAACTACGGTAAAGACTTCTAAGGGGTAAGTTGCTCCAGCACTGGGAACAGATCTTCTACCGCTACTGCCAGTAATTCCCTGGGCTGCCCATAACAATTGAGAAAGCTGTAACATGGACAAAGGTTGTTCGCTGAACCTTCTAATCGACCTTCGTTTTAGAATAGCTTCTTCTACCGATGTTTTTCCTTGGTGGTTTGGAAGCGGTAATTTTATGGTGGCTTCAGCAGTTTTTGTCACTATCCTTTAATAACTCCTATAGGGCTTGCCATGGCTACTTTCAGGGATATACCGGCACGATGGGTTACTTCTACTACCTGAGTGACATCTTTATAAGCTTGCGATGCTTCTTCAGCCAATGATGCCATACTATCGGCTTTAACAATGATGCCTTTGGCCCTAAGTTCATTGGCGATGTCAATGCCTCTCTGACCTCGCTTCGCAGCGCCGCGGCTCTGTACCCTGCCGGCACCGTGACAGGTGGACCCGAAAGTTTCCGCCATCGCTCTTTCCGTGCCTATGGCGATATAAGAGCGGCGGCCCATATCGCCAGGGATAAGGACAGGTTGACCGATTTCTTTATACCGCTGTGGTATATCTTTGTGCCCAGCTGGGAAAGCCCTGGTAGCTCCCTTGCGGTGCACACACACAGTGAGTTTCTTGCCATCTACGGTGTGCTCCTCAATCTTGGCAATGTTATGAGCCACATCGTAAATTTGTTCCATGCCAAGTTCTTCCATATTTTTCCCGAAAATTTTCATGAAGGATTCTCGCGCCCAGTGGGTAATGCACTGGCGGTTAGCCCAGGCGTAATTGGCAGCACATGCCATAGCTGCTAAATAGCCTTGGCCTTCAGGGGATTCTACCGGCGCACAGGCAAGTTGTCGGTCAGGGAGGCTAATGTTATATCTCCGCACCGCCTCCTCCATTATTCGGAGATAATCGTCGCACACTTGATGGCCTAGCCCCCGTGAGCCTGTATGAATCAAGAGCAGAACCTGCCCTATCTGGTCGATGCCCATAGCTTTAGCTGCAACTTCGTTATATATTTCCCTCACCACCTGCACCTCGAGGAAGTGGTTACCGGAGCCTAAGGTTCCTGATTGAGGTGCACCTCTCTTTTTGGCTCTAGCACTTACTTTTTCTGGATTGGCTCCTTTCATACGACCTGTTTCCTCAGTTACCTCAAGGTCTTCAGGTAAGCCAAAGCCACGCTTTACTGCCCAGTGAGCGCCATCGCTCAGCACCTCGTCTATTTCCCTTTCACTGACCCTTATTTTGCCCTCTGAACCTAAACCCGAAGGAACGTTATTAAACAGATGATCAATGAGTTCTTTAATTTTGGGCTTCACTTCGTTTTCGGTTAGATTAGTGCGTAGCAGTCTTACCCCGCAATTGATATCATAGCCTACACCACCTGGTGAAACTACACCATCGCTAACCCTAGTAGCCGCAACTCCACCTATGGGAAAGCCATAGCCCCAATGAATGTCGGGCATAGCCAGTGAACGGCCTACTATACCAGGCAAGAAAGCCACATTAGCAACTTGTTCCAGTGATTGTTCCTCTTTGATAACGTCCAACATAGTCTCATCAGCGTAGACCAGCCCACTGACCCTCATCCCAGGCTTGTAACTTTGTGGTATTTCCCACCGGTAGTCATCTATCTTTTTAAGCGGGCCTTGCCATTTCGGCATTTTCTCACCTTTTTTCAGATATCGAATATTACCTGCACTTTATAGCTACTGTCCTCTTTGTTTATACGCAGCATGTGGTAAGTAGCTGCCTTGATCTCTCTTTTCAGTCTGTGGTGGCCAGGTCTTATCTTCTCTCCAAAGCATGTGGCTTTAATTTCAGTATTGCTGAGTTTATCAATTTGAAACCTTTTGAAGATGGTATGCTCGACATCGCAGATATATATAAGCTCATTTAGCCATTCTACTAACAAAACCTCCATGTCCTCGGCTGAAAGATGGACCTCACGATGAACAGTTTCTTTCAAATCATCCAGGTCTGCCATTAAGCTGAAAAGTCCTAAAGCAGCATTGGCGAAGACCTGTTTCATATCGGTGCCATAGGCAATGATACCGATATCTGCTGTGTGGTCGATTATTTCAAATGATTTCTCCACTGCCTTCACCGCTGGCCAGATACAGATTCAATTATACCATTTCCTGAATTAATGGCAAATTTGACTTTTAGCGTTTGTGAATGTTAACATGAGTTTCCTTGGGCCGCTAGCTCAACAGGCAGAGCAGCTGACTCTTAATCAGCCGGTTAGAGGTTCGAGTCCTCTGCGGCTCAGATACCTCCAATCTATCTCTAGAAGTCTGTCGAGCATTGCTAAGCTTTACCTACATGGTGCTATCTCTTTTGCCTTCTTTTAGGTTTACAGATCTTTGGTGGCAGCTTGTGCTGCTAGCAAGTACATTCGCTCGGTGTACTCCTTCGCCATACGTCTGGCGCTGAACAAGGGTGCATTTGAGCGGATGGTTTCCTTGATTACCCGGATCCAATTATTCGGTATACCATTTATATCCCGGTCATAGTATAGCGGAACAACTTTTTCCTCTAAAAGTCGATAAAGGTCTTCAGCATCTGCTTTGTTTTGTTCTGGCGAATCGAACATTCCCGGGTCGTTATGAATTGCCCAGCCGTTGCTGCCGTTGTAACCTTCATACCACCAACCGTCAAGTACACTTAAGTGTAATACTCCATTAATGGCTGCTTTTTGACCGCTGGTCCCGCAAGCTTCGTGAAGTGGGAGTGGTGTGTTGAGCCAGACATCGGCACCGTGTACAAGATAACGTGCCATATGCATGTCATAGTCTTCTACATAGGCGATTCGTCCACTGAATTCAGGGTCTTTAGCTGCCTGGTATATTGCTTGAATAAGCTGTTTGCCATGCTCGTCATTGGGATGTGCTTTGCCGGCAAATATTATTTGCACCGGTTGCAGCTCATTTGTAACAATGCGCTTTAGCCTTTCAGGGTCCTGCAGAATGAGGGTAGCTCGCTTGTAACTGGTAAAACGGCGGCAGAAAGCGATGGTTAGTGCCTCTGTATCAAGTAGTCCTCCCATAGCCAATGCTTGAACTGGTTCTACATGGTCTTCAGCCCAGCGTTTTCGCGCTCGCTCTCTTACTGAATTGATAAGCTTGCTTTTTAACAGTCGGTGCGTAGCCCAGATGGCTTCGTTTGGGATGTCCAGCACGTGTTCCCATAAAGAAGGGTCATCATGTCTTTTCTGCCAATCGCAACCAAGGTGGCTTTCATAGAGGCTGGCTAACTCTGGAGCTATCCAGGTGGGGACATGGATGCCATTTGTCACCGAGGTAATGGGTACGTCCTTTTCCTCCTTTTCAGGCCATAGTGAACCCCATAGCCTGCGGCATATCCCACCGTGAAGTTGACTAACGCCATTGCGAAAGCCTGCCATTCGTAGACCCAGTGCAGTTGTATCGAACATTGAATCATCTGTTCCCTTCATGCCCAGCTTCAAGAAAGCTTCTTTATCTAGCCCGAGGGCACCCCAGTAACGGTGAAAATACCTTTCTATTAAGTCGCGAGAATAGACATCGCTGCTCGCCGATGCTGTGTGGATAGTGAAGATGGTCGTATTTTGCACTATCTTTGTAGCTTCGGTAAAGTCAAGGCCTGTTGATACCAATTCTCGCACACGTTCCAACATCATGAAAGCGGTATACCCTTCGTTAGCATGCCATACAACCGGGTCGATGTTGAGTGCACGTAGAATGCGGACACCACCAATACCTATGATAATTTGCTGTTGTAGTCGCACTTCTTGGTCACCGACGTAGAGACGAGCTGAAAGTTCACGGTCTGATGGTGAGTTCTCTTCAATGTTGGTGTCCAATAAATATAGTTTCACCCGTCCAACATTTACTTGCCACACTGTGATCCAGACAGACCTCTTATCCAGCGGGACTTCTGTTTTCATTGGCTGTCCATGACTAGTAAATATTCGACTTACAGGTATCTCAGTGAAGTTCAACTGTTCATAAATTTCCTCTTGCCAACCATCGGCTGAGACGTGCTGGTGAAAGTAGCCTTGCGGATACATAAACCCGACACCTACTACGGGCAATCCGAGGTCACTTGCTTCTTTGCAATAGTCGCCCGCCAGTACACCTAATCCGCCTGCATAGAGAGGGAGGGAGTTATGGATGGCAAATTCCAGTGAGAAGTAGGCTATGGTATTTCGTGCTAGTTGGTGGTGAGTTTGAGTACACCAGTTATTAACCCCTGACATATCAACCTTAAAGTCGCTCATAACAGAATCATATTTCTGAAGGAAAACAGGGTCTTGGGCAGCTGCCACTAGCCGATACGGGGCAATCAATTTTAATAACTTAACCGGATTATGGCCAGTGGCCTTCCATAATGATGCGTCCAGGGCTTTGAACAATTCCCGCGCCGGGATATGCCAGCTCCACCAGAGATTATAGGCTAATTCGTTTAAGCCCTCGATTCGTCTCGGTAGCTTGGGCACTGACAAATTATTCATCTTTAGGCTGACCTGTTATTATACCTGCTGATATAGGTTTAGTAAATTAGTTTGCGCCTAACCGATAATAATCTCATCTAGTGCTCGTTTGGGTACATGGTGCACGCCCTGACTATCCCGCCAGTATTTAATATTACCGTCTATCCCGACCGGCTCGATAACCACCTTTTCCTTTGGTTTGCCCAGAGCAATGACAAGCAGTATCTCATAGCGCGGAGGTATCCCAATTGCTTTGCTAAGCTCTTGCCTATTTACAGTGGCAATCATACAGCCACCTAGTCCTATTTCTGTAGCTCCCAGCAGGATGCTTTGGGCTGCTATTCCGTGATCACAGCCAAAGGAGCGGCTTATGTCTGTATCTCCCAGTATAATTATGTATGCTGATGGCCTCTCTCCCTCGCTTGGGCCTGGCCAGTCTTTTAGATAGCCAGCCCAGCCAAGATGTGGAAATATTTTGGCGTTCGTTTGTGGATCGCACGAAAGTATGTATTTCAGTGGTTGCAAGTTGAGTGCCGAAGCCGAAAGTCGAGCCAAATCAACGAGTTCTCTCAATGTTTCGCGTTCAATAGCAACTTCTTGATGGAACCTCCGATAGCTTCTGTTCATTAGTACCAAGTCTTTTAACATCCACCTTTCTCCTTCTAGGTTATTTTAAATTTTAAAAAGCCCTTTATTATTTTAAATCCTCTTTAGTGAGCCCTCTTTCATAGCCTTTAAAGCGCCCTGCCAAAAGAAGTGGATTGGCGCACTGGTAACGGAATTGCAGACACCTTTAGAAAAAAGTTTATAATTGAGCTACTGTTCCTAGAACGTCTGTAGCGACCTAAAACCGGAGATACTATTGAAAGGAAGCTGGCCTCTTCCGGTTTAGTTTTTTTAACTCCAACAAAATTTCCCTTAGCAATAGGAGTTCGAGGCGACGCCAGTTTACGTCGCTTGCTAATTTTGCCCACCTCCGCGGGTCATCAGACAAAAATTCCTCAACTAGTTCAGTCACACTTTTTGCCATTTTAATTACCTTTCAATGTATGTTTTAATCCAACTTTACTACATCCTAGAGAGTGCGATGTCTTACGGATTTATGGGTTCCTTTAATATACTAGAACCAGTCCCACTGAAATGGCGCAAGGTATCTGGCTGAGATCGCCAAGAAGCGGATAAGACTTCCAGCCAACTTTGTTTATCAAATCTACCACATCTATCCCCATAGCTTCCATTGCTGGTCTGGCTCGCAATGGGAAACGGCACCTGCCACTGTCTATAAATTGGCAGATTAAGCCACGGCACAGGTAGTCTTTGCATGAACCGCCTCCGAAACCCATTGCCAGATGATAGCCAGATTGATATGCCAACCTCTCTATGGCATAGACGATTTCGCTACTCTTTTGGTGGAAGAGGAGAGTCTCCTGTCCATTTTTGCCTTGTTTACTTTCTGGTGCGTAGGCTTCGATAGGCTCGAGGTGTGTTTTAAGTAGTATTCCCCAGGAAAACCTGGCAAAAGCTTTACGGACGAGGTCTAGTTCCGGGACATAAGGCGGACAGTTGGGGGTCTCTCCGGCGCGGAGACAGCGCGGCACTGTACATTTTAGCCTTACCCGTTCATCTATATTGATCTGTTCCGCACGTATTATCTCAGCTGCAGCAGCTCCCAGCTCCAGTGCCTTTTGTCGGAAGGTCTCTAAGTCAAACATTAGCATTTCCTCCGGTAGCTGAGTAATAAATGGTCTTGTGACTGCCTTTCTTAGTGTCATTTGTTTTCTCCATACGTCTCTTGTTTTAGTATACCGATTTTCCTCCGGTCAAGGTTCGTCCGTGTACTGAGGTATGTTTAATAAGCGAATAATATCAAAAGCGTTACCAATTTGGCCATTATAGCGGAAGAAATTGTGAGCCCCACGAACCAAGATAGGCGAAGAATATGTGCTTGGGTACTCTGCCAGCAGCACCGAATAGTATGAATTTCCATACAGGAAAACGCAGCAAGCCAGCGGCGGCACCGGCGATATCAAAAAGTGGATTTGGTATCAGGGCCAGGACGAAAATAGTTATGCTGCCCCATCTTTTCATCCATTGTACCATTCTATTGTAGATTGTTACGTTTTCTATGGCTATTCGTCCACCGTAGCCTAAAAGATAGCCGGTCATTTCTCCGAGTGTTCCCCCCAACCCTGATATGATTCCCACCAAGATAGGATTTAGGATAGCCCCCATAGTTGCCACCAGAATCCAGCCCGGCACAGGTACTACTATGCTACTGCAGGTTATTACTGATATGACAAAGACGCCCAAATAGCCGTATATTTCCAGTCCTGCCACCCTTTCTCGATTTACCAGAAGAAGCATAGAAAGGGCTAGCACGAAGAGAAGTGCCAGAATTTGCAAATAACGCTCCCTGGTCCAGAAGTGTTTGTTAGCTTGATTGCTTGCCTGTTGCATTTGGTTACCTTTTCACCCTAACAGGTATTACGAGTGTTGAACCGAGAACGAAATATAAAACGCACATTACTAGCATGAACGAATACCCGAGGCCGGCCTGCTGGCTATTGAAAAAGTCGATTGCCGGACCAGTGAGCCTTGCCAGCGCTCCAGCACCGGCAGTTGCTATATTGGTCAGGCCCAGATACCGGGCTTCATCACCCGATGGAACGAGGTCTGTAGCCAGCGCCCAGTTTGTGCTGAGAAAAGCTCCTGAAGAAATTCCAATGAGTCCGCCGCAAATCAAGATACCAGCATACGTACGAGTAAAGTACAGTACCACAATGCCTATGATGCCGAGAAGTCCTGAGAAGAAGATGATCGGTTTACGCCCCAATCTATCTGAAAGCTGTCCTGCAGGGTAAACGGCCAGGAGGAGGAAAACGCCTACGGTAATCAATAAGTCTGCAGTCACACCTGCCGGGTTGGGGTGGTGGATTACATCTCGTATGAAATATAAGGCGAAGGTCTGTAGTATTACCATCGCCATCAAGACAAATAATCGTGATATAAGAAACCAGACAAAGTCGGGATTTCTTTTAATATCGATCTTATAGGCACCTGCCATGGCTTTGGCAGGGGTAGATTGATCGTTTGAAGAAAACGGTTGTTCTCTAACAGTCAGTATGGTAGTAATCATGCCACCGAGCAAGACCAAACCGGGAACACCTATTGCCATCCATAGCCATAATATTTCGCCATTTTGATTGGAGTAATTATCCATAAAGTAGGCCACCACACGCAGAAAAGCTACACTGGCTAGTATCTCAGCTAGGTTTTTAGCACCGGATGCTACTCCTTTCCGTCCTTGGGGCACTAAGTCCGGAATAAAGGCTTGAAATGGCCCCTGTGCGATATTGGTGGCAATCTGCAGCAAGCAATAACCCAGAAAAAGGAAAGGGAAGCTGTCAGAAAGCGCTGTACTCGGAAGAAAAAGTAGGGCTAGCAGTGTACCTGAGAGGATGAATGGGCGCCTGCGACCGAAACGAGAATTGAGCCGGTCACTTATCGCCCCAGCAATAGGCTGGACAAACACGGCTATTATTGAACCGGTGAAGGTTAGAAGACCAAGATAGGTGTTCTTTTGCTCTTCAGGGGTAAATTCTAAGAGGCGAAGCGGCAATATCAGTGTGTGTAGACTGGGCCATAGTACAGCTAGTGCAGCGCCAAAGATACTTATTTTGACATAATCAACTGGGCGAAAAATTCTTTCTTTAGACATTGTTGTGTTGTTAGCTATCTTTGGAACAATCAGAAAAGTCTTGCATGGCCCATAGTTTACCATATTATTAGCCAGTGGGTTTCTTCAGCTTTCAAAAGTTTCCTCGCTTAATTAAGCTTCGGAAAAATGTGGCAACCAATCCGTGTTTGTAACTGTTCGTTTGATGTTGTAACTGTGCTAGATTTTCGGCAAAATGGCGGAATATTTCTGCATGCGGCTAAGATGGGCCTCGGATTGTATTAGCCAGGTCATCCAGCATAGCTCGATGGCTTTGTAACCGACCTGTGGCGCAATTTGTTCGACGAGCTGGATAAATTCAATATCTGTAGATGGCAATTCTATGTTTGCCTGGACAAGTATGTTGCCGATAACCCTTTTCACTATCTTGTCCGGCATTACTGTGTCCACACCCCCCATCATTCTCAGATACTGAAAAGTGTTTATGCCAACGCCTTTGATTATTCCTATAGGGTCTTTTTCCCAATTTTCCAGTCGAGCGCATTGCGCCCAGTAAACAAGAGCCTGCTTATCGTCAAGTTTCCTTTGTCTTTTTAGTGCTGTTAGATAAGTGGCTATGGATTTTGCTATGTGCCAGGAGCGCTTATTTTTCCACACTTGCTCAAGTTCATCATCAGAAGCCGATGGCAATTCTTCAAGACTTCGGATTTTCGCTGATTCTACGAATTTCAGTCTGAATCTCTCAATTCTGGGCACTACTGTTTGAAAGTAGTTCAGGCCAATTGAAGTAAAAGCGGCATCAACGACCATTAAAACTACATTTCCATACCATCTTTCCGTTTTGAGACAACGTTCACAATATTCCTTCACCTCGGGTACTTTCTGCATGTAGCTGTCAACTATTTTTTTGAGATTTGAGCCGGTTATATCTGACACTTTTTGTCTACGTTGGCCCATTTTCATAGTTTTATTGCTGTAAGGTCAAATTGAAGTAACAACGAAGCTACAATTTTTTGTAGTTGCTAGACTTAAAGCTTTAGGCTTTATCAGCGAAACATTTTTCGCTTTCAGCTAGTGAGTTTTGGTTTTAGACCCGCCACCAGCCCAATATGGCAACTGCGCTTAGTGTGACACCAGCGATTAAGGCGCCTAGCCAGCCCATGAGGCATAGGGAGGTGACAACTGTGCCGGCGATTATAACACCGCAAAAGATAGCTAAGAAAGCGTAGCGGAATCTCATGCCCCGCAGGAAGGCTGCTATAGAGCCGGTCCAGGCACCGGTAAATGGAAGCGGAATTGCAACAAACAGTATCAGCCCGATTCGCTCATATTTTTCTATGAGTTTACCGTGCTGTCTCGTGCGCTGGAAAACCCAGTTCACTAGTTTTCTGCCAGTTCCTATTTTGCTGATAATGCTGGCTAATGATTCGAAGAAAAGTAGCAGTATGGGCACAGGCAGCAAATTGCCGGTGATAGCCAGGCAGAATGCCCAGTACCAGGGCATGTGGAAAATATTTATGGCTACTGGTAGCGCACCGCGGAGTTCTATTATGGGTAAAGCAGATATGATGATGACTATAAGTTCCCGAGCAATGTTTAGGCTGATGATTTGTTCAAGCATTCTTTAACGCTTAATAGGCTTTTGCGACCATTATATCACTAAATGTTATGTGCTGGACTGGCGGTAAAACTGACATGCTTTCCTCATGATCAACAAAGTGCCTTTATTCGCGTTCTGTAGCTTTACGATGAAGAGATATGGTGGTAAAATTAGTTTGAAGTACATATGTCAGGACATTCTAAGTGGGCACAGATTAAGCGGCAGAAGGGGGTTGCCGACGCCAGGCGTGGGCAGCTATTCACTAAACTGACGCGTGAAATTATGGTAGCTGTGCGCGAAGGAGGGCCTAACCCGGAATCCAATTTCCGTCTCCGTTTAGCAATACAGAAAGCTCGTGACAATAACATGCCATCGGAGAATATTGAACGGGCAATAAAACGGGGGAGTGGCGAATTAGAAGTCTCTAGCCTTTCAAGTTTGACGATTGAGGGTTATGGCCCAAATGGTGTGGCGATTATGGTGGAGGCGCTGACTGATAATCGCAATCGAACCATCCAGGAGGTCCGCAGTTTGTTTACCAGACATGGTGGTAATCTTGGTGAGAGTGGCTGTGTAGCCTGGCTGTTTGAGACCAGAGGTGTGATCACTGTGGAGACTGCTGGCGTTGATGCGGAGGAGCTGGCTTTATTAGCTATAGACGCTGGTGCCGAAGATGTGAAGGTGGAGAAAGGTTACCTCGAAATATATACTACGCCGCAGAGTTTAGAAATAGTACGCCGAGCAGTGGAGCAAGTTAAACCACCGGTTTCGGCTGAAATTTCTCGGGTAGCTAAGACCACAGTAACATTAGATGAAAAGGAGGCTATACAAACGTTGAAGCTGCTGGACCATTTGGAAGAGCTGGATGATGTCCAGCGCGTTTTTGCCAACCTCGATTATTCCGATGCGGTTCTTGAGAAGTTGAAAGTTCAAGCTTAGTTATGCGTGTTCTTGGTATCGACCCTGGCACTATAAATCTGGGCTACGGTGTGGTTGACGAGGAGGGGGCTGTGATGAGAATTGTTGGCTACGGAGTATTGAACTTATCTACTAAGGTCCCTGTAGAGAAGCGTTTAGCTTCTTTGTATAGAAAACTTGATGAAATAGTGGCTCGTTACCAACCTGATGAAGTAGCTATAGAGGAACCGTTTGTAGCTGGGAATGCTCGCTCAGCTTTAGCCGTGGGCAGAGCTCAGGCAATAGCCATTCTGGCTGCAGCCACTAAGAACCTGCCTATTTTTCGGTATCTCCCAGCCCAAGTGAAGCAACAGGTGACTGATTATGGTGGCAGCAACAAACAGCAAGTGCAGGAGATGGTAAAAATTCAGCTGGGACTACCACAGCCTCCAAAGCCCAGCGATGCTGCCGATGCTTTAGCTGTTGCCATTTGTCACCTTCAGCAGAGACATCTCGACCGCCTTTTGACCAGAGGCAAGTGAAAGATGATAGTAGCGGTGGAAGGAATTTTGCAAAGCCGTGGGATTGACTCGGCGGTTATCAAAGTTGGCCCAGTAAGCCTACAAGTTTATGTTCCAGGCTCCACTTTGGGGCGGCTTGGTGCAATTGGTGAAAAAGTATGCTTATGCACCTATCTTTATATAAAGGACGATAATCTCTCTCTTTATGGCTTTGCTTCGACTGAGGAATTGGAGCTTTTCCGCCATTTGATTTCTGTTTCAGGTATTGGTCCCAAAACAGCTCTGGCAGTGCTTTCCACGTTCAATTCCGAGCAGCTTATTTCAGCTATAGTCAGTGGTAACGTTGAGCTTCTCAGTCAAGTGCCGGGTCTGGGTAAAAAAATGGCAGGACGTATCGTGTTAGAGCTGAAAAGTAAAATAGAGAAGTTGCCTGTGGGAGCTATCACTATAGGGTTAACAAAGGAAGATGCCGACGTGGTGGCAGCATTGACCAACCTGGGCTATTCTTTGAGAGAAGCCACACAAGCTGTTTCAAGTTTGCGTGTTTCTCCGGAGTTAGACCTGGAAGAGAAGCTCAAGCTGGTATTGAGGCAGTTAGCCAAAGCATAGCCAAAAATGATGAAGTCCTGCCTGAAATTGTTTTACTGATTTGGTTGCTTTGTTTTCTTAGAAGCGGACAGTTCCCGTGCATTAAGAGCGCCGTATCGAGAACTCGCATGGATTTGGAATTGGGTAAAAAGATAGGTAGCCTAAAAGGTCAGCCATGAAGATTAAAAAGAGTGCAAAATTCCTTCGGGGCAACTGCGCCAAGCTGTTAGCTGTAGCAGAGATAGTTTGTCCAAGCGCTAAGGGTCGAGAAAGAATCTGTCGCCGATGTTGGGAGTTGCCTTGACGAGATTGCCTATTGTGTATTTCAGTTGAAGTTGAATATGCGTACAAGGAGAATATTGTGCCGCCCTTCAAGATTGTTTCTGATTTCAAGCTTACTGGTGACCAGCCGCAAGCAGTGGACAAACTGGTTGAGGGGATAAAAAAAGGCTATAAGCATCAGACATTGCTCGGCGTCACTGGCTCTGGGAAGACTTTCACCATGGCCAATGTGGTGGAAAGGGTACAGAAGCCGACCCTGGTTATCTGTCACAACAAGACTCTGGCTGCCCAGCTAGCTACTGAGTTCAAGGAATTTTTCCCTGATAATGCAGTGGAGTATTTCGTTAGTTATTATGATTATTATCAGCCTGAGGCTTATATTCCGAGCACTGACACCTATATAGAAAAAGAAATAGATATAAATGACGAGATCGACAAGTTGCGACATGCGGCTACAAGGGCATTGTTCAACCGTCGTGATGTGCTCATAGTGGCTTCAGTGTCGTGTATTTACAGCTTGGGTGAGCCTGAGGAGTACCGCAGTTTTGTGGCCACTGTCAAAAGGGGTGAAAAATATAACCGAGATAGGCTTGTGCGTCGTCTGGTGGACATGCAGTACGAAAGGAACGATTTTGATTTCACGCGAGGCAGG
Source organism: uncultured Dehalococcoidales bacterium (assembly GCA_964549635.1). GTDB lineage: Bacteria > Chloroflexota > Dehalococcoidia > GIF9 > UBA5629 > VGNY01. Next base: position 175,989 of record CAZJVJ010000002.1, read on the forward strand.
TTTCGTATTCGAGGTGATACTCTGGAAATTCAGCCGTCATATGAGGAGGTAGCGGTCAGGATCGAGTTCTGGGGAGATGAAGTCGAGCGTATCGTGGAGATTGACCCGCTTACTGGTGAACTCTTGGCTACCGTTGATTACGTCGATATTTATCCAGCAAAGCATTTTGTCACCTCACGAGATAAGCTGTTAGCAGCTATTGAAGACATCAAGGTTGAGCTGGAGGAAAGGTTGGGTGAGTTGAGAAGTCAGGGCAAGCTTCTTGAAGCAGCCAGGCTTGAAGCGCGGACTAACTACGACATCGAGATGCTTCGAGAAGTTGGTTATTGCCATGCTGTGGAGAACTATTCTCGCCACCTGCAACGTCGGTCGCCAGGCAGCCCACCGTGGACATTGCTTGATTATTTCCCGGATGATTTCTTACTGTTTATTGATGAGTCACATATGACGTTACCTCAAATACGCGGCATGTATCACGGTGATATTTCCCGAAAACAGACCCTGGTGGATTATGGTTTTCGCCTACCCTCGGCTTTGGATAATCGTCCCCTTAACTTCGACGAGTTTCAAGCACGGGTCAATCAGGTAATTTACGTCTCAGCAACGCCAGGCGATTACGAATATAGCCATAGCCAGCAGGTGGTAGAGCAATTGGTTCGTCCCACAGGTCTTCTTGAGCCTACTATTGACGTCAAACCTACTAAAGGGCAAATCGATGACCTTATTTATCAAATTAAGACAAGGGTAGAAAAAGGCGAGCGCTGTCTGGTGACCACTTTGACCAAGAGGATGGCTGAGCATCTGGCTGATTACCTTCGGGAGATGGAGATAAAGACGCATTATCTGCATTCTGAGATTGATACTCTGGAGAGAGTGGAGATTCTGCGTGACCTTCGGCTCGGCGTTTACGATGTTGTGGTGGGTATAAATTTACTGCGGGAGGGCTTGGATTTGCCCGAGGTGAGCTTGGTGGCTATCCTAGATGCCGACAAAGAGGGATATTTGAGGTCTAAGGAGGCGCTCATCCAGACCATGGGCAGAGCTGCCCGTCATGCCGATGGTCATGTCATCATGTATGCTGATACTATGACCACGGCGATGCGAGAAGCTATAGAGGAGACTCAGCGCCGGCGCCGGATTCAGGAGGCGTACAACAAAGAGCATGGCATCACACCGCAGGGCATAAAGAAGGCGATTAAAGATATCACCGAGCGGGTCAAAGTTGTGGCGGAAGCTAAAGCGTCCTATACGCCGACCCCTATTTCCAGAGACGAGGTCATCCGGCTCATAAAAGACCTGGAATCCCAGATGAGAAAAGCGGCCAAGAATCTTGAATTCGAGAAGGCTGCTTTGCTCCGCGACCGCATAATCGAGCTCAGAAAAGGTGAGGAGCTGTTCTCTCCGATGGTGAAATTCGTTAACAAATGATATAGTTGTGTTAACATGCATCGAATCACAGAAGGCAATTTTGTAAGGAGGTAGGGATGAAATTCAAGTTTTTTCTCGTCACCATGGCTGTTTTGTTGATTACAGTAGCTGGTTCCTGTGTTCCACCAGCTACAGACATACTTGCTGACCCAATAGAAATCGATACGGGACTCGTTTCAGGCGTGACAATTGGGGAAAAACGGGATGTCCGTGTATACAAAGGTATCCCCTTCGCTGCTCCACCAGTAGGCAATTTACGCTGGAAACCACCCCAGCCAGCACCACCATGGCAGGGAGTGAGGAAATGTACAGAGTTTGGCCCGGACCCGCACGGATATGTGACACCAATTTTCAGGTCTGTTGCCACCAGGACCAGTGAGGACTGTCTGTATATCAATGTTTGGACGCCTGCCAAAAGCCGCAGCGACCGTTTACCCGTAATGGTCTGGATATACGGCGGTGGTTTTCGTTTTGGGTCAGGTGCTGTCCCTCTTTATGACGGCGAAAACCTGGCCCGTCGTGGTGTCATTGTGGTCACCTTCAATTATAGGGTAGGGCCATTTGGGTTCCTGGCACATCCGCTTCTCTCGAAAGAGTCCGAGCACAACTCTTCTGGTAATTATGGCTTACTTGACCAGATCGCTGCTCTGCAATGGGTGCAGAGGAATATCGCAGCTTTTGGCGGTGACCCCAACCGGGTTACCATATTTGGTGAGTCAGCCGGAGCGATAAGTGTAATTTGTCTCATGGTATCACCTCTGTCGAAGGGGTTGTTTCACAGAGCCATATCTCAGAGCTTTGCCGATTTGGGCTTTTTCACACATCTCCGGGAGAACAGATATGGTAACGAACCTAAAGAAAGAATGGGTGAAAAACTGGCTCGTGACTTGGGCTGTGCTGATGTTCCTGACCCTATAGCCTGCATGCGTGCTAAAAGTGCCGAGGAGGTCATGGCCAAAGGCAGACCGCCGGTTGATTATGTGTCTCCCGGTTATAGATACGGTCCAGTTGTGGATGGTTGGGCTATCACTGACCATCCGATAAATATTTTTGAGGCTGGGAAGCAGCATCGGGTCCCGTTTATGCTTGGCTCAACTGCGGACGAATGGGCTTTATTTCAGCTGGTTATGCCACCGGTAACTGTGGAGTCTTATAAAGAGTATGTAAACAAAGCATTCGGAGACAAAGCGAGGCAAGTTCTGGCAATGTATCCGGCTACTAGTAATGACGAGGCTAAAGCATGTGCTGAGCAGGTGCTAACGCTATATGCTTTTACCTGTCCAACCAAAGCCTACGCAACCGCTATGAGCAGAGTTAAGGAAGTCTACTTGTACGAGTTTACCCGTGTACCACCTGGAGCCGGTGCGATGGGTGCCTACCATGCGCTGGAGATAGGTTATGTTTTTGGCAACCTTATACCTATATTACCAACTCCCGACCCGTCAGCCTACTTCAATGATATAGACAAGGCACTCTCTGAAGCTATGATGAGCTATTGGACACATTTCGCAGCTACCGGTAATCCCAATCAGAAAGGGCTACTGGAATGGCCAGCCTATGACATAAAATCGGGGCGATATTTAGACCTTGGTGATAGTGTAAGGGTCAAATCCGGTCTTTACCCTGAAGCCTGTGTGCTTTTTAATGAGATAGCCAGAGACAAACGCGGCCGGTAGAAACTCCAATGGCCTCGAATTGGATATGTAAAGTATAACCATATCGAGCTTTAGGATCGCATTGCAACTCAGAGGCTTCAGGGTGTGCTTTGATGGGCGTGAGGTGGTTCTCTTTTGTAGCCTTCTTCTTCCAGTTTTTCCATAATTCGGGCAGCTCTGGGGT
>CAZJVJ010000003.1:0-145462 GCA_964549635.1 uncultured Dehalococcoidales bacterium
AAGAAAGATTAGAATTTTGATTGCTGATGATCATGCATTTGTGCGTGAGGGGACACGGCGGATTTTGGAGCAGGAGCCGGATTTGGAAGTAGTTGCTGAGGCAGGTGACGGTGAAGAGACAGTAAAGCTTGCTTCCAAGTTAAAACCAGATGTGGCTATAATCGATGTTGCCATGCCCAAGGTGGATGGGATTGAGGCGACTAGACAGATAAAAGCCCTGTGCCCTAGTGTGGCAGTGTTGGTTCTTAGTGCTTATGATGATGACCAATTTGTTTTTGGTTTGCTGGAGGCTGGGGCAGCTGGGTATTTACTAAAAAGTGTTCGCGGTCACGAAATAGTTGATGCTATCAGGGCTGTTTATGCTGGGGAGTCGGTGTTGCATCCAGCAGTTGCTCGTAAGGTTTTGAACCGATTTGCCTATGTTTCCAACAAACCACGTGAAAGGAAGCCTTTAGAGGTGCTCACTGAGCGTGAGATGGAGGTATTGCGGCTGGTAACCAAGGGCTTGAGCAATAAGGAGATCGCGCAGGAGCTTTTTCTCAGCATACGAACGGTGCAAGGCCATTTGGCAAATATTTTTAACAAACTACGGGTCGGTTCCCGTACCGAAGCAGTGGTGCATGCCCTGAAAGAAGGGTGGTTCACTCTCGATGACGTGTCCTAAAGTCTGTGAATTGCGTGTATTTGTGCACAGCGGCAGTGCGACAACTATCATTTGACTGGTTTATAAGGATTTTCCGCAACCTTAGGTTCTGGTTTATCATAGCATTACTGGCGATTATTACGGTTCCACACTACTTAGAAATTGCCAAGTACCATTCCTTTCTGACTCATCTGCTAGTTAGTACTGGTCTAAATCGCGATTCTCTTGAAAGGATTGCCTATCTGCTACCTATTATCTGGGCAGGTTTCCTGTTTGGCTGGAAGGGAACTGTAGCTATTTCAGTGGTTGCACTGATTTGTACACTACCCCAAGCTATCTTTATTGCTCAACCGACTAGCCAAGCGCTTCTTGAGATATTTGTTGTTCTTGTTGTGGGCAATGCTGTGTCGTTCGGGTTCGAGATGTGGCGCAGGGAACGCGAGCATCGTATTCGAGTGTCTACCCTTAATTATGTCTCGAGTGTGGTCTCTCAGTCGTTGGACCCAGATAAGATTCTGAGTAGCAGCGTTGATAGCATAATAGGTTTAATGGATGTAGATGCAGTGCTGATGTTTCTTTTGGACGAAAAGTCGGGTGAGCTTAATCTCAGCGCCCATAAAGGTGTGTCTGATACTTTTGTCCGGAGTGTAAGAAAGCTCAAGCTAGGGGAAGGTCTAAATGGAACGGTTGCCCAGACTGGTGAGCCGGCAGTAATAGAGGACGTTTCTAAAGACCGGCGACTGACAAAAATGGCGGTTATTAGAGAAGGTATACGCTCTCAGGCCATTGTTCCACTAAAGTCCAAAGGAAAAGTCGTAGGGACTTTGTGTGTAGCAACGCGCAAGCGGCGTCAATTTGGTAAAGATGAGGTGGCCCTGCTTGTGGCTGTAGGAAACCAGATTGGCATTGCTATTGAAAATGCCCGTCTTTATGAACAAGAACGGAGGGTCGCCGAGCAATTGAGAGCTTCGGAAGAAAGGTATCGAGAGCTATTTCAAAATGCCCATGATGCCATCTGGGTTCATGATATGGATGGGAACATTATCTCGGCGAATGCAGCGTCCGCTAGGCTTACCGGTTATGGAGTTGACGAATTATGCCGCATGAACGTTAAAACTTTCCTCTCAGAAAAAAGCTTGGACCTAGCTAAAGAAATTCGAGCTAAACTGCTTGATGGTGTACCTGTTGCTCAGCCCTATGAACAGAAGTTAATAACTAAGGAAGGGGCTGAGGCTATTTTAAAGCTAACTACAAGTGTAGTTAAAGCTAATGGCAATCCGGTTGGGTTTCAACATATTGCTCGAGACGTGACTCGGGAAAAGCGGATGGAACAGAATTTGCGTTTCTATTTGAGGCAAATAACTATGGCGCAGGAGGAGGAAAGAAAGCGTATTGCCAGGGAGCTTCACGATGATACGATTCAATCTTTGGTTGTTTTGGCTCGTGAACTAGATGATATTGCTTCTAGCCAAAAAGGTTTATCTGAATATAAGAAGATTCTTTTGGACGTATTGAGGGATCGAGTTAATGACATCATGGCAGGTGTGAGGCGGCTGAGCCAAGATTTGCGTCCTCCGGCTTTGGATCGCTTGGGCTTGATACCAGCACTGGAGTGGTTAACCTCGGATATAGAGAGACATTCGGGGTTGAAGATAAGAATAAAGACATATGGCGTAAGCCGCCGATTTTCAGCCGAGGTGGAGCTGATACTTTTTCGTGTTGTGCAGGAAGCGTTACGGAATGTTTGGAAACACTCTGAGGCAACAAGTGCTACAGTCATACTGGTGTTGGGTGAAAAGAAAATTGAAATAACCATTGTGGATAATGGGAAGGGGTTCGATATTCCTGAATCAATGGATGACTTGTTAAAGTATGGCAAACTAGGCTTGGTTGGTATGCAAGAGCGAATACAGCTAATAGGTGGTACTCTGAAGATAGAGTCCAAACTTGGGAGAGGCACGAAAGTAACGATCGAGGCGCCAGTTTGATGATATGGTCTTTTTGTGAAAAAACTAAGCCGATTGTTCTTTAGGTATTGATGGTCGAATTAGCAGTATAGGCTGGAATGATTCCTCGACGATTCTGGTGGCTACACTGCCATAGACCCAGCGGCTGATGCCAGTACGTCCGTGAGTTGCCATAGCTATTAGGTCAACATTTTCCTTCTGGGCTAGTTGCATGATGTTTTCTGCTACTCTCCCCAGTTCGCCGGGGATAACGTGTGTTTTCACTTTTATACCGCGTTTTTCAAGATTGGCCTTTATTTTGCCCAGGTATTCTGACGCCTGCTGTTGCATCTCAGCCCACAGTGTGGCCTGATGTTTTTCCCATATCGGGTTGATGGGGCGGTCACCGTAAGATGGAACCAGTGGTGGCTCACATACTATGGTTAAGACAACTTCTGTATTAGACCCTTTTATTAATTCTTCCACAGCGCAAATAGGTGTTTCCGAAAAAGCTGAACCATCCAGGGGGAGCAATATTTTTTTGAGGTCCACCTGATAAACCTTTGGGGCCTTTGACTTTATAAGGAGCACATCAGCACAGGTGCCATACAGTACCTTCCTGGCAATACTTCCAAGTACCCAGCGCTTAATTCCAGAATATCCATGGGTGGAGATAACTATGAGGTCAATACTATTGTTGGCTGCGTATTCAATAATCTTATCTGCAACATTCCCGTAAGCAATGGCCGTAGATGCTTTTATTCCTTGAGATTGTAGTTCTTTTGCATTGAGCTCTAGATAAGCATTCATAGGGCGGTCCAACTGTTCGACGGAGGCGATGCTTACGGTAAAAAGTGTTAACTCGCTCCCTTTGGTTTTAGCAATGGCCTTGGCATAAGGGATAGCTCTCTCCGCTAGTTCGGAGCCATCGAGAGGCACAAGCACCCTTCGGTATGCCATTATACCTCCTTAGTTTTGATGCGCGCTCAATTATAGCCGGTCAAGGATAGTATGACAAATGACGTCCTTCGTTGGCATCTAATAGATGGGGTTTTAATCGAGTCCCAGGGCGAATCGAAGGGCTTCTTCAACGTCCTTAAGCTTCTCTGGACTGAGAGTAGTTAAATGCTCCCGAAGATAACTTTTAGGTATGGTGGTAATAAAGTCCATGTTAACAGCGCATTTTCGTGGTAACCCATCGTTAGTACCCAGAAGTACTTCTGACGGGATGTGACGAATCCGTGTGGTCAATGGCACGGCAACAACTAGAGACCGAACTGTGTAAGCTTCATCACGGGATATCAGCAGAACTGGTCGGCGTCCTGCTGGCGGAGCCAGTTCTGCCCACCATATGTCACCTCTCTTCATTTCCAGACCTCTTCTGCTAGGATAATGTTGGCAGCCAAGCGGGTAGCATCAACCTCCTCATTTGTTTCAGGCAACTGCCGATATCCCCGAATATATCGCTCTTTCAATATTTGCTTCTGCCGTTGTTTGAATAGAGTTTCTACAGCACGGCAAAAAAATTGGCTACGACTTTCTCCACTGTTCTTTATCTCATGTTCTACAGCTGCTAGCAGTTCTTCAGGAATGCTTATCGTAATCTTTGTGGTCTTCGCCATAGTAATACCCTTCTCATACTATTTTATGAACTTTTTCCTATTGTATGTCAAGATACCCGCGGACAAAAGTTTTTTGGACAGCAACTGATGTTAACAAATTTTTGGCTTTGGTACCCTGCGTTGTTCAGGCAAATCAACCTATGTTAGAATTCAACAGGGCTAGTCCGCACTTACGAAGAAATTGCGGCTAGCCCTGTTGGTCTTATGTTCTAGGTCATGTAACTGTGAGCAGTGTTTAAATGCAGTTTTTCGGCTACCTGAAGATAGTGGATGAAAGGTAGTTCAAGGCTTTAATTAGCGGATGTTTTCGGAAATGGATTTGTCTTGTTTACTATCTTTGATTAGCCAGGTCACTGGTTATCAGCATTTGAAATGTAGCTTGCTTGGGGAGCAGAGTAAAGAAGTCAGCATGGTGGTATCTGATGCTGCCAGACCCTTTGTCATAGCAGCTCTGCACAAAGAGCTTCAGTTACCCATTTTAGTGATAGTTTCCCAACCTGAAGAGGCGAAAAAATTGTATGACGAACTTCAAGTTTGGTGCTCTAGCTCAACGTGGCTGCAGCTTTTTCCCGAAACGGATTTAGTTGCGAGCACATATCATACGTCAGATTTTTTTACGGTATCAGACAGATTAAGAACCCTCTCAGCATTAAGTCTGTGTCGTGATACGCTATCTAAGGGGAAAGGTTCTCCGCTAATAGTAAGTTCTGCTCTAGCTGCAATTGTTAAGACTATGCCGCGGGGAGATTTCTTGAAATCTTGCCACACCTTGGCGGTCGGGATGCATGTTGAGCTGTTCCAACTAATACAAAAGTGGCAAGACATGGGCTATGAACTGGAAAGTGTTGTTGAGGTACCAGGGACGATAAGACATTGTGGTGGTATTTTAGACGTCTTCTCCCCAAATAGCGAGTTTCCCGCCAGAATAGAGCTAGTTGGCAACAATATAGAGAGTATCAGGCTTTTTGATCCAAAAACACAGCGCTCAGTGAGATTGGTGGAATCGGTCACAATAGTCCCAGTCAGAGAAGGTGAATCTCGGGCTGATACCATTTTGAGCTATTTGCCAGACGATGCTCTGCTTATTACTGATAACCTGAATGAAATTAAAGCTGTAGTTGACAAATTGGATGGCGAAGCTTATGAGTTCATCGGGGCAAGGACGGTACAGGACTCCTCCTCATCGAGCTTTCCTGTTCACTATTCGACATGGGCAGAATTTAAAACAAAGATAAGTAAAGCTAAGCGTCATTTGACGCTATGTTCGTGGGTTTCAAGCCATGCAACTCATTTTTGTGTCCAATCTCTGCCTTTTACACCTGTACCGAGCTTTGGCGGCAGGCTCGATATTTTTTGCCAGAAATTGAAGGACATGCTAACCCAGAATGAACGCATCGTGATAGTCAGTCAGCAGACGCATCGCCTGACTGAACTCTTGCAGGAACAAGGTTTGCCAGTCAATCACGTTGTAGAGATAGAACAGCCACTTTCATTGGGAGTGATTACTTTGGTTAAAGGGTCGCTTAATGAAGGGTGGGCATTGAAAGATGTGCTGACATTGTTTACAGATAAAGAGATTTTCGGCTTTATCAAGCAACGGCGCTGGTTTAAACATAGGCCGGTACGGCATCACTTGCTAGTTTCTGAATTGAGACCTGGAGATTATGTTGTTCATATTGAACATGGTATTGCTAAGTTTGCCGGATTAACGAGGATGTTTACTGACGGTGTGGAACGTGAATATATCGTTCTAGAATATGCTGCCGGTGATAGACTCTATGTGCCAACTGACCAGGCTGACCGTGTCAGCCGCTATATTGGTACCAGTGATCAGCCGCCGAGCTTGAGTCGGCTGGGAACACAGGAGTGGGCGCGTACCAAGCAGAGAATTAAGGAATCAGTAGCTAACGTAGCTCAGGAGCTTCTAAATCTCTATGCGGCAAGAGAGGTAATCCCTGGGTTCGCTTTTTCCAGAGATAGTCTTTGGCAGCAGGAACTGGAGTCTTCCTTCCCATATGTGGAAACAATTGACCAGCTAGAAGCTGTTAAACATGTTAAGGATGATATGGAAAAGCCAAGGCCGATGGATCGACTCGTTTGTGGGGATGTAGGGTACGGTAAAACAGAAGTTGCTGTCCGGGCTGCATTTAAGGCGGTCATGGATGGTAAACAAGTTGCTCTGTTGGTTCCAACTACAGTGTTAGCCCAGCAGCACTTTGCGACCTTTAAAGAAAGGCTTCAAGCTTTTCCGGTGAGAGTTGAGATGCTGAGCCGCTTTTGTTCTCGAAAAGAGCAGGCGAATATAATTGAGGGACTGGCTGCAGGCACGGTGGATATTTGTATTGGCACTCATCGTTTACTGCAAAAAGATGTTGTTTTCAAAGATTTGGGCTTGTTAATCATAGACGAGGAGCAGCGTTTTGGTGTAGTGCACAAAGAACATTTTAAGAAACTGAGACGAGAGATAGACGTTTTAACGCTAAGTGCAACACCCATTCCGCGTACTCTGCATATGGCACTCACCGGGATTAGGGATATGAGTACTATTGAAACGCCACCGGATGAGCGTTTGCCGATCAAGACCTATGTTGGTGCTTATGATGAAAGGCTGGTGCGCGTGGCGATACTTCGCGAGTTGGAACGGAATGGCCAAGTGTTTTTCGTTCATAACAGGGTTCACAGCATTGGTCGTGTTGCTAACAGACTTCGTAGTCTTGTCCCCGAAGCTAGGGTCTCGATAGCCCACGGGCAAATGCCAGAAGATGAACTAGCTGAGGTGATAGCCGAGTTCCTTAATCGTAAGAGCGATGTTCTGGTTACTACCACTATAATTGAGTCAGGCCTCGATATGCCTAATGTGAATACCTTAATCGTTGACCAGGCTGACAGGTTAGGCTTGACCCAGCTATACCAGCTACGAGGTCGCGTTGGGCGTGGTAGCAATAATGCCTATGCGTATTTCTTTTTTGACGGGGAAAAGCAAATGACTCCTGAAGCCAGAAAGCGTCTCAGTACAATCGCAGAAGCCACTGAGTTGGGTGCTGGATTCGCTATTGCTATGAAAGATTTGGAGATACGGGGAGCAGGTAATTTGCTGGGTGTAGAGCAAAGTGGATATATAGCTGCTGTGGGTTTTGACTTATATTGTCGCCTGTTGGCTGAGGCTGTTGAAGAAGCCAAACAGAAGCAGACAGGAGAAATTGAGATAAAAATGGTTAAGCATCAAACCTCTTTGATGGCCTTGCCAATTTCTGCGTACATACCGGAAGGCTATATATCAAGTTTGAGTACTAGGCTGAATTTTTATCAGCGATTGGCTACGATTAAGCGTGCGGAGGAAATAGCGGATACTGCTATGGAACTCTGCGATAGATTTGGACCAATGCCGCAGCCAGTTGCGAATCTTTTGTACGTAGTGGAAATTAGACAGCTTGCATCAGAAGCTGGGGTGGAATCTATCTTTGCCGAAGACAAACAGCTCGTTTTGCAGTTCGCTAATGCTAGGGGGTCTAGCGTGGCGTCTTTATTAACTGATTTTCCTGGCGGAGTTAGGGTAGGTACTAAACAGATAAGATTAGACATAGAATGCTTCGGTGATAATTGGCAGTCAGTGCTTAAAGGTGTACTCCAAAGATTGGCCAAGAATACTCAGCATTGACTAGGTTATCGTGAACAAACCTGTCACAATTGAAGTTCCTAAATCTCTATGCCATAGTCGTGGAGGCAGTTTAACAGGTCTTGAACTGTGACGATTTCATCTATATCTTCGTTTGAGATTTCCAGCTTCTGTGTTGGTGTGCTGAATTCCTGTTCAATTGCTGTTATAAGTTCTGCCAAATCGGAGGGGTCGATATTAAGGTCGTCAACAAAGGATGCTGAAGGCTCTATCGATGACTCGTCAACACCAAGCTGCTCCGCAATTACCTTCTTCAGCCTTTCCCATGCATTTGCCATATTCGCCTCCGGGGGTTTACTTAGCCTTATTTCGGTTTAGGTGCCTCTTGTTGTTTGTTTTGTTGCTTGCAAGAGCCTACTACTGCCCCCAGAACTCCATTGACAAATTTTTGAGAGGCATCGCTGCCGAAACCTTTGGCTAGCTCAACAGCCTCATTGATAGCTACTTTGACTGGAACTCTATTATCGAACAAAACCTCAAAAATGGCAAGGCGAAGAATATTTCTATCTATTACTGCTATTTGCTCGAGTGGGAAGGCCGGCGCAAATTTCCGAACTAAGTCGTCAATTTCCTTTTGCTTTTGAAGAACGCCTAAAACTATGCTACGGGCAAATTCTGCTGCGGCGTTAGGCAAAGCTTTTTCTTCCAATAGGCGCGCTAAAACATCTTCTGGTTTGTGGGAGGAGCAGTCGAGTTCGTAAAGTGCTTGTAAAGCGATAGTCCTAGCTTTCCGTCGAAGTCCCGCCATGCTTGCGCTCGTACCTTAGTAGGTGAACATTTCCCAACCGTACTCTGTTTAACCCAGCCTTTTTCGCTGCTTTTAGGCAACGTTCAGCGTGTTGAAATGACGTAGTTGGTAAATCGGTCATCAAAAAATCAGGATGGAAGGCGAGGAGAGCGTAGGGTATGTCTGGGTCGAAAGAGGCAATAAATTTGGCAATATCGTAAATTTCCTGTTCATCAATGTAGCCTGGGACTAGCAAGGTACTGGCTATAAGGAAAGACGGCACAGGCCTTCTTTTTGTAAAGTCCGCTAAGATACTGAAATTTTCTAAGGTTCTTTTATTGCTTATACCACAAAGGGCGACATGTAAATTATCGTTCCATGCTTTAAGATCGAACTTAATGCAGCCGCCAGACTCAAGGGATAAGTTAGCGGCTTGTTTCAGTAAAGACGGATGCATGGAGCCGTTGGTCTCCCAGCAAATGCGTAGTATGCGCCCTTTACTTTTTTCTAGTGCTATACGTGAAGCACGTAAAGCGTGAGGTAATTGCGGTGTTGGGTCACCACCAAAGTAACATATACAAGCTGTACGCTCATCAACAGCATCAGCCAGCTCTGTAGGATTGACCCACTCCTTCTTGTTCACCGCTATTCGAAAATGCCAGTTTTGGCAAAAGAGACAATCAAACGAGCATGATTGGTAGAAGACAGCCAGGTTTTTATAGCCGTATTCTGGCCCCGCGCGATAAGCAAAATCGGGATAGCCTGAGCCTGTCCCACCAGGACAAACCCAATCGGCAACGCAATTTGTTGGTAGCTTGTCATGGTACCAGCTAACCCTGCCTTTCTCTGCCGTTGCTCCAATTAACTTTCCTGCTGTGCACGACCGCACGCCGCAGTAACCTGTTTGTCCTGCTGCTGGTTGGCAGGTATTAACACATAAGTGACAGGTCACCCCGTGTTTTGCTTTGGGTGGATATGGTGGTAGGTTGAAAGGGTGTCTTGATTTGTGGTGCGCTTGTTGAACGTAGGTTTTGATTTTTTCGAAATGCTCCCTAATGCAGTCGAGACATAGGTTCAGTGAACTAGAGATAAACGTGGACTCCTTGCCGCAGTATTTACATACACTTGCGGTTTTTCGTGGTGTAGTGGCTTGAAACATTTTACCTATTTAGTCTCGAAGTTTGACTTTTGTAAGGTGCGACTGCTAAGTAAATTTGGAAAGATTGATCAATTTAAATGGCGAAAATTCGCTTCGGCAGTATGTAAATCCTGATCATCCTCTTCGCCATTTTGCTATTTCACTGATAGATTGAGCGCTGTTGATGTTAAAGACTTGGGCACCTGGGCTGATTCGTTTGACCAATTTGGTCAACGTCTCACCAGGCCCCATTTCAAAGAAGGTGGTTACACCTCGAGCGATCATATTTTCAATGGCTTGCTGCCATTGGACGGGACGGACAATTTGGCTTACTAGTTCCTCTTTTATCGCTTCTAAGTCAATCAATGGTTGACCGGTGACATTTGCCACGATAGGAACCAATGGTTTAACAAATGTGAATTGCGCAATGGCATTTCTCATTCTTTCCATGGCTGATTCTATTAATGTTGAATTGAATGGCCCGCTTACCCTTAAAGGAATAATACGTCGTGCACCCTTTATTTGTGCTAGTCTCCTGGCTTTTATCAGGCTTTCTTGCGTACCACTGATAGTGACCTGGTCCGGAGCATCAATATAAGCGATTTCAGCGCCCGTAGCGAAGCAAATATCTTTGAATGTTTCTATATCTAAACCGCTCATGGCTACCATTCCACCGTCTACCCTTTGGCCGGCCTCATTCATTAGTCGTCCTCTCTCACGAATGAGACGTACTGCATCGGACAAACTTAAAGCGTTAGCAGCTACCAGAGCTGTGTATGTGCCAACATCATGCCCGGCAACAAAAACGGGCTCCGGTAAGCCGTTGTTGCTAGCTTCTAGCGCTGCTTTCAGACAGGCTACACTTGTGGTTACCACTGCTGGCTGAACATTAATCGTTTGTCTGAGTTCCTCTTGTGGACCATCAAAGCACAAACGGGATAGAGAAAAGCCAAGGGTTTTATCCACCTCATCAAAAACACTTCTGGCTGAGGAGTAGTGAACATAGAGGTCTTGTCCCATGCCTACTGAATAAGAATCTTGTCCTGGGAAAATATATGCTGCTTTTATCGCCTCAACCATGTTTCCTCCTTTTTGGTCAGATTTAATATGGTCGTCTATTTAATAAGTTTTTACAGCTATCAGTTTTGTGCAATAAAGGTTCTGTTTGGCTATTTATCGTTTATCCAGGCTTTTGGGGATTCTTAATCTCAATCACATCTCTTCCTGCGTAGCTACCACAGGAGGGACATACACGATGAGGTAGTTTTAAGCTATGACATTGTGAGCATTCAACTAATTTGGGAATGCTTAGAGCAAGATGACTACGCCTTTTCCCTTGGCGTGATTTGACGTATTTCTTTTTCGGCACTGCCATTTTAAGCTCTGCTCTCCTTTCGAAGTTCTGCCAGCTTTGCCCAGCGCCGGTCCGGTGTTTTAGATAGGCATCGGCATTGACCGCGATTTAGGTCATGCCCACATGATGGACAAATCCCAGCGCAACTTGGACGACAAAGCGGTTTGGCGGGCATGCTGAGAACTGTATATTGCCGTATTACCTCGCTTAGATCCAGAACTTGGCTATCGTCTATAAAAGGACTGTCTAATTCGTAAGGCAAATATGAGACTTTAGAAATATCCATACTGGATAAAAACTCCTCTAAGAAATCATAATTTAATTCGTAATCGATTGGTTTAAGGCAGCGACTGCAAATGCCCGTCACTTCGGCCCGTATTGTGCCATTGACCATGATACCATTCTTGATGCGGGTGAGAATTACAACACCTTTCACAAGTGTTATATTGTCTGTATCGATGTTCTCATCTATCTGATAGCTGCGATTTGAGCCTATCGATTCTTTGAGTAAACTAGCAACGTTGATTTGCATTTCGTTCACTTTTGCAATGTTGGCTCATTATAGGTTGAGGTATTCTGAATGTCAAGCCAGCGGCGCGGTCAGTAGATGTTGTGACTTTTGGCTTTGTAAAAAATTAGCCGGTGCTTATAGAATGTGTGTGATGTCTAGAGTATAATTATGCGAGGGTTGATTCCTGAAATGCCAAGAAAGTTTTTGTCGACAGCAAAGCTTAAGGAAGAAGTAAACAAGCAAGTAGATAACCAGCGTCAGGAACTCGTTGAGTTAAGTTTGAAAATCCATTCTAACCCTGAGCTAGGTTTCAGGGAGGAAAGGGCATCCAATTGGTTAATAGCCCATCTAACAAAGAACAGTTTTAGGGTGGAAAGAGGTATTGGTGGCCTGACTACAGCCTTTAAAGCTGTATACGGCAATGGTAAGCCAGTGATTGCTTTGATCGCTGAGTATGATGCGTTGCCTGAAATAGGACATGGTTGTGGGCACAATATAATAGCTGCCTCAGCAGTAGGAGCTGCCGTAGCCAGCAAGCTTGTTGTCGATAAGTGCGGTGGTACAATTGCAGTTTTTGGTACACCTGCTGAGGAGCTTTTTGGTGGTAAAGTATTGATGTTGAAGGCTGGCGTGTTTGATGGGGTTGACGCAGCCATGATGGTACACCCTGGACTGTTTAATACCATTGCTACTGAAGCGCTTGCTTGTATTAGCCTGGATATTGAATTCTTTGGAAAAGCGGCTCATGCTGCTGCCTGTCCTGAGGAAGGAATAAATGCCTTGGATGCTATGATTCTGGCATTTAATGCTGTCAATTCACTCCGCCAACATATAAAAAGCAATGCTCGGGTTCATGGCATAATTACTCGAGGTGGTGAAGCTGCTAATGTGGTACCGGCATACTCAGCAGCTACGTTTCTAGTTCGTGCTGCTGATAATGCATATCTTGATGAATTGAAACAGAAGGTTTTAAGTTGTTTTAAGGGAGCTTCGCTAGCAACAGGCGCTCGGTTGGAGTACAGGTGGAGTGACATAGTTTATGCTCCCATGAAGAACAACATGGCTTTGGGGCAGATATTTGCTCAGAATTTAGCATCTTTAGGCCGTAATGTGGAGCCTCTCGAACCCCACTTTGGTAGTACCGATATGGCTAATGTCAGTCAGGTTATTCCTACTATTCATCCTTTTATCGCTATCGCCTCTCCGGACGTGTTATTGCATTCGGTTGACTTCGCGCAGGCTGCAGCTTCTGAAGCAGGACATAAGGGTATGCTGGATGCTGCCAAAGCCCTTGCAATGACGGTTGTTGACCTTCTTACTGACCCTAAAGTTTTAGCGAAAGTTAAAGAAGAGTTTTCTCAATAGGTTATTCCTACACGGTATCTAATAAGGGCTCTCCATTTTAAATTTCCCTTTCAAGGCGTGGTTCATTAAAAGGGGGTTGATAATTTTTCATGCGGATTTTCTCATTAGCCGGATGTTAATTTGGGGATGAAAACAAAGCCCGAAAATTATAAAATAGATTCATAGGTTTGTTATTAAATGACTGGTGAGCATGTTGATTGTAATGTTGCTAACAAAAGTAACTTGGAGATAGAGTAATGAAGGTCATTTTTTTGAGAGACGTACCGAAAGGCAAGAAGGGGGAAATAAGGGATGTAGCTGACGGCTATGCCAGAAATTTCCTGATACCTCGAGGTTTGGCATTGCCTGCGACACCTGCAGCCATAAGAGAAGCTCAAGGTTGGATTGAAAGAAAGGCTGAGCGAGAGGCCCGCCAGCGTGAGGAGCTTAGTCGGATAGCTCAGGCAATTACAGGGAGAGAGTTACATTTCAAGGTCAAAACTGGTGTCAAGGACAGGCTTCATGGCTCTATTACCAGCGCTCACATAGCTGATGAACTTTCTCGTCTCACAGGTTTTGAAGTCGACAAGAAAAGAGTCGTGCTAAAGGAACCCTTGCATCACTTCGGAACTTACGATGTAACGGTCAGTTTAGCCAAGGGGTTGGATGCTAAAATCTGTGTTGTTATCGAAGAGGACAAAAGTGAAAAATGATTAGCGAAGGTTTGCCTCCCCATGATGTTGAAGCCGAAAAGGCAGTGATAGGGTCACTTCTTATTGATGGCGAAAGCATATTCAGGATTGCGACCTTTCTTAAACCAGAAGATTTTTTTATGCCTGAAAATCAAAAGGTGTATGACGTTTGCTTGAGATTGTATCAACGTTCTGAGAGCATAGACCAGATAACTGTAGCACGTGAATTGGCTAGGCTAGGCAAGCTGGATGAGGTAGGTGGAGCTGCATATTTAAGTCATGTAGTGTCTGTAGTACCTACTTCTCTCCACATTGAGCACTATGCTCAGATTGTATCGAGGTTGTCTGTGATGCGCCGACTCATAAGCGCTGGTAGTCAGATAGCTGCCATAGGTTATGAGGCTGATGCCGATGTAAATGTTGCTTTGAGCAGGGCTGAAGACATTCTTTT
This sequence comes from uncultured Dehalococcoidales bacterium, assembly GCA_964549635.1. Lineage (GTDB taxonomy): Bacteria > Chloroflexota > Dehalococcoidia > GIF9 > UBA5629 > VGNY01. The sequence continues at coordinate 14,105 of CAZJVJ010000003.1, forward strand.
TAGGGTAAGCCAATGGCGGAGTCGACAAGATTTTGTTCCTATTAGGGAGGTTTTGGGACAATATTTCGAGCAAACTGGTTCAGTTTTACACGTCGGCCCTGAAGAAATTCCGCATGTTCTCACTGGCTTTATTGCACTAGATGATTTTCTAGGCGGGTTGCAACGTTCTGATTTGATCGTTCTAGGTGCCAGACCAAGCCAAGGAAAAACCAGCTTAGCACTTAATATTGCCAGAAATGCTGCCGTCAATCAAAAAGCTTGTGTAGCTCTGTTTAGCCTAGAAATGTCTAGGCAGGCGGTTGTCCAGCGTCTTCTAGCTAACGAGGCTGGTGTGGATTCTAGGAGTGTTCGTTTGGGTATCTATACAGAAAAAGAGGAACGAAGAATTATGGAGGCTAGTGGTGTCCTTTCGGAGGCACCTATCTATATTGATGATTCCCCTCAGCTACGAGTAGTCGAGATGCGTAGTAAGGCACGCCGTCTCCATTTCGAACGGAATATTGATTTAGTAATAGTTGATTACCTTCAACTCATGCAGGGTGAGCGTAGAAGTGATAATAGGGTTCAAGAAGTCAGCGAAATAACCCGTGGGTTGAAGGCGCTGGCTCGGGAGCTGGATGTGCCGGTGCTAGCTATTTCTCAGCTCAGTCGAGCTGTGGTAGGGCGAGCATCCCACAAGCCACAGCTATCAGATTTGCGGGAGAGCGGCAGTATTGAGCAGGATGCTGATGTAGTTATTTTTATTTCTCGTGATGAGCTGAACTTTACTGAGGAAGAATGGAAAAGAGAGCATGATATTGAGGTCGAGCCCTATCCCAGAGGTATCGCTGATATAATAATAGCTAAGCATCGTAACGGTCCCACAGGTGAAGTGAAATTACGATTTATTCACAGGACAGCTAAATTTGAGGATTTGGAGACCGAAGTAAGTGCAGCTTAAAGATCTGCAGGACAAAAGGAATGACTGAACAACGGTTTTCTGGTTTCCCTGCTGGAGCGGATGTTACCCCAATACCTAATTCTTTTTTTACCAAAGTTATGCCACAAATCGATGAAGTTACTGAACTTAAAGTGTTGTTGCATATTTTCTGGGTGATCAGTAATCGCCGAGGTTACGCACAATTTGTAACTTACAATGAGCTTGTTTCTGACCCTATGCTAATGAGTGGCTTCAAGAGTGGGACTAGCTTGGGAGACAAAATACTTCGTCAGGCGCTGGACCAATCAGTAAAGCGCGGGACCATTTTGCACCTGGTGCTAGAGAGAAGTGGTAAGCTCGAAGATGCCTATTTTATTAATAATGAAACAGGAAGAAAGACGTTTGAGAAGATTCGGCAGGGTAAGCTCCCGCAGCTAGTTGTGACTCCTAACAGGTGTGAGGCAATGAAAACGGAACCAGAATTCAACATTTTCACTCTTTACGAACAGAATATAGGTGTGCTCACGCCCATGATTTCTGAAGAGCTTCGGGAAGCTGAGAGACTTTATCCGTTGGAATGGATAGTTAGTGCGTTTAAGGAGGCGGTAACCCTAAATAAACGTAGTTGGAAATACATTTCACGTATACTGGAGAGATGGGCTATAGAAGGTAAAGACGATGGAACGCTTGGGCGAGATTCTAAAAAAGAAAACCAGCGCGACAAGTATGTCAAAGGCCGATACGGGCACATGGTCAGGCGGTGAGTCAGGAAAGGAACATTCGGCTGAATTATCGTGTCCAAAATGCAAAGGGGCTCATTTTATACATCCCTTGTCAGCTTCTGGGCGTCCTGACTATAGTCGTGTTGTTCCATGTCAGTGTATCCGCCATGAGTTGCAAAAGGAGAAGTTTGCTCAGCTTCAGCAATACAGTAATCTTGGAAACCTGTCTCGTCTCACCTTCGACAATATTATACCCGCGGGTAAGTATGATGACCCAGAGTCTCAGCAATATTTCCAGCGCGCCTATGAAGCTGCAAAGGCCTTTGCGATCGAACCCAAAGGTTGGTTAATCTTAGTTGGCCCTAGTGGTTGTGGTAAAACACATCTAGCTTGTGCTATTGCCAATTATCGATTGAGCATAGGCCAGCCCGCTTTTTACATAGGCACTGCTGATTTGCTGGATCATCTACGCAGTGCCTTTAGTCCCAGCAGCGAAATTGGCTATGATGAGCTTTTTGAACGAGTGAAAAGTACAACGCTTCTAATATTAGATGACTTGACCACAACGGCTGCTACTCCATGGGCAAAGGGGAAACTACAGCAGTTACTAGGGTATCGTTTCAACACTAAATTACCAACTGTAGTCACTACCGATATGCCAGTTGAGGAATTTGATGAAAGTTTAAGGGGACATCTGACTGACTCTGAGATGTGCCGTGTATGTGTACTTCGAGGTAGATTACCAACGGGTTTGGAGAATCTAGATGGCATGGGGTTAGAGTCATTACGCGGAAAGACTTTTGACAATTTTAATTATAAACTGCTGCCTCTGTCGTTGAATGAGCGTCAGAGCCTTGAGCAGGCATATCGTGCCGCTTTAAATTTTGCCAGAAATCCCGATGGCTGGTTGGTCTTAATGGGGGTCAATGGCTGCGGCAAAACGCATTTGGCAGCTGCTATTGCAAATTGTCTTCGTCAGAAAGGCAAACCAGTTTTGTTTATAATGGTTCCAGATTTGCTCGATCATTTACGCTCAACTTTTAGTCCTGATAGCAGAATTTCCTATGACGAGGTCTTCGAGAAGATTAAGAAAGCTCCCATACTAATTCTGGATGATTTTGGTGAACAGTCAGCCACTCCTTGGGCCCAAGAAAAGCTCTATCAACTTATTAACTATCGCTATAATGCTAGATTAGCTACTGTGATTACGACTTGTCTTTCACTTGATGAGATTGAGAATCGTGTCAGTTCCCGGATGGTGGATCCTGGCCTCAGCTTAGTCCTGAATATTAATGCACCGGATTACCGTGGTGATATAAGAAACCCCCGGGTTTGTGAAGTAAAATCACAACAAAAGTTCTCACGACGAGGTCGGTCATCTTAACTTGTTGTAGCTCAGAACTTTTCCTGCTAAAATAGCTCAAACTAGCCGGGGGAATTATGATAGACTCACCCGTTCTGGTGTTAAATCAGAATTATGAGCCGCTCAATATCTGCAAGGTGCGTAGAGCCGTAATCCTATTGCTTCGTGGCAAAGCTGAGGTTCTGGAGAATGGGAGGGGTACTCTTCATTCAGTTGCTGGTGTTTTTGATGTTCCCTCAGTCATACGCCTTGTCTATTTTATCAGACGCCCCAGGCAGCAAAGGAGATTAACCAAACTGGAAATTTTTAATCGTGACCGATTCATGTGTCAATATTGCGGACGGGAAAGCAAGGAACTAACGTTAGACCATGTTATACCTCGGAGGCGTGGAGGTGAGCACAGTTGGGAAAATGTAGTGACTGCCTGTATACCTTGCAATCGTCGGAAAGCAGGGCGAACGCCGAGCGAAGCCGGGATGCCACTTCTTCATCAGCCCAAGCCGCCAGGCAACGATGGTTTCTATGTACCATTTCAATACTTACGTACCCACAACGAGTGGCAAAAATACCTTCCTCAATAATAACCAATTCTTTTTTGTTTTTATCATCTAGATTCTTTTGTTCCAGGTTATCTCCGTGATAGGCAATTCTACGCTAACCCCACTGTCAAATTCTACTATTACCGTTTCTTTAAGTGGATTACAATCGACGACCTTAGCCCTTCCTTGCTTTGTAGATACTTCCTGCCCTAATGCAGGCATTTTCTCTTTCATAGCTCGATATTGCTCATACTCATATCCTAAACAACAGAGCAGCCGTCCACAGATGCCGGAGGTTTTCATAGGGTTTAGTGCGAGGTTCTGCTCCTTTGCCATCTTGATAGAAACAGGTGTGAGGTCGCAGAGAAAGGTAGTACAGCACAGAGAAAAACCACATTTGCCTACGCCACCTATCAATTTAGCCTCATCTCTGGCACCAACCTGTCTTAGCTCAACTCGGGTTTTAAGGCTTCGGCTGAGCTCGCGAACAAGTTCCCGGAAATCGACTCTTTTCTCGGCGCTGAAGAAAATGGTGAGATGGCTTCCATCTAAATTGTATTGAGCTGAGATTGGCTTCATTGACAAGTTAGACTTTTTGACTAGTTCTCGGCATTTAGCTAGAGCCTCTCTTGCCTTTTCTTGCTGTTTTTGAGCTTGTTTAACATCTTCGGCTTGTGCCTTGCGAATCACTGGTCGTAGTGGCTCACTGATTTCGCTGAAAACAACTTGCTTCGGAGCGATGACTACCTTGCCAATTTCTTGACCGTGTGCAGTTTCGACTATCACGTAGTCATTTATTTCCAGTGGGATACCAGCAGCGTCGAAATAATATACTTTTCCGGCCTGTTGAAAGCGTACTCCAATTATTTGCGGCATTATAGGTTAACGGGTAATGGTGTTACCTGCCCCCGTGTTCCCTCCCTCCTTGGCATTTCAAGCATCAACACCTCGAGGACTAAACGCAGATTAGCATTAAGGGCGATTCTACTCAACGATTTCTGTAGACTTTCAATAAAAGTCCTGATTTGTGGTAAACTTAGCATATATGCCCATTTCTTAAGAGCAGAGGTTTGGTCTACATTAGTTATGGCTTGCCAGCAATTGCATTTGATCAACATTATATCTCGCCAAACAAGTAGCCACATATTTATTACCTCTTCGCCCAGCTTTCGGTTAGTTCCGATCTTAGCGGCGTAGGTAAAACGCTCATCCCAGCCCACATCCAGTAAGTAAAACATTTCACTCAATATTTGTTCCCGATGTGAAAGATAGCTATCGTCGGTTAAAGCTTTGAGGGCACGCCCGATACACCCCTGAGACAAACGAGCCAGAAGCCTGGCCTTATCATTTTCGACCCCGTAGAACCCAATGAGTACCCTCTCAATCTCGCTGGTGGTCATCATCTGTAGTTCGATCCGCTGACAGCGCGAGACCAATGTTGGGAGAACTTTTGGTTCATTAGCGGTCAAAAGTAGTATAACTACCCTAGGCGGTGGTTCTTCCAGTGTTTTAAGCAAGCAGTTAGCTGCTTCACCAGACAAATATTCGGCACCATCGATGATGAAGATTTTATATTTACCTTCATAAGGTGGGAGGCTAGCATTGTGTTGGAGTTGCCTGATGTTATCGATGCTAATCTCAGCTCTCTCTTTGGTTTCCTCTGATCTGTCCAATGAGTTCAATCCTATGATAATGATATCAGCGTGCTTACCGTTACTGATTCTGTGGCATGGCTCGCACTCAGAGCAAGGCATTTCCTTGCCCTCACAATTCAATGCCCTGGCTAAGTCAAGTGCTAGTGTCATCTTGCCTACATTTTGGGCTCCTGCAAAAAGATAAGCATGAGCCACATTGCCGTCTGCAAGGCTCTGTTGAAGTAAAGCGAGAGCTTTTGATTGACCGATAGTTTGCCACATTTTATATTAAGTCCAATCGTAATAGGTCTTGGTAGCTTTCGCGCTTTCGTATAAGGCGTGCTTTGCCATCTTTGACCATCACTATTGCTGGTCTAGGAACTAGGTTGTAGTTACTTGCCATGGGGATAGCATAAGCGCCTCCCGTTGGCATAGCAATAATATCTCCTGGTAAAACGGTAGGCAAACTAATTTCTCTTGCTAGGATGTCTCCTGATTCGCAATACCTTCCTGCTATAGTCACAACCTTTGAATTGCTCTCGCTGGCCTTATTTGCTACTATAGCTTCATATTTGGCATCATAGAGCGCTGGACGGATATTGTCTCCTATGCCACCGTCAACACAGATATATTTTCGTCTCCCTGGGATTTCTTTTATTGAGCCAACAGTATATAAGGCTACTCCGGCCTGTGCCACGATAGCTCTCCCAGGTTCGATGATTAGTTTTGGATGTGGTAGTTTTAGCTCATTGGCCAAGTTTATCACCATAACTGTGATGGCTTCGGCATAGTCAGCTACACTTGGTGTTTCGGAATCTATGGTGTATTTGACAGCAAAACCACCGCCGGGGCTGAATTCATTAAGCTGAAAACCGTAATCAGCTTCCATTTCTTTAGCGAATCTGAAAATGAGATCGATGGCTAGCTCGAAGGGCGATGTCTTAAGAATCGGTGAACCGAGATGGAAATGAAATCCTTTTAGATCAAGATTGGGAGCGGCTAAGGACTGAGCAACGGCTGCACTCGCTTGCCCTGCAACTAACGGAAAGCCGAATTTGCTTTCCAATACCCCGGTAGTCGTATGGCGGTGTGTGTGTGGGTCAACTCCCGGATTAATACGGAGTAGAATTCCTTGCTTGATTCTCCTCGCAGAGGCCAGAGTATTAAGCAGCTCCAATTCATATAAGTTATCGACTACGATGCGTCCGATTCCCCAGTCCAAAGATAACCTTAATTCATCAACAGTCTTATTGTTGCCATGAAAATAGACCCTTTCTTTGGGAAAATCTACAGATTGGGCCACGCTAATTTCTCCACCCGAGACAACGTCAAGCCCTAATCCCTGTTCTTTAAAGATAATGGCCAATGCCGGGTTCAGGAAAGCCTTCGAAGCGTATATTATGAGTGTATTTGGATAGCGTTTCGTAAACTCATTTTGGAACTCCTGACATTTGGCCCTAATAGTGACCTCGTCGAAAACGTAGAGGGGAGTACCGTATTCCTTAGCTAGTTCGACACAGTCGCAACCACCGATGTGGAGGTGACCATATTCGTCAACCTCCTTTGTTAATGGAAACAGCGACAGCTTGGGTGAATATTTTCGTTTCATCGAGGTAATCTATAGCTATCAGCAGCTGTAGCTATTATACTATCCATGTAGCTAACCTGTCATCTTATGGATAAAGAGACCGTATAAAATGATTTGCCTGTAAACACCACAGTATCGGTAACTGAGCATGATAATCGGAGTGCCCGAAAAACTAGAGGAAAGATCAGAGATGGCCCGTAATAAAAAGTGATGGCGAACAATTTTTCCTAAAACTAGGGATGAAAAAGGCAAAAATAAACCCGGTCAATAAAGATACATAAAAGTCGCCGTTGTTAAAGAGTCTTTACGCGTCAAAATGACAGTGGGGCTGACAAATGTTATATAATTAGAGCAGGGAGGGAAAAGTAAGATGGACAGCTTGTTCAGAAACATAATTCCAATGGTTATAGAAAGCAGTGCTCGAGGAGAGCGAGCCTTTGATATTTACTCGCTGCTTCTAAAGGAGAGAATTGTTTTCCTAGGCACACCAATTAATGACCAGATTGCCAATCTAATAATTGCTCAATTGCTTTACCTGGAGCACGAGGATGCGGAGAAAGATATAAATCTCTATATAAATTGTCCAGGTGGCATAATAAGCGCTGGCCTGGCTATTTATGATACCATGCAACTGATTAAACCGGATGTATCTACAATCTGTGTAGGGTTGGCTGCAAGTATGGGTACTCTGATACTTGCTGCTGGTGCCAAGGGTAAACGATACGCCCTGCCTAATGCTACAATTCACATGCATCAAGCTGTTGGTGGTGCACAAGGCCAGGCGGCGGATATTGAGATTGCTGCTCGTGAAATAATGCGATTACAAGATCTAATTCGAAATATATTAGCTAAGCATACTGGACAACCGATAGAGAAGATAGCCCACGATACGGATCGGGATTTCTATCTCAGCGCTGAACAAGCCGTGGAATATGGCATTATCGATGAAATCTTAGGTGGGGCACCAAAAAAGCAGAAATAATTCACAGTTGTTGCCCTGAGTATTCGAAGTAACGGTGAGAAAGCTGAGCTAAGGTGGGTAGTCCTTTTCTGGCTCCAATATGGCTGATGGCAAACCGACCCATTATATGTCCAAGCAAACCGCACTCTTCGATGGTCTTGCCTCTGAGTAAACCGAAGAGAAAACCGGCAGCAAAAGCATCCCCGGCCCCAGTTGTTTCTAAAGTAAATCGTGAGTTGTCCGCTTCGAGTTCAATTTCATAGTTTTTGTCCGTTTGACAAATATAGGCAATGATTGTCCTTTTCTTATTAACTAGGCCCTTTCCAAAAGTTACGACAATAGTGTGGCATCCTAGCTTAATGCATTCTTGAGCTCCGCTCCTGAATTCCTTTCCTGTCAATTGCTCAATCTCTTTGCGGTTAACGAAAACCACATGTGCCTTTTTTAGCAATGGAGTTATGCCTTTTAACCCTTTGGAGGCATAAATCATCCCTGGTGCAAGACTGATTTTGATTGGGGCCACCAAATTTTCTATTAGCCTGACCTGAAGGTCAAGTTGCGTGTCGTTAGCAAATGATGATAGGTGGACTATGCGAGCCCGATTTAAATAGGCTAAATCCACATCTTCGATACTGAGCAGACTATTAGCCCCAGGCACTACATAGATCGCTCGCCTTCCAAGCTTGTCACTGATGCAGATTGTACAACCTGTGTTTGCTTTTTTAATTCTTATTTGACTGGTGTCAACATTAACAGTTTTGAGGTCACTGATGAGCCTTTTGCCGTCTTTGTCTGTACCTACAGCACCGACAAAGCCCGTTTTAACCCCGAGTTTAGCCAGCCCATAGATAGTATTGGCTGCTGATCCGCCTGGGATAGATGCAGACTCTGTCACCACCTGTTCACCATCAACCATAGCTTTCTCAACCTGATAAATGTGGTCCATGTTCATTGCACCTAGGCCAATTATTTCCATTTCGGCCATTGTATTTTAACCTAGTTTGGCTGCTTCCTCTCGAACAATGCGTCGGATTCTTTTGTGGGTTTGAAGAGGAATGGAAATGTCTTTGATTACAGACAACCAATGAAAATGTCCTCTATCACCGTCTCCGCCGATCCTTTCCTTTTCTTTAACCAGCTTTTCTACCAAACCGCGTTTGCCTTTCTTCCAAGCCTCTAAAACTGGCCACAGGTCATCGAGGTGTGTTGACGCCAAGCCCATGGTAGCATAGGGGAGTGCATATTCATTAGCATTAAAGGCGATCGCCAGGCCGCGAGCTTGGTCGACAGCTTGTAGCATCTTAAAATCAGTGATGCTATCTCCAACTACTACCCAGTCGGACAGAGGTTTACCCTGAGCCCTAGCAAATCGTCCTAGGGCTTCAACTTTTCGCTGTCCACCTACAGGTTTAACTTGCTCTAGTATCTGACCCAAACTAGTTTTGGGTATTTCCTGCCAGTAGAATTGGTCGAGGCGTTTTTTTATCCAGGCGTCATCTATGGAATCCTTAGTTAAAATCTCTTTCTCGACCGTCTCAAGGCATTTAAAATCTTCTTTACATAACATCTTGGAAAATCTATCTAATGGTAAAGAAGTACAGGCAACATTCTGCGAGAAAATATTGAGCCTACGGGCTATAGGCTTGGCATATTGCTCATAGCTGGTACTTATGCAAAATATTTTCCAACCGCTGGCACTGAGTCGCGAAATTAGGTTGGCAGCTCCACTAACTAGAGTTGCTTTTTTCGCTAGACTAGATATATCTTCCTCTTTGATCTTGTGGTAAATTAGGAACGGGGCGATAAGGGCCAAAGTGTCTCCAGGTTCGTAGTCTAGCCTGGCTTCTAGTGTGAGTAAATCATCGTAACGGCTAATAATCTCGAAAATTTTTCCGCCGTTAGGAAAAAGCTTCATAAGCTCATAGGCGTTATCTTGAATAGCCAATGGACCTTCGAGATCAAAACAAATTAGGCTCATCTTCTAGTTTTACAAATTTGTTTATTTCGTTACTGAGGTCATATCCGGCTATTGGTTTCCCGCTCCGGTCAAGCACTTTGCCAGCTTCTATCTTCATCTCTCCCTGGCTTAGAGCTTTTAATGTTGACACAATGAGTGGGAATTCTCTAGCTAGACCATATTTCCGTATGAGCTGAAAAAGTATATTTTTTTCTCCTTCCTTTTCTTTTATTTCTGCAATGGAGCGGCCACCTATTTGGTGCCAATATTTGTCGAAGGGCTCTCCTCTAATAGAGAAGCTGCAGTAGGTTACCACTGGCCCTCTATCCAGGTCTGGTGTTACGATATGAATCATCACACCAGATTCTGTGGCATTGTCTTCTATCAGTTTCCAGATTACCTCTTGCCAGCTCCCCTTAGGTCCACCGGGGGCCGCTGGATGGAGGTTAATCATATTGTATCTTTGGCACATTTCTTCGCCAACGATGAGCATGTAGCCAGCGAGTACACATACGTCGGGGTTGAAATTTTTGAGTCTTTTCATGACCTCCCTATCATATTCAAGTCGCCATTTCGGTAGTAGTTCACCTGTCCTCTCGTTCGATATGTTTTTGAGAGCCTTAAATTTTTTGTAGGAAAAGCAGATCAGCGGGATATGGTAACTGCGGACTAACGCGAAAAATAAATCACTTTGCTTTGATTCCCCTGGTTCTCGATTACTAAAAACGAAGTCAATCTTTCCTTTTATTTCGTCACTTAGAATTTTTTGATGAACTACTTGCAAAAGTTGTCTTGCTGCTTCGTCTCTTCCGGTGGAGAACCAACCGATGGCTAACAAGGTAGTGCCTCTCAAAGCACGTTTTTTTTAAGTCTAGCCCAAGTACTGGCAAAATGAACAAGCGGATTTGACTTGTTGCCATAAATTTTTCCTTGTGCTAGGGATAACAGGAATTCATTTTTTCCGGTGAACTCGGGCATTTCAACGTAGGCATTACCGATCTCAGATAGGGTGTGAGCATCGCTTCCAGCACTAGCAAGTTTGCCGTACTTATGAGTTATATGCCAAGCTTTGGTTGAGCTATTTGGGGCGAGGTCACGGGCATTGAAGACTTCTATAATATCAACGTGCGGTATTATTGAATAAATGGATTGGTTTCTTAAGACTGACAGACGTAATCTATCGTAGGGATGTGGAATGCATACGAGCCCACCTTGAGTTTTAATCCTAAATATAGTTTCTTCGACAGGCAATCTGCTGGGAATTTCCTCACTAAGAAACAGTCCGATGATTTCGCCAGAAGAGGTCAGGATTTCCTCGCCAACTATAACAGGAAAAGGCGCCATTTCTTTCAGCCTCAGAGCCCCCGCAATCGTATTGTGGTCGGTTACTGCCAGGCAGTTGATATCGATTTCTAGGCATCGTGAAATTATCTGTTCCAAAGATATATTACAGTCGACCGAATATTTTGTATGAATATGCAGATCCGCCTTTATCAAAGATTCAGCTTACCCTCTCTAGGTATTCGCCAGTTCGGGTGTCCACTTTGATAATATCACCGATATTGATGAAAAAGGGAACCTTAATTGTAATACCGGTCTCCAGCTTAGCAGGTTTACTACCAGCAGATGCTGTATCACCTTTGAAGCCTGGGCCGGTTTCGATAACCTTGAGTTCTACTGACACAGGTAATTCGATTCCTACCGCTTTGCCTTTATGAGTAAGCAGTTCTAAATGCATCCCGTCTTTTAGATATTTGAGAGTCTCGCCAAGCATGGATTTGTCCAGAGGTATCTGCTCAAAGGTTTTAGTATCCATGAAATAGTAAAGAGTTCCATCGTTATAAAGATATTGAGCCGGGCGCCTTTCGAGGAAAGCTCGAGTAAACCGTTCGCTGGCTTGAAAGGAGCGCTCAGTAGTGTGGCCAGCACGAACATCACGAAGTTTAAGTCTAACCTGCGCTGAGCCTCGGCCCATCTTAATATGCTGGTAATCGAGAACTTGGTATAGTTGTCCGTCTAATTCGATAGTTATCCCTCTTTTTAGTTCTCCTGCGTCAATCATATGATGATTACCCCCGGTTGATATTTGCTATTCTCTCTGCCTTAGTAAGGGCTTTGACTTTACCGTTTTCTATTGTCACTGTATCTTCGATTCTGATGCCACCCCAGCCAGGTATGTAAACTCCCGGCTCAATAGTAAAGACCATACCATCGGTCAGAATATCTGCTGAATTAGGCCCAAGCCGGGGCAATTCGTGAGGTTCTAACCCAACGCCGTGCCCTAGTCCGTGACCAAAAGACTCCCCATACCCAGATTGCTCTACGATAGTTCGGGCCAGATGGTCAGCTTGCTCACCACTCATACCAGCGACAATAGTGGCCATAGCAGTTAGCTGTGTTCCCAAAACAATATCATAAATTCTGTTAAATGTCCTATCTGTATCTCCCAGATGAAGCGTACCACTTAAATCACTGCAATAGCCGTTAACTCGGGCTCCTAAGTCAATCAATATTGGCTCACCTTTGCCGATAAATCGCTCTGATGGTTTAGCATGTGGTAAAGCTGCATTTGGCCCTGAAGCTACTATAATATCAAAAGGTAGAGCTTCGCTACCTTTTTCACGGAGAAACTTCTCCAGTTCCCATGCTATTGCTTTTTCAGTCATCCCAACGTGTAATATTGACTTAGCGTATTCAAAAGTATCATCGGCTAATTTAGCTGCCTCTGCGACAAGTCTCAGTTCTTCAGGTTCTTTCACTGCGCGAAGGGATTCCACCAAACCAGTAGTCGGGATAAATTGTAACTGATAGTGGCCACTGTTTATCATTTTACATATTCGTTGATAAGTTGCAAAAGTGATTTGGTCTGCCTCAAAACCGATTTTTTTGCTGCCCATGTCCGAGGCCAATTTGGGTAGCCAATCTGCCACATCACCTCTTATATGAATGATTTCAAAATCTTGTGATTCCTGTCTGGCTTGCTCGACATAACGAAAGTCAACTGCTAAACAAGCTGTACTATTTGAAATGAGCAACCAGCCTGTTGAGCCGCTAAACCCAGAAAGATAGCGCCGGTTCTGTGGCTGAGCAATTACTAAAGCATCCAGTCCTTGCTGTGTTAATTTTTGTCGTAACTTTTGCAGACGGCTCACTCCCAATCTTCACCTTTGAGTTCACTGACCAGTAGAAGCAATGCAGCTAGATATCCTCGCCAACCTAGTCCGCTTATTTGACCTTTAGCAACAGGGGCAATAACAGATTTCGCTCGCCATTCTTCTCTAGCATAAATGTTCGATATGTGAACCTCAACAACTGGCAATTCACTATCAGCCAAAGCGTCTCGTAAAGAAAACCCATAATGGGTAAGTGCCCCGGGATTTATGATTATGCCATTGGCTTCGGAGGAGTACTTCTGGATGAAATCAATAATGGCGCCTTCACTATTGGACTGAAAACTTATTACTTCTACACCCAAGCTTTTCCCTCGTTTTTTCAGCAGCATGTCGAGTTCCTTAAGTGTTTTCTCACCGTAAATGACTTTATTACGTTTACCTAATAAATTAAGGTTTGGACCGTTAATAACCAAGACTTTCATGCTGTTGCTCCTGCTTTTTCTGGTTCGGCTAGCTTGTCCCTGTAGTTACAGGATGTGCATTTCACCCAGTGACTGCGAAATATGACCAGAAGCTTGCCACAATTAGGGCAGGGTTGGGGAACGGGCTTGCGATTAATAGCAAACCTGCATCGTGGGTATTCACTGCAACCATAGAAGACTCGTTTTTTCTTGTTTACTCTCTCTATTAGCTCCTTTCCACATTCAGGACATGGAACACCAATTTTAACCGCATATGGCATTGTTCCCTTGCATTGAGGATAACCACTGCAGGACAAGAATTTTCCGTACCTTCCCGTTTTTATTAACATAGTGCGGCCACAATCTGGGCAGACCTCTTGCGTAGACTTAGCAACGCTGACTTTTTCAATATTATTAGAGGCTTGAGCCAATAGTTCTTCAAACGGTGTATAAAAATCTCTCAACACTGAGACCCATTTCCTTTCGCCTCGAGCGATGTCATCAAGTTCCTTCTCTAGCCTAGCAGTAAAATCTAAGTCAACGATTGTTGGGAAATGTTCAGTTAGGATGTCGTTTACAATAATACCAATTTCATCTGGGCGCAACTTGCCATTTTCTTTATACACATAACCCCTTTCTTGGATAGTCGATAGGATAGGTGCGTAAGTACTTGGTCGCCCAATCCCTTTTTGCTCGAGCGCTTTTATCAATGTGGCCTCTGTGTAACGAGGTGGCGGTTGAGTGAACCGTTGTTCCACGAATAATCGCAGGAGTGTTAACCTGTCATCTTTTCTCAGTTCTGGAAGAAAGACTGTTCTGTCTTCATCACCTTCCTCATCTTTTCCTTCAGTGTAGAGGATCATGAAACCTGGAAACTTGACTATTGAGCTAGTTGCTCTTAGTAAATATTCCTTTTGGGTCTCAGGGCAGTATGCTTTTACATCCACGGTGGTAATATCAAGAGAGGCCGCTGCCATTTGACTTGCTACCATACGCTTCCAGATAAGCTCATAGAGCTTAAATTGATCTGGTTTGAGGTAGGAACGGAGCTGGTCTGGCTCCCGGCGTATTTTTGTGGGACGGATAGCTTCATGGGCCTCCTGTGCCCATTTGCTTTTTTTGCCGAAGTGGCGAGGATGTGAAGGCAGGAAACGAGTGCCGTATTTGCTGCTAATGTAATCCCTAGCTTCAGCTATAGCACTAGCAGCAACGTGAGTAGAATCTGTACGCATGTAGGTGATTAATCCTACTGAGCCTTCTTCGCCGAGAACTATTCCTTCGTACAGCTGTTGGGCGATTGCCATTGTGCGTTGGGCAGTGAATCGGAGCTTACGCCATGATTCCTGTTGTAAGGTGCTGGTTATAAAGGGTGGTGCCGGTTGTCTCGCCACCTCCTTCACGTTTAAGTTGTTAACAGAATATTCAGCCCTGTTCAGTTCATTTTCAATCTTTGCTGCTTCTTGCTGTGTGACTATTTCCAACTTTGAGCCATCCACTAATCCTATAAGCAGGGCTTGGAAGCTGTTTCCATCGACCTCAGGTGGCCTTTTCGTTAACTCGGCTTCAATAATCCAGTATTCTTTTGGTATAAAGTTTTCGATTTCTCGCTCTCGGTCAACTATCATCCTTACGGCTGCTGATTGTACTCTCCCCGCAGAGAGTCCTCTTTGGACCTTTCGCCACAGCAGTGGGCTTAGTTTATATCCGACCAATCTATCTAGAAGACGTCGTGCCTGTTGGGCATCAACTAAATTCATATCAATGGAGCGGGGTTGACGAAAAGCCTGTTCTACTGCCTCTTTGGTTATTTCATGGAAGACCACACGCCATATAGGCACCTTGGTTCTATTGACTTTGGTTGCCTCAACCAGATGCCAAGATATTGCCTCTCCTTCGCGGTCAGGGTCAGTGGCTAAATAAACGGCAGAAGTGTTACCGATCAATCTCTTTATCTCGTTGATTATCCCTCTTCTTTGCGGGATGATGATGTATTTAGGAGTGAACTCATTTGTTATATCTATGCCCAATTCGTTTTTGGGCAGGTCACGCACATGTCCTGAAGATGCTTTAATGATGTATTCAGCACCGAGGATCTTATGTATCGTTCTTGCCTTGGTTGGTGATTCAACTATGACAAGCTTTGCTGGCACGGCGACCTCAACACTGATTATGATAGTCCTCTCTCAGCGCCCTAGCTAGCACGTAGTTCAATCTGCCCACTTGCTTCACCATTCCTTTAAGTTCCAACATAGCCAAAGTGCCACTAACCAGAGCTGTTGTAAGTCTGCTATTTCGGCAAATGTCGTCGATGTGGGTTGGCACCTGACTCAGCTGCTTTAATATCAATGATTCAGTCTCATCGGTAGGCAAGAGTTCTTTAATTTCCAATTGCTGTGCTATGGTGGCCAAATTCAATTCTTCTAGGATATCAATGTAGTTCCTCACCAGTTTTGCACCCTCTTGAATAAGCTTATTTGTGCCTTTGCTAGCTGGGGATAAAATGCTACCTGGGACAGCAAAGACCTCACGGTTTTGTTCCAGAGCCTGATTTGCTGTAATTAAAGCCCCACTGTTTTCTCCAGCTTCAACAACTAATACCCCGAGGCTTAAACCGCTCATAATCCGATTGCGTCTAGGGAAATTGTCGGCCTTGGGCCTAGTGCCCAGTGGATATTCACTTATCAAGGCGCCATGCTCCATAACTTCCCGAGCCAGTTTGGCATTTTCCGCGGGATAAACTATATCCAATCCGCAGGCAAAAACTGCGACAGTTCTGCCACCAGCTTCCAATGCACTACGATGGGCTATGGAGTCGATACCCTTGGCTAAACCGCTAACAATAGTAATCTTGTTTCTAGCCAGATCACTGACAATCTCCTCAGTGATCTGTCGTCCGTAAATTGTAGCGCGACGGGTGCCGACAACAGCGAGGCAACATTCATCTTCAGGTAACAGATTACCCCTGACATAAAGGACCGGAGGGTAATCATAGATTTCCTTGAGCCTTTTGGGGTAAGCGGGTGAATGGCAGGTGAATACTTTTACTTTGTATTGCTTTAAGTTCTCTAGTTCGGCTTCTGGAGATATCTTAGGTTTAAGGTTCGCGATGATATCTACTGTTCGCTGGTCAAGTCCAGCTTTTTTCAGCTCATTAGGCGGCGCTTTCCAAGCGTGTTCCAATGAGGTAAAGTATTCGAGCATCTGTAAAACCTTCACACGGCCGATGCTGGGTATTTTGGAAAAGCTGACCCAGTATTTAAGCTCATCCGTGTCTATCATTTGAACTGAAACATTGTAACACAGGGCAAATAAGGCAACAACGATGCTTGGATAATAAATATTCGTCTAAGTATTAAAAAGGCATATTTACCGGCGAGCTTGATATTTCTGTAATTAGAATGTTTCTGTTTAAGGTTGCAACTTCAGGTTGCTGCTAGATGCAGTGAAAGTATATCGTTGAACTGGCGGAGAGGGTGGGATTCGAACCCACGGTCGCCAAAGGCGACACGCGCTCTCCAGGCGCGCCTGATAGTCCACTCCAGCACCTCTCCCGAAGTTTGGCGGAGAGGGTGGGATTCGAACCCACGAGGCATATTGCCCACCGCTTTTCGAGAGCGGCACCATAAACCACTCGGACACCTCTCCGTAAACATTTTAATATTATACAATGACTGCATTTGTAGGCAAGTTCTAACTAGGGTTATGTCCATGTCTGGAATGTTGCTAAACAGACGGACTATTATGAAGACCTACCAATAACTGGGCATAGGTTTACGAAAAAAGGCCTACTATGGTAAGATTGGAGCTCAGGCTTGCCAAAACAAGGTCGATGTACCGATTAACCGCCATCAAAGGGTGAGAATTCGAAATGCTGAATGCGTTGTGGATAGCGCTTTTGGGAATGGCAATCATTTTTGTCGTTCTTAGTGTACTTCTTGGCGTGATGATATTGCTTCGCAGGTTGGTTAAGTCTAAGGAGAAGGAATAGTTGATGAATATATCCGCAGGCGAGTTTCTGGGATTCCTCAACCTTGACTGGCAAATATTCATAATGCTGATTATCAGCGGTATTCTTATCTATCTAGGTACTGCCAGGAACATAGAGCCAGTTATACTAATACCCATCGGCGTCGGAATTCTTCTAGCTAATATACCACTTGGCGGGATGGCCGATGAAGGCGGTCTTCTTGCTATTCTGAGAGAGGCGGGAATTAAAACTGAGCTTTTCCCACTGCTGATTTTCATCGGCATAGGAGCCATGATTGATTTCGGCCCCTTTTTGGAAAGGCCTTACACCGTGCTTTTAGGCGCCGCGGCCCAGTTTGGCATTTTCGGCACTTTCTTTTTAGCTTATCTCGTTGGTGATGGCTGGCTTCGCATCACGGACTTCAGTCTTAAAGATGCTGCCTCTATTGGTATAATCGGTTCTGCTGATGGCCCGACATCAATCTATGTATCATCTGTGTTCCAATCTAAATACTCAGCAGCTATTGTAGTTGCAGCGTATTCATACATGGCATTGGTGCCTATTATCCAGCCGCCCATAATGAGGTGGCTAACCACCAAAAAGGAAAGACGTGTAGAGATGTCTATCAAGGTACGTACGGTATCGAAAAGGACAAAAGTTATTTTTCCTATAGCTACTGTGCTGGTAGTAGGCCTAATTTCACCGAAAGCCACGCCGCTTATCGGTTGCCTTATGTTTGGCAATTTGCTTCGGGAGTGTGGGGTAGTTGAACGGCTTTCCTCAACCGCCCAGAACGAATTGACCAACATTGTTACAATGTTGCTGGGTATCACGGTAGGTGGGATGATGATAGCCTCCGAATTTCTCAAGTTCGAGACAATAATAATTTTTGTAATGGGAATAATTGCTTTTGCAATGGATACAGCTGCCGGCGTTATTTTGGGGAAGATAATGTATATCCTGTCTGGACGAAAGATCAATCCTCTGATCGGGGCTGCAGGTATTTCGGCTTTCCCTATGTCAGCCAGGGTAGTCCAGAGGATGGGTTTAGAAGAGAACCCTTACAATCACCTGCTAATGCATGCTGTCGGGGCTAATACTGCTGGTCAGATAGCCTCAGTAGTAGCTGGTGGAGCCATGCTGATGCTTGTGCCTCTTTTTAGCTAGTATCAGAACTGCTGTTCGTCGTGAGCAAAAATGATACAGTTTTAGGATAGAAATTAATAGACACTTTAGGGCTTGCTCCGGAAGCATTAAAGCAAGTACATTAAGACTGGATAAGGAGTTAGCCATGGTGCAACAGGTTACAACCACTTCTGGCAAGCCGAAGCCAGGACTGAAGAGACCAAGCAATTCATCCGGGATGTCAAACGTCTCACCCGCGGCAGGTTCACCGCTGAAGAGAAGATACGCATTGTCCTGGAAGGTCTTCGCTGTGATACAGCCGCTAGAGACCTCCGTTGCAGGGAGGGGCACATGTTGGCACATATTATCCTTGGCTCAAAAACTTCATGGAGGCTGGCAAGGAGAGGCTGGTACGGGATCATCTTCGTAATGCCACCAGAAGCGAGGTGCAGCAGCTAAAGCATGAAAATGCCAGGTTAAAGCAGCTGGTAGCTGAGCTATCCTTACAGGTACATGTGCTGAAAAAAAACGGCCATACCGGGCATGGAGTAAAAGGGAGGTATGCTCGGGTGGGCGTCGAAAACAAGGCTGACATACTGGACATGGTAGCTAATTCAGGACTGTCCCGCTGTAGAGCTCCAGGAGGGTTAGGGTTATCGCGTAGCACCTACTACCGCTGGCTAAGGAAGCTGAGTGAAGGCAGGCTTGAAGATGACAAAGGCGGCTCTCACCTCCCCTGGAATAAAATCAGACCTGAGGAAGAATATCAGATACTATTCAGAGGCTAGGTCTTCACCGGAACTGTCGTGTCGTCAGCTAGCCCGTAAGATCACCGATTCAGGTACCACCTATGTTTCTGAGAGCACCGTATATCGGATACTGAAGAGGGAAGGCTTAATCAAGCCTGCGGAGCTAATTGGATTTAAGGCAGGTAAAGAGTACCACTGCAAGACAACAAGACCCAATGAGCTCTTGGCGAGCGATTGCTGTCATCTAAAGGTAGTTAATTGGGGCTGGTATTACCTGGTGACGGTGATGGATGACTTCAGTCGTTTCACCTTGGGCTGGGATCTCAAGTTAGATATGACCGGAAGCTTCCTGGAAGATGTGATGCAGCAGGCGATAGACTTCACCGGCATGACGGATGTGCCGATAGAGGAATGGACGGTGCTGCTATCAGATAACGGTGATGGCTACAATCTCCCAGCAGTCCAGCTGGTACCTGAGGCTGTTGGGGAGTAAGACATATTACGGCTCTCCATTTCATCCTCTAACTAGGGGTACGATCGAAAGATGTCATCGCGCGGTAAAGGTGGAAATTAACCAGAAAAGGAAGGAGGTCAAGGGCAGAACATTAGCCGCAAGAAGGGACTATAATAAAACCGTCAGAAAGTGGGGCGTGGCTCTTAAAGTGTCTGCTAATTTTGAAACCCCAATTGTCCCACTTGTGCCCATTACATACAAAGGAAAGATGGTGTGCTCGCTATGGCCTGGCCCTTTTTCGTACCTGCGTCACTTGAGTTGTACATGCAAATCAATTGAAAGCCAAAGTTATTGCGCTCGTCTTCTTTGTAACATTTTTCTTAAAAGCTTTTCAATTTCCACTATGCCAAAACCTGGAACGATGCAAAAAGCTATCAGTGGCCACCATTCTGTTGGGAAGGCGGCAGTTCTGAACAAAGTTTGAAGAGGCGGCAGATAAACTATCATAAGGTTAGTAATTGTTGAAATTGCAACGCCAGCCAAAAGCCATTTGTTGGAAAATGGGTTAAAAGTGAAAGCAGAATCAAACACCGACCTAGCTGTGAAGACGTAGCCAAGATGCACCATGAAAACGCTCATAAAAGCTGCTGTCTGCGCCTGAGTTAATACCATATGGTCTATTGAGTTTGAGATGGCAGTGTGTCCATAAATCCAGTAGACAATAAATGCCATAGCTGTCATGACTATTGAGACCAGTCCAACTCTAATAAAGAAAAGGCGGTTAGCTATTCTTTCTTTTGGGTTGCGGGGAGTGGTATTAAGTAGCCCTTTTTCTTTAGGCTCCATCATCAACGGCATAGTTAGGAACACAGAATCGAAGAGATTTATCCATAATATTTGCACTGGTTCTATAGGAAGACGGAGGGCAAAAAGGGGCACAAATGAGGCAAGCATGATTGCGCCCATCACTAGTAGTGCTTGTCCCCCATTGGTGGGCAGAGTGTATAAAATAGCCTTCTCTAGGTTCTTCCAAGCGTGTCTACCTTCTTCGACAGCAGCCACGATCGATGCGAAGTTATCATCCGTAAGAACCATATCGGCAGCCTCCTTACTCACCTCTGTCCCTGTTATGCCCATGGCTATACCGATATCAGCAGCCTTCAGTGCCGGGGCATCATTTACCCCATCACCAGTCATGGCGATAATTTCTCCATGCTTCTGTAGTTGCAACGCTATTCTTAATTTATGCTCAGGGGCCACGCGAGCATAAACTGAGGTTTTTCTCACTGCCTTATACAAGTCCTCATCGCTCATTCTTGACAGTTCCTCGCCAGTCAGCACATTATTATCATGCTGGTTCACAATCCCGAGTTGCTTGGCAATGGCCTTTGCTGTCAGCGCATGATCACCTGTTATCATTATTACCCTTATCCCAGCGGTCTTACATTTTTCAACGGCTTCAATAGCTTCTTGTCGGGGAGGATCGATCATACCTTGCAAGCCAAGAAAGGTCATGCCCTGCAAATCGTCCGGAGTCAGCGAAGTCTTTTCCGCAGGCACAGTTTTGAAGGCCATTGCCAGCACCCTTAAGGCCTTTTTGGCCATTTCATTTGCCTTCAACAGTATAAGTTCCCTTCTTATTTGCTCGATCCTATCATCAACCAGTTGATTAAAGCACATAGATAGAATTCTTTCTGGTGATCCCTTTACGTAGATGATATTCTCTCCTTTTTCTGTATATAGCAGGGACGTTTCCCCTCGGTGCAATGTAGCCATGTACATGTTCTCTGAATCAAAAGGTATTTCGTCTATTCGATGGAATTTTTCTCTGATTCCAGCTTTCGCCGCTGATACTATCAAAGCTCCTTCGGTGGGGTCTCCTACGATATTGTACCTGCCGTTTTCGACTACCAAGCTAGCATTGTTACACTGGAGTCCTGCTCTTAACGTTTCAATAAGGGCCGGATATTCATCTTCCGGATTAATTCTCTGTCCTTTATAGCTGAAATATCCCTCAGGGCTATAACCTGCTCCGCTTACCTGATAGTCGCGATTGTTAGCATATATTTGAACCACTGTCATTTGGTTTTTAGTAAGCGTGCCGGTCTTGTCAGAGCATATGACTGTAGTGCAGCCTAGTGTTTCTGCAGCCGGCAATCTCCTGATAAGAGCGTTTCTTGCTGCCATAATAGTTGCAGCTAGTGCTAGTATGCCAGTGACTATCATGGGTAGCATTTCAGGTATGGCCGCAACGATAAGAGATACTGAGGCCAAAAACATGTAGAGGAGATCATAGCCGAAAAAGTATCCGAGCAAAAAGTTCACAGCCCCAAGAATTAGAATGGCTACTATCAGAATCCTTGTGAAATCAGTAATTTTTCTCTGTAGCGGTGTAAGAGTTTCTTTGGTTTCTTCCATCAGTTTGGCAACTTTGCCAAACTCGGTTTGTTCTCCTGTGGCTACAACTACTCCTCTAGCTGAGCCACGGGTGATGAATGTACCACTAAAAGCGATGCAATGCTGGTCACCAGGAGCCAGGTTTGGAGTAGGTATCGGTTCGGTTGTCTTGATAACAGGCGTAGATTCTCCGGTTAGAGCAGCCTCATCGGCGTACGTCTCTTTGGTTAAGAACAAGCGTAAGTCAGCTGGTACACGGTCGCCGCCATTGAGTAAAACTACATCGCCGGGCACCAATTCCCTGGTAGGAATGATTTTCTCCGCACCATCCCGCAGCACTGTGCATTGTGGCACTATCATTCTTCGCAATGCCTCTAGGGCTGACTCAGCTCTGCCCTCTTGGAAGTAGCCAATCAGGACATTGAGGACAATGACTCCTGTAATAACAGCCGTGTCTGTCCATAAATCGATCTTATGTGTGAATATGGCTAAGGAGGTAGTAATTGCTGCGGCAACTAGGAGAATATATACGAGGGGATTACGAAACTGATCTAAAAAACGCAGAAATGCCCCTCTTTGTTTAAACTTGAGCTCATTAAAACCGTACTTTTCTAGTCTGCTTTTGGCTTCAGCAGAAGTGAGGCCATTACTGGTAGTTACCAGTATTTTAAACACCTCTTCCACTGACAGCTGATACCACTTCCGGTTGTTCACCAAAATACCTCCTAGATGGTTCCGTCCTGCGTTTACAGGTCACTGTAACTTTAGGTCAGGGTGACAAAAAGCCTCAGGTTGCGTTATTTGGGCTTAGCGAGAGCTTGCTAAACGTTGGATTATAGCACAAATCAGTCAATCCTTCTAACTAGCTCCATTTTTACGGCAGTGGCGACAAAGTAGCAATAAAGTAGGGTAAAGAAGTGTGGCTGATGTCCTTGACACCCCAAAACGGGGTATTGCTAAATTTATAAATTTGCCCTAAAATTATCAGCTGGCCCCTGTAGCTCAGGGGAGAGAGCACCGGCCTCCGGAGCCGGGTGCGAGGGTTCGAGTCCCTCCAGGGGCATAGTAAATCATCGGTGTGTACATAAGGGCGTTCGTAAGTTGACAAAAAAGAACGAAATTATTGAGATTCGTTGGCATGGTAGGGGTGGACAGGGAGCGGTAACATCAGCTGAGTTGGTAGCATTGGCTGCCATAAAAGAGGGTAAGTTTGCTCAGGCTTTTCCCAGTTTCGGCCCGGAGAGAAGAGGGGCTCCGGTTCTAGCTTTCAATAGAGTAAGCGAGGCGGGTCATATTCGCCTCAGGTCGGCAGTAACGTCTCCTGACATTGTGGTAGTGTTAGACCCTGGCTTACTTTACGTAACTGATGTTTCTGCTGGGCTTAAGACGGACGGCATGTTGATTATAAACAGCCCAAAGAAAGTAGATGATCTAAGATCTGAATTCGGAGGCCCCTGGAAAATAGCTGTGGTAAATGCTACAGCTATCGCCCGTGAGATTCTCAAAATTCCAGTGGTCAACACTACTATGCTAGGGGCCTTAGTGAAGGCTACAGGGATTATTGGGCTGGAGTCATTGACAGAGCCTATCAGAGAACGTTTTGGGGCGAGAGCTCAGGGCAACATTGACGCTTGCCGTAGAGCTTATGAAGAGACTCAAATTGATCAGCTTAGTAGTGTGGGGCAAAGGGTAAACAGGGTTTTCCAAGCTGAAAAACTGCTTTCATGGCATGAGCTGTTAACTGGCTGTGTTGTTAATGAGCCGGGAAATGCTAAATATTATCGTACTGGTGATTGGAGGTCGGAACATCCTGAATGGAACCATCAGAAATGCATGAAATGTGGTATATGTTATCTTTTTTGTCCAGAAGGCTGTATTAGCCAAAATGAGGAGGGCTATTTTGAAGCCGATTCATATTATTGTAAAGGATGCGGTATTTGTGCCCGTGAATGTTGGACTATGGCTATCACTATGGTTGAGGACTGATTGACGTGGCAGCAAAACGAGTAGGTATGGAGGGCGCTACAGCTATAGCAGAAGCTGTCAAATTAGCTCGGGTCGATGCTGTAGCTGCGTATCCCATAACGCCGCAAAGTCATATAGCTGAGCGGTTGGCCGAGCTTGTGGCCGATGGTGAGTTGGATGCTGAATATATACCAGTTGAATCAGAGCATTCAGCGATGAGCGCTTGTTTAGGGATTTCCGCGGTCGGCGCTCGCACCTTCACAGCCACTGCTGGGCAAGGATTGGAACTGATGCATGAGGTACTTTATGTGGCTTCGTCTCTTCGCTTGCCAATAGTTATGGCAGTGGTTAATCGAGCACTTTCTGGGCCGCTAAATGTTTGGGGTGACCATTCTGATGCTATGGCTACACGAGATTGTGGCTGGATTCAAATATTCGCTGAAAACGTTCAGCAAGCTTTTGATCTAGTTCTGTGTGCCTTTCGTATTGGTGAAGATCCGGGGGTTTTGTTACCAACGATGGTTCATATCGATGGCTTTCATCTTTCACACGTAATTGAGCCACTGTATCTTCTCGAACAAGAAAAAGTGGATGAATTTTTGCCTGAATATCGGCATCCTTATGCTTTAAATCCGGATAAACCTGTGACGATGGGGGCTTTTGCCGCACCATTTATATATACTGAGGCTAAGAAGGCGCAAGATGTAGCTTTGCGAGCTTCGAAGAAGGTGATTCTTAAGGTGTGGCAAAATTTTTCTGTTCTTACGGGCCGGCACTACTTGCCTGTGGAAAGCTATAAAGCTGAGGAGGCCGATGTATTACTGTTGACAATGGGTAGTTTCAGTGAAACGGCCATGATTGCTATCGACACAATGCGTGAACAAGGACATAATGTTGGGCTAATAAGAATTCGTTTATGGCGGCCCTTTCCTCTGAACGAATTCCGGCAGGCAGTAAGCAGAGCTAAATTACTCATCGTGCTGGACCGGTCTATTTCTTTTGGTGGGCCAGCCCCGGTATGTTCTGAAGTTCAAGCAGCACTCTATCCGTTGAAAACCAGGCCAGCGGTTGTTAGCTTTGTAGGCGGGCTTGGTGGTAGAGATATTTTTCCAGAGGCTTTTGTGGATTTGATACGGCGGGGAATCGATAGGGCGAAGCAGGGGGGTTTCGACGAACATGAAATGATTGGAGTTAGAGAGTGATGGAAAGTTTGGCCATATATGTACCTCGTCTGGTCACAACTAGGGAGTATTTTGCCGCAGGGCATCGCGCTTGTCTGGGATGTGGTGAGATGTTAGCCGTAAGGCTTGTGTGCAAGGCTTTAGGCAGGAATGTGGTGATTGCTAACGCCACGGGTTGTATAGAGATTGTTTCCTCACCCCTTCCTTGGACCTCTTGGGAAGTACCTTGGATTCATACTCTTTTTGAGAATACTGCAGCCGTAGCTTCAGGTATGGCAGCCGGAGTTAAAGTTTTGATCCGGAAGGGCAGATATCCGAAGGGAACCAAGGTGGTAGCCTTTGCTGGCGATGGTGGTACCGCCGACATTGGCTTTCAGGCTTTATCAGGAGCTTTAGAAAGGGGACATACCTTCATATATTTTTGTTTCGACAACGAGGCCTATATGAATACAGGTATTCAACGTTCAAGCTGCACCCCATTTGGTGCTTCTACTACCACCGCCCCGGCAGGCAAAGTTAGCATTGGTCAAGCCACATGGAAGAAAAATATGCCGGCCATTGCTGCTGCTCATGACGTACCTTATGTAGCCACTGCTTGCCCTAGCTATCCGTTCGACCTTATGAATAAAGTCAAAAAAGCTATGAGAGTCGAAGGGCCATCGTATATGCATATATTATCAGTTTGCCCTACTGGCTGGCGAATGCCCTCTGATTTGGCCATTAGAGCCGGGCGATTAGCCGTTGAGACAGGCATTTTTCCTCTTTATGAAGTGGAAGAAGGGAAATATACTTTGAATTTCGATTTTCCTAAGTTACGTCCAGTGGAGGATTATTTTAAACTTCAAGGAAGGTTTCGTCATCTTTCAAAGGAGATTGTGGCTAAGATCCAAGAAAGGGTAAATAATGAGTATGCCAAACTTAAGGAAAGAGCTGCTCGGGGTTCTTTTTAATGGAGGAAAAAATCGGCGCTATTATCAACAGATATAATGGTGACAGAGGTCAGCTGGTCTCTATACTGCAGGATATTCAGAGCGAGTATTACTACCTGCCAAAAGAAGCCTTGGTTAGTCTGAGCGAAACTATGGCTATCCCTATAAGCCAGGTTTATAGCATAGCTACCTTCTTTAAAGCTTTCAGCCTCAAACCCAGGGGCAAACACTTAATTAATGTCTGCTTAGGCACCGCCTGTCATGTTAGAGGTGCTGTGAGAGTCCTTGAAAAGATTGAGCGAAGTTTGGATATAAAGCGCGGTGAGACTACTTTAGACCGCAAATTTACGTTGGAGACAGTTAACTGTGTGGGTGCCTGTGCTCTGGGGCCCGTAGTGAAGGTGGACGGAGAATACTTTGGGCAAATGAGCACCGATAAAGTGGAGCAATTATTGACTAAATTCTAGTACTACAGGCAAAAATGCTGAATAAACTTAACTCGAGAGAAGATTTAGAAGCACTGCGGAAGGAACTGGCCAACAGAAGACGTACCGACAGACAAAGGATTACCATCTGTGGGGGTACAGGCTGCCAGGCTTACGGATGCATGAAAGTCGCTGATGCTTTTAAGAATGAAGTAGCAAAGCAGAGGATAGAAGGTACAGTGGACATAAAAGTCACAGGTTGCCACGGTTTCTGCGAAAAAGGCCCTCTTGTGGTTGTTCATCCTGGAGATATCTTTTACCAACAAATAAAGCCTGAAGATGTACCTGAGATACTTGGCGAGACGATTGTCAGAAATAATATTGTGGAAAGATTGCTCTATACAGACACTGTGACCGGTAGGAAAATAATTAACCAAAGCGAAGTGCCTTTCTATAAGAAGCAGAGGAGATTAATTTTTGGTAATAATGGAGATATAGACCCGACCAGTATAGAAGACTATATTGCCATAGGCGGCTATACAGCGCTGGTTAAAGCTCTGTTTGGGATGACTCCAGAGCAAATAATTGAGGAGGTTAAGCGTTCTGGGCTGAGGGGACGTGGTGGCGGTGGCTTCCCCACTGGCAGGAAATGGGAATCCTGCCGTAATGCTCCTGGAGACATTAAGTATGTTATCGTGAATGCCGATGAAGGTGACCCCGGCGCCTACATGGATAGAAGCCTTCTTGAGGGAAACCCGCATAGCGTGTTGGAGGGACTGATTATTGGTGCTTATGCCATAGGTGCTCACGAGGGCTATATTTACGTGCGTCATGAATACCCTTTAGCTGTGGAAAATGCCAGGACGGCTATTAAGCAAGCCCGTGAACTCGGATTGCTAGGCAAGGATATTCTGGGCTCCGGCTTTGATTTCGATGTTCGTATAAGTAGGGGTGGTGGTGCTTTTGTGTGTGGTGAATCCACTGCATTGATGGCTTCTCTAGAGGGCAAGGTTGGAGAACCTCGCGCCAAATATATACACACTGTGGAAAGGGGATTGTGGGACAGACCTACGAACCTAAACAATGTGGAGACTTGGGCGAATGTACCATTGATAATCAATAAGGGTGCAGATTGGTATCGCACCATAGGCACAGAGAACAGCAAAGGGACAAAGATATTCTCTCTGGTGGGCAAGGTGAACAATACCGGATTGGTAGAAGTGCCAATGGGTATAACGCTGAGGGAGATCATCTATGATATAGGTGGTGGCATTAAGAACGGCAGGAAATTTAAGGCGGTACAAACCGGCGGGCCATCTGGTGGCTGTCTGCCAGAAAGCTTGCTTGACTTACCTGTGGACTTTGATGAGTTGACCAAAGCTGGCTCTATGATGGGGTCGGGTGGCATGATTGTTATGGATGAGACTACCTGTATGGTAGATGTGGCTAAGTACTTCCTCATTTTCCTCGAAGAAGAGTCTTGTGGCAAGTGTGTGCCTTGTCGTGAAGGGCTAAAGCGGATGCGTCAAATTTTGGATGATATCACCAAAGGCAGAGGCAATGAAAAGGATATCGACCTGTTGGAAGAGCTTTCAGCTACTTTGGTGGATAGTTCCCTTTGTGCGCTGGGTACCACAGCACCGAATCCCATCCTAACCACAATCCGTTATTTCAGAGACGAATATGAGGCTCATATACGTGAAAAAAGGTGCCCAGCTGGTGTCTGTAAAGAGTTGATCCAGTACTACATCATCGAGGAAAAGTGTCCGGGCTGTGGTCTGTGCATTAAATCCTGCCCAGAAGCAGCCATAACTTTTATGGGTAAAAAAAGACCCGTTGTTTTAGACTACAAGAAATGCATCAAATGTGGGGCTTGCTACGATATCTGCAAATTAAAGGCTGTTGGTGTGAGGTGAGATGATAACCATAAATATTAACGGTCGCGAGCTGAAGGCTAAAAAAGGTCAGACAATACTACATGTAGCGAACGAAAACGGAATTGAGATACCTACACTTTGTTATAGTGACGCTGTTGAAGCATACGGTGCCTGCAGGCTATGTATCGTGGAAATATTTCAAAGAGGTCGTTCTCGAATAGTAACCTCTTGCCTTTATCCGGTAGAAGATGGGTTAGAAGTGAAGACCGACTCACCCAGAGTAGTACGTAATCGTAAGATGATACTAGAGCTACTGCTGGCAAAATGTTCGAAGAACAAAGTAGTACAGGAACTGGCTTGGCAACTGGGCATTGAAAAATCGTGTTTTAACGCCGAATATCTCGAGGATCACGACTGTATTGTTTGCGGTTTGTGTGTTAGAGTCTGCGAACAAGTTGTTGGGGTTAGCGCAATTAGTTTGGTTTCTCGAGGAGTAGATAAACACCCAGCTCCTCCGTTTCATGAGCCGGCTACAGCCTGTATTGGCTGTGGTTCCTGCTATTACATTTGTCCTACTGGCGCCATAAAAATGGAAGACAGAGGCGATACTAGGTTAATACATAACTGGAAGGTAGAATTAAAGCTAAAAAAGTGCAAAGTTTGTGGGAACTACTGGGCGCCGGAAAAACAACTTGACTACATTGTTAAAAAGTGGAAGCTTCCTGAGGACTTCTTTAATGTTTGCCCGACCTGCAAATAGTTGTCAATAATCACGGGCAACGCAGGTTATAACTTTGACTGACTGGGGTGGTTTAAGTATACTTTCTCTTGGCGGGGTGTAGCGCAGTGGCTAGCGCGCATGGTTTGGGACCATGAGGTCGGAGGTTCAAATCCTCTCACCCCGATTGTTTTTCACCTGACCTGTTTATCGTTAAGTAGCTAGACACGATCACAACCAGACGGAATCCACTTACACGCATGCTCATATTATTGGCTCTTAATTTTCGACTATAGGCAGAAAGGACATTTGATAGGAGAACTGATTACGGTAGCCCTAACGTGTATTTTGCCATGGCGTCCACAGGTGAGTTGATAATGGGCTCGCACCACCTTTGTGTTGGCATCTTCTACAATCGACTCAGTGAGATAGGTGATAGGTTCAAGCGCGTCTTTGGCACCATTGCCGTTGTAGGCTGAGCCGCATTTAGGGCACTTTGTGGCATCGGGTAATGCAATACAACCGCATCTGGAACATTGCCTTGTGTCTTTTGTTATCTGCATCATTGGATAGTCCTCCTCCTTTTAATTAGACGACATCTGATTGTGGTTCGCTCATTATGTGTTCCATGGGTTCTTACGAATGAGCTCCTAATCAAAAATCCGTCCCAGATACCAAGAATTGGAGGCAGTGTCCCGGTAAATGTCGTAAATAAGGCCTTTGTTTGTTCTGACTCTAAAGTAGTTTTTTAGAATCGCTTGGTCACAGAACTGCTCAGACTCATGCCATTGATGGTAGATCCGGGTCACACGCTCTGCCTTTCCATCTCTAGTGATAGTTAAAGGCGTGCCTTCGATATTGGCAGTTACCTTTAACCTTTCTGGTTTTTTAACTAGTCGAGCCATATCTAACCTCCGGTTATGTTGTTACTTTGAGTGAAACACATTTTAAACTTCCTGTTAAAGCTTTCTGATAACCCCGATGACTTTACCTTGAATCTCTGCATCTTGAGGATTTACATATAATGGTTCCATTTGAGTATTAGCTGGTTGAAGGCGGATCCTTTGTGGCTCTCTAAAAAGTCTTTTCAGGGTCACCTCCTGCTTATCTTTTAGCCAGACGGCAACCATATCACCGTCATCGGCAGTGCTTACGTATTCCATCAAAACGATGTCGCCATCATCAATGAGGGCGTCTGTCATCGAATACCCCTTAACTTTTAGGGCGTAAACCTCTTTTCCCTGCGTCATATCCTCAGTTAGCTCTAGCATTTCCACAGCTTCATTTTCCCATGTATCCGAATTGGGCACGGGAATTGGTGAACCTGCAGCAATGTTGCCTAATAGCGGTACCCTGACAATATTTTTTCGACCGAGGAGCTGTATACTTCTAAAAACCTCCGGGTCTCGGTGAATATGCCCTTCTCTCTCAAGGATATTCAGGTGGTGCTGAACAACCGCCGTGGAGCTTATATTACACCCCTTTAAAATATCCCTCACCGTAGGGGCATAACCCTTTTCTTCAATAAAGTCCCGGATAAACTGTAGTATGCGCTGCCTTGTTTGACTTATACCTGGCTTTCTCATTTGATACACCTTTGGTTAAACATATGTTTTTAAAACTAAAGTTCTACAAACTAACGTTCTACAAACAAGTGTACGCCAACTCTAAGCATTTGTCAAGTCCTTGAGGGGTAATTTTGGAAGGTTTTTACAAGATTTTTGGCTAAGGAATGTGGTCTTTTAACTTCGAATGGGGTGGAGGATGTAGTTGTCTTTTAACTTAAAAGGCTTTGAGAAAAAGACAATACCGCCATATATTATATTCGGCAGATGGTAGAAGGAGATTATAATTTAGGCTATATTTTGAGCCGTTGTCTGGCAATCTTAAGCAATTCCTCAAAAGGCGGTATTTCTTCTTTTCCGGATCTAGCCTTCAGTACTTTCTCCGTCGTTCTCATTACTGCTAGGCTACGAGGGTTTATTCCCATCTTTCGTGACTCGCTCAGTATTTCTTTAGTCAGTGGCCCCAAGAGCTCTTTCAATGCCTTAAATACGTCCTCAGCTGTGCCTCCAAGGACATCGACTACACCAAGTACAACTCCTCCAGCATTTGAAATAAAGTCAGGCACCGAATATACCCCTCGCTCAAATAGTAGCTGTTCTGCTTCATCAGTAATAGGTATGTTAGCTATGCTGGAAATAATTTTAGCTTTAACCTCGCTCACGTTTCCTTTATTTATAACATAAGGGCGTGCCCCGGGTACAAGAATATCAACCGGCAAGAAGTAAATATCTCCCTTATCAATGTGTTGGGCATCCCTATATTTTTGCACAGCCTTATCTCCAGTTTTTTTTCGTGCTATCAGCAGTTTCTTGACATCGAGCCCCTCTTTGTTATATGCCGTGCCGTATATATTTGATATTGCTACCACCTTGGCCCCCTCTTCGTCCATGTATCGTGCCACACCACCTCCAACCTTACCAAAGCCTTCAATAGCTACCGTAGCTCCTTTAATGTCCATTCCAGCAAATTCGCACGCTGCTTTGGCTGCTACTACCACCCCATAACCGGTTGCATGGTCCTCGAGTGGTTCTCCGTCTTTTTCTTTCAATGCCAGGCCGCTGTACCTGGAGGGGATGCCGGCACCTTCATATATAGTGGCTACATCCTTGGCATTAGTGCCCATGTCGGGCCCCAGGGTTACTCCCTCTGTGATTAGTCCTTTGATTGCCTTTCCGAAAGCCTTCATAATTGCCTCTCGTTGTGCACCGTGTATGCCTGGGTTTGCCCATAAACCCGCTTTGGCGCCGCCTATCGGCATATCGAGAATAGCGAACTTATGTGTCATTGCCCTAGCAAGCCAAAATATCTCCTCTGAAGTTATATCTGGTAGCATCCGGATGCCACCAGCTGCTCCGCCGAGGGATGTAGTGTCAACAACAACCACGCCTTTCATACCAGTAGTAGGGTCATAAACGTGTACTATTCTTTCAGGTCCCAGGTCATCGGTAATGCCTTTCCATTCAAACATGTTAAGTCATCTCCTACTTTCGAAATTCATCCGGCTTAGTTTATGGAATTATAGTTGGGATTTATTTTAGTGCTTTGGCCAGTTTGATGCCCTTGTTGAAAGCTGCTAAATTGGCCTCGATTTCCTTTGGGAAAATCTCCTGTAATACAGGTTCCACTGACTTCTTGTCGAGCGGTAGAACGGCGGAGCCGACAACAGCGCCGACGAGGATTGCATTAGCGAAAATGGGGCTGCCCATTCTTTGTGCTTCTTCGGTAGCTTTGATTATCCAAGTTCTAGCCGATAGCTTTTTCACAGTTTCAATCAGGCTGCCTAGGTCTGGATATTCAGCCTGTCCTCCAGTGACATCTATTGAGTATATTGGCCTGGGGTTGATTATGGTTATGACGTTTGGGTTGCCGTATCTGCCTAACATACGTAATGTTTCCACTGGTTCCATCCCAAGTATAATGTCGGCACAGCCATCGGGAATGAACGGGCTATATTGAGTCTGTTTTGAGATTCTTAGATGGCTCATTACAGGACCGCCACGCTGGGATGCCCCGTAAGTCTCCCCGACGGTTACAAAGTAGCCTTCTCTTACCAATGCGTTGCCTATTATCAGCGATATCATTACATTTCCTTGTCCACCAACGCCGGTGATAATCAAGTTCATAGGGTCCTTGGTTAATTGTTTTACAGTCATACTGCCTCCTTAATAATAGCCCCTTGGGGACATATATCGGCACAGACACCACATCCGGTGCAAATAACCTCGTCCACTTTTGATTTGCCGGCTTTTCTGTCCCAAATCAGCCCCGGGCAAAGAAACACTCTAGTGCACAATCTGTCGCAGCCACAGGCCTCGCCTATGCATTTTTCAGTATCAACCTGCACCTTATAGGGGGGCTTTTCCCGTTTGCTTCTAACCAGTTCACATTGGCGTCGCATTATAGCTACCTTGGTACCACCACCCTCGGCTATCATATCTAATAGTGTAGCTGTGGTATTCTTTAAATCGAACGGGTCACATACCTCGACACGTGCGCCCAGGGAACGACATAGGGCTTCCATACTTATCACTTTAGTTGGCTCTCCCATAGCCGTCATGCCCGTGCCGGGATGAGGCTGGAAGCCAGTCATAGCTGTTGCGCTGTTATCCAAGATGACCAGTACGAAGTCCGATTGGTTGTAAATACCGTTTATCAGTGCCGGAATAGTGGCATGATAAAAGGTGGAGTCACCGACAATGGCAAGAACCGGCTGGTTAAAGCCAAACTGCCCCAGTTTGCCTAGGCCATTAGCCACGCCAGCACCAGCTCCCATGCAGTGCATCGTCCTGAGCTGAAAAAAGCCGGCAGGCCCTAATGCCAATGAATAGCAGCCAATGTCGCCTGTAACGACACCGCACCGTCCATCCAGCTTAAGTGCATTCTTAATCGCCCAAAATGTAGCTCGATGTGGACAGCCGGCACAAAAAGTCATACTTCTTTCAGGCACAGAGCTTTTAGCTACAGCTTCTGCTTTACGTGTATATTCTGCATCACGGGCCTCGTAGGCTATGCCTAATATGCTTGATATGGCTTTAATCACTAAATCTGGGTTTAGCTCGCCGTAGGAATTTATATGGCCTGAACGCTTGCCATAAAAGGTAGGCCGTGGGCTGTCAGATGGTAGGCTAGCCACAAATTCCATAACGCTTCGCTCTAGGAATGGGTCTATCTCTTCCACAAAAAGGATTTTTTGTGATTTACCCAAGTGACTAGCCACAAATTTTTCTGGCAGAGGCCATAGAGTACCAAGTTTTAGAATGCCTACGCTGTTTTCCAGCTTTAGCGCTTTCACTGCATCTTGAGAATAAAGCCAGCAACTCCCACAAGTCACAATCAATAAATCTGCCTTATCTGGCCCTAAGTACCAGTTGAACTGCGATGTTTCAAATTTTTCGCGTGCCTTGTCCATCTTCATATGTAAGAAGAAATGTCGGAGCGGGCTCGGGATGGGCATGAAACTGGTTGGCAGCAAATTTCTTAAGTCATGTATTTGTTCAAAATATGCGTGCTTTTCCTTTTTGGACAGCTCACCAAGCTTCACGTTGCCTCTAGCGTGGGCAATACGGGTTACACTGCGCAACATACATAAAGAGCCCAACTCTTCAGAAAGGTCAAAGAGCCATTTCGTCATGTCCTTAGCTTCCTGAAAATTTCCAGGCTCTACTAAAGGGATATCCAGCCATTTAGCTATCGGTCGAGTGTCTTGCTCGTTGGAGCTAGATATGGCTGATGGGTCATCACAACTTACTAAGACCAGCCCTCCTTTGCCAATACCACTCATGACTATGTTTGCTAGGAAATCGGAAACCACATTTACCCCGTTTTGTTTCATGGCAGCTAGGGCTCGAATGCCTGCGAAAGAGGCACCGGCCGCGGCTTCCATAGCCACTTTTTCGTTTACAGACCATTCTACGTAAATGCCAACGTTTTTAGCTACTTGTGCCAGGCTACCTATAATTTCTGAGGATGGAGTTCCCGGGTAAGCAGTGGCAAATCCAATTCCTGCCTCCAGTGCCCCTCGGGCGATGGCTTCATTGCCGATAAGGAGCTGGGTGGTGCCTGGAGCATCTATTTCAATATTCGCCATAAATCACCTCCTTGACTTACTCTCCACTTTGCGCAAATAACCTTGTCGCTAAATCTGTTGGTAAACCGACATACAGAAGATTCCTGTCGTCACCGCTCCTTTTAGCTAGCTCTGTCAATGCGCGCTTTTTCTTGAGCAGGGCTGCTTCTCTTAAATGGGCCAGGTTTTCAGAAGGTAGCTTGTCAGTTTCAAGTGTTCTCTTAGCTTTGGCTATTCGCATAAGCTCAGCACCAATGTCAGTACGTATAATGACCGTATTCCACCCGTCGATTCCCTCTACCGAGCCAATTGAGATGTCAGCAAACTCCGAGGTCATGTCGAGGCAATAGGTACAGGTCGGCATAGTGAACCTTTTAATTTCATCCAATGGGAGTGAAACTCTCCCCGATGTGGTGTAGATATCGAATCTGTTTGCTGGTGGCGGGGGGATATCAAATTTTTTCGTCTGCAGTAGGTTAAACTTTTCTTTTAAGAATCGATGGAACTTATCAGGTGATAACGCCCAGGTACAGAAAAGTCCGATAACTAACCTAAGATTGTCAATACTGATTCTGTTAACCGGCGGGTTCTGCTTCATCTTCGCCACAGCTAGCACTTGGCACGGTAAGCCAACTATCCCTATGGTGTTGCTGCTGTCCATTGGCGTCTGATTGTATTTCATCAACACGGGGCACATCATATAATTAGAGCCTGCACATTGTAGTATCTCATTCTCAGTCTGGACTAAAACCGGATTAGCAGTCTTATCCTCAGAAGTCTTAGTCAAAATAGCACTGTCTATCAGCCCTTCCTTTAACGCCAATGCCAATAGTGCGGTTACCGCTCCACCGTATTGGGCTATTTTCCTGACGTGTTTATCTGTTGACCTTGCCATAAGTATTTCTTTAACAGTACCTATCTCATCATAATTATAGGGCGTTCCAAAGATTCGCCGGCTAATCTTGTCCATATCCACATATGTCCGCGGGCAATACTTATAGCATTGACCGTCGGAAATGGTGCAGTTGTCTAGCAATACAATCCTGCCTTTGTAATAAAGGAGATAAGGACAACCGCCAGCACAGGCACCACACAAAGTACACAGTCCAGTCTCTATAACCTCCTTGATTAGGTCTTTACAGCCCTTAGCTTCTGTAGCCATACATTCCTCCTTTTTGACTGTTGCTTGACCAGCGTGTTAACTATGTTACAAATCGTCTGCAAACACCGCTCTAACTGGAAAGCACCTTTTCCAGCGCGCTAATGTTTGGTTCAATCTGGACTGGTCTTGGATATACCTGTGCAGCTACCTCTAAAACTTTAAGGCCTGATCCTGTAGCCACGCAAGCGACAGACTCGTTTCCGTTTATCACGTTTCTATTGAGGAGCTTTTTAAGTGCAGCGATAGTTGTAGCTGAAGATGGCTCAACGAAAATTCCTTCTGTAGTCGCCAATGATTTTTGTGCCTCTAGGATTTCCTGATCTGAGACTGCTACTGCATGTCCATTCGATTCTTTAAGCGTGTTTAGTGGCCATGGGCCAACAACGCGGCCAATACACAGGGCATCGGCAACTGTTGTCGGCTCAAACTCTTCTATTTCGTAAAATTGTTTCTTTTCTTCAAATGCCTTCACCAACGGTTCGGCGCCTTCTCCTTGCACTCCAACCATTCTAGGTAGGTTATTAATAAACCGTAGGGTATAAAATTCCTTGAACCCCTTCCATATTGCTCCCAGACTATCACCGCTGGAAACTGGAGTGATTATCCAGTCCGGAACCTGCCAGTCCAGTTGTTCGCAGATTTCGTACGCTAGCGTCTTATGACCCTCGGTTTGGTATGGATTGAGAACCTTAGCCGTAGTTATATTAAACCAACCGTATTTGATACACGCCTCTAAAACAAGTAACCCGGCAGCGATGAGTGAGCCTTTTACTGAAAAGACCCGTGCCCCATACATGCTCATCTGAACTATTTTGGACTGGACGGCAAATGCTGGGGTAAAGATATAGCAGACGATCCCAGCTCTAGCACTGTACGCCGCTGCTGAAGCCCCTGCATTACCGTCCGAAACCGCTGCCACAGTCTTTGCCCCTCTTTCGAGAGCCCTGGAAATAATGACTGAGAAGGCACGATCTTTGAAGCTAAATGTCGGGTTTACGGTCTCGTTTTTCAAATATAAATTCTTAACCCCGATTTCACGTGCCAGAGTCGCACATCTAATAAGAGGCGTTCCACCTTCATCTAACGAAACTATCTTTGACTCGTCTGATAAGGGTAAAAGCTCCTTGTATTTCCAAATGGATGGCCTTCTACTTTCGAGGACATTTTTGTTTAACTGTCTGCCGATTATGTCGTAATTGTAAACTGGATCCAGAAGACCAAAACCTAATCCCTTCTGGCCACATTCCGTACAAGCAGCAATTAGGTCCTCGGGTGAATGTTCTTTGCCACAATCTATACATTTTAGACCTCTGACGAAACTCATTTTGGCAATACCTCCGAAGGCTTATTTTCGAAGCCGTGGTCTACTGTGGGTTGTTCTCTATTTTATTGCGATGACCTCAATCTCTAACGGGAAATTGCCGGGGACTTCTTTTACTGCCACACAAGAGCGAGCTGGAGGATTGTCGGGGAAAAAGGTTCTATAGACTTCGTTCATGCTATTAAAATCAGCCATATCCCGTAGGAAAACAGTGGCTTTAACGACTTTATCCAGACTGCTACCTACTGATTCCAACACCCTTTTAGCGTTGTTTAGAACAACCTCGGTTGCCTTTTTGATATCGTCAGTTATCATCAGTTGCTTTTCAAGGTCTATAGGAACTATTCCAGACACAAAAAGAAAGTCACCTGCTTCTACGACATGAGAATAAGGTCCACCTTTGATGAGTGTTTCAACATTATGAACTTTTTTCTTCATTGAGGGCCCCCTAAATTAGGTTAATCTCTTGGACAGATCGATGCCTTGGTGAGATCCGGTGCATAGAAAACTGACTGTTCTAGCCGGAAGCAATGCCGTTTATGCGAAATGTCCATGACTTCAGTCCTCCTTTTTCCTAAATACAATGTGCTTTTGCCAATCTGGTGATGGTTCCGGGAAATCTGTACGGAAATGGGCACCTCGACTCTCTTCGCGAAGCAGGGCTGCTTCAGTCATCAGGCGAGCACTCAGTACCATGTTTCTCAACTCATATGAAGGTCTATCCGTTGGCTGGGGTAGTAGTTTTTGCCAGGCGGCTAAGGTATCAGCGGCCTCCGCCAATCCTTCACCAGAACGGACAATACCGACCTTATCCCAGAGAAGCGTTCCTAGATTTGGCAGGTTAAGTTGCAAGACATTCTCTGCGCTCTTCCGCTTAGTAAGCGTGTAGCAGTCGGTTTCTGTCGCTTTAGGTGCTGGGGCATTTTTGTCGATTTCCCGAGTTCTTTCGATTATTCGTTTACCGAAAACAACGACTTCAAGCAAAGAGTTTGAGGCCAGCCGATTGGCGCCGTGAACACCGGTGCAAGCGGTTTCACCAGCAGCGAATAAATTAGCGATGCTGGTTTCTCCCCAAACATTAACCTTAACTCCGCCCATTAAATAATGGGCAGCTGGGGCTACCGGTATAAGGCCTTTAGTAATGTCTAGTCCATGGTTGCGACAAAAGTTGTAAATATGAGGGAAGCGTGTGGCAATTCGGCGGGCTGGCAAATGAGTCACATCGAGAAAAACACGGTCGCTGCCAGTTTTTTTCATTTCATAGACAATACTTCTGGCTACTACATCTCTCGGTGCTAACTCAGCTTCAGGCGTATAATCGGGCATAAAGCGATAGCCATCGACGTTTCGTAGTATGCCGCCTTCACCACGTACGGCTTCACTGATGAGGAAAGGCGGGACTCCGGGGAGACGGATGGCAGTAGGGTGGAACTGAAAGAACTCCATATCGACTATTTCAGCACCGGCTTCAAAAGCCAACGCAATACCATCACCAGTAGCTACGTCAGAGTTGGTCGTATATTTGAACAATCGCCCGGCGCCCCCGGTAGCCAGTATTGCGAAGCGACACTCAAAGTCCTCGAGTGAGCCAGTGCGACAATCCAGAGCTCGCACGCCTTTAACCTTGCCATTATCTAACAAAATCTTGGTAGCTAAGCAATATTCGAGTACCTGTATCGAGGTCATACGCACTTTTCGGCTCAACGTAACCTCAATATGTTCGCCAGTGGCATCACCGCCAGCGTGAAGAATGCGGGGTACACTATGAGCAGCTTCTCTGGTGAGAGCAATTTCGCCGTCTAAAGTATCGAAAGGAACACCAAACTTTATAAGGTCAGCTATACGGTCGGGAGCCTCATTAACTAAAATGCGTACTGCCTCAGGGTCACATAAGCCATCACCAGCGTTCATAGTGTCCTGAAAATGGAGGTCGGGAGAGTCATTTTTGCCTATTGCAGCAGCAATTCCCCCTTGGGCGTATTTAGTATTGCAATCCTCGATACTGCCCTTGGTAAGAATTAGAACACTCCCTATCTCCTTAGCGAGCAAGGCAGTATAAAGTCCAGCGATACCGCTGCCAACTATAATGTAGTCATAATAGTTCATCTAATCTACCTTTCTTAGACGCTGTTGCCAGTCGCTAATGTGCCTTGCAGCGCCCAAGGACTGGTTTTACTTATATTAACATATACTATCTGGCCAAGATAATCTTTGTTATCTTTAAAAAAGACAAGTTTATTACCTCTAGTACGTCCGTACCACTTTCCACTCTTTTTGCCTTCCACAAGTATTTCCACCGTGGTATTTAAGAATTTCGAGTTGATCTCATCAGCTATCATTGCCTGCTGCGCTTCGATTTTACTAACACGTTCCCTTTTAATTTCCCATGGGACATCATCTTGGTACTCCATTGAGGCAATAGTACCGGGGCGCGGAGAGTATGCAGCTACGTGAACGGTATCAAACCGTATTTCTTGAAGCAGAGCTAAAGTATTGTGAAACTGTTCATAACTTTCTCCAGGGAAACCAACAATAACATCGGTACTGATGGATACATTGGGGATGTAGCTACGTATAGCAGATATTAGTTGTCTATATTGCTTTACCGTATAGTCACGACGCATGGCTTTCAGTATCTCATCATCGCCTGACTGAAGTGGCAGACTTACATGCTCACAGACTTTATCCAGAGAGGCAATAGCCTTGATGAGCTTTTGTTGCATGTCCTTAGGGTGGTTGGTTAAAAATCGTATCCTCATTAAACCGTCGACACTGCTCAATTCAGTGAGTAAGTCACTTAGGTCGGGCTTGCCTGGTAGATCGTGTCCGTAGGAATTCACGTTTTGTCCCAGTAAAGTGACCTCCTTAGTTCCGTAACTTACCAGATGGTTCACTTCGCTTACTATTTCTTCTATTGGACGACTTTTTTCTCTGCCTCGTCGGTATGGCACAATACAGTAAGAGCAGAAGTTGTCACATCCCTGGATAATAGGGACAAGTGCACTGATAGATACCTTTCTGTTCGTAGGCAGTCCTGCTTTCGTCTTTGGTAATGTCATACCTTGTTTCTCAGCCCAATCAAGCAAATCGGCATAATCTCCAGGTTTAAAAAAGAGATCCACGTATCTAAAGCTTTCTTTAAGCTGTTGAATATTAGAATCAACAAAGCAGCCTGTTACCAATACTGTTAGGTCTGGACTTTGATTTTTGATTCCTTTCACGTAGCCTAGGGTACCCAGCACTTTGTCTTCTGCACTTTTCCTGACTACACACGTATTAAGCACTATCAAGTCGGCTTTCCAGAAGGACTTGGTGGCTCTGTAGCCAAGCATCTCTAAATAGTCAGCCAGTCGTTGTGACTCAGCTTTATTCATCTGACAACCTATGGTCCAGATATAATATGTTGGCATGCTAGATCCTATTGTCTACATAGCTTCATGCGACGCTCAAGCTGTGTTTTATGGTTAGCCCTCCATCAATGACTAACGTTTCTCCGGTGACATAGACCGAGGCGTCTGAGGCTAAATATATAACACCACCGACAATATCTTCTGGGTTGCCCAGCCGCGCTAATGGGATCTGTTTAGAGACCTCGGGATGATGCGCGAATAGTTGTAGGACACCTTCAGTTGCGATAAATCCCGGGGCAATGGCGTTTACTCTGATATTATACTTGGCTAGTTCCATTGCCATCGTCTTTGTCAGACTTATGACTCCGGCCTTAGCTGCTCCATAAGACGCATTGAAAACATAGGCTTCAAGCCCTGCGATGGAAGCGATATTTATGATAACCCCACGCTTCTGGTCTATCATCACCTTAGCGGTTGTTTGGCTGCACAGAAATACGCTCTTCAGATTTTCGCGTATTATTGCATCCCAACCACCTTCACTCATGTTCATTACAGGCACATTGAAGGACCCACCAGCATTATTTACCAGAACGTCGATTCTGCCAAACTTATTCATAGTTGCATTCACCAGATTGTTCACTTGGTCGCTCAGGCGGACATCTGTCGGTACAGCGAGAGCTTTTGTGCCTTTTTTCTCAATTTCAAAGGCAGTATTTTCTATGTCTGAAGCAGTGCGTGCTGCAACTACCACATAGGCACCAGCATCAGCTAACCCGAGGGCTATAGCTTTTCCTATGCCACGGCCAGCCCCTGTAACAATGGCTACTTTATCTGCTAAGCTGAAGATATTCAGGTTCATCTTTTCCCTCCTGTCCTGATTCGAAGATGAAAAATGCCCGGTTTTTCCTATGCTAGCTCAAATTGAAAAGCCGTGTCAATTTAGAGTTCTACAGGGGTTTAGAGTTTGGTTCGTTACAGCAACTGTTTTCCCGCTTAGCAGTTTGTATTGGTGATCAACAGTTATCTGTTTTGGTGATTGGGGTAGAGTTAAATTACACCATCGGCCTTCAGTTGAGCTATCTGTTTCTCCGAATACCCTCCAATTTCCATCAAAACAGACTTAGTATGTTCGCCTATTTCAGGTGCGGCGCTTCTCGTTCCGGCATATGTCTTGCTAAAATGGATGGGGTATCCGGGGATTTTTATTTTCCCAAGTCTAGGATGGTTAAAATCCACTATGTAGCCGTTCTCTAATATCTGGGGGTCATTAACTAACTCAGATAGCCTATTTATCGGGGCTACAGGCAAATCATACCTGGCGAAAATTTTAAGCCACTCGTCCCTGGGCTTAGTAGCAAAAATCTTGTCAAAAAAAGCAACAATCTGTTCTGAATTGGCTTGCAGTTTTTCCGCTGTGTTACATCTTTCATCATTTTCTAATTCAGGGTGTCCTATTGCCTCACATAGCGCTGGC
Organism: uncultured Dehalococcoidales bacterium; assembly: GCA_964549635.1. Classification (GTDB taxonomy): domain Bacteria; phylum Chloroflexota; class Dehalococcoidia; order GIF9; family UBA5629; genus VGNY01. Next base: position 56,088 of record CAZJVJ010000003.1, read on the forward strand.
CAGTACCTTTCGAATTGAGTGGCTGTAAGAATAAACCAGCGACCGTCACCGCACTTATAATAATTCCTTAAGGGGTATTCCTTTGAGCGCTTGTGGCGAGGAACTTCGAACCCAGCCACGAGGGCAATTAAGATGTTGCAGTAGAGCATATAGAGAGCCGTGCTCAGGATTGAGACGTGAACCTCTTGGCCAATACCGAAACGTTCACGCATCAATAAGGCGGTGATTATTTCGTGGCTAGCCATGATAGATGTAGTCTGGTCAATAATCCCAAACTGGGAAACCAGTGGAGGCATATCTGGTTCTCCTACACAAAACATCATTCCAGACCTTCCCTGCCCCTGGTAATCAAAAGCGCCTACATCACGGTCAGGCCCGTTTGGACCGTAACCAGAGACCCAGGCGTAAATAAGCTTCGGATTAATCTTTGATAGCACAGGATAATCCATTTTTAACCTCTCTACTGCTGGTCGGCGCAAACTGGTAATGAATACGTCTGACTTACTTACCAGGCGATAGGCCACTTCCCTCCCTTTTTCTTTATGTAGGTCTATGGTTACACTTTTTTTGTTACGATTGGCGGCTTCATGCCAAATGCTGTATCCTCCCCCAATTTCCATGGGGACGCTACCAACCATTTTCATGTGCCTCATTGGGTCTCCAATGCCGGGTTGTTCTATCTTTATTACCTCTGCGCCAAGGTCACCAAGAATGGCAGAACCTCCTGGCCCCGCATGGAACATCCCAAGTTCCAAGACTCGAATTCCTTCCAATGGCTGTTTCATTGATTAACCTCCTTTCTAACCGAATCTGGTGTCCATAAATTGCTGAACATTAGTCTTTAAATAACATATACGAGGCCATGAATAGACACACTAGTGAACTGTGTCAAGTTGCAATTCATAATTGTGATATGGCGGAGGGAATGGGATTCGAACCCATGACCCCGATTTCTCGGGGTAACCGCTTAGCAGGCGGCCGCACTAGACCACTATGCGATCCCTCCGTCCGGTGGTAAACATCCCGTAGTATATAATAGCATTTTCATAACCAGCCTGCATCTTTGCGGGTAGTGTATTATTTATCCAGGCCTTTCTTTGATGTCTTTAACAGGAGTGGTACAGCTATCTTGCCTTAATTACCAGTCCTCTGCTGCCTTCTTCGGTTTGGCACAGCCTTAAGCCAGTCTTGTTTTGTCTTTCTGGCATTTTCTGTAACAAGCCAGCCCCTCAGGAAGTTAGCAGCTGCCATGCGGGACGTAAGACCGTACACTGGTCTGGTCCGTCTCCGGTATTCCTTTATACCTCTCTCTAAGGGTGACGTTGTATTTGGTTGGGTAGACTCTAATGTTACTTAGGCTTCTGTGATGACCTCTTTGACTTTAGATGGGTTGTCAGGGAATAGTCTCCTGGGTTTGAGAAATAGGTTGTGCAGATGATGCCAGGCGCACAACCTGCTTTTAGCTTTTGGGAGAAATAAAGATTAAAGCCGAAACAATGGCTGGGGCCACCATCATAGATAACCGGTATTCCTTTACCAGCCTCAGGAATCTCCAGGGCTTCAAAAGGCTAATCCAGAAGGTTTCACTTATCTGGTGACGGAACAGCTCCGAGATAAGCCCTTTTACACTTTTACCTTAACCTGAAGCTAACAGGTTCCAGTGTGGCTTTTCTTTTGCCCTAGTATAGGCCTCATCAAGGTATACCTTTAGAGTCTCACCTAAACCGGAAGACGCAGTTCCTTCGCTATCTTCTGAAACCGTCGCCATAAACTCATAAGACCGAAAGTCCCATTCCATTGCTCTAACCAGAATATTTTTTTAATTATCGATAGCTTGCACCAGAAATAAAGTTCAGCTATTTGACGGTCCAATTCTATGAGATTAACGTTATACTACTTCTTTTATTAACAAATAGCGTCGGTAGTGTCCATTGCGCTTAACCTGATTACTTTCTCTGGGGGGCACATTTTGGACAGACCCAAGGAGTAGGCTTTATTTTCCACTCCTTTAGAGTGGCTATAGCCCAAGAATCGACGAGGACTACTTGCTTGTGGCTGTTGCACTCAAAAATTCTCTGTGTTACTGTCATCTTGGGCTTACCTCCTTATGTCTTTTGCTCAGACTCAAAGTCTATCAAAAGGTAGATGAGCCTTAAGCTTCATCCTCTTAGATAAGCCTGAATAAAGAACGCTACTTTTCTGATTGTCTTTGTTTTACCGGCAGATATTTAATCTTATGCTAAGCTTGCTCCAAAAATTTCCGATATCGGAGAAAAACGATGATTAAGAACACCTTAACTTTTCCAGCCGCTCAAGACTTTCCAGGCATAGTTTTAAGGGTAAATTTCACCGCGAAAACATCGCGTCACTTAAGTTAAAAATAAGTGTTAGACAAATTGGTGGCTTATTAAGCGGCATGTTTTTAGCAGTGCTTAACGAATGCTACTGGTAGTTGGCAATCAAGGAAAAACTCTTTCAGCCGTGACTGTAAAATCATTGTACCTCAGGGATGGGCAATAGGAAGGCTCATTAGGTAATTATGCGCTATTCAACTTTCAAAAAAATATGTTACAATGCATTAACCAGCAAGCTATCGAAGAAATAAAACCACGGCAAACCAGTGTACTTGGAGTAGAACAAATGGGAATTGAGCAGAAAATAACTGAACTTAACAAATTGAGACAGCAAGCTATGGCCGGTGGTGGCATTCAGCGGATTGAAGCTCAGCACAAGCGAGGAAAGCTAACGGCTAGGGAGCGAATTCAGCTACTTTTTGACCCTGGCACCTTTGAAGAACTGGATCCATTTGCGCTGCATCGCTGCAGCGATTTCGGGCTCGAAGAACAAAAAGTCTTGGGCGATGCTGTGGTCACTGGGTATGGGAAAATTAACGGTAGAAATACCTTTATTTTTTCACAAGACTTCACGGTTTTCGGCGGCTCATTGTCAAAAGTGGCTTCGGAAAAAATCTGCAAAGTCATGGATCTAGCGGCCAAAAGCGGCGCCCCTATAGTGGGCTTGCTCGATTCCGGGGGTGCCCGTATACAGGAGGGAGTAGATAGTCTAGCTGCTTATGGTGATATATTCATGCGCAATACCATTTACTCGGGGGTGATTCCTCAGATTTCTGCGGTCATGGGACCATGTGCTGGTGGCGCTGTCTACTCACCAGCCATAACAGACTTCATCTTTATGGTCAAAGAGACAGGGCAGATGTACATCACCGGACCAGCAGTGATTAAGGCGGTGACCGGTGAAGAGGTCAGCCTTGAAGAACTGGGCGGCGCTATGACCCATGCCACTAAGAGTGGCAACTGCCATTTTGTTGCCGACAACGACCGGCACTGCCTGGAAATGATACGTCGATTGCTAAGCTTCCTGCCTCAAAATAATATGGAAGAACCACCTTTTGTAGATACGGGGGATGATCCCAATCGCATGGATGAGCAGCTTCTTTATTTGGTTCCAGACGATCCAAACAAAATCTACAATATGAAGGAAGTAATATTAAGAATTGTGGACAACGGTGACTTTATGGAGGTGCACGAAAACTTTGCCCGCAATCTTATTGTGGGCTTTGCCCGAATGGGCGGACAGACTGTTGGAATAGTGGCACAACAGCCGTCAGTCTATGCTGGCGTTATTGATGTTGATGCCTCGGATAAAGGTGCCAGGTTTGTCCGTTTTTGTGATTGTTTCAACATCCCTTTGGTTACTCTGGTTGATGTGCCAGGCTACATGCCAGGCACTGAGCAGGAGTACAAAGGTATTATCAGGCATGGTGCCAAGTTCCTCTATGCTTATGCTGAAGCTACTGTGCCCAAAATAAGTATCATCACTCGTAAGGCTTATGGGGGGGCCTTTGTGGTCATGAGTAGTAAAAGTTTGCGCGGTGACATAAACTACGCATGGCCGACAGCAGAGATTGCTGTAATGGGACCAGACGGTGCAGTAAATATCATCTTCAAAGATACCATAGATAAGTCGGAGAAACCAGAAGAGACAAGACAAAAACTAATTGCCGAATACAGAGAGAAATTTGCTAACCCATATGTAGCTGCAAGCAAAGGATACATTGATGACGTAATTGATCCAAGGAGTACACGGCCCAAAGTAATTAAAGCTCTGGAGATGCTGCGGAACAAAACTGATACCAATCCGCCCAAAAAGCACGGCAATATACCTCTTTAAGGGAGCAAGAGATGAAGAAATCCCTAGTGGCTGCCATAGTTGCAGCAATCAATGCCTATATTGAGCAAGAAGAGCAGGCTCGATTGCTCTCACAACCAAGTAGGGTCATCCCTTATATTGAAATCAACCCGTGGCGGTTGTTTGGCCGCCAGGAGTTAATGAGAGCCAGAACCCGATGGCACATTAGAAAAGCAAGTCGTTAGATCACCCAAAGCTTAGAAGGAGGCATAAACATATGAGCCGAGCTAAGGAAAATAAAAATCCAGTAAAGATAACTGATCTCACTTTTCGTGATGCACACCAATCGTTGTTTGCCACACGGATGCGCACCATAGATATGGAACCAATTGCGCCGGAGATGAATAAGGTAGGCTTCTGGTCTATGGAAGTATGGGGTGGGGCCACCTTTGATGTGATGACCCGATTTTTGAATGAGGATCCGTGGGAAAGAGTCCGTATTTTGAAGAAGCTGATGCCTGATACAAAATTGCAAATGCTTCTCAGGGGTCAAAACCTGGTAGGTTACCGAAATTATGCCGATGATGTAGTTGTGGCCTTTTGTCATCATGCTGCTGACTGTGGCATTGATGTCTTTCGCGTATTCGATGCCCTTAACGATGAACGCAACTTCATAACTGCTTTCAAAGCCATCAAGGAGAAAGGAAAACATATCCAAGGTGCCTTGTGCTATTCTTTAACTGAGGCTAAATTAGGTGGTCCCATATACAATATAGATTACTACGTGAACAAAGCGCTCATCATCCAAGATATGGGAGCAGATAGTCTGTGTATTAAAGATATGGCTGGCCTAATTGCGCCGGATGATGCTTATGAGTTGATTAAGGCTCTGAAACAAACTCTAAAAATACCGGTATGTTTGCACAGCCATTTCACTAGCGGTATGGCTGATATGAGCTACTTAAAAGCAATCGAGGCTGGTGTTGATATTATTGATACGGATATCGCCCCGTTTGCTTTGCGTACTGCACATCCGGCAATAGAGCCGATTGTAGTAGCTCTCAGTGGTACTCCTAGGGATACTGGACTAGACTTAAAGCATCTACTTAAACTTGGCGAGTATTTTGAATCCATTGCCCCGAAGTATCGGGACTTTTTAGATACAACGAAGATGTCAGTTATTGATACAGGAGTGCTGTGGCATCAAATCCCTGGTGGCATGTTCAGCAATATGGTCGCCCAGCTTAAAGAGGCAAATGCCCTAGACCGTCTGCATGATGTCTACGCCGAACTTCCAAAGACTCGAAAAGAGTTGGGCTATCCGCCATTGGTTACGCCTACCAGTCAGATTGTTGGAGTCCAAGCAGTTCAGAATGTGCTATTTGGCAGATATAAAATGGTTTCTAAAGAAGTCAAAGATTATGTCTATGGTCTTTATGGGAAGCCGCCAGCCCCTATCGACGAAGAGGTGCAAAAGATAGTCCTCAAAGGCTATGAACGAGGTGAGAAACCTATAACCTGTCGCCCAGCGGATATTCTGGAACCGGAACTCGAAAAGGCTAGGGAAGCCACGAAGGGTATTGCCAAAGACATCGGTGATGTGCTTATTTATGCGCTGTACCCCCAAACTGGTATGCGATTCTTAAAGTGGAAATATGGTCTAGAAACACCGCCTCCAGAAACCAAACCGAAAACTTTAGAAGACGTGAAGCGCGAGGACGAGCTTATTGCCAAAGCTAAGTCTGGAAAGCTGGTGGAGAAGGTTGAGGTTAAAGCACCTGTAAAGGGAGCTGCTACAAGAACATTCAATGTCTTTATCGGTGATGAGTACTACAAAGTTGAAGTCGAACCTTTGGGTGGTGCGCTTACCCTTGCAACTCCGTATGCTTATGCTCCGTCAACCCCACCTGTATCTGCTCCAGCGGCACCAGTGCCTGTGCCCGAGGCGCCTCCAGCACCGGAGATTAAGGCAGCTCCAGCCAAGGTGGCTGTAGCTGCAGGAGAAACACCGGTGACTGCCCCAATACCAGGCACAGTAATACGGTATCTGGTTAAGGAAGGTGATGAAGTTAAAGTAGGTACTGGTATCGTAATTCTGGAAGCTATGAAGATGGAGAATGAGATAGTTTCTCCAGTTGCTGGCAAGGTTAAAGCCATAAGCTGCAAACCCGGAGACAAAGTAGCAGGGGGCGCTGTACTTGCCATCATCGGTTAGAATTTAATGGGTAAAACCCTAAGCGAGAAAATCTTAAGTGAAAAGTCTGGGACTAACGCACGAGCCGGCGATATTGTTATCGCACAAGTAGATTTAGCTTTCGTTCAAGATACTACAGGCCCTTTGACCATAAGGCAGTTTAAGGAAGTCAAGGGTGGAAGGCTGGCTAACCCGCAGAAAACCGCTATTTTTTTGGATCATGCTATTCCAAGTCCTAATCGGCAATTATCTAATGACCATCAGTTTTTGCGTCAATTCGCTGAAGAAACCGGTTGCCTTATTTTTGAGGGCGGTCATGGGATATGCCATCAGCTGGTGGCTGAGATATTTGCTAGTCCGGGCGATATTATCGTTGGCGCTGACTCGCATACGGTAACTGCTGGTGGTTTGGGCGCATTCGCTACTGGTATGGGCTCAAGCGATGTTGCCGTCGTTTTGGCATTGGGCAAAACATGGTTTCGAGTGCCAGAGAGTTTCAAAATTGAAATCAGCGGCAAATTCGAAAAGTGGGTCGGGGCTAAAGATTTAGTGCTTCACCTAATTGGCGTACTTGGAGCTGACGGAGCAACTTATAAAGCTCTAGAATTCAGCGGGGAAACTGTGGTTAATATGAATATATCGCAGCGCCTTACGATAGCTAATATGGCGGTGGAAGCTGGTGCTAAAGTTGGGCTTTTCCCCAGTGATGATGTAACTAGAAAGTATCTGTCAGCTCGAGGCAGAGCCAGCAAATACCGACCTCTAAGCCCGGATGCTGATGCCAATTATGAACGTAGCATTGCCGTTGACGTTGCTGAGCTTGAGCCATTGGTAGCCATGCCCCACTCTGTTGATAATGTTGCCCCGGCGAGGATGCTAGCCGGTACCCCAATCCACCAGGTATTCATTGGCACATGCACCAACGGTCGTCTTGAAGATTTAGCAATAGCTGCTGCTGTGCTTAAAAACAGAAAATGTCATCCCCGAGTTAGGTTGATAGTAGCTCCAGCATCAAGGCAAATTTTGGCTGAGGCCATGAAAGCCGGTTTTATACAAACTTTGATTGCTGCTGGTGCCATCTTGTTGCCACCCGGATGTGCTGCTTGTCTTGGTCTTCACCAGGGTGTCCTTGGGGATAATGAAGTATGTGTGTCTACAGCTAACCGCAATTTTAAAGGTCGAATGGGCAATCCAGCAGCCCATATATATCTGGCTAGCCCAGCTACTGCCGCGGCTTCAGCTGTGACCGGCGAAATCACAGACCCTAGAATGATATCATGAAGTCTGGTTTGGTACTAAAAGGTAAGGCCTTTAAATTTGGTGATGATATCTCTACAGACCTTATTATCTCTGGAAAGTACGCGCATTTGAGGAGCAATCTGGCAGAACTGGCCAAACATGTAATGGAAGATGCCGATCCTGAGTTTGTCAAAAGGGTAAGACCCGGTGACTTTATTGTAGGTGGCAATAATTTCGGACTTGGCTCTAGTCGTGAGCATGCAGCACTGGTCATTAAAATGGCTGGTGTAAGCGCTGTCCTGGCAAAATCGGTTGCCCGCATCTTTTTCCGGAATGCTATAAATCAGGGATTACCAGTACTTATATGCGATACAGATAAAATTGACGCTGGTGACGAAATAGAGATAAATTTAACTAAAGGTGAAATCACGGATCTAACCAGTGGAGCTCGGCTAACTTTTGGCAGAATCCCAAAAGTGATGTTGGACATCCTGGGTGAAGGAGGGCTTATCCCTTACATAAATAAATACGGTGATTTCATCACCTGATTTTTGTAAATGGCATAATGTCATGACTCACAAGATAACTCTTATTCCTGGCGATGGCACTGGTCCTGAGGTTATCGAAGCGACCCGGAGGGTGTTGGAGGCCACGGGAATTAAATTTGAATGGGACGTAGTAACGGTTGGTCAGGAAGCTATGGACAGATTCGGCACACCGCTTCCTGAGTCTGTTCTTGAGTCCATCAAGAAAAACAAGGTTGCTCTTAAGGGACCAGTAACTACGCCGATTGGCACTGGCTTCAGAAGTGTCAACGTAGCTTTACGCCAGAGCTTGGACTTGTATGCTTGTCTCCGTCCATGCAAGACTTATCCTGGCGTGCCATCGCGATTTAAGGATGTTGATATCGTAGTGATTAGAGAGAATACTGAAGACCTGTACAGCGGGATCGAATTTGCCAAGGGAAGTTCCGACGCGTTTGAACTCATGGGCCTAGTCTCCCGGGTGATAAAAACAAAGTCATGGGAAGATGCTGGATTCAGTATAAAAGTGATTTCTGAGAAAGGTTCCCGGCGAATAGTGAAGTTTGGCTTCGAATATGCCCGGGCCGAGAACAGGAAAAAAGTCAGCGTGGCCCATAAGGCTAACATCTTAAAGTTCTCCGACGGCATTTTTCTAGATGTGGCCCGCGAGGTGGCTAAGGAATATTCTGAAATAGAATTCGAGGACGTGGTTATTGACGCCCTATGTATGCGACTTGTCATGAATCCTCAGCAGTACGATGTTATTGTTCTGCCTAATCTATACGGTGACATTGTCTCTGATCTTTGTGCTGGCCTGATTGGTGGTTTGGGAATCGCGCCCGGGGCTAACATTGGTGATAATATGGCTGTTTTCGAACCTACCCATGGTAGCGCTCCAAAATATGCTGGTCAGAACAAAGTTAATCCAATGGCTACAATGCTCTCAGCTGTGATGATGCTTCGGCATATAAACGAAATCGAAGCCGCAGCTAGGCTAGAAAAAGCCATAGCTGAAGTGATTGCAGAGGGGAAAAACGTTACCTATGACCTGAAATTTGATCGGAACCTACCTGCAGCAACCACTTCACAGGTTGCCGATGCAGTGATCGAGAAATTGATAAGGAGGGATAGAAATGCGAAGCAAAGTTAGTGTTATAGGTGCTGGCAATGTCGGGGCTACTTTAGCCCAGCGTATCGCTGAAAAAGGCTACGCTGATGTAGTGTTGGTTGACATTATTGAAGGCTTACCTCAGGGCAAGGGGTTGGATATGCTTCAAACGGGTCCAATTACAGGTTCCGATGCCAAAGTTATTGGCACGAATTCCTACGAAGAGACTGCCAACTCGGATATTGTGGCGATCACATCAGGAGTAGCGCGGAAACCAGGCATGAGCCGTGATGATTTGGTTTTGACTAATATGACCATTGTAAAATCAGTAACTGAACAAGTGGTTAAATATTCGCCAAATTGCACAATTATCATGGTGACTAATCCGTTGGACGCCATGACGCAATTGGCGCTTCGTGTAAGTGGTTTCCCCCGAAATCGAGTTTTCGGTCAATCCGGCATTTTGGATACTTCTAGGTTCAGAACCTTTATAGCACAGGAACTCAACGTCTCGGTCGAAGATGTTTACGCTTGTGTTTTGGGGGGACACGGAGATACCATGGTGCCTATTCCGCGATTAACTACAGTGGCTGGCATTCCCATAACTGAGCTCCTGCCTCAAGAAACTGTAAACCGAATTGTTGACCGAACAGTCAAAGGTGGTGGCGAAATAGTTGCCCTGCTAAAGACAGGGAGCGCCTTTTATGCACCAGCAGCGGCCACTGCGCAAATGATTGAATCTATGTTGTTGGACAAGAAAAGAATTTTGCCCTGTGCTGTGTATCTTGACGGGGAATATGGCATTAAAGGTGTGGTGGTTGGAGTACCGGCGAAGATAGGTAAAAATGGTGTTGAGCAGATAATCGAACTGAAGCTGACCCTGGAGGAAAGTGCTGCCCTCAAAAAATCGGCCGAGGCAGTTAGAGAGCTTTTGAGAGTAATGAAACTGGAGTAGCTGCTCAATGCGAGATATTGATTGCAAGATGATAACGGAAACGGTGGCGAATCTTTTTCAGGAAGCGTGTCTCTATTTGCCTGAAGATGTGCTTGATTCACTCAAGCAGGCGAAAGAAAGAGAGGAGTCGCCTGTGGCTAGGGACGTTCTAGATAAAATAATTGAGAACACAGAGATTGCGGTTCGAGAGGGAATTCCCTTATGTCAGGATACAGGTGCAGCAGTGGTGTTTTTAGAAGTGGGACAGGAAGTTCACGTAGTTGGCGGTGATTTAGAGGTTTGTATAAATGAAGGAGTTCGTCAAGCGTATGAAAAGGGTTACCTGCGGAAATCTATGGTGCGCCAGCCATTCTCCGCGCGCGTCAACACGAAGGATAATACCCCAGCTATCATACATACTGAAATTACGCCTGGAGATAGACTCAAAATCAGCGTGATGCCCAAGGGCGGTGGGTCTGAAAACTGTTCTCGACTTACGGTGATGCCTCCGGCAAAAGGAAGACAGGGAATTATAGATTTCGTAGTCAACCTTGTTGAAGAGTCTGGGAGCAATCCATGTCCACCCATTATTGTCGGCCTTGGCATAGGTGGGACAACAGACAAAGCCATGGCATTAGCCAAAAAGGCATTGCTGCGTAAGGTCGGCGAGTCAAATCCAGACCCAGAGGTCGCTGAATTAGAGAGAGATATTCTCAAAAGGGTAAACAATTTGGGTATCGGCCCCATGGGTTATGGTGGCAGAATTACTGCTTTGGCTGTTCACGCTGAAACTTTTCCGGCTCATATTGCTAGCCTGCCCGTGGCTGTTAATATTCAGTGTTGGTGTGCCCGCCACAAGGAGGCAGTCCTGTGATGAGCCAAAAACATGATGTCATAGTTTTAGGCTCTGGACTTGCTGGACTGCGGGCTGCTATTGAAGCTGCTCGTCATCCAGAATTAGATGTTGCCATTATCTCCAAAGTCCAGTTAATGCGTTCTCACTCGGTCTGTGCCGAAGGGGGCACTGCTGCTGTAATGCAACCGGATGAGGGAGACAGTTTTGAGCTTCACGCCTGGGATACAGTTAGAGGTGCTGACTTCCTTTGTGATCAGGACGTCGTGAAGCGCTTCGTTGAAGAGGCACCCAAAGAGATACTGCTACTAGAACATTGGGGTATTCCGTGGTCGCGACGACCTGATGGGCGGATTGCTCAGCGACCATTTGGTGGCCATAGCTATGACCGGGCCGTTTTTGCTGCCGATAAGACTGGATTTGCCGAAATGCAGACGCTCTACGATACTCTGCAAAAGTATGCGAATGTAAGTCGATATGACGAGTGTTACGTTACTTCGATATTGATAAGCAATAACTTGTTTTGCGGTGTGACTGTATGGGATTTGGCCAGTGGCGAGTTCTTTCTAATTCAGGGTAAGGCTTTAATTATTGCCACTGGCGGGGCCTGCCGCATGTTCGGTTTTACTACTTATTCTCTTACTGCAACTGGCGATGGCTTAGCTATGGCTTACCGGGCTGGACTGCCTATTAAAGATTTGGAGTTTGTCCAATTCCATCCTACAGGGCTTGTACCTTCAGGTATCTTGATTACAGAAGCAGCCAGGGGTGAAGGTGGTTACCTATTAAATAACAAGAATGAAAGATTTATGGGGAAATATGCCCCATCCAAGATGGAGGTCGCTCCAAGGGATATCATTTCTCGAGCCGAGATTACGGAGATTGAAGAGGGCAGAGGGTTTCCGGGACCGGAAGGTTTGGACTATGTTCACATTGACCTCAGACATCTTGGTGCTACAAAAATCAATGAACGGCTTCCGATGATTAGAGAAGTTGCTATGAGGTTTAATTTTATCGACCCTATTTACCAGCCTATACCTGTTCGTCCAGCTGCCCATTATTTCATGGGGGGTATACACACCGATATCAACGGCGCTACGCCAGTAAAAGGTATCTGGGCAGCTGGAGAAGCTGCATGTGTTTCCCTTCATGGTGCCAACCGTCTCGGCTCGAACTCAACTACTGAATGCCTTGTCTGGGGAAGAATCACCGGAGATGAGGCTGCCAAGTACGCTTCCGAGCAGAAAACTATTCCTCCCCCACCGAAAACTGAAGCATTAAAAGAAGAGGAGGCGAGAGTTTTCAAACGGTTTAGTGCCCAAGGGAAAGAAAGTGCTTATGTGCTAAGAAAAGAATTACAGAGAACCATGGATAGTAAAGTCGGGGTTTTTCGCACTGAACCAGATCTAAAAATTGCCCTAAATAAGATTCAGGAGCTAAAGCAGCGTTTACCTTCTATTAGAGTCGAAGACCGAGGTCGCATATACAACACTGATTTACTCAGTGCCCTTGAAGTTGACAATCTGCTTGATTTGGCCGAGATCATTGTATCTGGAGCTTTGGCTCGAACTGAGTCTCGAGGAGCCCATTCCCGGCGGGACTTTCCCAACCGGGATGATGTCAACTGGCTCAAACATACCTTAGCTTACTATACCCCGAAAGGGCCACGGCTCGATTACATTCCGGTTAATATTACCATGTGGCTGCCGGTAGAGAGAAAATATTAGGGGGTTTGGTGATGAAACGCATGCAACATCGGCCGAACTATCTGGGCGCCAGTGGCTGGGTGTGGGCGGGAAACTATAAAGTCGAGCGCTATCTTTATTTACTTCATAGAATAACCGGTTTAGGAATTCTGCTTTTTCTTTTGATTCATTTGATTGTGACGACCGTTTTCCGTATCCAGGGACAGCACGTATGGGAAACTACTATGAAGATACTCCATAACCCATGGTTTAAGGTCGGTGAATATCTAGTTGTTGTTGCCTTTGTCTACCATACCTTAAACGGTCTACGGCTTATATTACAGGAGCTGGGTTTTCTGCTGGGACGTCCCACGCCACCGATTTATCCATACAGTGACTCACTCCGTAAGAAGCGCCCTTGGACAATGGCCATGATAGCCTTAGTTATTATTTTAGTCCTTATCTTCTTTTACGATTTCCTTGCTGGAGGCTGGTGATGCGTAATACATACTTATGGTTTGCGCAATTGGTGACTGGTATATTAATTGCAGTGTTGCTAGGTATACACATGGTAACACAACATCTTGATGCTATTCTTAAATTTTTTGGTATCGATTTCACTGACGCGACAGCATGGGAATCAATGATTGGGCGTTCTCGCGAGGCTATATGGGCTAGTTTATATATTGCACTTCTAGCTGTTGCGCTTTATCATGCACTTAATGGGCTCAGGAATATCATTCTGGAACTGAGTCCCTCGACCAGAATTGCGCGTATTGTCACATGGGCTATTGTGGTTTTTGGCGTGATTGCTTTTGCCTGGGGTAGTTATGTACCAATTGCCTTGCTTTCTGTTTAGGAGGAAATATGAGTGAGCATATAACCAGGCAGGTAACGTTCCGAGTGCAAAGGTATAATCCTGAAGGTGGCTGTGAACCATATATTCAGGAATTTATAGTACCATCGGGCCGTGGTATGACAGTGCTCGATGGTCTCATCTATATAAAAGAAAATCTTGATAGCAGCCTGGCGTTCCGTACTTCATGTCGCATGGCTATCTGCGGTTCCTGTGGAATGCTTATAAACAATTACCCCCATCTTGCCTGTCATACACAAATAGAGGAATTTCGTTCAAATACGCTAACGATTAAACCATTGCCAAACTTGGCCATTATAAAGGACTTGGTGGTTGATCTTATTCCATTCTTCGATATGCACAAGTCAATAAAACCCTACGTTATCCGACGAGATGTAGAGGAAATGGAAAATCCGACCGCTGAATTTTCTCAATCGCCGCTGGTACTGGAAGCATTGCTCCAATTTACCTATTGCGTAAAATGTGGTATTTGTGTTTCTGCGTGTCCTACCTCAGCTAGTGACAGGCTTTTCTTTGGCCCGCAGGCTTTAGCCCAGTGTTACCGTTATTGCGCTGATACACGAGATGAGGGTGAAGAGGAAAGGTTCTCAGTTATTGATACGGAGCATGGTGTCTGGCATTGTCATCTGGCGGGTGCTTGTTCAGAAGCGTGTCCCAAGGGGGTAGACCCGGCTCTAGCTATTCAGTTGCTAAAGAGACGACTGGTATCGCGGGCTTTAGGGATAAGCAAGAAAAAGCGACCTGCGTTGACAGTTTCACTTCCAAACCACCAAAGTAAACCAAAGGTTCCCTTCCCTGAGTTTACTGTGACAAGTCCTGAATCGTAATAGGTCTCTTACCTGGAGGAACAGATGAATAAGCTAAACATAAAATCACCACTAGATGAAACAACGGTCGAGAAGTTAAGAGCTGGTGATCAGGTATTCATTACGGGGGTTATTTATGCTGCTCGTGATGCTGCCCACAAACGGCTTGTTGAAACCTTGGACAAAGGGGAGAAGCTACCTTTTGACCTCACAAATCAAACGATTTATTACATGGGGCCAACTCCAGCTAAGCCGGGACAAGTCATTGGTTCAGCTGGGCCAACGACCAGCGGGCGGATGGACACTTATACGCCTCGCCTTATAGCCGCAGGCCTTAGGGGTATGATTGGCAAGGGCAATCGTTCACAATCGGTAAAAGATGCCATAAAGAAGTACAAGGCAGTTTATTTTGCTGCCATAGGTGGTGCTGGGGCTTTGATTTCAAAGAGCATCAAGAAGGCAGAAGTAATAGCTTACGAGGACTTGGGCGCGGAAGCAATTCGACGTTTAGAGGTAGAAAACTTTCCTGCCACCGTTATTAACGACATTTATGGTGGCGACTTGTATGAGCAGGGCAAAGCCAAGTACGTGGTCAAGGATATGTGATTCTTTAACTACCCTTTAGTCCCAAGGAGAGAACCCTTAACAAACCAGCAATACTTTTAGCATCGCAAATTTCACCTGAATCGATCAATTCCGGTATACGGGACAAAGGCACTCGAACAACCTCGATCTCCTCTGTATCTTCAGCAACACGGCGACTGGGTATAAGATGCGTGGCTAAATACAAATGTAGATATTCAGTGCAATAGCCTGGAGCTGAATAAAAACCACCAAGTCGGTCTATCTTATTTGGTAGGTAGCCTATTTCTTCCTGAAGCTCACGACGAACGCAATTAATCGGTTGTTCGCCGGGGTCAATGCTACCTGCAGGAATCTCTAGCAGGGTCTTACCTACAGCTTTCCGATATTGACGGACCAAAATGACTCTATCCTTAGAATCCAATACCACCACCGCCACACAATCACTATGCTCAACGATTTCTCTAGTGGTTGTCTTACCGTTTGGTTTTTGTACTGTGTCAACGCGCAATCTTACTGCTCTGCCCTCGTAAACTTTTTGGCTGGACAAAGTCTTTTCCATATCGGCTCACCTCTTTATAAATAGCGTCAAAATTAAACATCAGACTAAAATCGGTAAATAAGAGCCACTTCATCACAGTCCGGGAATTTGGGACAACGGTAGCACTCTGACCATACCTTGCGCGGAAGTTCCATCTTGTCTACTTGGCGAAACCCGTGCTTTTCAAAGAATGATGGCTTGTACGTAAGGCAATAGACCGTAGATATACCCAGATTTTTAGCTTCATTGAGACAAGCTTCTATTAGGAGCGAACCTAGCCCCTGAGCTTGCCTATCACCACTCACTGCTAATGACTTAATCTCGGCCAAATCTGCCCAATCGATATGGAGGGCCACACAACCGATAACCTGCTGATTGTCCCTGATAACAAAGAAATCGCGCAGGTTCTCATATATCTCGCTCAGTGCTCTCGGTAGCATCTGTCCCTTGTCGGCAAAACTATTGACCAACTCGTGAATTTGCGGAACATCGCTTATCTTGGCCTTTTCTACCTTCATTTTTGTCTTACTTTGTTTTTAAGTCTCGCTTCTAGAGAATTATAGAAGTAACCTTTAGGTTGAATTCGCAAAAATCGGGCTACGTAAGGGCTTATTTGGGCTGTAATCTCATCCCCATTGCTAATTGCTAATTCTACTTGCCCGTCTATGCTAACCATAGACTCATGACTGGTGGTCACTTTTAGTTGAACTGTGATTTCTGGCGGCAGAACCAGCGCCTTATCTAACGTAAGATGTGAACATACCGGTTTAAGCAGGATTTCCTTTGCCTGTGGGTAGAGAATTGGGCCTCCAGCAGCCAAGGAGTAGCCAGTGCTACCGGTAGCTGTAGCTACTATAACACCATCTGCTCGATAGGTGCACAGAGTTTCACCATCAATCTTAACTTCTACTTCAACCAATCGAACTGATGCCCTTCGCCCCACAAAGATGTCATTCAGTGCATGAAAAACCGTGCCATAAGGCAACAGTTTAGCTTTAAGCATGGCTCTTTCCTCAATCCAACCATCACCGTTTAAAAGCCGAGGCAGTTTATCAAGGGCCTCATCAGCTTTAAGTTCTGTCATAAATCCCAAACTGCCGAAGTTTATGCCCACAATAGCTACTGCGTGAGGGACTATAGCTCGGGCTGCCCTCAGAATGGTGCCATCGCCACCAATGCTCAGAATCAAATCTGAACCGTCTATTTGTGGTTTCGCCTCAGCCTCCTCCCACGCAGAACATGTCCAAAATGCAACACCTAAATGGCCGAGAAATCTTTCCAATTCCTGACTAAAAGCCTTGGCTTTTTCAATTTTGGGATGATATAAAATTCCAACCCGTTTCACTACAATTGGAGTCTATCATCAGCGTTCAGAAAGTGTCAAATCCTTAAACCGTAAAGCAATTACCATTTAACTAGAAATTTTCGCTCTTTGGACGTGACAGTGGAGGGCAGTGGTTTTTGAGGCAGCGTAGAAATTAGCGCTTGTTCTCAATTCGTGACCGTCTTAGCCCATTACAAATTCAGAATCTAAAGAGTTTAAACCCTACTTAGCAATGCTTGTCCCAAACTTAAATCAGTGAGATGTCTTTTGCCAAAAATACGAATGGTAATCAAACTGTTTTTAAACAGATTAGAAGTCCCCTAATTTAGCTTTGATGAATCATTGAATAATTTCCGTGGAGTCAAAGAGTTTAATCATGTTAAGCTAATTTAATCTATCTCTTCGAGCACTACCTAATAGTAAGGCCCCCCGCCGAATCATTAGTGCTCTGCTAGTCACCTTGATCTTAGGATTTATTATCTTTGTTGCCTTCTCTTCAAAGCTACTTTCAGCCTCGCAGAAACTTGCCGGAATATCCAAATGGGGAAACCATATACATGGAGAGTATAACCTGTATATAACTTTTTAAAATTCTTCTTGAATCAATTCGGCCTTATATCCCATTATGTGGCCAGTCGCTATTTTGAAATAACTGGCTAATGACCATGCATCATTGCCTTTAACACCGAACATTTCCATGCTTGACTTGACGTATTTCCTGGCATTCTCCGCCATAAACTTTCTTAAAAGCTCGCAGGTCTTATGCACCTAGCTCTTTGTAAAGTAGCTTAACTGTGTTTCTCTAGTAAGACCAAGCTGTACTAGCATGACGATTTAGCTTTCCTCAATTCAGACCAGCCTTCTGGTAGTTCTGGTTGCTTCCGCAAGTTATGATTTAGTAGAATACCCTCCCTCTATGCATTACGTACGAGTTGTTCTCAAAACCAATGTTAATTTTGTGGGACAAACGTAAATGCCACATCTTACATATTAAATCGGCCAGCCGTATTTGAAGTTTGAAAAAGTCTATTCTACGAGCCAAACATTTTAGTAGCAGATTCAGCTATGCTGATAAAGCCCCCCGGGACAATACCGAGAAGCAAGACGAAAAGGCAACAAAGCAATAATGCTGCGCGCAGTGCCCATGATGACGGCAGCTTATCCTCTGTAGCTGGAACTCCTAACCACATCAATTTCACTACCCTCAAGTAGTAATAGGCCGAGATGCAACTGTTTATCACGGCTATAATGACCAGCCATAGCAAGCCATGTTGCACCGCTCCACTAAAAATGTAAATCTTAGCAATGAGCCCGGCTGTAGGTGGCAAACCAATCAGAGAAAGCAAACAGAAAGTCAAGGCTAAAGCTAATAGTGGTGTCCGTTTACTCATGCCAGCATAATCATTAATCTCGTCACTATCAGTTTTGTTAGAGATGGCTATTACAGCAATAAATGCCCCCAGATTGGTAACGGAATAGCTCATAAGGAAGAAAATTAGGCCACTTTGCCCCAAGGTGTCGCCCCCCGATGCCATTCCCACCGTTGCCAATCCAACCATAAGGTAACCAGCCTGAGCTATGCTGGAATAACCGAGCATACGCTTTATGTTGCTTTGCACTAGAGCAACCACATTTCCCACTGTCATGGTTATGGCGCTCAAAACGGCGAACAACATTCCCCAGTTAATGCTAAGCCACTCAGGTGAGCCCAGGGCAATTGAGAAGACACGGAGAAGAACAGCAAAGCCAGCTGCCTTGCTGGCTACAGAGAGATAGGCGGTGACCGGCGTTGGCGCTCCCTCATAGACGTCTGGCACCCACATCTGGAAGGGAAAACAAGCAATCTTGAAACCGAAGCCGGATGTCAGAAGTACTATACACATTAGCAAAGCTGGGTTATCCAAAAGGCCGCTGGCTGGCGTCTCACGGATGTAGTTCGAAATATACACCAGATTGGTCTTTCCAGTGAAACCAAAAATTAAAGCCATACCGTAGAGGAGCACTGCTGAAGCGAGGGCACCCAGAAGCAAGTACTTTAGTCCAGCCTCACTCGATTTGGGGTCTTTTAAAAATCCTGTCAGAACATACAGTGAAATAGCGCTAAGCTCCAGAGCTACGTAGATTGCAATCAGGTCTGTAGATGCTGTCAGAAGCATCAAACCTACGGCTGAAATGAGCACTAGCGCGTAATATTCCCCCTGGAATCTTTGGAATTTGCTTACGTAGTCCTGAGAAACTAATATCACCAGCCCAGCTGCCACCAAGAGTAGAAACTTGAAGAAAAGCGTAAAGGCATCAACTGCCAGCATATTGTGAAAGATAACAATTGGAGGTGTCCCCCAAATCGCCAGTGTACAGCCAATAGAAATTATTACACCAGCAATGCTGACGTAAATCAGCCCCCTTTTCTGCTTGATAAATAAATCGAGCAGAATTACCAGCAAGGCAAAGCCTAGCAGGCTGATTTCAGGCGCTAGAAAACGAAGCTCATTGAGTACCATCAGTGTGAACCATCCCAGCTAATTTGAGCAACTTCTTTGTATCCTCATGTACCTCCCCAAAAATCCGTCTAAGTTCTTCTTGCTTTACCCACAAAGCTTCACCAATGTCGCTACCCACCTTCAATTCACCACCGAGTAGCCTAGCTATGTAGTCGATATAAACAACGTGCAGGCTAATGGCACTGGCTGACTTAATGATCCGTTCGAAGGCTGGCAAAGGCGTCACTAATTCTATTTCCAACCCTGTCTCCTCTTTGACTTCACGCTTGATTCCGTCGCCTATAGTCTCTCCGACCTCTAGCTCGCCACCAGGACAAATCCACTTTCCCTGCCAAAAACCACCCCTTTCTGGCTTGTGTTTTACCAGCAATATTCTATTTCTTTCATCTGTGATAATCGCTCCTACTGCTACAATTATGTGAGGATAGTCAATTGTTCTTTTCATTGACCTAATAACCTTATTATCGGCTCTATGCCTGTTCCGATAATGTCGGTAAGAATAGCAGGATAGATACCAACGAGCATAATTGCAAAAACGAATGAAAAAATGGAAACTTTATCGATGTTGTTGGCGTCGGGAATGCCATTGAATTTTTTTTGCGGTGGGCCATAGAAGACGCGTTGCAGCATCCACAAGATGTAGCCGGCTGTAAGCACTATCCCAAATACACTTAGTATGGTGCACAAACGGATACCTGGAACAACTGTGCTGGAGAAACTACCTACAAAGGTGATAAACTCGGCGGCAAAGCCGCTTGTGCCTGGCAGACCTAACGATGCTAGCCCAGCAATGCTGAAGACGACAGCGATAACTGGCATCTGCCGTGCCAGACCACCTAGATTGTCCAGGTTACGCTCGTGGGACTTGTCATAAACAAGACCTACCATGGTAAAAAGAAGTCCGGTGATAACGCCGTGACTGAACATTTGCAGTGTGGCTCCTGTCAAGCTCACGTGAGTCAACGCGAAAATACCTAAGAGCACGTACCCCATGTGGCTGACGCTACTGTAAGCAATCAGTCGCTTCAAATCCTTTTGGCGCAAGGTTACAGCTGCTCCGTATATCACGCTGACAGTAGCTAGAGCTACCAGTAGCGGAGCGTAATGCAAGGCAATTTGAGGAAAGATAGTGACACAAAGGCGAATCATTCCGTAGCCACCCATTTTTAGCAAGGCGCCGGCTAGAATCACACTGGCTGCTGTGGGGGCGTCAGTGTGAGCATCTGGCAACCACGTATGGAGAGGAACCATTGGTAACTTAATTGCAAAGCCGATAAGTAGGAGAAAGAACATGGCAGCCAGCGGAATGACAGGTTTTACCAGAGATAAACCTGACAGCTCCACCATATTCAGGCTACCGGTAGTAAAGTAAATGCTCAAAATGCCAGCCAGCATAAAGGCGCTGCCGACAAGGGTATATACCACATACTTAATAGCCGAATATTCCTTTCGCCCACTACCCCAGATAGAGATAAGAAAATACATCGGCACGAGCTCCAATTCCCAGAAAAGGAAGAACAGGACAAGATCCAGGGAACAGAAAACTCCAAGTATGCTAGTTTCCAAAAGCAGCAGCCAGATGAAGTATTCTCGAGGTCTCAACTGAATATTCCAAGAAACCAGCACTGCCAGAAAGCCTAGGAATGTCGTTAGTACCACAAGAGGCAGACTAAGGCCGTCTATACCAAGATGATAGAAGGCATTTATCGCTGGTATCCAGGATATTTTTTCTTCAAACTGTATTCGACCAATACCCGCAGCGGAACGGTCAAAAAGACAGAAAACAACAATAGACAGCGCAAACGAGGCCAGGGTAAATGTCAGGGATATGAGTTTTATTGTCTTCGGCCTTGGGTTGGGCAACAATGCAATAGTGATTAGCCCTAGGATTGGGAGGAAAATTATGGTTGTTAAGTAATGATCAAACCCCAAAGTTAATGTACCTCATGCAAACAAATAGAAGCAGATTGCAATGGCTACCACGCCTATGGTGATGGCTATACCATAGGCCTGTAATTGTCCTGTCTGGGCGCGGCGTATAGCCCCGCCTGTATTCACTGTGCCACTCGCTAAACTATTAACCGCTCCATCAACGACTCGGGAATCAAAAATGCCGAGCGCCATAAAGATGCCATCAACCAAAAATCTGACCACAATCGCTCGCTCGTAAAGTTCATCTACCCAGTATTTACGCGAAAGAAGGATATAGAACGGCCTGAAAATTCTGCCAACTACTTCGGCTGATAGCCACCTAGCACTGTACATTGCGTACGCCAGAAAAATACCTAAGCCCGAAAGTAGTAGTGATATCAAAGGTAGTGGATGAGTAAGTATCCCTAGAAATCCATCGATGAAGGCGGTTGTTTCACTATGGCTGCCATTACCCAAAAAGTGGCCGAACGAACCGGTGACATTGAGCCACCCGGAAACAACTGACAAAACAGCTAAAGCAACCATAGGGACAATCATCACTGTCGGTGATTCGTGAAGCTTCCTGTGCCCTTTCTCCCTGTGGTTTGGTATTGTCCCACCACGGTACTCGCCACTGAAAGTAAGAAATACAGCTCGGAACATGTAAAAAGCTGTCATGAAAACAGTAATCATAGCTAGGTAGAACAATATTCGATTGTGGGTAAGTGAGTAAACCAGTATTTCATCTTTACTCCAGAAGCCAGCGAGTGGCCAGATACCAGCAATACTTAGTGAGGCGATGAGGAAAGTAGCGTAAGTCCATGGCATTGCCTTACGTAACCCACCCATCTCTCGCATGTCAAAAGTCCCTGTGCTATGGTTCACACTGCCAGCACCTAAAAACAGGAGCGCTTTAAAGAAGGCATGATTAAATAAGTGGAAGATACCCACGGCAACGCCACCGACACCCAGCCCCAGCATCATATAGCCTAGCTGGCTAATAGTTGAATAAGCCAGTACGCGCTTGATGTCGTTCATTACTAATCCCATGCTTGCTGCAAAAATAGCTGTAAATCCACCAATCGCTGCTACTGTAGTTAGTGCTATCTGGCAATGTTCAAACAATGGGAACAGGCGAGCTACTAAGAACACTCCTGCAGCAACCATCGTTGCCGCATGTATTAAGGCACTAACTGGTGTAGGGCCTTCCATAGCATCCGGTAACCAGACATGCAGAGGGAACTGTGCTGATTTGCCTACAGCACCGGCAAAAATGCCAAGTGTAGCCCACATTAAAACCGTACCAGCTAGAGTTCCGGCTACAGCCAGGCCGTGCAACCTCTCAATATCGAACGTACCTGTATGGTAGAAAAGCAAAAGAATAGCTGCCAGAAAACCGAAGTCTCCAAAGCGGGTCACTATAAAGGCTTTTTTAGCGGCGTTGGCAGCAGGAGGCCGATGAAACCAAAAACCGATAAGTAGATAGGAGCCTAAGCCGACACCCTCCCAGAACAGGAACAGGAAGACAAGGTTATCAGCCATCACCAGCCCTAACATGCATGCAGTGAATAAAGACATAAAGGCGTAGTAGCGATGGTATCCTGGGTCCCCGCGCATGTACCCTTGGGAGTAAATTTGAATCATTAGGCTGATAAAACTAACTAGCACTACCATTATTGCTGTCAGGGCGTCAACTATAAGCCCAATGTGGATACTCAGGCCATTAACCACAACCCACGAGATATCAGGAATTTCTATTTTATGCCCTGGTGTGGCAAACACCTGTACTAATACCCAAAAAGAAAGAGCGCAGGAAATTGTAATACTACCAATCGTCACATAACCACTAAGTTTGGGGCGGCTATTAAAGAAGGGCCTTAGAATAATAGATATGATCACAAAGGAGGAAAAGGGTAGCAAAAATATTAGCCATGGAACCTGATGAGGCATCAAAGTTTCCGCAAAACCTCCTCGATAACATGTACTTTTTCCTGGGATACGAGAATACGGTAGCTAGCCAGTTCACCCGGGAGTCTACCTGGCTCAGGTAAAATTCTTGTTGGAATCCCCTCGCCTTCGAAGAATTCTTTCCACATCTCAGCTATTATCAGATTGGGTGCACTTTTTACTTGAACCCACATATTTTCTCTCGCTTTCTGCAAGGCCTATCACATGGTCTACCATTTCATCAGGTCAAATTTATTGATATCAACAGACTGACGACTGCGATAGATAGCAATGATTATAGCTATACCAACAGCGGCCTCAGCTGCAGCTACAACTATGACGAATATGGCAAATATCTGCCCGGTAAGAAGGGAGGGGACAACGTAACGAGAGAAGCCAACCAGGGCAATATTCACGGCATTAAGCATGATCTCAATACACATTAAGACGACTACAGCATTCCTCTTGGCTAGAACACCGTACAATCCTATCGAAAAAAGAACTGCGGACAAAACAAGATAATGTTCTAGACCGACCCCCATTTCATTTCTCTCTCATGATGACAATGGCGCCCAGTATTGCAGCTAAAAGCAACACTGCTGCGATTTGTACGGGTAGAATAAAACCGCCCGCACCGAATAGGCTTGCCCCTAGGGCTGCTGTGGTTGGTTGCAGAGGTGGTTCACTGCTTATGTGCCACTTTGCACTCAGTATAGTGAATACCAGTGTCCCAAGAAGCAGCAAGCTAACTCCAAGGGCAGGTAGGTGTAACTTACCCGAGGGATTACCGCGCTGAATATCGTGCGTCAGCATTATTGCCACCATAATCAATATTGAGATTGCTCCGACATAAATAAGAACCTGTACAACGGCTAGAAAGTCGGCATAAAGAGTCACATAAATTCCGGCGATGGCGAAAAAAAGCAGAACCAAAGAGATGGCTGCCCGAAAGACATTTCGCATAATGACAACAGCTAACGCTGCGCTCACAGTTACAGCAGCCAATAGCCAAAAGACGATATCAAACACCACGGCCTCGCTTTTTACTCAGTGGGATCAAACTCAATTTCTGCCCTCCTACTTCTTTATCCGCATAAATAAGTAGACTTTGCTTGGGCAAGGTTGTCTCGATTTTAGGTCGAGCATAACCACTGGGTCGTCTCAGGTCAGAAGGCTCGAGGTCTTCTTTGTTCAAAATTAGCTGTTTCCGTCTGTACTGGGCACGTTCGTAGCCTATCCCCATAGCCAGTGCCTCATAAGGGCATGACTCAACACATAACCCACAGAACATGCAACGACCGGTATCTAGTTCGAACGTGTCAACCACATAATTGTTCGCGCTGCCTATATGGGTTGCAAGCACTATGTTTCCTTGCGGGCAACTCTTAGCACAGGTGGCACAGCCGGTACATTTCTCCGGATACCAAACGAGGTCGTTGCCCCTTGCACGCCGTGAAATAATCAGCTTCTCCTCAGGATATTGCATAGTAATTGGAGGACGAAACAGATGCTTAAGGGTAACGGACATCCCCTTTGCTATGCCAATTCCGTATCTCTCAAAACGCAACTCGCCCACCTCCTAAAGCAAACAGCTTCGACCATACCAGTATTAAAACACCGGCAAAGACGAAGTTTAATACTATCATAATCCATCGCATAGTTTCCGGTAGCCACATTATCTCTGCAGCAGTTATGAACAGGTTGATTATAGCCATGGGTAGCAGCCCTTTCCATGCGAAAGCCATTAACTGGTCGACGCGTAGTCTGGGTAATGTGCTACGAATCCACACAATAACTGAAAATACAGCAATAACCTTGACTATAAACCAGATAATCGGCGGCAGCAATGGGCCTTGCCAGCCTCCAAGAAAAAGAGTCGTGATGATGCACGAATATGCCAGAGAGTGCCCGTACTCGCCGAGGTAAAACATGGCAAACTTCATTCCTGAATACTCTATGTGATAGCCGGCTACAATCTCGGAGTCAGCCTCAAGAAGGTCAAAGGGGCTCCGATTCATCTCGGCGAGCATCCCTAAGAAAAAGACGATGAAACCAATGGGTTGTATAACAAGGAAAGGAATATTTTGTGCAGCTACAATCTTGGTCAAGGATAACGACCCTGCTAACAACACTATGCTCAGTATAGCCAGCACTACTGGCAACTCGTAACTGACCAATTGTGCTACTGTCCTTAAAGCTGATATCAAAGCGTACTTGTTGTTAGACGCCCAGCCAGCGGTATATATACCCACTGCAGAAACAGAACTTATTGCCACGACATAGACTATGCCGACATTCAAATCAGCTAAGATAGCTCCTTTACTAAATGGCACGACAGCAAAAATCATCAGCACCGGAGCGAAAACAATGACTGGCGCCAGCCAATGGAGCACTTTATCACCCTTTGCTGGCACAATGTCTTCTTTCAACAATACCTTTACAGCTTCGGCAACCGGCTGGAAAATCCCCTCGGGTCCGAGCCTATTCGGACCTAGACGAATTTGAAATCGCCCGAGCAAACGACGCTCATACCAGATGAAGACTATTACCATAACCAATACAAATACAAGGATAATCCCTATACTGACTATAGCTGTAATAAAATAGGCCAGCCATTCCCACCCTGGCCAATTACCAGCTAGCCATGAACGCAATTGTTCCGGAAACGTCATTATCGGTCTATCTCCCCCAAACAAACGTCTATACTACCAAAGGTGACGATCAAGTCTGCCAACTTCCAGCCAATAACCATGTCCTTCAGCGCAGTTAAATTAATTAGTGTAGGGGGGCGTATATGGAATCTATAGGGGGCAATGGAATTATCACTAACCAGATAAAAACCAAGCTCGCCCTTTGGTGCCTCTATGTGCCCATAAACCTCACCGACTGGTGGTCGTAGCAACTGAGGTACTTTGGCGCAAACCTCACCGTTAGGTAATTGGGCTATTGCCTGCTCCAAAATACGAACGCTCTGCCTAATTTCCTGCATCCTTACCCAATAGCGGTCATAGTTATCACCGACGCTACCAACCGGTATCTCGAAGTTGAAACGATCGTAGATTGAATAAGGGTCGGCTCGTCGAATGTCCCACTTCACACCGCTAGCTCTAAGCACAGGTCCACTAGCAGCAATATTTATTGCCGTCTCTTTAGGTAAAATACCCACGCCCTTAGTTCGTGCCAACAATATCTCATTTTGAGACAGAAGTTGCTCGTATTCTTCAATAAAGCCTGGCATCTCGGTGACAAACTTATTCAAAGCTGGTAAGAATTCTTCAGGAATATCATGGCTTACGCCACCAATGCGCATATAATTGTAAGTAAGCCTTTGACCGCAAACCATTTCAAATAAGTCCAATAATTTTTCCCTCTCTCGCCACATATACAATACTGGTGTCATCATCGCGCCAAGGTCATTGAGGAAAAAGCCGACTGCCATAAGGTGGCTGGCAATACGCATCATTTCAGCCATAATAATCCTTAGATATTCGGCTCGTTCAGGAATTTCTATCCCAGCCAGCTTTTCTACCGCCAGAACATAGGCAAAATTGTTTGTCATGGAAGCAAGGTAGTCCAATCTATCGGTAAGCGGAATGTTCTGAGTATAGGTTCGTCCTTCAGCCAACTTCTCAATCCCACGGTGTAGATATCCAATAACAGGTTCCACATCTACAACTACTTCTCCATCAAGGGTGACTCTCATCCTAAATACACCGTGAGTTGACGGGTGTTGAGGTCCCATATTCAAGATAAACGGCTCAGTTTTTATCGGCATCTTAGATCTTAGAGATAGTCCCTGCGCAATGGATGGCCAACAAATCCTTCCCAAAGTAATAAGCGTCTCAAATTAGGATGACCTTCAAAAATAATGCCCATTAGGTCATAGGCTTCCCTCTCCTGAAAATCTGCTGACCGCCATATATCGACTACTGAGGGTACCATCGGTTTGTCACGTTCATAACATCGTGTTTTCAAAACCAAGCTGTGGTTATATTTTATTGAAATTAAATGATAAACAACCTCAAAGTACTCCATATAGTCAACAGCAACAAGATTAGTCAGGTAATCAAATTCAAACTCAGATGCATTCTTGAGAAATTCTGCCACTTGGCGAAGACATTCTCTCCTAATAACAACAACCGCATTATTAGCAGAAACCACCGAATCAGGGAACCTCTCGGTTAGTCTTCGGGCTACTTCTATGCCATTAAGGGCTGTGGTCATGTTTTTTAATGCTATCCTTCATGATTTTCTCGTGTATTTTTCTTATACCGTGAATCAATCCCTCAGGCCGCGGCGGACAGCCCGGTACATAGACATCAACAGGAATTATTCGGTTGACCCCGGGCACAACACTATAGGACTCCCTGAAGGTGCCACCGCTAATGGCGCAAGCACCCATTGCAATCACCCATTTAGGTTCAGCCATCTGTTCGTAGACCAGCTTGACTGCCGGTGCCATTTTCCAGGTTAATGTTCCGGCAACAATCATCAAATCGGCTTGGCGAGGTGACCACCGGAAAATGTCCATGCCAAAGCGAGCAATGTCAAATCGTGAAGCTGCTGCACCAATCATCTCGAAAGCGCAGCAGGCTAATCCAAACATGAGAGGAAATATTGAACGGGAGCGTGCCCAATTAACTACATAGTCTACTGTAGTCAATAATATGTTGCGACTAATCTCTGTTTCAAGCCATTCATCAGGGTCTGGTATGGGCTGTCGCGAAGCTTCCATTAGAGCGCTTATCCTCAGGCCCTCAGCTACATCGAGTTCATGCGAAGATAGAATTTCGAGTCTTTCTATTTCCATTCCATGGCCCCTTTAAGCCAGGCATAAATATATCCGATCATAAGGATTATAAAGAAGGAGGCGATGGCGATGAAACCAAACAGGCCTAGCCCTTTGAAGTTCACTGCCCATGGGTATAAGAAAACAGTCAATACATCGAGGATGACAAACAGGACAGCGAAAAAATAATAGCGAGAGTTGAACTGAACCCAGGTTTTACCGATAGTTTCCATTCCGCACTCGTAAGTGGAGGTCTTGGTCGGATTACTCCGTTTCGGAATAATGCCGATGCGGGCCAGAGTCAGCGGTAACAGCAATGTGGAGACTGCAAACAGAATGGCTATAATGAGGAATATCCCAATGTAGCCAAAATCTGCTAGCACGCGACAAGCCCCAGAAGTTCTAAAATGTCGGACGAAAGTATAGCATACATGCGGCGAGTGGGTAAACATCGTGTCTGATTTAGTAAATTAGT
Source organism: uncultured Dehalococcoidales bacterium (assembly GCA_964549635.1). Taxonomy (GTDB): domain Bacteria; phylum Chloroflexota; class Dehalococcoidia; order GIF9; family UBA5629; genus VGNY01. The sequence goes on from CAZJVJ010000003.1 coordinate 84,527, forward strand.
AACAATCTTAACCTTTTACCAAAGCGAGATGCCTCCTTAGTACAGCATGTCGGGCTGTGATATACTTTAATTACAGACACATGGGTGACAATAAAGATAGCCATCGTGTAGCTACTAGCGACGATATTGAAGTTTCAACTTACTTAGAAATATCAAGGGAGCTTCATGGTGAACAGCTTGTTTCCGAGGTAGAGCCGATATCTCCTGGAGCTCATGAGACGATAGCTGTTATTGACTTTGGTTCCCAGTATAGCCACTTGATTGCCCGGCGGGTTCGTGAGTGCCACGTTTACTGTGAACTAGTCCCGTTTGATACGCCGTGGGAAAAGATAATGTCCCTCCAACCCAAAGGGTTCATTTTGTCAGGAGGACCAGCTAGTGTGTACCAGCAGGGAGCACCACTAGCGCCAGTCCAACTTTATCACAGTGGCCTACCTGTCTTAGGAATCTGTTATGGTATGCAGGTTATTGCACATCAGCTAGGCGGCAAGGTAGCTCCAGCCATCAGGCACGAATATGGTCAAGCTATCTTATACTTAACTGATAAAGACTCGCCCCTCTTTTCTGGTTTACCTCCGTCACTGCTTGTGTGGATGAGCCATGGCGACATGGTGGTAGACATGCCCCCTAATTTTAAGTCTCTAGCCTATACTGAAAATTCCCCGGCTGCAGTCATAGGTAATGATGTCAATATTTTCGGGCTGCAATTTCATCCTGAAGTTATTCATACCCCGCATGGTAAAAACATTATTCAAAATTTCCTTTACCGGATATGCGGATGTCACGGTTTCTGGACACCGAGCAACTTTATAAATGAAAGCATAAAATCGATAAAGGAACAGGTGAAAGATGGCAGGGTCATTTGCGCTCTTTCAGGGGGCGTTGACTCAGCAGTGACAGCTACGTTAATTCATCAAGCTATTGGCAACCAACTGATCTGCATATTTGTTAATAACGGATTATTACGCCGGGAGGAGCCAGAAAGAGTTCTAAATACATTTAGAAACAACTTGAAAGTGAACGTGGTCTATGTGGACGCTTCTAAAAGGTTCCTTAGACGGTTAAAGGGAGTTACTGATCCTGAAATGAAGCGTCGTAGGGTAGGTGAGGAATTTATTAAGGTATTTGAATATAAAGCAGCAAGACTGGGGAAAATAGACTTCTTAGCTCAAGGTACGCTTTATCCGGATGTAATTGAAAGCACTTCCAAGGAAACCAGAGCCGCAGCCAGAATAAAAACCCATCATAACGTCGGCGGCTTACCTGCCAAGATGACATTGAAATTAATAGAGCCGCTACGTTATCTATTTAAAGATGAAGTTCGCGAGGTCGGCCTGGCTCTTGGCTTACCTGAGGATATAGTGTGGCGTCAGCCTTTCCCAGGGCCAGGGCTTGCCATTCGTATCATTGGTGAAGTAACTCAAGAACGTCTGGATGTACTACGGGCGGCCGATTGGATAGTAATGAACGAAATAAAAAAGGCAAACCTTTATCGCCAGTTATGGCAGACATTCGCTATCCTTACTGATATTAGGAGTGTCGGTGTCATGGGGGATTCTCGTACTTACGGCAACCTGGTAGCTGTACGTGCTGTAACCAGCCAGGATGCTATGACTGCTGATTGGGCCCGTCTACCCTATGACCTCTTAGCTCGCATCTCCAATCGTATTGTAAACGAGGTACCTGGCGTTAACCGCGTAGTCTACGATATAACCAGCAAACCGCCTTCCACTATAGAGTGGGAATGAACTAAAGTCCCGGGCTGATTGATTGCGCTTGTTACATTCTAGCATACACGGGTTCACAGATTTGCCTGCCTCTTTACAAGCAGGTTGGTCTAGTTCAGATAGATTAGTGACACTATAAAAAGAAAGGTAGTTAATTGATTAATCCCCGCAGCTGCTAGGCTTAGCTAAAAGATGGCCGATGTATTAGGGGAGCTCAAGGAAGGTTGAAATGTTTTGATTGCTATTATTCCCATGGTCAGCATGCTCGTCTTACTTGTCTACACTTTGACATCTCCCCACAGACTTTCTATTGCTGGAGACGTCGCTACGATCAAAATCATCCAGAAAGTCTAGAGGACCGCCCTTACAGTCCTAAGCCTGTGCGTCAGCGTGCAGTACCACCTGAACCTGTCTACTGAACGAGTACGAGGATTTGACAACTGATAAATATTACGCTATACTAATTCACGGATGGTTGGTGTACACCATTATACCTGATTGACCGAAGTGTCTTGTTTGTGTATACTAGGGCAGCTTGGTGTACACCGAGCTGCCTTGCACTTTAAAAAGTGAATAGGTTTTGTATTCAGGCTGATGTGGGTCAAAGAGGAAAGGGCACAGGGCGGATGCCTTGGCGTTAGCAGCCGATGATGGGCGTGGCAAGACTGCGATAAGCCTCGGTGAGCTGTCTAGCAAGCCCAGCCGAGGATACCCTAACAGGAGAACCTGCCTGGTTAAAAGCCAGGCGCTCGCTTACAGCGAGAGGGAACCAGGGGAACTGAAACATCTTAGTACCCTGAGGAAAAGAAATCAACGAGATTCCCGGAGTAGTGGCGAACGAAATGGGAACAGCCTAAACTTGAATGGCTTAGTGGGCTTGAGACCTATGCCATTCAAGGGTTGCAAGACACAAGAGTACAGGGCTCAAGACCTGTAACAGAGTAAGAAAACTTCACCTAGTCGAAGGTCTCTGGAAAGAGCAACCAAAGAGGGTGATAGTCCCGTAGACAAAAGGTTGAAGTCTCTGCTTGTGTTCTTAAGTACCATGGGACACGAGGAATCCCGTGGGAATCTGGGGTGACCACACTCCAAGGCTAAATACTGCTAACGACCGATAGTGAACCAGTACCGTGAGGGAAAGGTGAAAAGCACCCCGGGAGGGGAGTGAAATAGAACCTGAAACCTTGTGCCTACAAGCAGTCAAAGTCCTTCTTCGAAGGATAATGGCGTGCCTATTGAAGAATGAGCCGGCGAGTTAATCTCTGTGGCTAGGTTAAGCGACTTTAGTCGTGGAGCCGTAGCGAAAGCGAGTCCGAAGAGGGCGTTTTCCCTTACATGGGAAAGGTCGCAGGGATTAGACACGAAACCGGGTGAGCTACCCATGGCCAGGGTGAAACCTGATTAACCTCAGGTGGAGGCCCGAACCCGTGTACGTGGCAAAGTGCTGGGATGAGCTGTGGGTAGGGGTGAAATGCCAAACGAACTCGGAGATAGCTTGTTCTCCCCGAAATGCATTTAGGTGCAGCCTCAGGTAATGACTTATGGAGGTAGAGCACTGGATGAGCTAGGGGCCGTGAGGTTACCAAACTCAACCAAACTCCGAATGCCATAAGTTCTAACCTGGGAGTGAGACTGCGAGGGATAAGCTTCGTAGTCGAGAGGGAAACAGCCCAGACCATCAGCTAAGGTCCCGAAGCGTAGACTAAGTGGGAAAGGAGGTAATATCGCTAAAACAGCCAGGAGGTTGGCTTAGAAGCAGCCATCCTTCAAAGAGTGCGTAATAGCTCACTGGTCGAGTGATATTGCACCGATAATTTAACGGGGCTAAAGTCTACCACCGAAGCTGTGGTCCGTTTTTTGACGGAGGTAGGGGAGCGTTGCTATAGCTGTGAAGCCTTGGTGTAAGCCAGGGTGGAGCAATAGCAAGTGAGAATGCCGGCATGAGTAGCGTAAAGGCATGTGGAAAACATGCCCACCGTAAGTCTAAGGTTTCCTACGCAAGGTTAATCCGCGTAGGGTTAGTCGGGCCTAAGCTGAACCCTAAGGGGGTAGGCGATGGACAATGGGTCAACATTCCCATACCACCTTACCGTTGTTTTAAGGCAAAGGGGGGACACAGAAGGATAGGCTGAGCGTACCTAATGGACATGGTGCGTCCCCAATCTAAGGTATGTTGGGGCAGGTAAATCCACTCCAACGTGAAGCTGAGGAGCGGGGAAAATTGAGGGGAAACCCGAAATGATTCAGCTGAGTCCACGCTGTCTAGAAAAGCCTCGTTGCTAAACGGTAAGGTGCCCGTACCGCAAACCGACACTGGTAGACGGGGGTAAGAGCCCCAAGGTGTTCGAGAGAACCCTCGTTAAGGAACTCGGCAATCTAACCCCGTAACTTCGGAAGAAGGGGGCCCGCTGTGACAAGCGGGGGCACGAAACCGGCCCAGGCGACTGTATAACATAAACACAGGTCTCTGCCAAAGCGAAAGCTGAGGTATAGAGGCTGATACCTGCCCAGTGCCGGAAGGTTAAGGAGAGAGGTTAGGGTCTCGTGCCCGAAGCCTTGAACCGAAGCCCCGGTGAACGGCGGCCGTAACTATAACGGTCCTAAGGTAGCGAAATCCCTTGTCGGGTAAGTTCCGACCCGCACGAAAGGTATAACGACTTGGGCGCTGTCTCAACGAGGGACTCGGTGAAATTGCAATGGGGGTGAAGATGCCCTCTACCCACAACTGGACAAAAAGACCCCGGGAGCTTTACTATATCCTGGCATTGGACTCGAGTTGGGCATGTGTAGGATAGGTGGGAGGCTGTGAAGCTGGGGCGCTAGCCTCAGTGGAGCCGACGGTGAAATACCACTCTTGTCTGATTTTGGTTCTAACCTGCCTTCGGGTGGGGACCGTGCCAGGTGGGTAGTTTAACTGGGGCGGTTGCCTCCTAAAAGGTAACGGAGGCGTCCAAAGGTCCCCTCAGCACGGATGGAAATCGTGCGTCGAATGCATTGGCATAAGGGGGCTTGACTGTGAGACTCACAAGTCGAGCAGGGACGAAAGTCGGGCAAAGTGATCCTACGGTACCGCGTGGAAGGGCCGTAGCTTAACGGATAAAAGCTACCCCGGGGATAACAGGCTGATCTTGCCCAAGAGTTCACATCGACGGCAAGGTTTGGCACCTCGATGTCGGCTCGTCGCATCCTGGGGCTGGAGCAGGTCCCAAGGGTCCGGCTGTTCGCCGGTTAAAGCGGCACGCGAGCTGGGTTCAGACCGTCGTGAGACAGGTCGGTCTCTATCCGTTGCGGGCGCAGGAGATTTGAGGGGAGCTCTCCCTAGTACGAGAGGATTGGGAGGGACAGACCTCTGGTGTGCCAGTTGTCGTGCCAACGGCAGTGCTGGGTAGCTATGTCTGGACGGGATAAGCGCTGAAAGCCTCTAAGCACGAAGCCCACCCCAAGATGAAATCTCCCACCGGGCCAACCGGGTAAGACCGCAGGTAGACTACCTGCTTGATAGGCGGCACGTGTAAGCGCAGCAATGCGTTCAGCTGAGCCGTACTAATGGTCGAGGTCTTCGACCTACATCAGGCTGAGCACAAAACTATTCACTTGCTATCAGTATCGCGGGGTGGAGCAGTGGTAGCTCGTCGGGCTCATAACCCGAAGGTCGTTGGTTCAAATCCAACCCCCGCAACCAAGAAATGTAGAGGCAGGAATTTAACCGGTCTGGTTATCCTGCCTTTTTCTCTTTACTGGTTATTTGAAAGTCCCTTTCAAATCATGTGGTGGTTATATAAGGTAGACAGAGGGTATCCTGACCCTTGCTCACTCAACCTGTCATTGTCTGTGAATAATCGTACAAATCGTATCAAATGGCACCCAATTTACATAACTCAGGGCCTTTTATCACGTTGTTGATAACCGTAATAGACCTGCGTTACACTTTCCTCTGGTAGTAATTGCAGTTATAGCGATGGAGGTTAAATATGGCCAGACCGCTGGAGGGAATTAGAGTACTCGATTTGTCGCAGGTTCTGTTCGGCCCTTTTGCTACAATGCTGCTCAGCAGCCTTGGCGCCGAGGTAATCAAAGTTGAGCGCCCGGCAGTCGGTGATATTGCTAGAGGTAATGGCCCTATCGTGAACGGAGTGAGTACTTATTTTCTCAGCCTCAACAGAGATAAGAAGAGCATAGTGTTAGACTTGACCACCGAGCAGGGAAGGGAGATACTTTTGAAGCTTGTAGAGTTCGCCGATGTGCTAGTAGCATGTTTCGTGCCGGGGACGATGGAGAAATTAGGCCTGTCTTATGAAGCATTAAAGGAACGCAACCCCAGGATAATCTACGCTGCTGGTTCGGGCTTTGGTCAATATGGGCCTTATGCCCAAAAGCCTGCCTTTGATATCGTCATCCAGGCTATGGGGGGTATCATGAGCATCACTGGTGAGCCAGGGGGACCTCCGATTAAACCTGGAGTATCTTACGGAGATATTGTAGCTGGGTTGTTTCTGTGTATTGCAATCCTTGCTGCTCTGGAGGAGAGGCATACAAGCGGACAAGGACAAATGATAGATATCAGTATGCTTGACTGCCAGATAACGGTTCTGGAGAATGCTTTTGTCAGGTATCTGAATGCTGGTGAGATTCCTCGCGCTCTCGGCACAAGGCACCCTGTTTATACCCCCTTTCAGGTCTTTCCTACCAAGGATGGCTATATTGCCGTAGCTATCAGCGGTGGGTTGAATGACCAATGGCCCCTTTTTTGCGCTGTTATCGATCGTGTTGACATAATAGACGATCCACGCTTTGCTGATGGCTGGCTGCGCACGCAGCATTACGAAGTCCTAGAACCGATCCTGACGCAAGCATTTAAGGCCAGAACCACCAGAGAATGGATTAGGGAATTCGAGCAAGTGGGTATACCATGTGGACCGGTAAATACTATTCCCCAGGTAGCTATAGACCCGCAGGTAGCTGCCAGAAATATGATAGTTGAGGTAAGCCATCCAACTGCAGGTAAGTTTAAAGTAGTAAATGTGCCTTTCAAATTCTCTCGGTCTGAATGTTTTGTGGAACGAGCATCTCCCGAGCTGGGACAACACACTGAAGAGGTTTTGATTGGTATATTAGGGATGAGTAAAGAGGAGATTAGCAGATTGAGGGGATTAGGTGTGCTTTAAGATTTGATGCAACCGTAGAGCACCAGTTTTTGAAACCGGACTGTTTTAAAGTTCAGATAAAATATAGGCTAAATTGAGAGGTCGTAAGGAAAGAGCCTTAAGATGTTATGCAAAACTTCCTTTTGGTCTGGTCTCTTAGGAGGCTTGCTGCCAAATTGTGGATTAGCCGTTAAAAATTCTGACGAGTTCATCCGTTAAAGCTGTAGAGATATGGGCTTGGGGAACAGGTTTTGCGTCTAAAAATTCGCCAGCTATGATTATGGTTCGGTAAGCCTTGCTTCTGATATCGGGTTTGTTTCCGCAGGCACGGGGACAACCACACAGGATGACCACCACATCTGCCGTATCCTGTGATAAAGAGACAAGCTCAATAGTGCTGCTTGCCTCTGCTGTCTCCCTCAAATGGCGTGCTATGCTGCTCAAATCAAGGTAAGGATTACAGCATCCGCAAAACTTCAGTGCCACTCTGGCCTTATTTTCACGCTGTGCCATAGCTAACAAACAAATTGTGGTTGTTCGCCTATCTTTGCCAGCTTTTCTGCCAGGCGTTTCTTGTGCTCGAGGTTAGCTCGTCGCTCAATCATAATCCTTTGCGCCTGAGGAGAGCCAGCACCGTGCATTGATTCTACGAGTGCCGTACCACAGGTCATAGCCTCTAAAAGCCGCAGAAGTCTTATCCTGGTCTCTGCGGGCACGTCAGCTAAACCTTTCATGTACTTGTCCACATATGCACCCACCCTCGGGTCTTTCCAGTCATTTTCGGAAGGTGCTGTTGCCAGTATACCTCCAGCGATATCATGTGCTAACCTGGCAATCTCATAAATATGACGGGTAACATTTAATTTGGTGACATTGGCCAGGAGCGGGTCAGCCATATAGGAACCGGCAGGCAGGGGATAACCTTGGCAGGAACAGGCAATAGAGCAGCAGTAAAGTGTCTCGGTAAGGTGTACCATCTCCACTATCTTGTCCCTGACGTGCGAAGCCCTATCTGTTCCCTGAACCTGTGCAAGGGCGTAGGTAGTTCCAATGAGAGCATCAGCAAGCCCTGTCTTGCAACCACCATAATTTTGTCTGTGGGCAGTGGCAAATCTCTCTACTAGCTCGTACGCAAACTCATATTCACCACACATAAAGACATGCTCCCAGGGAATAAAGACTTTGTCAAAAACAATCAAAGCCTCACCTCCAACGATGCCGTATTCCACATTCCCTTGGTCAAGAAAACAATTGCATTTGCGTGTGTCATTAGTCTGACGACCAAAAATATGGAATAGGCCAGAAGAGTCAATCGGCACGTAAAAGCAGACAGCATAGTCCGCATCTTCCGCTTTCATGGCAGCTGTTGGCATTACCAGATGACCGTGTGAATTGACCGCACCCGTGATGTGGGCCTTGGCACCGCTGACCACAATTCCGTTACTTTTTTGCTCCACTACATGCACATACATATCAGGATCTTTCTGTTGACTTGGTGCCAAGCGTCGGTCACCTTTAGGGTCTGTCATTGCTCCGGAGACCATTAAATCATCCTTCTGTATTTTTTTCAGGAGTTCAACGAGCCTCTTGTGATACTCTGTTCCCACTTTCTGGTCTATTTCATAGGTCACTGAATAGATAGCATTTAGTGCGTCATGGCCCACGCATCTCTGAAAGCAGCTGCCCGTTTGCTGGCCTATAGCGCGTAGCATTTTGACCTTCTTTATCAGATCATCGTGGCTATGGTGAATATGAGTAAAACGGTTTATTTTCTCACCAGTAAGATGTGAAGTTGCAGTCAGTAATTCTTCAAACTCTGGTGCTAGTGCCATGTCATAGGTTAGTGCTGCTGCATTTATATGGGGCACAAAAGCGGGATGTTCTAAAAGGTTTTCAATCTTCTCCCCCATGTAATATATTTCAGGCTTAAGACGCCTGAGGCTTTCTCGATACTGCTTACCTGTCATCATGTTCAAAACCTCCGAATGTGTTTACTCGCCACAAACTCAGCATTTCGGCCAGAGCCGGATAGTGCTTTATAGCATTCAGGCAATAAAAAATCAACAATGGCAGTTAGGGCGTGGGTTTGGTTATATGCCTGATAAGGATGCTCATAGGCACGCCGCGAAGACATTAGTAACGGGGAAGACTTGCCCAAACAAATTTAAGTTAGTGCAGTCTTGATTTAACAGGAGTTAAGTCCACGAGATTTCACTCTAGTGGGCTAAATTTTTTGTTAACGCAAAGCTGCAGGCCTTGTAAACGTATGTCACAAATGTTTCCACTATCAACTTTCAGGATGCTCTTGTAACGGCGAGCCAAATAAAGATACAATGTGACCTTGACCGTTACAAAAAGGGAGCTTTTTCAAATGGACAGACTAAAAAACAGCGTTGGTATCTGGGCTTTCGGGCCTAATGCCACCCGCTTCATGCCACAAGGTTATCATCCGGAGGCATCTGACGAGGATATGGTAACCAAAGTGAAGCGGGTCACGGATCGACTGGGTGACCTTGTTGATGGTTATGAATTTCACTATCCTAACGAGGTCAATGAAGACAACATAGATAAAGTTGTAAAAGCGTTGGGGGGGCGCGACCTTTATGCTATCGCATTAGGGTTGTTTTCCAATCCCAGATATGCACTTGGCTCATTTATAAACCCAGACAAGAGAATTCGTGAAGAATCTATAAAAATCGCCAAGCACGGAGTCTCTCTCGCTGCATCTGTAGGCGCTAAATTTATAGTCTGGCCAGGTGGTGAGGGGTATAACTATTCGTTTCAAGTCCCATATAAAGAAGTGTGGGAACGGTTCATTGCAGCAATTGCTGAAATAGTAGCTTGGGCCAACGAACACAGAGTCGTGGTGTTGCTGGAACACAAGAGTTCCGAACCAGCTATGAGAATACTGATGAGAGATATAGGTATGACCCTATATGTTATATCCAAAGTTAAAGAGCGGGGCGTACCTACGGATAATCTCAAGGTGAATATGGATTGGCAGCATCTGATTATGAATGGGGAACCTCTTGCAGAATATGCAGCACTGCTGGCCAGAGAAAACCTTCTCGGGCATCAACACGGAAATTCGGGTTGGGGGGATTTTGATGATGATAATATGGTAGGCGCTTCATATTTTATGCAAACATTGGACTTAGCGATAGAACTCCGCCGTGCTCGGTATGGACTTAATGGTGAGCGCATGGGATTCGACCTTTTTCCTTACACAGAAGATCAGATTGAGGCAGTGAAGCGCAGCATTTATCAGTGGGAATTTATTGACTCTATTGCTGCGAAAATAGACGATAGTGCCTTAAAAAAGGCGCAAGCTGAACACGACGCTGTTGCTGCGTATGCAGTCGTCTATAAGGCTTTGGGTCTCGACGACAAGTTTATCGAGGACGTGCACGCCAGCCGTAAAAAATTAAAAGTTTCTGAATAATGAGATGCTTTCTGGGCATTGATGTTGCTACCACTGGTGTGAAAGCGCTAGTGGTCTCTGAATTAGGAAAAGTTATAGCGTCTGCAACTAGAGAGTATCCTTTGCTAATGCCCAGGCCAAAGTGGGCAGAGCAAGATCCGGCGACGTGGTGGGAGGCAACTGTCTCTTCTGTGCGCAGATGTTTGGACGAGGCATTTTCAGTCACCGGTTCAAGAATCGAAATAATTGGCGTTGGGCTTTCAGGTCAGATGCATGGCTCTGTGTTTTTGGACAGTCATGGTGTTCCGCTTCGTCCAGCGATATTATGGAATGACCAGCGTACTGAGCCGCAATGCAACGAGATCATAAGGGTTATCGGGTTTAACAGGTTGCTCGACCTTACCTTTAATCGAGCGTTAGCCGGATTTACTGCACCCAAAATACTCTGGCTACGCCAGAACGAGCCGGAAGTCTATGCACGGGTTTCCAAGATACTGTTACCCAAAGATTACATCAGATATAGAATGACCGGTGTGTTCGCTACTGAGGTCTCCGATGCTTCGGGGACGCTTTTGTTCAACGTACCAGAACGAAAATGGTCCCAGGAAATACTTCAGGAACTAGATATACCCCAAGAGTGGCTTCCGGACTGCTTTGAATCGCCGGAAATAAGTGGTTATTTAGCTGGGGAGGTGTCAGATGTATTGGGGTTAGCGAAAGGAACACCGGTTGTAGGCGGTGGTGGTGACCAGGCAGCTGGTGCTGTTGGTAACGGAATTATTCAGAACGGGTTGGCATCATGTGTGCTCGGGACCAGTGGGGTTATCTTCTGGCATTCGGACAAGCCGATTTTTGATCCTATGGGTAGACTACATTCATTTTGCCATGCCGTACCTGGTAAGTGGCACTTGATGGCCGTCACTCTTTCTGCCGGAGGAGCACTCCGATGGTTTCGAGATACAGTGTGTCAGGATGAAATCTTAGAAGCAAATCGAGAGGGGATAAGTCCGTATCAGCTCATAGACCGAAAAGCCAGCGGTGTTTCACCTGGCTCGGAGGGTCTTATCTTCCTACCGTATCTCGCCGGCGAAAGGACTCCGTATGCGGATGCTAATGCCAGAGGTGCGTTCTTAGGTCTTTCGCTCAGGCATACGAAAGCACATATGGCCAGAGCGATTATGGAGGGAGTTCTTTTTAGTCTGAAAGATTGCCTGGAACTAGGGAAGGAACTGGGATTGAGCACCACAAAAATCTATCTGTCAGGGGGTGGGGCAAAAAGTGCATTCTGGCAGCAGCTAGCGTCAGACATCTTAGAGATAGAAGTGGCTCGAGTGGGCGTTGATGAGGGGCCAGCCTATGGTGCAGCAATTCTAGCTGCTGTTGGGGTAGGACTATTTAGTTCTGTTCAGGAAGCTTGCGCTAAACTGACTTACACTGTAGATTCAAAATTCCCTGATTTGGCAAGGGTACACATATACCGCCGTCTTCATGCTTTGTACCAGCCTCTTTACAAGACTTTGAAACAGTTTTTTGATCAAGACGCTGCCTTCGTTGATTCGGTGCAGAATTATTAGATATGAAAGGATAGAGCAATGGGCCTATATCAAGATTTTTCTCAACCAATTGATGTCAGAGTGAAAGACCTGATTGCCCAAATGACTATCGATGAAAAGCTGGCACAGCTTGGTGCTATTTGGAGCTTCGAGTTAATGGAGGAGGGAAAATTTTCTCTTGAAAAGGCCGAGTGGCTGATTAAAAATGGCATAGGTCAGATATCTAGAGCTGGTATAGGCACTGCACTTCAACCCAAAGAGATTGCCACCTTTGTAAACAGCGTTCAGGAATTTTTAGTCAATAATACTAGACTGGGGATACCAGCTATAGTCCACGAGGAATGTCTGAGCGGTCTTATGGCAAAGGAGGCGACTATTTTTCCTCAAATAATCGGCATTGCCAGTACTTGGGACCCGGAATTAGTTACCAGGATTGCCCAAGTAATTAGGACTCAAATGAGAGCCACTGGTGTGCATCAGGGGCTTGGTCCTGTCATGGATGTCACCAGAGATCCACGATGGGGGCGAGTCGAAGAAACCTTTGGAGAGGACCCTTACCTCGTCGCTGAGATGGGAACAGCATACGTAAGGGGATTGCAAGGTGATGATTTAAAGAAAGGCGTTATCGCTACAATCAAACATTTTGTTGGCTATGGGGCGTCAGAAGGTGGACTTAACTGGGCTCCAGCAAATATACCACCTAGAATGCTCAGAGAGGTGTTTTTATATCCATTTAAGAAGGCCGTCACAGAGGCCGGGGCCATGTCAGTGATGAGTGCCTATCATGAGATTGATGGTGTACCCTGTGGGGCCTCCAAAGAACTTCTTACAGACATTCTGCGAAAGGAGTGGGGATTTGAAGGAGTTGTCGTTTCAGATTACTTTGCCATAAACACCCTACAGAGTTACCACAGGATAGCTAGTGATAAAGCGGAGGCAGCAAGGTATGCTCTGGAGGCAGGGATTGACATTGAGTTACCCAAGACTGACTGTTATTCCCAGCCCTTAAAAGAGCAAATCATTAAGGGCTTAGTAGCAGAGAAGCTGGTCGACCAGGTGGTTTCAAGAGTACTACGGTTAAAATTTAAGTTGGGACTTTTTGATAACCCTTATGTGCACCCGGAAAAGACAACGTGGGTTTTCGACACGCCAGACAACCGCTGGTTGGCACTGGAGGCGGCGCGTAAATCGTTGGTTCTTTTGAAGAATGAGGGTAAAATCTTGCCGCTGGACAGGAGTATTGAGACCATTGCTGTAATTGGCCCAAGTGCAAACAGCCGTAGAAACCTTCTGGGTGATTACACCTATGCTGCCCATGTAAAGATAATGGAAATGATGACTAATGCCCAAGGCACTTCCATTTCCGCCCCCTATGTAGAGGCCGACCAGATTACTGTACCTGTGGTAACCATAATGGAAGGAATCAAGGCAAAGGTTTCCGCAACCACAAACGTCTTATGTGTAGCAGGTTGCGAAATAAATGACAATTCGAGAGATGGCTTTGATGAAGCTATAAAAGTTGCTCAGCTGGCTAAAGTGGCAATTGTCGTAATTGGGGGAAAATCAGGGCTAACCCCAGAATGTACCTGCGGTGAAATGAGAGACAGTGCTGAACTTCGCCTCCCAGGCGTCCAAGAAGAATTGGTAAGAAAAATCTATGAAACAGGCACTCCTACTGTAGTCATCCTGGTAAATGGAAGGCCTCTTGTCCTCGATTGGATAGCCAAGAAGATACCAGTAATTATCCAAGCCTGGCTGCCAGGCGAGGAGGGCGGCAACGCTGTTGCCGATGTTCTTTTTGGTGATTATAATCCCAGCGGCAAGCTCCCAATATCTTTCCCCGAAAAAGTAGGACAGATCCCGGTCTACTACGGACATAAGCCTTCGGGGGCTAGGTCTCAACTCTGGGGAAATTATGTTGATGCCGGTACCAGTCCTACTTTTGAATTTGGCTATGGCCTCAGCTATACTACCTTTGAACTTGGTAATTTAAGAGTAGAGCCAAAACAAATTCCATCGACTGGCGAAGTTTTAATAAAAGTCGACGTCAGGAATACCGGTACAAGGGCTGGTGAGGAGGTGGTTCAGCTCTACATAAATGACGTGGTCGCAAGCATTACTAGACCAGTCAAAGAATTGAAGGGTTTCAAACGGGTTGCCTTGAGACCTGGTGAAACTAAGACGGTGGAGTTCCAACTGCCAGCACATATGCTTGGCTTTTACAACAAGGACATGGAGTTGATCGTCGAGCCAGGCGTTTTTAAGGTTATGATAGGACGCTCTTCTAAAGATATCGCTGTACAAGACGAATTTGAGATAGCATAGTAGAGTGAGCAGCCCAATCCTTTTGTATTTGATAGTCCTGTGTACAACACTGCTCTTATCGTTGGGGATAGTCGGCTACCTGCGCTGGCGAAAAAGCAGGTGGTGGGTTTTGTCTCTAGCTATTTGCGGCTCGCTGGCTGTTTATATCCTAGTCGGAGGCATTCTAAGGATAGCCCAAAGCTTTTACTGGGTCAATCATAACCCTGATATTTATCGCGAGGGAAAGATAGTTGATGGGATGGCTGACGGGCAGACCAGTATCACTCCAATTTTGGTGGAGCGAAATAGGTATCAAACACTTACCCTCACTTTTCGTGTTGGGGAACATGGCATCAAGCAAGGAGGTGGTCTCATCCTTCGTCTGGGCAAAATTATTGCTGTAGGGGGTCAGTTGAAATTTTACGATTGCTTTTACCAGGACATGTGGGATGAGACCCTCCAAGTAAGCAAACCTTCTGCGCAGGGATATGTAAGAGTAGAGGCTCCAGAAGGGGTAAAAATAGTTTTGAGCAAGCCCTCTGCTCCGCCGCATAGGAATTTCTTGCTAAATACCTTTGTCTTGGATGTTGCTAGATACCGAAAACATCCTTCATCTCCGATATACTATCCCTTAAATGTGGCTAGACGGCATGAGATACACCTTAAGCTAGTAAGAGGTTCTTTAGGATCAGGGGAGCAGGTGAAGCTCGTGCTGGGTGATACTTCTCGAGGTAGTCCTGGCTGGAAAATGCCTGACGGTGAAGCAGATGTAGACTTTATTTTATACGTTGACCAGGATGCAAGTGGGCGATACCGTATGGTCTCTTCCTATGCTACGCTAGAAGTCTGTGGTGGTCAAATGGCCTCATTGGACGTACTGGCTCCCAGCACCCCGACTTTGCAAAAAAGTTTTACTGTTGTGGTGAAGGCTCTGGATAAAGATGGCTTTCTTTCTATGTTATATGACGGCAATTTGTCATTCCTACCGCAAGAGGGAATAGAGTTTGCCACAGGAGACTACACCTTTTCCCCGTTGGATCGTGGAGTTGCTGAAATACAGGCTCGGGTCACAGCTCCTGGCACTTATCGCATCCATGTCAGAGACAATGCCACTGGTAAAATTTATACCAGCAACCCAATTTTAGTAAACCCGTCTGCGGAAAAATACATCTACTGGGGTGATTTGCATCAACACACCACTTTGGGAAAGGATGCTAACCGTAACCCTCAGTACGTTTATGAACGCAATCGCCGCATAGACCGCTTTGATTTTGCCTCTATAAGTATCCATGACCTTTTTGACTACTGGGGATTGCCTCCCAGTCAAGAAGAATGGGAGTATTTAGTAGACCTTAATGAGCGAT
Source organism: uncultured Dehalococcoidales bacterium (assembly GCA_964549635.1). Taxonomy (GTDB): domain Bacteria; phylum Chloroflexota; class Dehalococcoidia; order GIF9; family UBA5629; genus VGNY01. The sequence goes on from CAZJVJ010000003.1 coordinate 100,040, forward strand.
ATTATGTACCAGGGGAATTCGTAACTATCAACGGCTATGAATGGACTGATTATTATCATGGACACCGCAATATTTACTACGCCCCGGATGAAAGTCCTATTTTAGTTTCTTATCTAGACGCAGCAACCCCGGCGGAATTGCAGCAAGTCTTGGGAAATCGCCGTTATCTAGTGATACCTCACCATACTGCTTGGCGGCTTTTCTATGCTAGCGTTCCTTATAACTGGGGTAGCCGGGATTGGGAACAGTTGCGCCTAGTGGAGATATTTTCCAAACACGGTAACAGCGACTATTTTGATGCCCCTTTTCCCATACATCATGACATCACCCCGTTTTTCACCTACCTTTATGGTGAGAAGAGTCACAGAGCATATGAAAATACCGGCTCGTACGTCAGGGAGGCTCTGTCACGGGGATACCGTCTTGGGTTTATTGCCGGTGGTGATAGCCACTGGGCAAGAGGAAGCAAAGCTTTTGGTGCTCGTATCACCAAGGATTATCAGCCTGGACTACAGGCAGTTTATTCCACCAACCTCACTCGAGAGGGCATTTTCGAAGCGATGTGGCAGAGAAATACTTATGCCACCACTGGTGCTCGAATTATTGTGGATTTCCGAATTAACAATTGCCTAATGGGCTCAGAGATATACAGCAATGAGTCTAACGTCATGATATTTTGTTCAGTAAAAGCGACGGCACCGCTTAAGTGTGTTGAGATTTGGAAATACTCAAGCTCTAAAGGTTATGAGCTTTTTTACAGAGACGGTGAGGGGCAGCTTGAGCTGGAGTGCAGAATCGAGGACAATGCATTTAGGGAAAGCGCTTTGTACTTCGCACACATAATCCAAGTTGATGGACATCTAGCCTGGGCTAGTCCAATATGGGTTGACAAACCATATTGAATTCTCCAACAAGTTTTTTATTTTTACATATGGCGTAAAAGGTATAATACAATGGTGCGCGAGGCAGGTCATTTGATTTACGGAACCAGGTTGTCGTAGACTACTTTTTGATATTAAAAATCTCTATGAGGATGGCATGAAAACTACAAGCGATAGAAAATTCACTCTATTCAATGCTATTGGCAACACCCCACTGGTAGAGCTTCGAAATATAAACGGGAACCCCAGGATTAGAATTTTGGGGAAGTTCGAAGGTGCTAATCCCGGTGGTTCAGTAAAAGACCGCCCCGCTTACTATATGATAATAAAGGCTGAGGAAGCCGGTTTGCTTACCAGGGAGAAAACCATAGTTGAGCCGACATCAGGTAACATGGGGATTGCCTTGGCTATGATAGGGGCAGCAAGTGGTTACCGTGTCAAACTTTTCATGCCGGAGTGTGTTAGTACAGAGAGGCAACGTACGCTTGCTGCGCTCGGTGCTGAAGTTATACTCACACCTGCAGAAGAAGGCACGGACGGTGCCATAAGAAGAGCTTGGCAACTAGTAAACGAAGACCCTGAGAAATATTACATGCCAAACCAGTTCGATAACGAGAGCAACGTGCTGGCTCATTATGAGACCACTGGGCCCGAGGTTTTCACTCAAACTGGGGGTGAAGTTGATGTCTTTGTTGCCGGTATAGGGACAACAGGAACGCTAATGGGAACGGGTAAATATCTGAAAGAGAAAAAACCCAGAATAAAGATAGTAGCAGTGGAACCTACAGAGGGGCACACAATACAGGGATTAAAGAATATGAATGAATCTATAGTTCCTAAAATCTATCGTCCAGAAATGTCTGACGAAAAGATCGTAATCGAAGATGATGAGGCGTTTGAGACAACCAGGCTACTGGCTGTTAAAGAGGGACTCTTCGTTGGTATGTCAAGTGGCGCGGCAGTAGCCGGAGCATTACGGATAGCCAAAGAACTGAACTCGGGCACGATCGTGGTTATTTTGCCTGACCGTGGTGACCGCTATTTAAGCACTACGCTGTTCCGTTCATTTTGCGCTAAATGCCCACCATAGACTGCTTTTCAGCCAAATCCCTCAAGGAAAGCTTTAACATTCTTGCCTAGGACACTGTGATTGTAACCACCCTCTAACACTGCGAACCTGTAACCTTTACAGTTCTTTTCAGCAGCGTCCTTGATTAGATTTCCAATAGTAAAGTAGTCATGCGTAGTTAGCAGACCACCCCAATCTTCAATATGGCGGTCAAAACCTGCCGAAACTGCTATTATAGAGTATTCTCTTTCCTCCTTAAGTCTTTTGGCTATTTGTCCAAGAAAGTTTTCGCGGTCGCTAGCCTCTGGATGGAAATATTTGATTTTGCTGCCAGAAAAGATGTTGTTTGTGCCATCTCCGAAGTGCAGGTCAAAGTCCAAAATTAAAGCAGATGTAATCAAATTTGCGCTTTGAAGTTTAGCCAAAGCTATAGCGATGTTGTTAAAGTAGCAGAACCCCCAGCAATGGTCAACACTGGCATGATGCCCTGGCGGCCTGATGAGACCAAAGCTAGCCTCCCCCTTTAAGGCTATCTGGGCAGCGTTAATTGCCCCACCGGCAGCCAAGCAGGCGATTTCGAAAAGGTGTTTATCCCTTTTGATTGACTCTATGTGATACTGAGAATGAACCCTTATTAAATCGTCTTCGAAAGCTGGCTGTGGTTGAATGAAATCATATTTCCCTTCGAGTTCCTTTAAAATTGACTCGATCCGCCCCGGGCTTGCAGCAGGATCAGAGGCATAAACTTCAGTATAACGAGGATGGTAAACTACTTTCACTTTTATACTTACAGCCTATCTCACGATATGAACTATGTTGTTAGATCCATTTCAAAATGCCCATGAACAAAGTTAGACAGATGATGTCAAAAGAGAATATTGCTCCCACTATGATTGCCTTCTTCCTCATGCTCTCCATGTCATATATACAGAAGAAAAAAGAAAAAGCAAAGATGTCCTACCGAAAAATTAGGTATGGCGCACTTTCGTTCCACCATGGACAATCCAAAGTGAAGTGCACCAATAGCAGTTAATAGACGCTCTACAAATACACAAAACACTGAAGCAATGATAGCAAAAAGTAACCTATTAGGGATGCCCAAGATCTTCATTTTCTTGTCTTTGGGCAGCATTTTGCTGAAGCCGATACCGGGGATAACAAACATAAATCAGAATTCGATATTAAAGCCTATTAGAATCAGATAGGCTATTTGCTCGGGGGCGCCACAAAGCGGGGCGTATTGAGTAAAATGGAAAACCAGACCATTTCAGATCTCGTTTTAAACCAGTCTGTGCCCCAGAATCCCAAGCCAGCAAAAAGCAAGACTCCGGTCTCCTTTCTCAACCTTATTGGCGTTTAACAAGGACAACAAGAGCAATAGTGCAATGACATACCATTAAAATAGGGTTACCTCTCGCAATATACTTAATGATTGCTCAGCTGACTCTACCGATAAAACTCCGTACATCTGAATCATAAGGTGCTTAGTTAGTTTTCAAAAACGCAGTGGCAATGTTAGCCCCCGTTTTGGGCTTTTAAAAAATAAGATGTTTAAATCATTTCAGTTGCTCTCTGGAATAGTTGAGTATACGTCGCGCTACGATAAGCATGTTAATCTGGCCAGTCCCCTCAAAGAGGTCGTTTATCTTAGCGTCACGCATCCATTTCTCAAGTAGGTTCTTTCTAGAGTAGCCCAGCGGTCCCATAATCTCAACCGCTTTCTGAGTGATCTTCGTAATTGCCAGCCCAGCTTTTGCCTTGGCCATTGATGCCTCTAGATTATTAGGTTGAAACTGGCTCATCATCCAAAGCGCTCTCAAGGTTAATAGCTTTGCTGCCTTGTAATTGGCCTCCATATCCATCACGTCACGTTCAAGGGCAGTCAGCTTCTGTCGTGGTAAGCCGTAACGAATTTTGATACCTTCCTTCTCCAAAGTTTCTTTGACAAAATCTAAAGCAGCACGACCCACCCCAAGGGCTTGAGCTGCCACAATAGGTCTGGTGGCATCAAAGGTAGCCATTGCCCCCTTGAATCCTTTAGTGCCTTCCTTATCCATCTTCTTGACTTCAGGGCTACCTAATATGTTTTCATAGGGGATTCGACAATTATCGAAAACTAATGTGGCGGTATCGCTAGCTCTGATACCTAGCTTTTTTTCTAACTTCTCTACTCGTAAACCGGGGGTCCCAGCTTCTACAACAAATGGTTTTATGCCGGCTCGCCCCGCCGATTTGTCTACGGTTGCCCAGACTACTACAAAGCCGTTAGAATCTTGCAAAGCCCTTTTTCCCCAGGTGACGAATATTTTTTCACCGTTAATCACCCATTCATTACCGTCTTGCACCGCAGTAGTGGTGATAGCAGAGGTATCAGAACCGCAGCCAGCCTCTGTCATAGCCATAGCGCCCCATTTTGGTCCACCCTCGTTAAAGCGAGACAGAAAGCGCTCTAGCTGCTCCTTGGTTCCGCTGGCAAAGACAGCAGCCCCTCCAAGCGCTGGGCCTGGTATACATAGGTAAAGGCCAGCATCACCCCAGCAAAGCTCCTCAGTCCTGAGTGCTGCTGTTATGTCTAATCCGACAGCTAAGGCACCTTCACGTCTTTTTTCCCAGAGCTTATTAATAAGCTCATTTGGGCTATCATGCTCATGCTCGTCATAATAGCGGCTGATAGGTCGAAACATCTCTTCAGCGAGCTTGTGTGCTGCCTCTATAGCCTCTTTTTGTTCTGGAGTCGGTTCGAAATCTATCATCCTGTGTTATTCCTCCTTCTACTATACGATAGCCATGCCATCGAAGGTGGCAAAACCCCGTCCGTTTCTCAACCATAATTCCACGGGGTGATCCCGTATATACCCGTGACCGCCTAATATTTGCACAGCTCTATCGGTTACCATCATTACCATGTCATCAGCATAGTTCTTCACTAAAGAAGCCTCTTTTGTCGCGTCCTCTTTACGATCGAGTCGCCAAGCAGCTTCCCAGGTCATCAACCTCGTGGCATCAATCTCAATTGCCATCTCTGCCAGCATAAAGGCGATCGCCTGACGAGCAGCAATAGGCTCACCGAAAGCTACACGTTCCTTAGCATAATCTCTGGAGTATTCGAAGGCTGCCTTGGCCACCCCTACAGCCATTGCCGACAGTGCCACCTTAGAGCAGTTAAGGATACGGCTGAAATCGCAACCATTTTCACCACCGAGCCGGTTCTCTTTGGGAATACGGCAATCTTTAATGAAGAGTTCATAGGTGGCTAGTGCTTTTATCCCCATGTTCTTCTCTCTCTCGCCCACCTCAAGACCATTAATACCCTTTTCAATGATGAAGCCCTGGGTCTTGCCCCTTTCATTGGCGTAGACTATAAGCAACTCAGCATCAGCAGCAAGCGGAACGTAGCATTTTTGCCCGTTGATGATGTAGATGCTGTCTTCGAGTTTAGCGGTGGTTGATAGAGAGTAGGGGTCAAAGGCAAATTTAGGCTCGATAAGGGCAGCGGTCGCCGCTTTGAAATTAGCACCGCAGAAAGCAGGCAAGTACTTCTTTTTTTGCTCCTCTATACCCATTTCCAATATGGGGTTAACCACCAAGGCAGGGCAGAGTATATGCATAGCTATAGCAAGGTCCCCCCATGCTAGCTCCTCAGCAATCAGTACACCCGTAACGGCGGAGCGCTCACCACCAGCTCCACCATATTCCTCAGGTATGCTGCTGGATATAAGTCCAAGTTGCCAGGCTGTGTTTACTATATGCTCGGGTATCATGCCGCCCTCATCACACTCTCTGTGGTGCTTTCGCATCTCATCATTAGCAAATTGCTGCACCATTTTCACTATCATCAGTTGCTCTTCAGTAGGGCTGAACGAAATCATCTGTCGCTCCTTTCAATTCTCTTTGCACACACTCAAGAGAGCTAGGCTTCAATAGTAACATCGTCTGGGTTATAAGTCAAAAAGGCAATCGAGTACGATATTGATCTTCACAGAAAACTTGCTTTATAATGGCTCAGATAACGGGGAATGGAGGAAACAATCAAAATGGCGAAATTAACTGATGAAATGAAAGCACTGGTTACCAGCCAGCAAGCATTCATTGCTACTGCTACACCTAATGGTGTGCCGAACATTGCTACCAAAGGCAGTACCAGGGTTCTTGACGATGAACATATATTGTTCTTCGAGTTGACAGGTGGCCGCACCTGGGAAAACCTGCAAAAAAACCCGAAGGTAGCTATTGCCGTAGTCGACCGCAGCAAAATGCAAGGCTATCGCTTTGTGGGAACGGCACAACTGATTACTGAGGGTGAGCTTTACGCAGCGGCTCAGAAACTGGCTGAAATGTTGAAGCTTCCATTTCCTGCAAAGGCTGCAGTGAAGGTAGCAGTGGAGGAAATCTATAACTTAGGTAAAGGCGGACAAATGGTGGTTTGAGGTAAGAGGCTACCAAAAAACAAACGCTTTTCACACAATAAGTCAGATATCCAGAATTATAGAAACAGCCTTCAGGAGATATCGTCCCGATAAACAATTGCTACCTTAGAGACTTATCAAAAGTACTTGACAAGTTTTTTCTAAAAATTCCGCGTTAAAGAAGTCACTATTAAGTGTGGATCAACTAAACACTTGCCTGGTATGTCTATTGACAGTCCCCAAAATAGGGCAGTCCAATAAAAGGGCTAATTTACAATATTTCAACTCCTAGCAAGAACGATGGCGGCATATACGACAAAGGACACAATAGCAATTAGAACAATTACTCCCATAGCAATAGCAAAACGTACCCGCCCGACCCTGTTTCCCAGGAGATCACCTAAAACCATTGCCACAGCCACACCAATTATTATCTCTACAATTGTTATCGCGGTTTTTAAATCAGGCATAAGACTACCTCCTTGGTTATCCTATTATAACATGAATTCCTAGCATGACAAGCCTGGCGCAAAAACTTGCCTAATTTCGCATATGGTTGTATGTGGAAAGCTTTACTATGTGTTCTTATGGTTTGCTCCCACTAATCAAGATAAATGGCATTAGACCGTGAAGGCGAAGTTGCAAAGCAGAGGCTATGAATCTCGTATTCGATACGCCTAGCCTTTATGTTTGGAGCTGAAGTACAAAGGTCTCATCCAGTTCTAATTGGGGTTTGAAAATCAAAGAATTGGTCTGATAGCAGATGTGCGAAGGGTTTTTAACTTCATCTACACCGATATTAATCATGCCCTCTATGGCCGCATAATCTTTGGACCTGCGTGGGACTGTTAAACCAAAATTTGCGGAAAGAAAAAGCATCGCTATTGCACAGATTAAGCAAGAAACAAATGCTTTCTGACAGATAAAAACAGGCCTGCACTATTTTAAGGCTGATGGCCCTTTATTACGGTCAAGAAATCTCATCTTTTTTACCAGGAAGTAAAAGAAGGAGGGGTAGAAGGCATTTATGACCCTAAAGGAGATTTACTTCACTCAGTCGGGGCACAGGTAAATTACGAGATGCCTACAGGTGTTTCTCTGGATCTTCATGCCAATGACATCATAGAAGAGTGTAGCTAGCCACATTCATTGTCGGATTCAATACGGTTCCACATTGGGACAAATTTAGCACTGGCTATAAAACTGGGGAGATTCTTGTGGAGACTATCAATATGGGGGTTAAGCCCACATTGGCCTTTTAAAAATGCGCCTCCTTAAGGGCGGGGGTATGTGCATAAACTTCCTGCCTCCAATGCGGAGGATTTTCAGGAGGATGAAACAGATGCAGCATTTTGTCGATGTTCTCAGCATATCGAATTTGATAGTCCATATTTGGTTGGATGAGCGCGAATTGGGGTGGAACACAATTGCAGTGACCAATAGAAATGCCGAACTGGCTGGACAAATAGCAGAGCCCAACTGGTCAGTGCGTGATGTCAAGCACCGTTAAACTGTTACGCCACCTGAAGCACTGAAAACAGCCTGCGAGGCATGATCAGCGAGGAAGCTTGGCACAGTAATATTTTGTGATGCCTCTGATGCTATTGAGGCAGGAACACGGGGAGAAAGCAGCTGGATACTAAAAAGCTCTTATCGGAGAAGGAACAGACTTAATATCCTACGTCCATTGTAAGGATGCTGAGGCGGTACAAGCGGCATTTAGGTACACCGCCGAATCAGACGCTGACAAGTAACTGTAGGTGGGAAGTTAGATAAAATTTACAACCACCCGTTTGAGGTCACGGGGCAGGTTGTTTACAAAACTGAAAAACGTTTTAGTCAGACTGCTGTTCTAAAAACTAATGGGGGTCATTTGGTATTGACTGAGTTGTCTGCTGCTGACAGCCCCAATTTTTTTCCATTGACTTAGGGCTCAACTTATGGAAGGCAGACATAGTCTTGGTAAAAAATTTATTCCTTTTTTGCATCTCGTACTTACTATTTAACAATAAGGTTGATGTTGGGGCTCCTGTAGTAACCAATGCCTACGTTCATGAAGTCGGATACAGGAATACTACAAGACCAGTTTATCCACTTGATGATATTGATAGCTGGCGATGGTAAACAAAAGAAATTAGTATACCGGTGGTGCGAGCGAAAAAGCTTCAGAGGCTGTTCGGCGATGAAGGGGCTGAAGTGGCAAATTTCCTCTGTGGCTGAATGGTCGATTCTTTTACAAGAACAAAACTTTGCCCGAATTGTAGCCTTCTGTTATCATTTTGCAAATGCAAATCAAGCTGACATTTCTAGGTGCTGCTCAGAATGTAACGGGCTCATGCTACCTTGTTGAAACAGCTAACACTAGATTTTTAGTGGATTGCGGTCTCTACCAAGAACGTGGACTTAGAAAGAGGAACTGGGAACCTTTTCCCATACCACCAACAACGTTGAACAGTGTCCTTCTAACCCATGCGCATCTCGACCATTGTGGCCTGTTGCCCAAGCTAGTGCGGGAGGGTTTCAGCGGCCCGATCTACTGTACATCCGCCACTTCGGAGATCGCTCAAATTATGTTACTTGATTCAGCAAGCCTTCAAAAAGAAGATGCCGATTTCAAGAGGCTGAGACATGAGAAAGAGGGAAGAAAAGGGCCTTTCCCTGAAATTCCACTTTACACGGTGGATGATGCCAAGGCTTGCTTTAGACTTTTCTTACCCGTCAAATATAACGAACCTGTGCAGATAAGCAAGGATATTGAAGCTGTGTTTTACGATGCTGGTCATGTTTTGGGTTCGGCGATGATAAAAGTCAAGGTGCAAGGCGCAGGTGAAAGGACACTTCTCTTTTCAGGGGACATTGGCAGGTGGGGCAAGCCTATACTTCGAGAGCCGACTCTGTTCGAGCAAGCAGACTATGTTTTTGTGGAGTCTACCTATGGCAACAAGTTACTGGAGTCTCCGGAAGACTCAGCCTGTAAGCTTGCCGATGTCATAAACAGAACTGCAAAGGCTGGAGGGAACGTGGTTATCCCTAGCTTCGCTCTAGAAAGGTCTCAAGAGATACTGTACTACCTTAATAGGTTTCTCATCGAAAACTGTATACCACATCTTCTGGTCTTTTTTGACAGCCCTATGGCGGTAAACATCAATGAGGTGTTTGAGCACCATACTGAGCTTTTTGATGAAGACATGATTAATCTTATGCGGCGAGGTAAGTCACCGTTCGATTTCCGTGGGCTCAAGTTGGTACGGACAGTCGAGGAGTCCAAAGCGATAAATCACATTAAAGGAACCATAATTGTAATCGCGGGTTCTGGTATGTGCACCGGTGGAAGGATAAAGCACCATTTGGTGACCAATATTTCACGCAAAGAGAGCACGATCGCTTTTGTTGGTTACCAGGCAATGGGCACATTAGGCAGGGAAATCGTTGACGGCGCCCAAAAAGTCAGAATACTGGGAAAGTATTATCCGGTAAAAGCAACCGTGGTAAAGCTTAGTGGCTTTTCAGCTCATGCTGACAGAGGCGAACTCCTAAAGTGGCTATATGGCCTTCGCACACCGCCCAGACGCGTCTTCGTAACTCATGGCGAGTCGGAATCGTCGCATTACTTTGCCGATACGGTAAAGGACAAAACAGGTTGGCATGTTGTGGTGCCGGAATATAGAGATGAGATTATTCTTGATTAATGCCCATATACCTAGAAAGTCAAAGCAAACCTATCTCATTACTGCCTTTCTACCAACAACTTTATGTTTTTTATACCATTGTTGAACTGTATCGATAACCTCATCAGCTGTGTCACACACTCTGAGTAATTCGAAGTCTTCTTCAGATACAAACCCTCGGGCAAGCGTGCATGTTCGCAACCATTCCAGAAAACCACCCCAGTAATGACTATCAAATAGCACTACTGGGAACGGCTTTATCTTTTTTGTCTGCATTAAAGTTAGTACTTCAGTCAATTCATCAAGCGTACCAAGACCACCAGGCATTATGATAAATGCAGTGGCGTACTTTACCAGCATCACCTTACGAACAAAGAAGTGGTGGAATGTTATAGATTTGGTGGTGTAAGGATTCAAAGCCTGCTCCTCTGGTAGCTCGATATTCAGCCCAATTGAGGCAACCCCGGCTTCACATGCTCCTTTGTTAGCTGCCTCCATAATACCAGGCCCGCCACCGGTTATAATGTTAAAACCTAGCCTTCCAAGGCGGCGGGCTATCTCTTCAGTCTGCGCATAAAGTTTATCGCTTGGCTTGAGTCGAGCAGCACCGTATACTGTTACCGCTGGCTCTATGCCTGCAAGCTCATCAAATCCCTCCACCAGTTCCCCGATTATACGGAACATCCGCCAGGATTCCTCTTTGGCCAGTTGGTTTATTTCATATTCTCGTGTCATGTTGCCCTCCATATAAGCAGATATTATCATACCAACCAATCAAATAGAACTAGTGACTGCATTGATGTAACAATACAAAGGCAGCGTTTTGACACAAACCTGTGAAAGGCACTACACTATTGAGCAGTTTTTTAGATAAGCCATAATGATATGCCCTGCCTGCAAGAATCATATGGTAGTCGTTGAATATAGCAGCATTGAGCTTGACTTTTGCAGCAATTGTCACGGAGTGTGGTTCGATGCTGGGGAGCTTGAGCTTTTCTTAAAATCCCTAAACTTGGACACCGCGGAGCTGTTTAAAAATGTCATTGCCCGAGGGAACAAGTCAGCCGGAGCAAAGCGTAAGTGTCCCATCTGTGGTCAGACAATGAAGGTAATAAACATAGGTCAAATGCCGGAAATAGTTGTTGACAGCTGTCAACGAGGACATGGGCTTTGGTTTGATGGTGGTGAGTTGGCTCAATTGCTTAAGCAACACGTGGGGGAATTACCAGCAGGACGGAATTATGAGCAGCAAATACTGGGTTTTCTCACGGAGGTTTTCAGGGTAGAAATATAACCCATCACTATAATTTGGAGGTTCTTTATGATTGTAGTCTACATCGTAATTGGCATCTTTTTAATTCTTCTTATCATGTTCATTGCCATTTATAATAATCTAGTCAGATTGCGCAATCAGGTGAAGAATGCCTGGGCGCAGATTGATGTTCAACTAAAGAGAAGGTATGACCTGATTCCGAACTTGGTGGAAACAGTCAAGGGTTACATGAAACACGAGCGAGAAACAATGGAGGCAGTAACTAAAGCCCGTGCCCTTGCCCAACAACTGACCTCCGCCAGCGCAGGCGAACGAGCTAAGGCGGAAGGAGAGCTTGGTGCGGCTTTGAGCCGGCTGTTTGCTGTAGCCGAAAGATACCCAGACCTTAAAGCAAATCAGAACTTCTTGGCTTTACAAGAGGAATTAACTTCAACTGAGAACAAAATAAGCTTTTCCCGTCAGTTCTACAATGATTCGGTCTTTAAATATAATAATCAGACACAGATGTTTCCATCTAATATCGTCGCTAGCTTGACTGGTTTCAAGCCTGGCGAATTTTTCGAAGTCACTGTTGCGGCAGAAAGGGAGGCGCCAAAGGTTGACTTTACATAATCACACCAGTGAAATCTTAAATGCGCATTCATAACCCAGTGATGATTATGGGTCGACATGGGGGATTTCACGCTAATTTAGATGTGGGAACAGATAAGGTCCAACCAGATTAGGTCTGTGGTACTGGTGTTAGGGATGGGGGCACTTCTCGCGCTGTTAGGCTATTTTCTTGGTCTATATTTCTTTGGGAGCGGTACAGTTGGCTTAATTTTCGCTATAGTGCTATGGGTGGCGATGAGCCTCGTGGCTTATTTTAGGGGCGATAATATCCTGCTTACTCTGTCACAGGCTAGGAAAATAGGTCCTGACGAGCATCGGCGTCTTTATAATATAGTCGAGGAGATGAAGATTGCCTCAGGGTTAGAAGCAATGCCCTCAATCTATATTATTGACGACCCGGCACTAAATGCCTTTGCCACAGGGCGAAATGCCCAAAAAGCATCTGTCGCTGTTACCTCTGGATTGCTGCAGAAGCTCAATCGTGATGAACTGCAGGGAGTGATTGGCCACGAGATAGCCCACATCAAGAACCGAGATGTGTTGCTTATGGCTATATGTAGTGTGATGCTGGGAACGATTGTCATTTTAGCTTGGTACGCATCACGCATGTTGTTCTTCGGTGGGCTGGGTAGAACCAGGCGAAGCTCCTCGTTAGGACGTGGTGGTTCCGGACAGATCGTAATTCTTGTTGTGGCTATTTTGCTTATGATACTGGCGCCAATTATGGCTAGACTCATCTATTTTGCTATTTCTCGAAGGAGAGAATATCTGGCTGATGCCTCCTCTGCACTGTATACCAGGTATCCCGAGGGATTAGCTTCGGCTCTGGAAAAAATAGCGGCGTCAACAGAACAGCTGAAATCGGCTAATCAAGCTACTGCTCCTATGTATATTATCAACCCTTTCCGCAGAAAGGGCATGCCAGCCAGTGACCTTACCAGCACGCATCCTCCGATAACAGAGCGGATACGTGTACTGCGCTCAATGGCTGGTGTGTCATTTGCCGATTATGCACTTGCTTACCGGCAGGTTACAGGCAGCGCTAAAGCAGTGATCCCAGCCACCGCTGTGGCCACTGCTAGGGTAGTTCCCATAAGGTCAGCCCAGCCGCGAGCTGAAGAACCAGGTGAGATTCAACGAGCTAGGGAGACCACTTCCCTATTGTGGCAATTAAACAACTACAAGACCATAAACTGCCCTTGCGGTGTTAGGTTAAGGATCCCATCCACTTTTAAAGAATCATCCATCAGATGCCCGCACTGTGGCAGGATTAACTCGGTTTAAAGGGAAAAGATTAGGTGGTCTAGATTACACACTACTTGGTTTTCTGAAGCACGTCGCCATTGCTACAATAGGCCGAATGTATGGTACTTGCTGCTATTTGTTTTTACAATCAAACTTCGATGGACTTGACACACTTATTGCAATTATAATAAACAACTACTTAATTCAAGTCTAATTTTCATCAGGATACGCTCAGAGACAAATGTGGAGGGACAATGCAACTGGAAAACCACACCAAGAAAAGGGTCGAAGCGACCATCAGGCAGATGGAGATAGATGACATTAGCCATGTCTATCACCTGGGTGAACAGCTTTTTACGAGTGAAGAGTTTCCTATTCTTTACCGTACTTGGGACCAATATGAAGTTACCGATTACTTCACCTCGGACCCTGATTTTTGTCTGGTTGCCGAAGCAGAAGGAAAGATTGTTGGCTTCATCATCGGTACAACGATTGAAAAGGAAGGCACTGCCTGGAAGAAATACGGGTATCTGAGCTGGATAGGGGTGGATGAAGCTTTTCAAAGGACTAACCTTGGCTACCGTCTTTACAGGAAGCTGGAACAACGGCTGCGCAAACACGGAGTAAGGATGATTATAGCTGATACCGATGCTGAGAATGAGGCGGCCATTGCCTTCTTTAAAGCGATAGGTTTCTCGATGAGCAGTCAGCATGTCTGGTTAGCCAAAACGCTCCAGCGACCAAACAGGAAGAATAACAAGGCGGATAATCAACAGTGAAACAAGCTGAATGGGAAAACAGGACTGAGGCAGTACGACCAGCAAGGCTTAAGAGTCTACTTAAGGAACTCCTGAATATATACAGCCCATCAGGTAAAGAAGAAGAAATCACTCGGTACGTTGAGGAATATCTGAAGAAAAACGGGCTACCGGTAACCAAGCAGAAGGTGGATGAAAACCGTTCTAACCTAGTAGCCTTCTCGGGGCGTGAAAATGATGTGGAGCTTTGTTTCGTCGGGCATTTGGACACGGTTGCAGCCCATGATCTTGAGGACTTTGGCTTCAGTGAAGAAGGTGACACCGTCTTTGGGTTGGGAAGTGCAGATATGAAAGCAGGCTGCGCTGCCATGATAGAAGCATTTACTGTCTTAGCTCATAGTGGTGATATTTCTCCGCCTGTGGGTCTGGCTTTGGTAGTGGGCGAAGAGGAAGATAGCAGTGGGGCCAAGGCGCTCATTCGAGAATATGGCTTCCACTGGGCTGTAATCGGCGAACCAACTGACTTGGCACCATGCTTGGGACATTATGGCTACTTAGAAGTAATGTTGCGAACTGAAGGTAAAAGGGCTCACTCGTCAATGCCGGAGCTGGGACAGAATGCTATAGAGACCATGCTCAAGCTCCTTCTGCAATTCACAGAGTATGCCGGTTCAGCACCACACGGGCTTGTTTACAACATTAGAGAGCTTGCTGGATTCCCTGGTGGATTTGTTGTTCCGGATACCTGTGAGGCCTGGTTGGATATCCATTTGCCACCAAACTCAATGATTGACGCGCTCAAAACAGAGTTAGAACGGTTGGTAGTAGCAGCACACAGCAGCATCCCTAATCTGAATGCTCATCTAAAATTTGAGGAGACGTATTCGGGCTATCGGATTTCTCCAGAGCGGCCGTTGATAGATAAATTGAGACAGACGTATAAAAAAATGTCTCTCCCGTGGGAGCCTCAGGATTTCAGGAGCCATTCTGATGGCAGTATCCTATGGGCTGCAGGTGTGGACCCTATCATTTTAGGTCCCGGCCGGTTGGAGGCAGCCCATACGCCGGAAGAGTCGGTTTCCTTCACACAAGTAGTACAGGCAGCAAGACTGTATTTGAATCTGGCTCTGACATTATCTGATGCCGGTACATATTGTTGACAAAAGTGTGGGAAGCTAGTTATCATTATAATTGCCATCGACCTAAAGGGCGGTGAGCTATTTAAAACAGAAATAGCAGGACCGCTTGGATCAGCAATGACCGAGACGGGAAATAAGGATGTAGGTAGTGAAGGCCTTCTCGGCAATGCTGGGAGGGCTAAATTTTTGTAACTATGTATAACGCAATAACTGATATTCCAGGGATAAAGGTTGGACACTATACAGACCGGGAGGCAGCTACAGGCTGTACGGTGATTCTCTGTGAGATGGGTGCTGTGGCTGGAGCCGATGTCAGGGGTTCAGCAACAGGAACTAGAGAAACCGAGTTACTACGTCCAATGAACCTGGTGGAAAAGGTTCATGCTATCCTGCTCAGTGGTGGCAGCGCTTTTGGGCTGAATGCCGCTGGTGGTGTTATGCAGTATCTGGAAGAACGCGGCTTCGGTTATGACACATTTGTAGCTAAGGTGCCCATTGTTCCGGCGGCTATTATTTATGATTTAAGTGTCGGTAACCCAAAAGTCAGGCCTGGAATTGAAGAGGGCTACAAGGCTTGTCTGGCTGCCACTGATAATCAAGTGGCTGAAGGCTGTGTTGGTGCGGGTACCGGTGCCACGGTGGGGAAGGTTTTGGGGATTGAAAGGGCTACCAAGAGCGGACTTGGAACTGCCAGCCTGCGCATAAGTGGTGACATAATCGTCGCCGCCCTGGTGGTCGTCAACGCTGTGGGAGATGTCATTGACCCTAAAACCGGTGAGTTATTAGCTGGTCCCCGGGATGGGGAAAACAAAGGTTTTCTGAGGAGTGTCGAACTGCTTACCGGTGGCACTTATAGCTACAGAAGGAACTTATTGCCTGATAACACAACCCTTGGAGTGGTAGCTACCAATGCCTGCCTGACTAAGGAGCAGGTGAACAAACTGGCGCAGATGGCTCAGGATGGCATAGCTCGAGCTATTAATCCAAGCCACACCATGCATGATGGTGATGTTATCTTTGCCCTCTCTTTGGGTGACAAGGTAAGCGATATGACCATCCTTGGCTCGGTGGCTGCAGAGGTGGTATCAAATGCCATTATCAGGGCGATACAGCAAGCAGAGACATTAGCTGGAATACCAGCAGCGAGGGATGTGAAGTGACGGAAAAGAATATGCCCACGATAGGTTTTATCGGTGCCGGGACAACTGGTACAGCCTTGGCTGTCAGGTTAACCCAGTGCGGTTATAAGGTAATCGCTGTGTCTAGCCGGAGCCTAACCTCAGCAGAAAGACTGGCTGCAAGGATAGGCGGTTGCGAGACCTACGATGCAGCGCAGGCGGTAGCTGACCGGGCTCAATTCGTTTTCATTACCACTCCTGACGACACAATTTCAAAAGTAGCTTCTGAGGTTCAGTGGCATAGTGGACAAAGGGTGGTTCATTGCAGTGGTGCCCATGCTGTAGATATTCTGGAACAAGCAAAACAAAACGGGGCCGTGGTCGGATGCTTTCATCCTTTGCAAACTTTCGCCAGCGTTGACCAGGCGATAGAAAATATACCGGGCTCAACCTTCGCCGTTGAAGCCGAAGAACCATTATTGACTGAGCTCAAAGAGATGGCTTTAAGCCTAGGAGGTGACTGGGTAATGCTCAGAGCTGGTGATAAAGTGCTATATCACACCGCTGCTGTGTTTGCCTGCAACTATTTGGTAACTTTAGTCAAGTTAGCTACAGACCTGTGGCAAATTTTCGGGGTATCCCCGGTACGGGCAATCAAAGCTTTTATGCCTTTGTTGAGAGGTACTTTGAGCAACATCGAAAATGTCGGTTTACCCAATTGTCTCACTGGTCCCATAGCCCGTGGAGACCTGGGTACTATAAAGAGACACCTAAAGGCACTGGAAAAAGAAGCTCCGTCATTGCTCAATATCTACAAACAGCTGGGCTCGCAGACCATACCAATCGCCTTAGCCAAAGGAAAGATAGACTCAAAAAGAGCAGCCGAGTTGCAAGCTTTATTGAAATAATAACTACTAGGAGATGACCATGAGGACGATGCTCAAAAGCAAAATCCATAGGGCTCGAGTGACGAACTGTAATGTCGACTATGAGGGTAGCATAACTATTGACAAAGACTTGATGGAAGCTGCCGACCTGTTGCCATATGAAAAAGTGGATGTGCTTAACATAAATAACGGAGCCAGGTTCAATACCTATGTAATAGAGGGCGAGAGAGGCTCAGGAGAGATTTGCCTTAATGGTGCTGCTGCCAGACTCGTGGCTAAGGGGGATATTGTGATTATTCTGTCTTATCATGTGGTGCCCGAGAATGAGGCTATTACAGCAACCCCAAGGCTGGTGTATGTGGATTCAAATAATCGAGTTATAGATATAAGGGGGGATAAGTGCTGGTCAGAGGAACTAATATCGTCACCGTGAAGGGCTCTTAAAGGAGGCAACATATGCGCGTTACAATTAATCAGATAAAAGAAATGAAGTCTAAAAAAGAGAAAATAGTCATGCTTACCGCCTATGACTACTCAACAGCTAAACTTGTCGATGAGGCAGGCATACCACTGATTTTAGTCGGTGATAGTCTAGGTATGGTATTACTAGGCTATGAATCGACAATTCCAGTAACGATGGATGACATGCTTCATCATACGAAGGCTGTAGTTAGAGGCACTAAACAGGCGCTGGTAATAGGCGACATGCCATTTATGACCTATCATATAAGTATATCAGATGCTTTGCGGAATGCAGCACGGTTTATCCAGGAGGGAGGAGCGCAGGCGGTTAAATTAGAAGGCGGAGTCACGGTTGCCGAAACGGTAAAGCGTATTGTCGAGTGTGGAATTCCGGTAATGGGACATATTGGACTGACCCCGCAGTCCATCCACCAGCTTGGCGGTTACAAAGTGCGGGGCAAGACACTGGAGGTTGCCCGGCAATTAGTTAAAGACGCTGAGGCTTTGGAACAATCCGGCGCTTTTGCTGTTGTGCTTGAATTGGTGCCAGCACCGCTATCCAGGCTGATTACTCAGAAATTGAGTATCCCCACTATAGGTATTGGCGCTGGTCCTGACTGTGATGGCCAAGTGCAGGTTATCTCTGACCTTTTAGGGCTGTTTTCTGATTTCGTGCCCAGGCATGCCAAGCAGTATGCCAGGCTAGCCGGTTTGATTAGAAACGCCCTGGCTGACTACATCGCCGAAGTTAAGGCAGGCAAATTCCCCACCACTGAACATAGCTCCACCATGGATGAGAGCTTGCTTGAAGAATTAGCTCGTGTTTAAAAATATGCAGATAGCTAAAACAATTGCCGAAATGAAAGCCTTAAGAGCAAAGTGTGTCGGTTCGGTGGGCTTCGTTCCTACCATGGGCTATCTTCATGACGGCCATCTGGCCCTGGTCAAAAGGGCCCGAAGCGAGAACCCGGTAGTCGTGGCCAGCATCTTCGTTAATCCCACCCAGTTTGGTCCTCATGAGGACTTCAAAAGGTATCCACGTGATTTAGAACGCGACTTAGCTCTGTTGGAAAAAGAAAAGACCGACATCCTTTTCGTTCCCTCGGAGAAGGAGATGTATCCTGAAGGCTACAGCACTTGGGTGGAAGTAGAAAAAGTAACCGAAAGGCTTGAGGGAGCTTGCCGACCAGGGCATTTTAGAGGCGTGGCTACCGTGGTTGCCAAGTTGTTCAACATAGTCGAACCTACTCGTGCCTATTTTGGCCAGAAAGATGCCCAGCAAGCGTTGGTCATAAAAAAGATGGTCGCTGACCTTAACATGAACTTGGAAATAATAGTGGTACCTACTGTTAGGGAAAGTGATGGATTGGCAATGAGCAGCCGTAACATTTACCTTAACCAGCGAGAGCGTGGAGCAGCCAACGTTTTGTTTAGATCTCTAAGCCTGGCTCAAAGCCTCTGGGAAAAAGGCGAAAGAAACGCTGAGACCATACGCCAGGAAGTGATTTCTCTTATCAACAAAGAGCCACTGGTCAAGATTGAATACGTTAGCATCGCCGATGCTCAGACTCTGGAGGAGCTTACACATATAGATAGACCAACACTGGTTTCACTGGCGGTTAAAATCGGTACAACCAGACTCATAGACAATATAGTGTTTGAATAAGCCTCAGACGCCAATCAAAGCCAGCAATCCAAGCATTGCCAGAAAGGCTAGACCAGCTCCGAAATAGAATGGCGCCGCAGGGCCTATTGCTTGCCATAGCCAACCGGCAATTATGCTAGCTGGCAAAAGCGTGATACCGACAACCCCATGAAAAAGGCCGTAAGCTGTGCCTCGCCTATCTTCTGGCACCAAATCAGCAACGAAAGCTCGAGCTACGCCTTCAGCCAAACCATAGTAGACTCCGTACAGGGCGAATAAGAACCATATCTGCCACGAGACGGATGCCAGAGCAAAGCCCAAGTAGGTAAAAGCATAAATCAGCCATCCCAGGACGATAATTCGGCTTCTGCCCAGCCTATCAGACAATATACCTGCTGGCAGTGATGTGGCGGCATAAACCACATTGAACAGAATTAGCATTAAAAGTATATGAACAACACAATTGCCGACATTTTGCGCACGTAAAATAAGGAAAGCATCGCTGGAATTACCTAGAGTGAATAGAAACATAATACCGAGAAAAAGGTTGAAGCGAAGGTCAAAGCCCGCTTTAGTGTTCCGAAAACTTTTATCGTATGGCTGACATTTGTTTGCATCTGGACAGTTTGGCTCGTTTGAGCCCCTCTTTGCCTCTCGGATAAATAAGAACATAAGCAAAGCTAGTGCTGCCGGAATAATCCCGATTAATACTAGCCACTGGTAAGTGATTCGAGACAGTTCCAGAGAGCCTCTTTGCAGTAGAAAGACGACAACAGCAGCAACAATAAGCCCTGCTGCAGCCCCAGAGGTGTCCATAGCCCGGTGAAATCCGAAGGCTCTACCCCGCTCTTCGGCCGATACGGAATCAGCTACCAAAGCATCCCGCGGTGCCGTACGCAGACCTTTGCCTAATCTATCTGTAAATCTTACCCCCAGGACCAGCCCCCACGTTGTTGCTATAAGCATGAACGGCTTGGCTAGTGTTGACAGACCGTAGCCGATAAAGGCCAGTGATTTGCGCTTTTTCAGCTTATCGCTGAGCCACCCGCTGAAAATCCTGAGCATTGAAGCTGTGCTATCAGCCACCCCTTCGATGAAGCCGATGACAATAGTAGCAGCTCCCAAAATGTTGGCCAGAAATAGAGGAAGCAAGGTAAAAATCATTTCACTACTGATATCGGTAAGAAAGCTCACCAGACCTAGGAAAAATATGTTGGGATTAAGCCTGAAGATTTGCTTGCGCTCTGCTTGTGGCATTCGTCTCACCATGAAGTCACAAGTATAACACTTCTCTCAGATACCTTGCCAATGGTCGTCTGCAGGTTGATTCACCGCAATCTCTTTCCTTTCTTCCGCAATGGACTGGTTGTTCAATGCCAACCGGGTTATGGATAGATGCATCGGGGCAATACACCATAATGCTGAATGATGCTGAGGCATGTTAGTTGCACTCACATTACTTTGTTGTTACAATCCAACAGTGAAGGGTCAATCGACGAGTTAGTAAGGCATGGTAGGGCTGTCTTTCTTTGAAGGTAAGCCTGAACTTGCTCGACTGGCTACAGGCTGTCTGGTAGATTAGGGCAAATGTAGCAGGGGTTTTCTTTGATCACTTATAATTCATTCCAGCATCCTATCGGCCAATTTTATATAGAGAAGTTTAGGAGTAGAAATGACTGAAGACTATGAGACCAAAAGTTTCTGGCTTGCCAGCTCGGGGCAGTATCAGGAAAATCCGCCTCTGGTTGGAGATATGAAATGTGATGTAGCTGTTGTTGGGGGCGGTTTTGCAGGCATTGCCACTGCGTATTTTTTGAAAAAAGTTGCCCCCTCTCTACATGTGGTGGTGCTGGAAGGTCATGTGATTGGTTATGGTGCTTCAGGCCGTAATGCTGGGTTTTCCATGACTACATTTGGGCTGATGATGTCGCTGACCAAAGCCATGTTTGGCCCGGAAAAGACACGGCAGTCGCATCGGTACATGGAACGAGCAGTTGACCTCGTCGGTGAACTAGTAGCTGAGCATAATTTGGACTGTGAATATGAGCGCACTGGATTTTTGCGCGTGGCAACGACGTCAGCCTATGCAAAGCGCATCCGCAGAGAAGTGGAACTGGCAAAATCTCTTGGGCTGGAAGGCATAGAGTGGATTGATGCTAAATCTACTCGAGCGAGGGTAAATTCGCCGTTGTTTTTGGGAGCGTGGTGGGAACCCAGATGCGCACTCTTGAATCCAGCCAAACTGGTGCGCGAGATGAAGCGAGTGGCCATGCAATTCGGTGCCCAAGTCTACGAGCGCACCCCAGTGACCGAGATCCAGCGGTTTGATAATACCTTTAGGCTCAAGACTCCTAAGGGGTGTGTAACGGCTGAGCGGATTGCTCTCACAACCAACGCTTATTCCCTTTCTATTCCACAGCTTCGTCGTAAGCAAATGCCGGTGTGGACATATATTGTTTTGACCGAGCCGCTCAATTCTGAGCAACTAGCTCCAATTGGGTGGACAGGCCGTGAGGGAGTTGAGGATTACCGTAATCTCGTTCACTACTTCCGTTTGACCCCTGATAATCGTCTGCTCATGGGCGGCAGGGACATAACTATAACCTTCGGCGATAATATGGAAAGGGATTTTGATGCGCGCATCTTTAATGAACTGGAACAGGATATTGTCACTATATTCCCATCCCTGAGAGGTGTCAAAATTACTGACCGCTGGGGGGGACCGGTGTCAGTGCCTCTGGACCTGACGCCGGCACTGGGTTATCTTGGTGACCATCGCGCCGTTTATAGTTTGGGCTGTATGGGGCATGGTGTCTCGCTGATGCATTTGAATGGACAGGTTCTTGCTGATTTGCTTTTGGAAAGAAAGACCGAATGGACTGAGTCTTTCCCTGTGGGACGTCAAGTCATACCATGGCCGCCTGAGCCGATTAGATACGTTATTAGCCATGCTATCCTGGCATATCTTCACGCAGAGGACGCATGGGCAGAGCGCAAAGGTTTAGGCGCCTCTTAAAATACCGTACAAGCTGTAGATGTAAGAAAAAGGGGGCTAACACAAATGAAGGTCTTAGGAATTGTAGCTAGCCACAGGCGGCTGGGAAACACAGAGATACTGGTGAAGGAAGCCTTAATGGGTGCTGAAGAACAGGGGGCTGAAGTGGAGGTCATGCGTTGGACGGATTACCATATACTGCCATGTGACGGATTGGCTACATGCCTTTTTGGCGGCACAGGTTGTGCACTAAGAGACAAGGATGACCATAATTATTTACTTGAGAAAATCTATGAGTGCGATGGTCTTATTTTCGGTGCCCCATGCTACTTGCTCGAAGTTCCAGCCATTGTTAAGCGGTTCATAGACCGCTTATTTGTACTTATGAGTTCACCACCACCAGCTACAATGAGGGGAAAACCGGCAGCTATTATTATCCCTTATGCCACCCGGGGATGGACATCCTACGCTTTCCTCCAGCCGAATTTAATGTTGCTTGAGCTAGGGATGACAGTCATCGATCGGGCACTTATCCATATTCAGGGTATGAGTGAGGCTGCTGCTGACGAGAGAGCTTTAGGCAGGGCACGTAAGATCGGGGTTGCCGTGGCTCAAGCCATTAAAACTGGTGACATGACATATCGTGGTGAACCTGGGATCTGTCCTGTCTGCCACGACCGCAACGTCCACATCCTCAAAGGTAACGAGACTGTGGAATGTGGTCTGTGCGGCATCAGGGGGAGACTTACTATTGAAAATGGCAAAATCAAGGTTCATTTTCCGGAGGAACAGGTTAAGTGGCATCGCTTCTCGGTGGAGAACATTTACCGCCATTTCACCTACGAAATCAAGCCGTCTAAGGATTATTTCGTTAAAATGTGGCCCGTGTTGAAAGAAAAGCGGCGGAGGTACCGAGATTATCTGCATATAGACCGCAAGTCTTTAGTTTCTGAAGGAGAAGGATAGGACGATGTCAGAAATAATGGCCAAGCTGAGATGGTATCCCCTGGGTTCCAGCTCCGGACCGTTTGAACCTATAAGACAGGCTGACCTTGATAATATAGCTAAGAGGTACCGGGTAAATATCGCTTTGGAGGAGATTGTAGGCAAGAACTACAGAGAGGTTGATGGTGTGGTAAGAGAGGAGACCATGAATTGCACGATTGAGGAGATAACCCAGACCGTAGTCACAGTATCAGCCGAAGATGAGCAAGCTTTTCGCGAGGCGGTGAGAGAGCTGATCAAGAAGTACGGTGCTCCACGCACTACGTTTGGTACGTGGGGCAGCACCGATAGGGGTAAATGGATTGTCGGAGAGTTGAGCGACGAGTATGATGGCTGGTCGTAATGGGTGACTCATCGTTTTTCGTTGATATATCTGAAGGCAGCTATAGCAGCAGTGGCACCATCACCGACAGCGCTGGCTATCTGTCGAACTGAGTTCTTGCGGATGTCACCTACGGCAAAAATGCCAGGCGCTGAGGTAGACATAAATTCGTTGGTTATGATATGTCCTGCCTCATCAAGTTTCACGATGTCAGCAAAGCACTGGCTATTAGGTTCAAGCCCTACGGCGACAAAAACGCCAGCTAGCGAGAGTGTGGAAATTTCACCTGTTTTGACGTTGCGTAACCTCAGCCCGGTAACTTTTTTATCCCCGGTTATCTCCTCTACCACTGTATTCCATATAAATTTTAGTTTGGCCTGAGCCAGAGCTTGTTGTTGTAAAACATGCCCGGCGCGAAGCTTGTCTCTCCGGTGTATTATGTATACCCTGCTGGCATGTTGAGCTAACTCCAGCGCATCGGTGATAGCTGTATCACCACCGCCCACCACAGCCACATCCAAATCACGGAAAAAAAAGCCATCACAAGTAGCGCAGTAGGAAACACCAAGCCCTAGAAGCCTATCCTCACCGGGCACGTCTAGTTTACGATGCTTTGAGCCAGCAGCAATGATGACTGCCTGGGCCTTGAAACTACCGTTGGTAGTGACAACGCTGTAAATGTCCCCAGGTCTTATAGCTTTGACCTCGGCATTCATTGTTTCCAGCCCATATTTTATGGCCTGCTGCTGCATTAGAGCAGCTAGGTCAATGCCAGATATACCTTCGGGGAAACCAGGATAGTTTTCTATATGCCGGGCATTCACTATCTGACCACCAAATAGTCCACGTTCCACGAGCAGTGCCTTTAGCCCAGCTCGAGAGGCATATAAACCAGCAGTCAGCCCAGCTGGGCCACCACCAACTATTATGACTTCATATTTATCCATTGTATTATGCCCCAGCTAATTATAGCGGATAACCACATCCACTGCACCAATAAGGCAATGGTATGACGGCAATATGACCGTGGTATGACTACAATATGACCAAAGAAGACATTCACATCGCTATAAGATTAAGTTGCCGGGGACTGTACATAAGTACAATTCTAGGAACTTAGTCTTGATGCTGTCAGGCGTTTAGTGCCATTTAGTCCATTTTTATCACAATTGGTCATTAAAGCTCTTGACAACGCTGCAATTTACATTTATATTGACGTCATTCTCTCGTTAAGGCGGTTAAAATTGGTTGAGCTGCTCACTACAAAAGAGGTCGCTAGGTATCTCAGACTGCGCCCTGAGACTGTTCTACGCAAAGTCAGGGATGGTGAAATACCAGCTATTAAAATGGGAGGGCGCTTTCGGTTTGATAAGAAGCAGATAGATGAATGGCTGAGTCGTAGTTCGACTTCCAAAAGACACATTCTGGTCGTAGATGATGACGAGATAATAAGGGAGCTATTCCGGAAAACACTGGAGCTTAGCAACTACCGTGTTATAACCGCTCAGAACGGTTTAGAGGCATTGAAGCTGGTAAAAAGATGGAGCTTTGATTTGATTTTCCTCGACCTTAAAATGTCAGGGATGGACGGCGTTGAAACATTTCGTCAAATAAGACAGATTGACAGTTCCGTGCCCGTTGTCATCATTACCGGTTACCCCGCAAGTGAGCTAATGGAAAAGGCGTTGGAACAGGCGCCATTTGGTGTTATCAAAAAGCCTTTCACGCCTGCTGACATACTGCGGTCGACTGACACCTTCTTCAGATTTGTAAGAAGCAGGGCAGTGACCAGCAAGCTGGAAGAGGTGCTCTCGTGAATTTATATCGCCGAACATTGTTTATCATAGGTGCTCTGCTTATAGGCTTGTTTATTATTGCTTGGGCGCTCTCATATACAATATTAATCGACGGTTTTGTAAACCTGGAGAAAAATAGAACCATCCTGAATGTTGAACGGACCCTCAATGCCCTAGACGAGAAACTCGTTTTTTTAAACGCTTCTGCCCATGACTGGGCAGCCTGGGATGACACCTATGCCTTTATGGAGGATGGTAACAAAAACTATATAGAAGCAAATCTTCTGGACGCAACATTCAAACACCTTGGACTAAATCTGATGCTCTTCATTAACTCGAATAACCAGGTTACTTTTGGCAAAGCCTTCGATTTGGAAGGCGAAAGAGAAGTACCGTTGCCACAGGGTGTCCATGAACACCTTTATACTGGCGCTCCGCTTCTTAACCATACCACTACAGAGAGCAGTGTAGCTGGCATCATTTTGCTGCCTGATGGCCCTATGCTGGTTGCTTCAAGGCCTATCCTTACCAGTGACGAACGAGGCCCTATTCGCGGCAGCCTGATAATGGGGCGCTATCTTGATGCTGCAGAAGTTGAGAACTTAGTTCAAAGGATGAAATTGCCGATTGCTTTGTCTCGTGCTGGTGACACACAGATACCTGCTGATTTTCAAATTGCAGGCCTGTATTTGTCAGAGAAGATGCCAGTCTTTGTTAAAGAGTTGAGTTCAGACACTATTGCCGCATATGGCCTGAAAAATGACATTTACGGCAAGCCAGCGCTTATATTAAGAGTCGTCATGCCCAGAGAGATCTACTCACAAGGTAAAGCCACGATAAACAGCTTTTTAATCCTGTTCCTGCTGGCTGGTCTGATGTCTGGCATAATAGTCTTACTAGTCCTGGACAGGCTAATTCTATTCCGGTTAGCCGGACTGAGCCGCAGCGTTGCTGAAGTTGGCAAAGGCGGTGATTTATCAGCCCGGGTGCCGGTTACCGGGAATGATGAGATTTCAAGACTCGCCGCTGGTATTAATGAGATGCTGGCAAGGCTGGAGCGGTCACAGACGGCACTGAAAGAAAGCGAAGCCCGGTTCAAAAACATTGTTGATAACGCAGGCGAAGCCATTGTAGTGCTCCAGGACGGAGGTATCAGATACAGTACTCCGAGGTTGCAGGAGCTAACCGGTTATTCAAGGGACGAGCTGGCTTCCAGGCACTTCATGGAATTTGTACATCCGGATGACCGTGAGATAGCCATTAGGCGGCTTGAAGCTACGCTGAAAAATGAGGAGCTTTCACCCCCGTACTATACTTATAGAATCATCAAGAAGGACGGTAGCACAATTTGGGTGGAGATTAGAGGAGCGCCGATGATTTGGGAAGGTAAGCCAGCAGTGCCATGTTTGTTGCTGGATGTCACTGAGCGTAAAAAGGCTGAGGACGCCTTGAGAGATTCTGAAGAGAAGTACCGTTTGCTGGTCAATAATACTAATGAAGCTATCCTGGTGCTTCAGGATGGTACAGTGAAGTTTGCCAATGCCCGAGCCAAAGAATTATCGGGCTATAGCGATGATGAGCTAGACGCCAGGCCATTTGTGGAATTTATCCATGTTGCCGACCGTAACCTAGCCATTGAGAAACATCTGGCTGTGCTCAGTGGCAAAGAACTTTCGCCCGTTAGTTACGTCTATAGGGTTGTGACTAAGGGTGGCAACATCAAGTTAGCAGAAACAAAGGCTACCAAAATCTTATGGGACGGCAGGCCGGCAGCGCTGGTTTTCATGACTGATGTCACCGAGCGCATGCAGATGAAGGAGGCATTAAAGCAGAGCGAAGATAGATACTGGACTATACTGGAGGAGATAGAAGACCACTATTTTGAAACAGACCTGGCAGGGAATCTGACTTTTGTTAACGATGCAACTTGCCGCAGCCTGGGGTACTCCAAAGAAGAGCTGGTAGGGATGAGCTACAAAGTCTTCACTGTTGGTAAGCATGTCAAAGATGTCTACGAAGCGTTCAATAGCGTTTATCGGACAGGCAAGCCAGTTAGAAATATCACCTGGGAGGTAGTCAGGAAAGACGGCGCCAGAAGGTATTTTGAGGCCTCGGTATCTCCTTTGCGTGATGAGAAAGGAGACACCATCGGATTTCGAGGAGTTGGTCGGGATGTTACTGCACGCAAGCAGGCGGAGGAGGCCCTAAAACGGAGTGAGGAGAAGTACCGTTCCATCCTTGAGGATATGGAAGAAATATATTATGAAGGTGACCTTCAAGGTAACGCCACCTTTTTCAATGACGCTACTTATCATTTGCTTGGCTGCTCCAGAGAAGAGTTGATAGGGATGAATTACAGGAGCTATGTAGTTAAAGAAGATGCCGAAGCAGTCTATAATGCCAGCAATAAGGTGTTCAGGACAGGTGAACCGATAAGGGATTTCTGTTTTAGAGTTGCGCGCAAAGACGGGAGCTTGAGGTTCCTCGAGGCCTCCATTTTCCCTTTGAGAAACGAGGCAGGGAAAATTGTTGGTTTTCGGCTTGTAGGCCGTGATATTACCGGACGAAAGTTAGCCGAGCAGCAGATGCTGGTGACCAGCAAGTTGGCCTCCATCGGGGAACTGGCTGCTGGGGTGGCTCATGAACTTAATAACCCTCTCACCGGTATTATTGGTTATGCAGAGCTGCTGATTGAAAATGAGCGCGTTCCTCTGGAAATTAAGTCAGATTTGAAGAAAATTTATCAGGAGAGCCAGAGAGCTGCCAGAATAGTCCACAACCTGCTCAGCTTTGCACGTCAGCATAAGCCTGAAAAAAGCCTGGTTGATGTCAATGAACTGGTACGGAGAACCGTCGAAATGCGCAGTTACAGGTTGAGAACAAGTAATATCAAGGTTCATCTTGGTCTGTCATCTGACTTGCCGCTGATTATGGCCGATCCATATCAGATTCAGCAGGTTTTGCTTAACATTCTGGTTAATGCTGAGCAGGCCCTGGCTGAAGTTAAAAGGCCGGGTAAGATCTGGGTTACATCCAGCTTAGGTAACGGCTACATAAGAGTATCCATTGCCGATAATGGTCCTGGAATTGCTGAGGAAAATATCAGTAAAGTCTTTGACCCCTTCTTCACCACCAAAGAAGTAGGGCAGGGCACAGGCCTAGGGCTTAGCGTGTGTCACGGTATCATAGCTGCGCATAATGGAAACATAACTGTTGAGAGCGGCAAAGGAAAGGGGGCTAATTTTATTATCGAGCTGCCGATAATAACCGAAGGTGCCGTTGCAATTGCTGAAAAGACTGCGGTAGAAGAACCGTCATATCAGCGCGAGGCAAATTGGCGCATTCTCATTGTGGATGATGAGCTCTCGATCCGCGAGAGCCTAGCCAGGTTTCTCTCTGAAAGGGGTTATCTGGTTGACAGTGCTGGGGATGCCAAAACGGCTCTAGCCAAGATAGCTCAAAACGGCTACGACCTCTGCATCATAGACCTCAAGATGCCCAAAACCGATGGGGCGGAACTTTATAAAATTATAAAAAGCCGCTATCCGTCTTCAGTGGGAAAGGTGGTCTTTATTACTGGAGATACCATAACTCCGGCTACACAAGATTTCCTTGATTTTACAGGCATGCCATACCTGGCCAAGCCTTTCAACTTTGGTGAGCTATTCAAAGTGGTTGGGGAGGTTCTAAAAGGCGGAAGGTAAGCCCAATTTATTTTACATAACATTATCTAATTCTTAGTCATCATCAGTCTCTGCCAAGGGGTGAAATTTTCTGTGGGTCTCCTCGGCATACTTATCGGAGGCGTGGACGTAGCGAGTAGTCGTATGGAGAGATTCGTGGCCCAAGAGAATCTGGATGGCTGCTGGATTAGCGCCTGCTTCAGCAAGATAAGTAGCAAAGCCGTGCCTCAGTGAGTGTGCTGAAGTAGGTACATTGATTTTGAGCTTTTCCCGATATTTTTTGATTCTTTCCTGAAGATAATTGGTAGATATCCGCCTGTTCGGCCTGTCTACATTCCTGCCAGCATATGGGACGAACAGGGCTGGAGCGGTATCCTGTCGGGTAGCCAAGTAATTATCAAGGTGCTGTTTGGCACGTGGAGTCAGGTAAACGAAACGCTGCTTTCTGCCTTTACCAATGATAAATATACGTCCGCTATCATCAACCTGGGTGCGGTTAAGAGCGCACAGCTCTGAAATTCGCATGCCGGTAGCAAAGAGAACCTCCAGCATGGCCCGGTTTCTCAGAGCTACTCTGGGGTCTGATTCCAGCCGAGTCGGTGCTTCAACCAACCTTACTAAATCATTCAGTTCGGCCACCTGTGGGTGCTTACGCCCAGCCCTAGTTAGCTTAATTGCTTCTGGTGGCAGTGGGCAGGGGTAATCTATATCAATAAGATAACGCAGGTAGGAGCGAATTGCAGAAAGCATGCGGTTTACCGATCGCGAATCGAGCTCTTTATCAGCGCGTTGACCGAGAATTGCTGTTTTGCGGTCACGTGAGACCAAGTAACTCTTGTAGTAAGTAATAGCCTTTTTATCCAGCTTTTCGAAGTCGATATTGCTTTCGCTCAGGAAATCATCAAAAATTTTCAGGTCTCGTTCATAATTGTATATGGTTTCTGGAGAGTATCTACTGGCCTGAAGGCTCAAGAGAAAGTCTTCCACATGGGGCAACATCGCAGCCTATTCCTCAATCCTGTTCTTATTTACAGCATGCGGGTGACTGAGTGTAAGAGATATTATACTCAATCGTCACGCAGCACCATAGTACCCCTGAATCGGTTCCGCTGTCAAGGGACATAATCTCCCGCACTTGAGCATCAGTGTTCATGACCAGGTTGTAAGCAGATTCTGGCTGCTCTATTGCAAGACCTTCTTGGTTCTAGTTGGCTATTTTGTCGGATTGGTTTGTTTTTAGATGACTAGAGATCCTATCTAAAAGCTTGTCCAGTCCCCAGCCTTTCAGCGCTGAGACCACCACTATGACGTCACCTGAACCATACAAGCTGTCTGATATTTTCAGAGCATCCACCTCGGCTGTGTCTTTTAGAATCAAATCCAGCTTGTTTAGTACCGTGATCTGGGGTTTGGCGTGAAGGTTAAGGTCGGTCAAAATTTTTCTTACTGTTTCATACTGTTCCGGAGCATTATGATGTGTTATGTCGACTACATTCAAAATTAGGTCGGCTTCAGCCAGTTCTTCCAGTGTGGCTCGGAAGGCAGCGACTATAGACGGTGGCAATTTGTGGATGAATCCCACGGTATCAGTGAGCAAGAATTCTCGACCGTCAGGCAAGCTAAGACGGCGCGTTACCGGGTCGAGTGTGGAAAAGAGTTTATCCTCTACTGTTACATTTGAGCGGCTTAAGGCATTTAGCAAAGTGCTTTTGCCAGCATTAGTATAGCCGACAAGTGCGACAACGGGAATGCGGTTCTTTTTGCGTTTTTGTCGGTAAAGCGCTCTGTGCCGTCTTACTGCCTCCAATTGGCGTTGGAGATGGTGAATCCGCTTGCGGATGAGCCGCCGGTCAGTCTCAAGTTGCGATTCTCCAGGTCCCCTGGTGCCTATGCCACCACCCAGACGCTCCAGATGGCTCCACTGCCCGGCGAGTCTAGGTAAAATGTACTGGTGTTGAGCCAGTTCGACTTGGAGTTGCCCCTCTCTGGTTTGAGCGCGTCTGGCAAAAATATCTAATATAAGCGCTGTGCGGTCGATGACTTTAGCATTGAGAGCATCTTCTAGGTTTCTTTGCTGCCGTGGTGAAAGCTCATCATTGAAAATAACCACAGTATACGGACATTGCTTCCTAAAATTAATTATCTCTTTCAGTTTTCCTCTGCCCACATAGTAAGTTGCGGAAGGTTTTTCCAGCCTCTGGGTAAATTTCCCGACCACTTCCGCTCCTGCTGTTCGAGCCAAAAGGGATAATTCTTCCAGAGAGCTGTCGATAGTCCAACCATTGGCTGGCGCCTTGGTGTCCACACCAACCAGCAAGGCCCTTTCCACTTCGCCTTTAGTGCTGAGCAAAGTCCGCCGCATAATTCAAAACATTATGTTAACTACGTCCCATAGCTCGGTGCCATTCCACTAGCCTTGCAATGCCTTCGTCGAGACGATCGTCAGGTAGAGTGAGTGACAGCCGGATGTAGCCTTCGCCTCCGCTACCGTAGCCTGTGCCAGGTGTAACTGCCACATTTGCTTTTTCCAGCAATTCAGCAGTGAACTCAATAGATGTGTATCCATTCGGTATCTTGGCCCAGACGTAGAAGGTGGCTTTGGGCAATGCCGCCTTCAAGCCTATATCGTTAAGAACCTTAACTAACTTGTTGCGTCGGTGTTGGTAAATCCTATTATGCTCGATTATACAGTCCTGAGGGCCGGTTAAGGCTTCTATAGCTGCCTGCTGGATGGCTTGAGGGATACCCGAATCCAGGTTGGACTTGAACCGAAACAGGGCGTCAATCATTTTTGAGTTACCTACAGCCATGCCTATACGCCAGCCTGTCATATTATATGTCTTGGACAAGGAGTGAAATTCAATGCCGACTTCCCTAGCCTCAGGCACTTGCAGAAAACTGGGAGGCTGATAGCCATCAAATGCGATCTCGGTGTAGGCAGCATCATGGCATATTGCTAGGTTGTACTTCTTGGCGAAACTTACTGCGTTTTTGAAAAAGTCAAGGTCAGCTACCGCACCGGTTGGGTTATTCGGGTAATTTAGCCATAATAGCTTGGCTCTTTCTGCTATCCACCCAGGGATAGCATTTAAATCAGCCAGGTAATTATTTCTTTCGTCTAAAAGCATAAAATACGGTTCCCCACCAGCAAGCAACGTGCTCATGGAGTAAACGGGATATCCCGGGTCAGGTATTAAAGCTATATTGCCTGGGTCGATAAAGCAAAAGGATATGTGCCCAATACCTTCTTTTGAGCCGATTAGGGGTAGTACTTCTGTGTTCGGGTCGAGTATTATTCCAAAGCGTCTCTGGTACCATTTAGCAATCGCCTGGCGTAGTGCCGGCATTCCCGAGGTCTCAGGATAGCGATGGTTGGCGGGGTCCTGTGCTGCCTGACACAATCGGTCAATTATGCATCCTGGTGTTGGTATGTCAGGGTCGCCAATTGCGAAGCTTATTACATCTTCTCCTCTGGCTCGCTTTTCAGCGATCTTGCGGTTAATTTCTACAAACAAATACGGTGGTAGTCGGTCAAGGCGTTGCGAAAATTTCATTTCAACCACTCTCCATTGAAAACTTCTTCAACCGGCCCACTGAGATATATCTCCCCTATCCCGTCCCAGCTTACTGTTAAATTTCCACCAGGTAATATTATGTCAACTTCACTACTGACGTAGCCCTTCAACATAGCGATGGCGGCAACTGCGCAAGCACCGCTTCCGCACGAAAGCGTCTCTCCAACCCCACGTTCCCAGACTCGTGCCTCCACCTTGTTTTGGCTTACGACTCTGGCTATCTCAAAATTCACTCGCTGAGGGAATATGGAATGGTTTTCTACCTGGGGACCTATTTCATTGAGCGGAAATTTGGATAGTGTTTGGGTGATAAAGCTCACAGCGTGAGGGTTTCCCATAGATACAAACGATAGGTTCAGTTTTCTCCCGGCTATATCTAAAGGATAATCTATGATAGATTTTGCGTTGACCTCCTCCATGTTTATCTTTGGATTGTCTACCAAAACAGGTATGTCTTCTGCCCTAAATCGCGGCCTTCCCATATTCACTTTGGCATAATAGACTTTTCGCTGTGACAAAGAAACTTGTATGGTTTTAATCCCAGACAATGTCTCTACAGTTAAGCTTGGCCCCGAGGCTATTTTCCTATCAATAACGTACTTGGCAAAGCACCTTAATCCGTTGCCACTGACCTCAGCCTCGGAGCCATCTGAGTTAAATAGTCGCATTTTCAGGTCGGCACTTTCAGAGTTCATTACCAGGATTAAGCCATCAGCACCGACGCCAAAGTGACGATGACACATATTGCGAGCCAACTTAGGCCAGTCCCGCTCGGTGCTTCGGGTATCAATGAGTATGAAGTCATTACCAGTAGCCTGTAATTTAGCAAATTTCACGTTGCACCTGTGAGTTTAAGCTAGCATTCGCAATGAAAGCCTCCACCAGATTACTTGCTTTCTTCTGGACATCTTCGGATATATCAAGCCAGTGAATCCTCACATCATTCAAATGAAACCAGGCATACTGATGACGGGCAAAGCGATGTGTCGCATATTTTATCTGCTGAATAGCTGTAGGTAAATCGAATACTCCTTGGAGAAACATACCTATTTGTTTATACCCTATGCCCGACATGGAAGGCAGCTGTAGACTATAGCCCTTGGCAATTAAATCTTTTACCTCTTCTACCAGCCCCTGTTTTATCATGTTATCTACGCGAGAGTCAATCCTACGATATAAATCCTCCCTCCGCATTGTTAGGCCTATAATTAGAACCGGAAAAGGCGGTGGTTCCTTATGCCATAACTGGGAGACAGGACTGCCTGTCGCCTGATATATCTCCAAAGCTCTAATAATCCGCCTCAAATTGTTCGGCATAATCTTCGTTGCAGCAAATGGGTCAGCTTTTTGAAGTTCTTGATAGAGAGCATAGATACCCTCCTGCTTAGCCCTCATTTCAAGTCTATGCCTGAACTCAGGATTGGGAGCTACTGGCGGTATTTTCCAGCCTTCTACTACGGACCATACGTAAAGACCACTGCCACCTACCAATATCGGGAATCTTCTTTGTCTTTGAATAGCTCTCACCGTCTCAATAGCTAGCTTTTGATAAATGGCTAAGCTGAAGGACTCATCAGGGTTGATTATATCAATAAGGTGATGCCGCACCAGAGATTGTTCACTGCGACTGGGCTTGGCTGTACCGATGTCCATATACCGGTATACTTGCCTGCTGTCTGCATTTATTATCTCGCCATCTAATACGTTGGCCAAGTATAAAGCAAGCTGGCTTTTACCTACTGCTGTCGGGCCAACAACGGCAATAAGGGCTTTCATCGGCAGGTCTTCAAAGCGGCTGTCTTATTGACAATACTTACAAACTCACTAGCCTTAAGGCTTGCGCCACCGACAAGAGCACCATCAATTTCAGGTTCAGTAATGAATTCGGTAATGTTGCTACTGGTCACGCTACCACCGTATAGTATACGGACTGCTTGTGCAGTGCCATTGTCCCAAAGTCCAGCGACAATTTGACGAATAAGCCCTATTGTATCGTTAGCTTGTTTACCGGTGGCGGCTTTCCCGGTACCTATAGCCCAGACTGGCTCATAGGCGATGACCAGTCGGTGAGTGGCATTTATGCCTGACAATCCTGCTTTTGTCTGTCTGGTTATTACCTGCTCGGTCCTGCCGTGCTCATGGTCTTCAAGGCTTTCTCCGACGCATAGGATAGGATTTAGTCCGAACTCTATAGCTTTCTTTAGTTTTTTGTTGACATTTTCATCGGTTTCGCAAAAATACTGCCTGCGCTCCGAGTGACCAAGTATAACAAACTGGCACAAATCAGCCAGCATGAGGGGTGAGATTTCACCAGTGTAAGCGCCTTTTTCTTCAAAATGCATGTTCTGGGCGCCAAGCATGATACTTGTGTTTTTGATTAAATCTTTCACAACGGCTAGCGAAATAAATGGAGGACATATCACTTTTTCCACACCTGCAATGCTATCCAGCTCTGGGAGCATGGCCATCACTAGCCTTACAGCCTCTTGAAGACTTGTGTTCATCTTCCAGTTTCCAGCAATTAATGGCCTTCGCACAATCAAGCTCCATATTTGGTCAGTTTCAGAGCGTTAGCCATAGCTAGTAACATGACATCAACTCCACGTAGTCTGCCCAACCCACCCGCAGCGCAGGTTGCTTCAGAAAATTCCATGGCCTTATCGGGTCGGCACCATTTAGAATGTAGCAGAATTGGTACTGAATGCCAGCTATGTCCTTTGAGTAAGGCTGGTGTTGAGTGGTCACCGGTAACTAGAATAACTTCTGGCTTCAGCCCAAGCAATTGTGGTATGACGGCATCAACCCGCTCGATAGCTTTGACCTTTCGGACGAAGTCACCATCCTCACCAGCACTATCTGACTCTTTGACATGAATATAGAAAAAGTCATGCTCGCTGTAGTGCTCTGCCAGAATTTTCATTTCCTCCTCGATGCCGTTTTTAGCGTCGTATACTTTCATTCCCACCAGTCTGGCAAGCCCTTTATACATGGGATAGTAAGCTATAGCCGCCGGCTTCAGTTTGTATATTTCTCCCATAGAAGGTATTTCAGGTAGCCTTGAGAAGCCACGAAGCAGAACCATATTGGCTGGCCGA
This sequence comes from uncultured Dehalococcoidales bacterium, assembly GCA_964549635.1. Lineage (GTDB taxonomy): Bacteria > Chloroflexota > Dehalococcoidia > GIF9 > UBA5629 > VGNY01. The sequence continues at coordinate 135,674 of CAZJVJ010000003.1, forward strand.
TGTCTTGCCAGAATTTCCTTAGCCTTTTCAACAAACTCATTTACAATATTAGCTGTACGCATTGCCTTCGGTCCTGCAGCCAGCGCTTCATTGGGAGCTACACCAGTCCTCTGAGGGTCCGTATCCCTTATCTCTGCTGACAATCCTTCACCTCGCATAACGAACAAAAACCGATGCTCTTTTACAGGCAAAACAAAGAGCTCAATCTCCGGCAGTTTAACCTGCCCTAGCAGCTCACATAGCTCTGTGCATTTATCCGTAGTTATACGACCTGCTCTGCGGTCGATGATAATTCCAGCGCTATCGACGGTGCAAAAGTTACCCCGAGCGGCAATATCAGTCTTTTCAAGCTCGAAACCAATCCCCAATGCTTCTAAAACACCACGCCCAATTGTGAACCGGAGCGGGTCATAGCCGAATAATGCTAGATGGCTTGTCCCGCTTCCTGGTGTGATGCCAGGGCTCACCGGGTCCATAAGCCCACATACACCGCTCTTAGCCAGATAATCGAGGTTAGGCGTATAGGCTGTCTCCAATTCAGTTCTGCCAGTGTCAGGGTCAGGTAATCCTCCAAGTCCATCAATGACCAGCATCACTATTTTTGATGGTGAGGCTATGCTTATTTGCTTTATCTCCTCAAAAGCAAGCATGATTCTTATCCAGCAATATAGCTACTCCTGGAAGAGTCCTGCCTTCTAGGAATTTTAGACTGGCACCACCACCTGTGGAGACATGTGTCATTCTTTCTGTTAAGTTTAGTGATTCAACAACTTCGGCAGTTGAGCCACCACCGACAATAGTCTTTGCCTTCAGGCCAGCCAGTAATTCGACCATAGCTTTGGTTCCGTGGGCGAATTGAGGTATTTCGTAAACTCCCATGGGTCCATTCCAAAAAACCGTTCGACATCCAGTTATTTGTTGAGAAAAGAGCTTAATCGTCTCAGGCCCGATGTCAACAATATACTTGCCTATCGGTATATTTGTTACAGGCATTATTTTGCCTTTAGCTTCAACACTGATCTCGTCCGCCACAACAACGTCTGTAGGCAGAAAGAGAGAGACCCCGCGTTGCCTGGTTATCTCAACCACTTCATGGGCCAAAGCTAGCTTGTCATTTTCGATCGAGGAAAGTCCAATCTCATAGCCACCAACCTTCAGAAAAGTAGCTGCCATGGCACCGCCTATAAGCAGGAGGTCCACCTTGTTCAGTATATTTCTAATGAGCCCGATTTTATCGCTGACCTTGGCTCCACCGAGCAGAGCAGCAAAAGGATGTTCAGGATTAGTTAGAATACTGCCAAGGGAGTCAAGTTCCTTTTCCATCAACAAACCGGCAACTGCCGGGAGATATTTAGCTACGCCAACTGTTGAGGCATGAGCACGGTGGGCGGTGCCGAAGGCATCGTTTACATAGATATCAGCCAGTTTGGCTAAGGCTTGGGCAAAAGAGGGATCGTTGGCTTCCTCCTCAGCGTGAAAGCGAATATTCTCCAGAAGTAGTATGTCACCATCTTTAAGGTTGTTTACCACTTGTTCCACGCTATCTCCGATGCAATCTGACGTAGTTAATACCGGCAGGTTTATGAGTTGTGAAAGCCGTCGTGCCACAGGCTGCATCCGCAGTTCCTCAATTACCTTACCATCTGGACGTCCGAGGTGAGAGCACAAGATTACTTTTGCCTTGTTTTCAACCAGATATTTTATAGTTGGTAAGGCGGCCCGGATGCGGCTGTCATCAGTAATTGTCCCTGTTTTAGTATCCATTGGCACATTAAAATCAACTCTGACTAAAACTCTCTTGCTCCCGACAGCTACATCTTTTACCGTCTTTTTGTCCATTTTATTTCTTTTCCCTCGTGATTTGTTCCAGCTTATTTTTTATATTTTGGGCATCAGATACCGCTGCGGGCGCTGTCACAAACACGCTTTTCCCCAATCGGTCTGCCTGAGCAACTTCCGGGTGATAGTTAATAAACCCGAGCACTTCAAAATCAGCTAAGCTATTAATAATAAACTGACGCTCACCTTCATCTCGTGTTTTAGAGCCAACTATGTAACATCTCTTGACACCCAAGTCTTTTGCCAGGTCTCGAATAGCTCGGGCTGTTTGAAAACTCCGCTGTCCCGGCTCGACTACAATGATAAAGGCGTCCACTCCCTTAGCCGTGCCCCGGCCCAAGTTTTCTACTCCGGCATCCATATCCATTATGACTATCTCAGACCTGCTCAATATCAGATGGCTAACCAGGCTTTTGAGTAAAGCTCCTTCAGGACACAGACAGCCACTGCCTCCCCTCTTAACTGTGCCCATAACCAAAAGTTTTATCCCGTCCTTTTGAATTGAGAATCGCTCGGGAATATCGTCGACCTTTGGATTGAGCTTGAAAAATGTGCCGAAGCTCCCCGATTTGGCCCCAGTGCGCTCCTCAATCAAATCTTTAAGCTCGGCGATGGGCGTTATCCGCTGGGATTCCTCTGTGCTAATCCCTAGAGCTGTAGCCAAATTAGCATCAGGGTTGGCATCAATGGCTATTACTTTATTGCCTTCGCTTGCGTATACGTAAGCTAGAAGGCTTGCCAATGTGGTCTTACCCACACCCCCCTTGCCGGTGATGGCTAACTTCATGCTTGAATTGTTAACAGGACTACGTCTGGATGTAAATTATAATCTATAGCAAACTGATTAGGAGTATATCTAATGCTTGGGATAAAATCAAGGATTTGTACTCGTTCAGTAGACAAGTTCAGGTGATATTGCAGGCTGACGCACAGGCTTAGGACGGTGAGGGCGGTCCTCTAGACTTTCTGGATGATTGGAATCGTAGCGACGTTTCCAGCAATGGAAAGTCTAGGGGGAGATGTCAAAGGTAGGCAAGTAGTACGAGCATTCTGCCCATGGGAATAATAGTAATCAAACCATTTCAACCTTTTTGAGCTCCTTTTAATGTGTCGGGCGCCTTTTGGCTAAGTCTAGCAGCTGAGAGGATTCGTCTATTAACTATCCTTATAGTGTCACTAATCTATCTGAACTGCACCAAGAAGTATTCCTTTCATACGTTATCAAAATGTATAACGCAATGTTATAATAATGCAATGCGCGTAGCTATCATCGGGTTAGGCCTTATAGGTGGTTCTATTGGACTGGCTCTAAAGCAGGCCAACTGGCGAGAGGCAGAGATAGTTGGTTATGTCCGCCGTCAGGAGGTCGGGGCACTTGCTCTAAAGTTGGGTGCTGTTGATAAGTTAGCACCAAGTCTGAAAGAAACGGTTGAAGCTGCGGACCTTGTTATCGTTGCCACACCGGTTTTAACTGTAAAAGATATTTTCCTGCAAATAGCTGGGCACTTATCTCCCAGCTCTATAGTTACCGATGTTGCTAGTACTAAGGTACAGGTCATGCGGTGGGCAGAAGAGATACTACCATTGGGGATAAGTTTCGTTGGTGGTCATCCCATGGCGGGTAAAGAGATATCAGGCATTATAGCTGCTCAAGCCGACCTTTTTCACCACTGTACTTATTGTCTTACACCGTCGCAAAAAGCTACACCCGAGGCAGTACAAACTGTAACCGATATGGTAATGAAGTTGGGAGCCATCCCACTGACCATTGGTGCGCAAGAACACGACAATTTGGTGGCTGGTATCAGTCACCTCCCAATGTTGTTGTCGGTGGTACTGGTGTTGGCAACCACCGGAAGTCCTTCTTGGCAACTGATGGCACAGCTGGCTGCCAGTGGATATCGAGACACTACTCGCTTGGCCTCAGGGAATCCAGAGGTTAATGCTCACATCTGCCTTAGTAATCCAGATGCCATCATTTCATGGATTGATATTTTCATTGAGGAGCTAACCAGGCTACGCGGACTAATAGCGGTGGGAAATAAAGAGATCGAAAAAGCTTTAGCCATTGCCCGTGCAAAAAGAGAAGAATGGTTAGACGAACGCTTTTGAAGACAGTCAGGCCGCCTAAGGAATTGGTTGGAGAGCCCTCTGTTCCAGGGGATAAATCCATCACGCATCGGGCTTTAATACTGAGCACTTTGGCATCAGGCAGTAACAGGATCAGCAATTTTTCTCCTGGCATGGACTGCCAGTCAACCATCAGTTGCCTGAGAGCCCTAGGCGCAAGAATCGTAAAAAAGAGAGATAATGCGCCATTTATACTGGTTCACGGAGCCGGGAGTGCTGGCTTAATTGAAGCTAAAAACGTTCTTAACGCAGGAAATAGCGCTACTACCTTACGTCTTCTTAGTGGTGTGCTTGCTACACAGCCTTTCCTTTCCATTCTTACCGGTGATGTGTCTCTTCGCTCCCGACCCATGAAACGATTGATAGAGCCACTCAGACTTATGGGTGCTGAAATTTATGGGCGTGGCAATGACTCTTTCGCTCCTCTGGTTATTAAAGGGCGAAGGCTATCTGGAATAGACTACTATTTGGGTGTGCCCAGTGCACAAATTAAATCGGCAATTTTGCTGGCCGGCCTTTTTGCTGAAGGAAAAACTACTATAAAGGAATGTCAGCCATCTCGTGACCACACCGAACGATTGCTTAGTCGAATGGGGGCTGAGATCAAAAGTGACAATGGCAATATTTACTTAGAACCTCTAAAGGGCCATTTGACTTCAGTTGACTTATGTATACCGGGTGATATCAGCTCAGCAGCTTACTGGTTGGTTGCAGGAGCTATCCACCCCAACGCCAAAATCAAGATAGCTGGCTGTGGCATTAATCCAACGCGGACAGGAATTCTAGATGCGCTCTTAGCTATGGGGGCCAATATCAAAAAAGAAAATCGACGATTAGAAGGTAATGAGCCGGTTGCTGATTTATACGTAGAGTCCAGCCAGCTGAGGGCTATCGAAATAGGTGGAGATATAATTCCAAGGTTAATCGACGAAATACCATTGCTAGCTGTGGCTGCTTGTGTGGCCAGTGGTAGGACTGTAATAAGAGATGCTGGTGAGTTACGGGTAAAGGAGTCTGATAGGATTGCCACCACAGTTAGAGAGCTTATTCGACTTGGTGCTGAGGTTGAGGAATTACCCGATGGGATGGTTATTTATGGGAGAGGTCATTTGTTCGGTGCGGAAGTCAGTAGCCATTTTGACCATCGTATTTCAATGAGCTTGGCTGTAGCCGGTTTGGTAGCCGAGGGGGAGACCATTATCCATGGTGCTGATGTGGCTGATATATCTTATCCGGGCTTCTGGGCTGAACTGGAAAAACTTGCCACATATTAGAGAAGTCCAGAATCTACCCGTTAAGCGATAGGTGGCTCTAATTTATTGCTTAAATACGAACTATAGTGGTGGAGGTAATAATGAGTACTCAGCTAGTTCATATAGGATTCGACAACATCATCGCGATGAATAGAGTAATTGCTATGCTGTCTCCCAATCAACAACCAATAAAGCGTCTTATTAGGGGAGCCAGAGATAAAAATATGCTTATCGATGCGACGCATGCTAGAAAAGCCAAGGCCGTCGTAATTGTAGATACTGGTCACATAATTCTGGCTGCAATTTCACCCGAAGCGATTGCTAGAAGGTTAGCTATCAGCAGGGGTGAGCCTATTCTTAAATCAAGCGCTGACGAGGAAGAAAAGTGAACTATGAATGGTTTTCCCAGATTCCACCCGCCCCCCCTTTGCTCATTGTCATCTCGGGGCCTTCGGGGGTTGGCAAGGATGCTATACTCGCTAAAGTGAAGCAGACTGGTTTTCCTTTTCACCACGTTATAACTGCTACTACTCGACAAAAACGACCTGAGGAAAAAAATGGCTTGGATTATTACTTCCTTTCGGAGGAGGAGTTTCAAAGAAGGGTAAAAGAGAACCAATTTCTAGAATGGGCAAAGGTGTATGATAACTACTATGGTGTGTTCAAGCAGGAAGTCAAAGAAGCGTTAGACAGAGGACAGGATGTGATTGTTAAAGTAGACGTTCAAGGAGCGGCTACTATCAAAAAAATCCTACCAGAGTCTGTATTCATCTTTGTCATGCCACCATCGATTGAAGAACTGGTCAACCGTCTAAAACAACGGAAAACGGAGACTGAGATAGAGTTAGATGTCCGACTGAGTAAAGTCCGTGAGGAGTTGAAAAGCCTGCCTCTTTTTGATTACGTGGTCGTAAGCCACAAAAATGAACTAGACCTTGCGGTTTCTCAAATAATGGCTATAGTGACTGCTGAGAAATGTCGTCTAAAACCGAGAGTGATAAGGCTATAGCCTATATAATCAGTATCTAATACTGTTCCCAAATCCTTTTTTGAAGCTCGTAAAGATAACTCTCTATATATCCTTCAACTTCATTGTTCGGCTGATAAATGCCGAAGTGGCCTTCGCATAGTATGTCAGCTCGAAGTTCGATAAGTTTTTGCAGAGAAGCGATTGCCTGGAGTGGGTTGCCACCCCAGTTCGTTTCGTAAGGTCCGTGTATATCCTGTCCGAAAAGAATACGTTTGCCACCGATATCCGTGTAGATAGCTATACTACCGCTAGTATGGCCTGGAATATGAAGGGCTTTCAGTTCATATTTACTATAGGTAAAGCTATGTTCTGCATTTTGTAATTTTATGTCCACTTTACAGGGCTGGTATTCTACTCCATAGACTTCAGTACCTACCCACTCACCTGATTCAATAGCCTGGGCATCCAGTTCGTGAGCTATTACTTTAACGTTATGCTGTCGTTTAAACCTTGATAGAGCTCCAATGTGGTCAATATGAGAGTGCGTCACGAATATTGAGTCTAGTTTTTCTGGAGCAAAACCTAAGGTGCCAATATTATTTACCAGGCGATTGAAGCTCCTCCCAGCACCTGTGTCAATCAAGACGAGTTCCCCAGCATCTACCAAATAGACACAGCAGTCATATGGATGCGATATTTCAGCACTTCCGATAATATAGATATCCTGCCAGATAAGGCTGGGCTCTTTCATCTATCACTCCGTTTGGCATGTAGCTTACTCAAAATTGTCTTTTCCCTGGCTTTCATGCGTCGTCCTTCCCTAGGTAGCTCGTGGTCATACCCCAGAAGATGTAGTACTCCATGGATGATTAAAAGCGCTAGCTCCTGTTCTAATTCACAGCCTTGTTCCTGCGCTTGTTGCATCGCCCTCGGATATGAAACTAAAACGTCACCTAAATGACGTGCTTTGTCCGGTGGAATTATAAAGGTTAGCTCTGATTTTTGTTCCATATAAGGGGGCATATGAAAGGAGAGCACATCTGTCGGTTCATCCACGTTTCTATAGGTTCGATTCAGCTCTTGCATTCTATCATCATCTATGATGGCTACTCCCATCTCTACTGGTCCTACAATACCTTCAGTTTTGAGAGCTTCGAGAACTATGTTCCTGATCCAGCCCTTATCCAGTGAAATTTTCAGTCCTGGGTCAATAGAGATACTGATTTGTCGCCTAGCCATAATCTGAAAACTATCCCAAAGTCGGTGATAGAGATATTCGCTCTAGCATGTTACATATGAGTTTGAGGATATGATGCTAGGCAGCACGGTAAACAACCTCCCAAAGCCAACACTGCTTAGCCTATCTTACGGTTGCACTCCTTTTTGATAGGCCGGGCAAAGTTTTAGTTGTTGTGGATTATCAAAACTAATTCCGATTTACGTCTTAAGCTCGTCTAGGAGTTTCTCATAGTAATCTAAGCACTGGGGATTTACCAGAGCATCCCTGTTCAAGACTGGTCTGCCGTGTATTATGTTTGTGACTGCGCTTTCAACCTTTTTCATATTCAGCGTGTAGGGGATATCAGGCACTTGCAGTATTTTGGCTGGAACATGTCGAGGTGAAGCATTCTCTCGCAGCGCTTTTCTAATCTTGTTCTTGAGCTCTTCTGTCAAACTGTGACCCTCAGCCACTTTAACGAAGAGGATAATGCGCTGGTCTCCTTCCCAGTTTTGTCCTATTGCCAAGCTATCAGCTATTTCTTCTAGTTTTTCAACCTGATTATAGATCTCTGCCGTTCCTATACGAACGCCCGACGGTTTAAGCACTGAATCGGAACGGCCAAAAAAGATAAAACCGCCGGTCTTGCTATCACGCATAACATAATCACCATGACGCCATACTCCAGGGTAAACTTCGAAATAAGCCTCCCTGTATTTCTTGCCGTCGGGGTCGTTCCAGAAATAAAGCGGCATAGAAGGTGCCGGAGCCTCGCAGACAAGTTCGCCCTCACGGTCAAGTATCGGCTTGCCATATTCGTCATAGACATTTACCTTCATACCCAAAGCAGGCCCCTGTAGCTGGCCAGCGTATACAGGACTGATGGGGTTACCGGCACAAAAACAGCCATTGATGTCAGTGCCACCAGAAATTGAATTAAACCACAGGTCGTTTTTAATTTGCTGGTAGACATATTCGAAACCGTCTGCTGAAAGAGCTGAACCTGTTTGGGATATTTCCTGGAGTGATGACAAATCGTAATCTTTACCTGGTTTAACATTCTCACTTCTAAGGAAATTGATATAGCTGGCGCTGCAGCCAAATACAGTTACCTTCTCGTCTTGGATCAGTTTCCACATGGCACCAGGGTCAGGGTAATTGGGATTACCGTCGTATAGCACCAGAGTGTTGCCTACTCCCAACGAGCTTATCATCCAGTTCCACATCATCCAGCTGCAGGTTGTTATGTAAAATAGGGTATCTTCCCGTGTTAAGTCTGTGTGGAGCACCAGCTCTTTCAAATGATTAATTAGGATTCCTCCAGCTCCTTGAACCATGCATTTGGGTTTGCCTGTAGTTCCCGATGAGAACATGATATATACGGGATGGTCAAAAGGTAGTTGCTCGAACTTGATATCAAGTCCTTTCTCGGGAGCTAGAAAATCAACCCAGTGTACTGAGTTTGGAACGCAGCTGATATCCTGTTTCTGCCCTTTGTATGAAGCTACAACTACCTTTTGGACTGATGGTATTTTCTTTACAATCTCAGCAGCGTTGGCGAGAGAGTTAAACTCCTTCCCTTTATAGAAATAGCCGTCAACGGTAAATAGTACTTTTGGCTCGATTTGTCCTAGGCGATCCACAGCAGCAGCCGGACCAATGTCAGTAGCACAAGAAGCCCAGGTTGCTCCAATGCTCGTGCTAGCAAGCATTGCAATCGCAGTCTCCATCATGTTGGGCATATATGCGGCTACTCTATCCCCGGGCGAAACCCCTATTTGCCGAAGTGACTTTGACAAGCGTGCCACCGTATCATACAGTTCCGCGTAGCTCATCCTTGCTGATTTCTGAGTTTCACCCTTGAAAATGAACGCTGTACGATTATCTCTATACCTTAAGAGATTTTCGGCGAAATTCAGTCTTGCGCCGCTAAACCACTTGGCACCCGGCATTTTTTTAAGGTCATCAACTACGGTATCATAGCTTTTGGAGGCCTTTATTTTGACGAAGTCCCAGATTGCAGCCCAGAAAGTAGGTATATCACTTATTGACCATGAATATAGCTCGTCATAAGTACTAAATCGTTGTCCATAATTCTTGTTCACATAATCTATGAATTTAAACATGTTAGATTTCTTTCTTCGTTCTTTCGATGGTTGCCAGAGTAGTTTTGCCATTATGCCCTCCTGTGATTATTTAAATTATGCGATATTCACTCGTAGCAGCTTTTAATATCCCACCAAATGTTTTGTTCAGTCAATATATTATAATATAAAAATGATAAATCAACTGCATATAATCAACGGCTTAGTGTCTGTTAAGCTCATAGTGTCAACTATTTTGTGTAAGACAGAAGGCATCGACCGTTGCCTTATTAC